>NZ_QHJE01000001.1:1200000-1897500 GCF_013626205.1 Hyphomicrobium methylovorum
TTTCCGATAGCGCGCTGCCGAGTGGCGATACTGACGCGCTGCGCACCGAGATCAATCGGATCGAGCTTTCGCGCGATGACAAAGCGCATCGCTTCGTCGTGACGATCAATGCGTTCCAGGATGGCAACCGGCTTGCCTATCTGGCGCTTGCAATTGCGATCGGGCTCGACGCCTTGATTTTCATGTCGGGCCTGTTTGGCGCCAACGCGGTGCGTTCGCCGCTTTCCGACATTCCGAGCTTCCGTGCCCGCTCCGGCGCGCAACTCGAAGCGACGATCAACGCGGCGCTTGGTGCGCAACCCTATGAGACGGCGTGGCTTACCCTGACGGCTCTGCGACCCATCACGAACGATGATGGGTTCTCGGCGCTTGCGGATCTGAGCGCGATGGAGCGCTCGTCAGCGGAACGCGTGCGTATGGTTTTGACGGCAGGTGCCGATATCGGAGCCGTCGAAACGCTGAGCCACAATCCGGAACGCTACCGGGTTCGCAGCGAGTTGCGCGAATATCTCTCGAGCGTCGTCGACCGTCAGTTCAAGGCGGATGCGGGTGCGAAGGAACGCGCCAAGCTCGATCAGCTCGTCTCGGCTGCGCTTGCGCCGCATCCGAAAGAGCATTCCGAAATCGTGCTCAATTCTCTCGAGCCAATTCGCGAAACCGATGGCTTCACGTCGATGGTGACGCTGTCGGAAATCAGCGACGAAGACGATGCGCGTCTCGTTCGGCGCGTGATGAATGCTGGCGCGACGGTGAAAGCTGTGGCGCCTGACTTGAAGATCGAAGATCGCTACTACATTCGCCCGGCGCTCTATGAAACGCTGCTGATTATCCGCGCGACCGCGCCTGAGTCCCGCGAACTCAGATACGAACGTGCGCGTCTTTCGGATCGGCTTCCGCAGGATGGCGGGCGGCTTGATGCCGAGAAACCCAGGCTTACCGCAGACCAGCCGAAGCAACTGGGAAAGCCGAGCCCTTCGTTGCCTCCCGCTATGAGTCCCGAGGAGCAGCTTGCGCTGTTCCATTCCTATCGGAATGAACTTCTTGGCGCGTTCGGGCTGAATTCCGATATCGTCGACCAGCGGTTCGCGGCTCCCGGCGCGAAGGAAGCCATCATCGAAGCTTGGCGCGCGCTCGACGCACATGCCAAGCACAACGGCGTTCTGGGACGGCTGCTTCGCGAACTCGAACAGGATTGGGAACGGGATTTCACCAAAACGTACAACCGGCTTCGGGCGCAGACCGGCGGCCATAAACTCAAGCAGGCTGTTCTTGACCGGGCGCACGATTACGTCGGCGAGGATCAGGCGCACTACCTGCTGTTTCCGGAACTGGATCTGGTCAACAACCTGATCCAACAGATTGAACATGCGGCGCAATTCGATGACGGCCTGCGCCCTGGCGAGCAAGATCTGCGCGATCAGTTGAAATTAGTGCGGAATGAGTTGGATCGCTTAGACCTGAATGATCCGGAATCCTGGGATCTCATTCGCGAGCGTCTGGCAATGCGCCCAAGGCCCGATCTTTTCAACAGGCCTTTTCCTCGGCCTGGGGATTACGATGACGGCGAAGCATAGTGGCTTTGCGACACTTGCTCCATCAGTATACGTCGGGTTGAATCGAAGTTGATTCGATGCTGCTGGGATTCTCGATCCCTTCCGTATCTTCGATCCTTCGTGTGCAGAGCTTCCGAGCAAGGACCCGGCCATGTGCGGCTCACGCTATTTTTTCGTTCCGTTCCTGGCGGCGCTCTCGGTTGCGATCAGTCTGATAATCCACGTCGACAACAGCCAGATCGAACCTAGCTCGGCGCAGGCGTCGCCGAGGGCGGGCGTTATCGCCACGCCCCCTCAGTCGGTCTTAAAATTCGCGACGCTTAGCCAGAAATGGCGACGACCTTTTGTTTCTGGGTCCCCAGCCGATCGATACTCAACTCCATTACGTCGCCGACTTTGAGATATTCCGGCGGCTTCTTCGCGCTGCCGACGCCGGGAGGTGTTCCCGTCGTAATGATATCGCCGGGTACGAGAACCATAAATTCCGTCACATAGGCCAGCAGCTCCGGGATCTTGAAGATCATCGTTGCGGTTGAGCCGGTTTGCTTGCGTTCACCATTGACGTCGAGCGACATCGCAAGATTGTGCGGGTCGGTCAGTTCGTCAGGTGTCACCAGCCAGGGTCCGATCGGGCCGAACGTCTCGGCCGATTTGCCCTTCACCCATTGGCCATTGCGCTTGACCTGAAATTTCCGTTCAGAGACGTCGTTGCAGATGGTGTAGCCGGCGATGTATTTCGCCCAATCCTTCGCGTCGACGTAACTTGCGCGCGCGCCGATCACGAATGCGATCTCGCATTCCCAATCCATATTGCGCGAATTTTTCGGGTAGATCACATCGTCGTACGGGCCGCAGATCGACGTCGTCGCCTTGTTGAACAGGATCGGCTCGCTCGGGAGCTCCTGTCCGGTCTCCTTGGCATGGTCGGCATAGTTGAGACCAATGGCGATGAAGTTATGCGTATCCGCGACAGGCGGACCAAGGCGCGTGCCCTCTGGAACTTTAGGAAGCGTTGCCGGATCGATGTCCCGCAGTTTTGCCAACGCTTCTGGCGCGAGATGAGCACCTGAAAAATCCGGCACGTGAGCGGATAGATCGCGAATTGTGCCGTTGTTGTCGACCATGCCGGGCTTCTCGGCGCCGATCGCGCCAAAGCGTACAAGCTTCATCCTTCGTTCGTCTCCCTCGTCTGGTTTTCTGCATCGGCCAATGTGGCCTTGATGTCTGAGGCTTGTGTCTTAGACGAAGGGCGAAACGGCAACAATCATTGGCAGGAGCCAGAACCTACCGCGGAGATGGGCGTATCGGCGCAGCCGGAGGCTAGATCTCTCCAGAACAGCACGGTTTTTGCTGGTTCATTGTTGGTACAAAAAGATGAAAAATTGCCGAAACAGAAGCTACTCCTACGGATTCTACAACGTGCGGTGACCTTACGGATAAGTATAGCAATCGTAAGGGAGCGGACGCTTTGGATGGAGTATTTAGCGGGCACAGGACGAAACGGTCCTTGAAACGCGAAGGAGATGTTAGATGGTTTCCAAGATTATTCGTGGCGCAGTGCTCGCAGGCGTTCTGTTTTCCGTATCGGCTCCGTACGTCGCGTATGCTGCTGACGCACCCAAGACCAAAGCGGACTGCAAGAAGGCAAAAGACATGAAGTGGGATGCAACCACTCATGCTTGCGTGAAGAAATAATCTTCGCTCGCGCTCTCAATGCACAATGCAAGGGCGGCATCTCAGTAGAGGTGCCGCTCTTTCTCTTTTCGGCCAACGTCTGCATCGGGCATGACATCGCCCCACTCCGCCGCCTAAGATGCGCTTCGCTCGTTGCGAACCCAATTGGCACCGGGAGTGACGCATGACATCCGATAATTCTATTGCATCCGACATCGTTGGGCTTTCCGCCTCGCATCCGCTTTCGCGCCGCACATTCATGAGCGCATCCGCGGCAGCGGCCGCAGGCTATACGCTCGCCGCCGGACCGGTGATGGCTGACGTGGTCACCACCGACACGACAGGCTTGGCCGCGGGCGACGCTTTCGCGAAAGTCGCGGATGGGGAGATGCCAGTCTATTTTGCGCGACCGGAGACTGTTGCGAAGCCACCCATCGTGCTCGTCGCAATGGAGATCTTCGGGCTGCATGCGTACATCAAGGATGTCACGCGGCGGCTTGGCAAGCTTGGCGCCTTCGCAGTCGCGCCGGACTATTATTTCCGCAAGGGCGATCTCGCAAAGATCAGTGGCGTCGATCAACTCATGCCGCTCGTCAACTCGAAGCCGGACTCGGAACTCATTTCCGATCTCGATGCCGCCGTCCGCTGGGCCGTGGCTCAGGGCGGCGACGCTTCTCGGATCGGCATCATCGGCTTCTGCCGGGGCGGGCGAACCGTTTGGGAATACTGCGCGGCGAGCAGCCAGATTAAAGCGGGCGTCGCGTTTTATGGTTCGCTGGTCGATCCAGAGCCGCAGAAAACGATCTGGCCGAAAAGTCCTACGGAACTCGCAAGCGAGATGAAGGTCCCGGTGCTCGGCCTTTATGGCGGCGAGGACAAGGGCATTCCGGTTGCGCAAGTCGAAGCGATAAAGGCCGCGCTTGCTGCAGCGGGCAAGACGGCGCAATTCAAAATTTACCCATCTGCGCCGCACGGCTTTCATGCCGACTATCGGCCGAGCTATCGAGAAGACGTTGCTAAAGAGGCGTGGGCTGAAATGACGGCCTGGCTGAAGAAGTGGCACGTTCTCGACTGAACCCGCGCACGTGGACGCGACACCGTCCGCCAAAACTTCAAGCAGGAGGCATCATGGCCGATACTGAACGTCTAGCCGAGATCGACCAGCGCATCGCGATACTCAGAGCCAACCTTCGAGAACTCGTGGAGCAGGCAGCAGGCTTTTCAGGAGCCGCCAACGATGAGCTTGCTGCAGACCGGATTAACAAGCAGCAAGCCCAACTCGATGAACTTCTCAAAGAGCGCGACGAACTCGCGGGATGATACCGTCTTTCGAGTGAAAGCAAGCCGCGGCGCCGATTGCGCAAGAGCTTTCATAAGGCGCTGCGATTTGGGCGAAATGGCGCGGCGTGCTGTCCGGATTTTAGCGCGTGCGACTTACGCGACTTTATCAGTCGGCCACCAGTCGTGGAGATGAAGCCGGACACGCGGCACAAGAGCGAACGAGCGCACCAATCGTTCGGCACAACGAACATAAGCTCCGTCATTCATCGCGGCGGCGGCTTCTTCCAACGCAAGCCAAGCCTTTAGCTTTCGCCTATGTGCCGAAGTCGTGAGGTCCGATCCCGATGCGAGGTACTTCTGCCTCAATATCGCTGCCGCAGGATCGACGTCGCGTCGTCGAGCGTTGCCTCCCCGGCGAATGCGCGCGCCGACGACTGGCGCCACGGCAAGTTTTGCTCCGCGGCTCACCAACCGGATGAAGATATCGAGGTCTTCAAGCCTTCTCAGGCGTTCGTCGTAACCACCGGCATCAAGCAGAAGTTGGCGCGGCGCTAATACAGTCGAGCCGGGACTGAACCAGCAACCGCCGCAGAAATCTGCAATCTCGCTACTCGGACGCGGCACTTTCGGTGACGCTCGCTCGCCTGCCTCACTTACCGGCCACCATCCACACGCGACAATTGTCTTCTCTGGATTTGCAAGACCGGAGAGATAAGCGACTTGGGTCGCGAGCTTGTTTTCCTCCCAGGTGTCGTCGCTATCGAGGAAGGCCACGTGAGATGTCGAAAGAGCGTTCAATCCAGCCTGACGAGCTGCTGATGGACCGCGATTTTCCGTAAAGCGAATGATGTGAGCGTCGAGGCCGCCAAGCACATCCTGCGGCAAGTGCAAGGGCGGCTCCGATCCATCGTCGACGACAACAAGACGATCGGGCCGCAGCGTTTGCGCGGCGACCGAGGCAACGGCCACCAGCAAGTCTTTCTGGCGATTGAACGCCGGAATGATAACGCCGATGCTAATCGGTTCTGTTCGCCGATCTTCAGCCATCGTTGGGCTCTGACCTTTTGAGGCTCTTTTTCTACGTGCTCAAGCGGGCCGTCGCTTCATTGGCTTTGAACCAGTCGTAGGCATCACGAAGACCAGAGCGCAGATCATAGCGCGGACGCCAGCCCGTCGCGCTCAAGCGAGACACGTCCAACAGCTTGCCCGGTGTGCCATCCGGCTTGGTCGTATCCGTTTCGATGCGGCCTTCAAAACCGACGATTTCGCAAATGAGATGCGTCAGATCGATGATGGGAATATCTTCGCCGCTCCCCACATTGACGTGCTCTGCTTCAGAATACGTCTTCATGAGGTGTACGACCGCACTCGCTGCATCATCGACATGAAGAAATTCGCGCCGCGGGCTGCCCGTTCCCCAGACTACAATGCGATCCGCACCAGACTTTTTTGCTTCGTGGACCTTGCGAAGCAAAGCCGGAATGACGTGGCTTTTCTCGAGGTCGTAGTTGTCGCCCGGGCCATAGAGATTGGTCGGCATCGCCGAAATAAAATCGACGCCGTACTGACGGCGATAGGCTTCGCAGAGTTTCAACCCGGCGATCTTCGCTATCGCATACCATTCGTTGGTCGGCTCGAGGCTGCCGGTTAGAAGTGCGTTTTCCGGAATCGGCTGGGGTGCGAACTTCGGATAGATGCAGGATGAGCCAAGATAGAGCAGCTTCTGAACGCCCGAGCGAAAGGCGGCGTCGATGACGTTCGTCTCAATCGCGAGGTTGTCGTAGAGAAACTCTGCCGGATATGTGTCGTTGGCCAGGATGCCGCCAACCTTCGCAGCAGCAAGGAAAACAGCGTCCGGCTTTTCGCGTTCGAACCAAGTGCGGACGTCGCTTTGTTCGCGGAGATCGAGTTCGCTCCGGCTTGCCGTCAGTATTTCGCAGTCTTCAGACGCCAGCTGCCGTGCGATTGCAGACCCGACCATGCCGCGATGGCCCGACACAAACACGCGCTTGTTTCTCAGTTCGAAACTCATCGCCGGGTCCTTGAAGTGTGATCGCGCGGTTGCACTTAACCTATGCGCCGCAACGCTATTCGTTGATGGTGCTGCGCCAGCCTTCTCTCTCAAGCAGTGCGATATCGGAAGCCACCATTTCCTTCACGAGTTCGGGGAACGTGACCTTATGCTGCCAGCCAAGCTGAGCGCGCGCTTTTGACGGATCGCCCAGCAGCAAGTCGACCTCGGTCGGGCGGAAGTACTGCGGATCAATGCGCACGATCACATTACCGGTGGCGCTGTCGCATCCGGTTTCATCTACGCCCGTGCCGTTCCAAGCGATGGTAATTCCGATTTCCTGATACGAGCGCTCGACGAACTCGCGGACCGAATGCGTTTCGCCTGTCGCGAGCACAAAATCGTCCGCCTGATCGTTCTGAACGATCTTCCACATGCCTTCGACGTAGTCCTTTGCGTGTCCCCAATCGCGCTTGGCGTCGAGATTGCCGAGGTAAAGCGTCGACTGCAGACCGGCGCTATGACGTGCGACGGCGCGGGTAATTTTTCGAGTGACGAACGTCTCGCCGCGGATCGGGCTTTCGTGATTGAAGAGAATGCCGTTCGAAGCATGCATTCCGTATGCTTCGCGGTAGTTCACCGTGATCCAATACGCATAGAGCTTGGCAACGCCATAGGGCGAACGGGGATAGAACGGTGTCGTTTCTCTTTGCGGCGTTTCCTGCACCTTGCCGTACAGTTCGGATGTGGACGCCTGATAAAAGCGCACCTTGTCTTTTAGGTTGAGAATTCGGATGGCTTCGAGAAAGCGCAGCACACCGACAGCATCGGCATTGGCCGTATATTCCGGCGTATCGAAACTGACCTGCACGTGGCTCTGCGCGGCGAGGTTATAGATCTCGTCAGGCTGGGTTTCCTGCAGCAAACGAATGATATTCGTTGAATCGGTCAAGTCGCCGTAGTGCAGAAAGAACGATGTCTCGCGGTCGTGCGGGTCTTGATACAGTTCATCGACGCGCTGCGTATTGAACGAGGACGAGCGCCTTTTTATGCCGTGTACGACGTATCCCTTATCGAGCAGGAAGCGCGCAAGGTAAGCTCCGTCCTGCCCGGTTACACCCGAGATCAATGCGGTCTTCTGTGCCAAAGCGGAGTGCTCCCCGTGCTTCTTGGTGCGGACGGAGGGACTCGAACCCTCACGAGGTCACCCTCTCAGGATTTTAAGTCCTGTGTGTCTACCGATTCCACCACGTCCGCCTTGAGGGGTCTTATGCCGGGTCGCGCCGGGGAGCGCAACTCGTGACCATCCGCCAATCGTTTCCTTTTGGCGCAGATAGTTCAGAGACGACCAGATCTAGCTAAGTCCGGCTTTCAGTGGAAGGCGGCGCTTTTGGCGCAGTGCCGCCGAGACCCCGCGCCCTCTTCATCAGCGCAAGGAGCTCATCGGGCCTGTCGACGTCCAGCGTATGGGGATATTGCCGGTCGCGGCCAACGAGCGTGTTCGAAACTTTGCCGTTTGCATCCATAAAAATCGTGCGCGGAACGTAGTTTCCGTCTTTCGAGAAAATGCCATTCACCTCGCGATCGACATCCGCGTCGACGAGGATCATCACGAAGTCTTTCGAGGCTGCAACGATTTCCGGATTCTTGAATAAAAGGCGGAAGCGCTTGCAGACCGAGCACCACGTGGTGTGGAACACCATGATTGCAGGGCGGCCGGTTTGAGCCGATTCAGAAATGCCGGAGCGCACGTCGCGCCAAGCGATGTCTTTCCCGTTCCAGAGGTCTGCGTGTGGGGCCGGTCTAGCAATCGCAGCGAAAGGCACAGCGATCAGAAGCGCAAGAGCGCAGACAATCGAACGGAGCATCGAACGCTTTCCACGTTGCTAATGGCCGATTGTGTTGCCTCGGCTGAGGAAAGCGAAATTAAATCGCGGTCATCTTTGAGCGGTCATTGGCGTGGCGCTTCAGACGCCGTCAGCCGATTTTGATAGGCCTGCATGTGCGTGTACGCGATGTTGAGCAGCGGCGTCTGCACGCCTAATTCGCGGCCGCGGCGGATAAGATCTCCGATAGTGTGATCGGCCTCAATTCTATTGCCACGTTGAATGTCTCGCAGCATCGATGCGGAAATATCGGAGGTTGGATCCGTCAGCGTTGGCCGAACCATCTGCATCGTGGCATCTCGCGGACTATGGCCGCTGGCCTCGGCGACGGCGCAGCATTCGTCGAGCATACCGGTGATTGTTTTCTCGCCGTTGTCGGTGCGGACGATCTCGCCGATAGAGGCGCGCATCAGGCACGTCGAACCGGCCAGCGTTGCGAGCAGCACCCATTTTTCCCACATCGCACCGACGACGTCGTCAGGGTGGCGCACGTCAAAACCGCCGCGCAGCAGTTCTTGATCGATCCTGTCGGATGCCGCCTTTTGGCCCGGCGTGCGCGGCCCCTGCGTCAACGATGCATACCCGCTCAAAAGGCGGATGCGACCGTCGGCTTCGAGCACAACGCTCAGGTGGCAGGTGCCTCCAAGCACGTGCGCGCGTCCGAATGCCGTATCGAGATCGTCCAGGTGGCGCATGCCGTTCAGAACCGGCAGAACCATCGTCTGCTTGCCGACGGCGGGACGGATTGCCTCAATCGCTCCGGCAAGATCGAACGCTTTGGCGCTTACGATCACGACATCATACGGTCCCGCAAGGTTCTCAGCCGTGACCGCATGAACCGGGGTCGTTAGCGTGCCATCCGCAGCTTCGATAACCAGTCCGTCGCTCATCAGGCGGTCGCGCCGCGGCGGACGGACGAGAAAGGTGACGTCAGCGCCCGCTTTGGCCAGGAAGCCACCAAAATAGCCGCCAGTGGCGCCCGCTCCGAGGATTAGAATACGCATTCCGCTAACTCTTCCATGCTCGTGACCGCCTTTCGTTCCTAGTCCCATCGACGCCCGCTCGCCAGACTCTATTGGTCGCGGCTCGCTATCTGGCCGCAGCGATCGCCAGCCGTTGGACGCAGGTCGAGAGACGAACGATCACGGGTTTTCACAAAAGCGGGTGATTTCGCGCACGGGGAGTTGTTTGGCGCGCAATGTGCGATGCACGTATTTTGGCAGATGACGCAGGCCGTGACCTGGCCGGAAGCGTCTTGTTGGTTTCGCGTTCCTCAATGCTGGGAGCGCATCGTTTAGTCCCTGACTCGCGAAACAACTCGGCGCCCTCCGAAACCGGACGGGCGCCGATTTTTTTCTCATAAGGCCGCGTCGTTCAGGCCTTCTTTTCCGGCGCGACGATGCGGACGGAGAGTTCGCGCAATTGTTTCGGGGCGACTTCGCTCGGTGCGCCCATCAGCAGATCGTTCGCCTGCTGGTTCATCGGGAACAGCGCAACTTCGCGAACCGTCTTTCCGCCGGTGATCAGCATGACGATACGTTCGATGCCTGCCGCCATGCCGCCATGCGGTGGGGCCCCGTACTGGAACGCACGGAAGAGGCCGCCGAAGCGCTGCTCGACAACTTCGGGTCCAAGGCCCGCAATGCCGAACGCCTTTATCATCGCATCCGGCTTGTGGTTACGGATGCCACCTGAGGCAATCTCATATCCGTTGCAGACGATGTCGTACTGATACGCCTTGAGCTTCAGGCGTGCTTCATCCGTTGTTGCAGCGTCGAGAGCTTCGCTGCCACCTTGTGGCATCGAAAACGGATTGTGCGAGAAGTCGATTTTCTTCTCGTCTTCGTTCCACTCGTAGAATGGAAAATCGACGATCCATGCGAGTTCGAACCTGTTTTCGTCGATAAGTTTCAGCTCCTGGCCCACGCGGTCACGCGCAAGGCCTGCGAACTTGTAAAAGTTCGCCGGATTGCCTGCCGTGAAGAAAACGGCGTCGCCATCCTTCAGGCCGAGCTGTGTCTTGATGGCGGTTGCCCGCTCCGGACCAATGTTCTTGGCAACGGGGCCAGCGCCGCCCTCTTCACCCTCGCGCCAGAAGATATAGCCGAGGCCGGGCTGGCCTTCGCCTTGAGCCCAGGAATTCATGCGGTCGCAGAATGCACGGCTGCCGCCGCCCGGTGCGGGTATCGCCCAGACGCGAACTTTCGCATCCTTCTCGATCATACCGGCAAAGACTTTGAACCCCGAGCCGCGGAAGTGCTCAGTTACGTCCGCCATCTCGATCGGGTTGCGAAGGTCTGGCTTGTCCGAGCCGTACTTGGCGATCGCCGTGTCGTAGGGAATGCGCGGCCAGTTGTTCGTGACCGGCTTGCCGTTCGCGAATTCTTCGAAGAGGCCCGTGAGAACCGGCTCCATCGTCTGGAACACGTCTTCCTGCTCGACAAAGCTCATTTCAACGTCGAGCTGGTAGAACTCGCCCGGCAGGCGATCGGCGCGCGGGTCTTCATCGCGGAAGCAAGGCGCGATCTGGAAATAGCGGTCGAAGCCCGAGATCATCAACAGTTGCTTATACTGCTGAGGAGCCTGCGGCAGGGCATAGAACTTGCCCGCATGGATGCGGCTCGGCACGAGGAAGTCGCGCGCACCTTCGGGGCTCGACGCGGTCAGGATGGGCGTCGGAAATTCGTTGAAGCCCGCTTCGTGCATGCGGTTGCGGATGGAGCGCGTGATCTCAAGCCGCTTCATGATGATCGCGTGCAGCGTTTCACGCCGGAGATCAAGGAAGCGGTACTGCAGGCGCAAATCCTCGGGGTAATCGGGCTCGCCGAATACCGGAACCGGCAGCTCCTTCGCGGACGACAGAACTTCGATTTCGGTGGCGTATAGCTCGATGTCACCGGTCGGCAGATCGGCGTTAACCGTACCCGCCGGGCGGTCGCGCACCTTGCCGTCAATCCGGATGACCCATTCCGAGCGCACCAGCTCTGCGGTTTTGAACGCTGCACTGTCCGGATCGGCGACAACCTGCGTCAGGCCGTAATGATCCCGAAGGTCAATAAACAGCACGCCGCCGTGGTCGCGCACACGGTGCACCCAGCCTGAAAGGCGGACGTCGGTGCCGACGTCGCTTTTTCTGAGAGCGCCACAGGTGTGCGTGCGGTAACGATGCAGCTTAGCCTCGGCCATGGCCGGATAACCCTTCGCTCGACATGGGTGGAAATCGCCGCGAAAAGCGCATGAGGGCCGCGGAAAGTCAAGGATCGAACGGGTAGCGGACGGATCGGCGCAGGGCACAAGGCCTACCCGCCGATGGCCCGGCGGAGCCAATGCGAAACCCACACGGTGTAGCAGGGGCGCCCGATCGATTCACAAACATGGAAAATCGCGACCACGCCGATGGCGACAATACAAAAACGATACGCTATAGGCGTCACTCCATGCACATGATCACCACCACGTCCGAGCTTTCAGCGCTGTGCGAGACGCTTGCCAAAAGTGACTACGTCACGGTCGACACGGAATTTCTGCGTGAGCAGACGTTCTGGCCGCTGCTTTGCCTCATCCAGCTCGCTGGTCCGGAAGCGGAAGCGGTGGTCGACCCCCTGACTCCGGGCCTCGATCTGGCGCCGTTTTATAAACTGATGGCCGACACTTCCACGGTGAAGGTGTTTCACGCCGCGCGGCAGGACATCGAAATCGTATTTCTGAAATCCGGGGTCGTGCCGACGCCGATTTTCGATACGCAGATCGCGGCGATGGTTTGCGGCTTCGGCGACAGCATCAGCTACGTCAATCTGGTGAAGAAGACGGTTGGCGCCGACCTCGACAAGTCGTCTCGCTTTACGGATTGGAGCCGGCGGCCGCTTTCTGCGAAGCAACTCGACTATGCGCTCGCGGATGTGACGTACCTGCGTGACGTCTACGTCCATCTCAAGCAGATGCTGGACAAGACTGAGCGCACGCCCTGGCTTCAGGAAGAAGCGTCTGTTCTGACCAATCCGCACACTTACGACACGGACCCGGAGAACGCGTGGCAGCGTCTCAAACTGCGCGTCAAAGGACGGAAATCTTTGGCGGTACTTATCGAGCTTGCGGCGTGGCGCGAACGGTTGGCGCAATCGCTCGACGTGCCGCGCGGGCGTGTTCTTCGTGATGATGCACTCTACGACATCGCCAATCAGGTTCCGATGAGCGTCGAGGCGCTTGGGCAACTTCGTACGTTGTCGGACGGATTTGCACGTTCGCAGCGTGCCAAGGAAATTATCGAAGCGGTGAACGCGGGCTTGGCGCGCGATCCCAAGACGCTGCCGAAGATCGAGCGCAATGAAGCGCTTTCTGCGCAGGCGAGCGCGACGCTGGAATTGCTGAAAGTACTGCTGAAATCGGCCGCTGCCGAGCACGGCGTTGCGCCTCGCATCATTGCCGATAGCGACGATCTTGAGCGGCTGGCAACGTCGGACGAAGCCAATATTCTGGCTTTGCAGGGATGGCGCCGGGCTTTGTTCGGAGAGGCGGCGCTGAAACTCAAGCGTGGCGAGCTGGCGTTGACGCTGGTCAAAGGCGAGGTCCGAGCGGTGCCTGCCGCCGTGGCCGCTCAGTAAGAATTCGACGGCGTCGCCGAGTCTTGCGCTGGACCTCCACCCGCATTCGCTGCGCTCATTCGGCCAAGGATGACGGTCGCGGATCAGCGCTAATGGAGTTACTTCCGGCCGGGATCGTAGCTGTGTTTCTGGCGCCATTCCGAAAAGAAGTAGGAGAGGCTGTCGTCGATTTCGGTCGGCATGACGATGCGGACCGTGACAAGCTGATCGCCGACCGCACCGCCTTTCGGCCGCACGCCCTTGCCCTTCAAGCGGAACGTTTTGCCTGAACTGGTGCCCTTAGGAATCGTAAGCTGCACGCGTCCCGACGGCGTCTGCACTTCGACGCGCCCGCCGAGCACGGCTTCATCGATCGTAATCGGCAGATCGAGCAGAATGTCTTCGCCCTCGCGCCGGAATTCCGGATGCGGACGAACCTTGATCTCAATGAGCGCATCACCCGCTTCGGAGCCCGGCGAACCCGGCGTGCCTTTGCCCTTCAGTCGCAGCACCTGCCCGTCAGTCACGCCTTCGGGCACCGTCAGGTCGAGCACGCCACCGTCTGGGAGCGTTACGCGCTTCTTGGCCCCGAGGACCGCTTCGAGAAAATCGATCTCCAGCGAATAGCGCAGATCCTGGCCGCGCGTCGCGAAGCCGTGACCATCGCGCCGCATGCCTCCGCCGCTTCCGAAGACGTCGGAGAAGATATCGGAAAAGCTGAAGTCGTCGAAACTGCCGGGACCACCTGGGCCGCCGGCCCCGCCCGCGCCCGCGCCACGGGTATATTGCGCGCCGCGGCGAGGACCACCTGTCGGCTGTTGGCTCCATTGGGGCCGCCGGGGGTCGCCCTTGGCATCGATCTCGCCAGCATCGTATTGCCGGCGCTTCTCGGGATCGCTCAGGATGTCGTTCGCGGCTGTGATTTTCTTGAAACGCTCTGCCGCAGCCGCATTGCCTTGATTGACATCAGGATGGCTGGCTTTGGCCTGTTTGCGGAACGCACTGCGGATTTCATCCTCGGTCGCGCGCCGCGAGACGCCCAGTATTTCGTAGAGGTCTTCCGCCATGGAGGCCGTCATCGTTCCTGCAGTTCGCCTTACGCACTCTACCAGACTTTTGGGCGCTGCAAGCGAGGCTTACTGCCTCTTCAGTCGCTAATTCTGATTTCCAGCTTTTTTCCGAGCATGTTCGCTAGCGCCCCGAACCGGCGGCGGACGCGCTCCCCGTCGAGATCAGCGTAAACCCGGGGGATCGTGAGGACGAGGCTGTCGTTCTCGTACGAAAGTGGGGTCTGATCGATAATTCCGGACATCCCGATCGATAGCATATGGGCTGCCCGGATTGCCGAGCCCAGGATCTTGGCGCGCCTCTGAACGCGCTTGCTGACGAGCGACCGCAAACGGTCGGACAGCTGTGCGGTGCTGTCCTCCGAGGCCTCGTGCCGGTGAAATACGGATAGAGCCAGGAAGATGCGTCCCTGGTGGTCGACGCCGCCCAGGCCCGCGTGCGCAATCGTATTGACGCTCTGTTCGCCGCGATAATCGGGATGCGCGCGCCAGCCGACGTCTGACAGAAGACATGCTGCGTGGCGCAGGCGCCGTTCGTCGGCCGTTTCCTCGAGAGCGGGATCGGCGAAGAGCAGGTCCGTCCAGCGGCACAGCTCCCAAGCGTGCGAGATCGAGCGTGCACGCAGCGCCGCATAGTCTTCGCAGAAACTGATCAGCGGATCGCGCTGGCGCTCATGCGGCGGCAAGAGGCCGTAGATCAAACCTTCGCGGATACCGAAGACGGAGAACACGATCTGCTTGGGCTGCATGCGCCGAAGCAGGCGTTCGAGAACGATTGCGCCGAACGGCAGGACTTCGCGGCGGGCGCGGGCTACGCCCGAGATGTTCGGGAGATCAAGCGGCTTCTTCGCTTTACGGAACTGCTCGCAAAAATCGAGGGTTTCGCGCAGCGACAGCTTATATCCCTGCATCACGCGCAAGGGATAATTGATGGAATCCATGTGCATCTTGGCGAGCGAGCGCCACGTTCCGCCAACTGCGTAGAACGTGCCGCCTTCACCGCGAGAGAGCCACGGCAAGGCGCTGATCGCGCCGTCGATGATGTCCGTCGCCCGGTCGATCTTGTTCGAGGTTGCGTCGATGAGGCGAAGGCCGCCGAGCGGAAGCGTCACCGCTTCGCAAAGCTTGTCGTGATCCAGATCGATGATTTCCAGGCTGCCGCCGCCGAGATCGCCGACGATACCGTCAGCGTCGACGAAGCCCATCATGATGCCCTGGGCTGCGAGCAGAGCTTCTTTCTGGCCTGAAAGAACTTCGATATCGACGCCAAGTGCGGCTTCACCGCGGGCAATAAACTCGTCGCCGTTTTGGGCATCGCGCACCGCAGCCGTGGCGATGGCGCGCAGATTCTTTACGCCCAGTATTCGGGCGATGACGCTAAAGCGCGCCAGTGCCGAAAGAGCGCGCTCGACCGCTTCAATTCCAAGGCTTCCTGTTGTCGCCACTGAGCGGCCGAGACCGCAAAGAACCTTTTCGTTGAAGACAGGCGTTGGGGATCGAACCGCACCCTCATAGATAACAAGCCGGACCGAGTTCGATCCGATGTCGATGACCCCGATGGGCTCCATTTCGTCGGTGCGTTCATTGGCACCGGATATTTCCATCCATCGGGTCACGCGTTGCTCAGCCTCAACCCTTTTGGTTGAAACGTTGCGGGAAGCTTTCCTTCAAGGACTTCCCGCGGCCGGAAAGCGAAGGATTTGTCATAAAGTATTTGTGGGCGTTGAAGGCTTCCTCTCCAGGCCCCGGCTGCAGGCGCGTTGCACTGCCGTCGCTGTTCACGCGCCAGCTCTGCTGATTATCTTTGAGATTGGCGACCATGATCTGATTCAGCACCTGCTCGTGCACCGTCGGATTTTTGACAGGTGCCATTGCCTCAACGCGCCGATCAAGATTACGCGGCATCATGTCGGCGGAGCTGATGTAGACGGCGGCGTTGGGGGAAGGCAAGGCCTCGCCATTTCCAAAACAGTAAATTCGTGCGTGCTCAAGGAAGCGGCCGATGATGCTTTTTACACGGATGTTGCTTGAGAGCCCCGGAATGCCGGGGCGAAGGCAGCAAACACCGCGCACGACGAGATCAATCGGCACACCTGCGGCGCTTGCGTCATAGAGCGCTGCGATGATTTGCGGATCAACCAGCGAGTTCATCTTCCACCAGATGCCGCTCGGCTTCCCTGCCTTGGCGTTCTGAATCTCCTGCGCGATATGCGTCATGATTCGATTGCGAATGCCGTGCGGACTTGCCGCCATGCATTCAAGCTCAGACGGCTCACCGTAGCCCGTCACGAAATTCATGATGCGCGAGACGTCGCGGGCGATGACCGGGTCCGTCGTGAAGAGCGACAGGTCCGTATAAATGCGCGCGGTCTGCGGATGATAGTTGCCCGTTCCGATGTGGCAATACGTCATCAGCTCGCTGCCCTCGCGGCGCACGATGATGCCGAGCTTGGCGTGCGTCTTCAATTCGGTGAAGCCGTAGACGACGTGAACGCCCGCGCTTTCAAGATCGCGCGCCCAGCGGATATTCGCGGCTTCGTCGAAGCGTGCCTTCAACTCGACGACGGCGGTAACGGACTTGCCTGCCTCGACCGCTTCCTTCAACGCCTGCACGATCGGACTGTCGCGCGAGGTGCGATAGAGCGTCCATTTGATCGCCATGACGTTCGGGTCGGCAACTGCCTGACGCAGGTACTGCACGACAACGTCGAAGCTCTCGTAGGGGTGATGGACGACGATGTCCTTCTTGCGGACGGCCGCGAAGCAGTCTCCGCTGAATTCGCGAATACGTTCGGGGAAGCGGATCGGGAACGGTTTGAACAGAAGCTCAGGGCGATCCGTCACGATAAGCTGCGCGACGTCTGCAAGCGCCAGGATACCGTCCTTTACGAATACGCTTTCGTCGCGGACTTCCAGCTCTTCGAGAACGAATTTGCGCAAACGCTCCGACATGCGCGCTTCGATTTCGAGACGAATTACATTTCCGCGCCGGCGACGCTTGAGCTGGCTTTCGTAAGACCGAACGAGATCTTCGGCTTCTTCCTGAAGCTCGAGATCGCTGTCGCGAAGAACACGGAACGCGCCCTGGCTCTTGATTTCGAAGCCTGAGAACAGCTCGCCAATGAACAGGCCGATGACGCTTTCGAGGCGAACGAAGCGGATTTCCTTCGGCTTATCCGGATCGGATTCGAGACGGATAAAGCGTTCGAGCTGTCCCGGGATCGGGATCAGTCCGTTCATCGTTTTTCCGTCGGCATGGCGCACCAGTTCGACGACCACGGTCATCGCCTTGTTCGGAACGAACGGGAACGGATGGGCAGGGTCGGCAGCGATCGGCGTCAGGATCGGGAAGATGCGATTGAGGAACAGCTGTTCGAGCCAGTTGCGATCGGACTTCGTCAATTCGTCCGACTGCAATACGGAAATTCCGGCGGCGCTCATCTCGGTCTTCAGCGTCTGCCAGGACGCCTGCTTGTCGGCGATGAGGCTCGCGGCGAATTTGTTGATTGCCGCCAACTGATCGATCGGGGTCAGGCCGTCCTGTGAGAGCGTCGTGATGCCAGCGCGGATCTGGCCGTACACGCCCGCCGCGCGGACCATGTAAAATTCGTCGAGATTTGCTGCGGCAATTGACAGAAATCGCAAACGTTCGAGCAGCGGATGGCTGGTGTTGCCCGCCTCTTCGAGAACACGGCGATTGAATTGCAGCCAGGAAAGCTCCCGGTTGTAGAAGCGGTCGGCCCCTTCGGGGATGTTCTGGGCTTCGACTTTAAGCACGTTTCGCTGTTTCGCCGTTGTCATGACTGGAGAAGCTCCGACCCAAAGAAATAAGCTCAGACTCCAGGATTGCATAGGATTGTCGCAGAAACGTAACATCCGGGCGCGGCATTCAGTACCCTAAACTGTCCAGGGCGGCGGCCGCGACGGGACGGGTAACGCGCTGCTGAAGGACCAGGGCCTGCCGGTCTGCCTCGGCCACGAACCGCTCGGCCGCGCGCAGCGAACGCTCCATCCGCACAATGACATAGTCGATAATATGCGGCTCGACGCTCAGTTGGCGGTCCGCAAAGAGCTTAACCAGAACGGCCCGCAGAAGCTGGTCGTCCGGCGCTTCTATGGATGCCATCGGGAGCGCCTTGAGGCGGGACAGAAGATCGGGAAGCCGCACGGCGAGTTCGCCTGGTGCGACGTTGGACGTGAGAAGGACCTGGAGCCGCTGTTCACGGACGAGGTTGAGCAGGTGGAAGATCGCGGCTTCGTCAGCCGTTTCCCCAATGTCCTCGATCAGGATTGCGCCGCCGTCCGCGAGTTCTGGCACCCGCTCGCGCGTGATCGACAACGCCTTCTCCGCGACGGCGCCCGCGCGCGAAGCCCAGATGCTTGCGAGATGCGTTTTCCCGCTGCCTTCGCGTCCGACAAGAACGGCCGCGCCAACCGGCCAATCCGGCCAACGGTCAATCAGATTGACTGCGGCAGCGTTCGAATCCGAGACGAGAAAATCTTCAAGCCCCATCGCGGTTCGATGTGGAAGTTCGAAGACGAGTTGCTCCGGCTGTGTCGACATAGATTGAGCGGTACTTATGCTGGGCTGTTGTTGCCACGATAGACGGACGACGCCAGGTAAGACCTGATCGCATATCTTACGAGCACGCCTATTGCGGCGGAAACCGGCACGGCGACAAGCAGCCCCAAAAATCCGAACAGATAGCTGAACGTCAGCAGTGCAAAAATGAGCCAGACGGGATGCAGCCCGACTTCCGAACCAATGATGTTTGGAGAGAGGACTGCCGACTCCAGCGCCTGCCCGCCGAGCATGATCGCGATAACGATCAGAAGTGAGATCGTATCCGGCCAGTACTGCACGATCGCCAGACCGACAGCCGTCAGCGTGCCGACCGACCAGCCGACCACGGGAATGAATGACGCCAACCCCGTGCACAGTCCAACGAGAAGACCATACTGCAAACCAGCGATACTGAGCGCGCCCGCATAATAGCAGGCGAGAATAATGCAGACGACGCCTTGCCCGCGGATGAAAGCGGAAACGCGATGATTGATTTCGCGCGAGAGGTCACGCAGCTCTTCTGCGTTGTCGCGGGGCAGCCAGGAATCGACCTTGGCAACGAGCTTTGGCCAGTCCTTCAGCGTGTAGAAGAATACGATCGGCGTAACGAGAACGACGGAAACGAAGTTGAATGCTGCTGAGCCCTGATTCCAGATGCTCTGCGCAACGCCCGCCAGCAACGCGGGCAGCGCAGACGATGTCGCCTCGATTGCGGACCGGGCGGTCGCCTCCGCCTGCGGATATCGCGCGCCGAGGTACTCGCGCGCGTTTGCCTCGGCCAAGGCCTTCAGCCGTTCGATCTGGTGCGGCGCGGCTTCAACGAAATCGGCGATCTGCTGCACAAGGATCGGGACGATGAACACCAGTGCGAAGCCGATGAGAAACAACGAAACCGCAAGCACGAGGATCGATGAAGCCCAGCGCGGTATGCCTATGCGGCTCATCGCATCGACGATTGGGTTCAGAAAGTAAGCGAGTGTCAGGCCGATCACGAAGGGCAGCAGCACGGGTGCCAGCAACTGAACGAGATAGGCAAACAGAAGTGCTGTCGCCAGCCAGAATAGCGCGTGCCGCTCGATCAGCATTCGATCAATCCTTCATGGTCAAGGCGGATACGAGATACAGCGCGCAGGCTTCAAATTTTCGAGTCAGACGATTCGTAGGTCATGTGGCGCAACCAGATGCGCAGATAGGCAGCGAGTGACGCTACCGTCGTCACCGCCGCAAGGAAGGTGAGAAACTGAACCGGGCCTTTGAAATTCAGCGAGAAGGCTTCGTCCGCCAGTACGGTGCCAGCAAGCACGATCTGCGCGACGGTATTCATTTTGCTGACGGCCAGCGGCTTCATCGGAGTTGGATGGTTGAGAAGCCAGGAAAGGACCACGCCGATGATGATCAACACGTCGCGCGAGACGACGAGGATCACCAGCCAGGACGGCAGACTGTTGGTGACGCCCAGCGCAATGAAGATGCAGACGATAAGCAGCTTGTCGGCAATCGGGTCGAGATAGGCACCGAGTTCCGTTTCCCAGCCAAAGCGTTTGGCGAGGAAGCCGTCTACGGCGTCGGAGATGCCGGCGACGACAAACGCCAGAAAGGCGGCCTGGATCTCTCCCGTCAAAAGCAACCAAAAAACCACGGGAACGAGAATCACGCGGCCGAGCGTAATCAGGTTTGGAATGCTCACGCCGAAAATCTTCCCGTATTGCTGCGAACGACTTGTGCGCGCGCCGTTCCAGGGCGCCGCGATCTAGCTAACTAGCCTCTGAGGGTTCGTCCCGTCGAGCACATCCTGCACAATATACAGGCGGCCCCGCTGTCGCGTGACCGAAATGCCAATCCAATTATTTTGAATTTCAATAGTTTGGGCGAAGGACCCAGCCCGAACCTGTGTCCATCAGGCTTATTCCCCGGCTCCCGAGGGCATTTGCGAGGCCCCGCGCGCCGCCCGGAAACTGGAGGGAAATGTGGGCATTGCTCGCCGACACACTTTCAATATTCAGCGCGTCAACGCCCGGGGTATCGAGAAGCTGGGTGCGAATGCGGTCCCATTGTGAGCTATTAACGAACTCAGCGACCAAGGCCACGTCTTCGCCATTGCCGCCCGTTGCGGCTTCCCAGACCGGCGCAGCGGCCGCCGCGGCGGCCCGGTGTGCCTCGCCTGCGGATTTGATGGCCTTCCACCGTCCTTCAAGCACGCCGAGCGCGACTATGGCGGCAAGCTGCGCTGAATAATCGAAGTCTCCGTCCGAAACACGATAGACGCGCTTCAACAGCAAGGGGCCGACAGCGTCACGACCTGCGAGCGTGATCGTCAGACGGCGGGCCGCTTTGTCGGGTTCGGCGATGGCGGCAACGACGAGCTTTGAGTTGTATGCCGCGGTCAAAGCGCGCAATCCCTCGTCGTTTCCAGCCAGCAGCTTTTGAACCGCGTCAGCTTGAATTTCCGGCTTGAGGTCGGCCATTCGCGCCGGCGTGACGGTGTGGTCCAGGTCGAGGCCTGCCCAAGCTTGCCGCCATGCACCGGTATCGTTTGAAACGGCCGCCGGTGTGCCACTCATCTGTGCCGTCACCAGCGTAATCGCTGGGGCCTGTTGATCGACGTAGGGCACGCCGCGCGACGCAAGCTCCGAGCGGACGCGGTCTGCCTGAAACGAAAAGTCGAGATTTGCGAGATAGGCGGTGGCCGAGTTCCGCTCCGAACGCACCGTCAGGCCGGAGATGAGGCTGGCTGCCTTGATGTCCTTCACGCTCGAAAGTTGCTTGTACGCCGTGACAGGCACGATGCGCTTCAGAAGCGCGCGGAATGCCGCCTGCTGCCCATCCGACAGCGCCTGCTGCTTCGCGTTAACGGCATTCTCTGCCGTCGCGTCCACCGGGTAGTTGCCAACCGTGTAGACCCCGTCGGCAGCGGCTGCAGCGGGCGGGCTGGACGCGACCGTGTGCAGCCCGAAAACCGCGGCAATCATCGCGACAGCCATTGCTGCATTGCGGACAGCGTGCACCCCGGTTTTCCCCCTATCGTCCAAACCCGGCCGCGATGAGCGTCCAAGTGGCTTCGTTGCTCTCGTTCGGTCGGGCTGCTACGACCCCCATGTCGTAGCTGGCAATGGGGCAAAAGTGAGTTTTACCGCAAGCCTAGCCTGTGCGATCTACGACGCTCATCACTTAACGCTTCACGCCTGCCGATGCACGAGGATCGATGCCACCTACCGGGGATAAGCCGTCACAGTCCATGACCTATGCCGACGCGGGCGTCGACATTGATGCCGGCAATGCGCTTGTTACGGCCATCAAGCCGTTGGCGAAGGCAACGAGCCGCGCCGGAGCAGATGTCGATCTTGGCGGGTTTGGCGGGCTGTTCGATCTGAAGCGCGCTGGCTTTCGCGATCCGATCCTTGTCGCCGCGAACGACGGCGTCGGGACCAAGCTCAAAATCGCGATTGAAAGCGGCGCACATTCGACCATCGGCATCGATCTTGTTGCGATGTGCGTGAACGATCTCGTCGTGCAGGGCGCGGAACCGCTGTTCTTTCTCGATTACCTTGCCGTCGGAAAACTCGACGTTGCCGTCGCGCGCGAAGTCGTTGCGGGCATTGCGGACGGGTGCCGACAGGCTGGCGCAGCGCTGATCGGCGGTGAAACAGCCGAGATGCCGGGCATGTATCGCGGCGGCGATTACGACCTCGCCGGGTTCGCTGTCGGCGCAGTCGAGCGCGGCGAAATTCTACCGCGCAATGATATTGCCGTGGGCGACGTTTTAATCGGTCTCAAGTCATCCGGTGTGCATTCGAACGGGTACAGCCTGGTACGCAAGCTCGTTGAACGGAGCGGGCTGGATTGGGCCGCGCCCGCGCCGTTCTCGGCCGGGCAAACACTCGGCGAAGCGCTGCTCACGCCGACGCGGATTTACGTCAAGCCGCTGCTCGCCGCGATCCGCGCGACCGGCGGCTCTGGCCCGGCCGGGGCGATCAAAGCGCTGTCGCACATTACCGGCGGTGGCCTCTCGGAGAATTTGCCGCGCGTGATGGCAGGCGATGTGGCCGCCCGCATCGATCTTTCCGCGATCCAGGCGCCTTCAGTCTTCGGTTGGCTGGCCGAGACAGGGCGGCTCGATCCGCGTGAACTCCTGCGCACGTTCAACTGCGGTATCGGCATGGTTGTCGTTGTGAGCCGGGATCGCTCGGCTGAAGTTTTGGCCGCCCTCAAATCGGCGGGCGAAGATCCGGTCGTCATCGGAGACGTGATACCGCCGACGGGCGAAAAATCCGATGCCAAGGGCAAGGGCGAGGCTTGGGCCGTGAAGTACGACGGGGCTCTGGCGCTGGCATAAGCCCGCCGAGGCCGTCGATCCGTTTGGCATGATTTCGCACGCCTCTCGCGTCGCGTCGTGGGCTCTGCTAGACCGCCGCCATGACGAAGAAAATTCGCACCGCAATTCTGATCTCGAGCCGCGGCTCAAACATGCAGGCGCTGGTTGAAGCCGCGCAGGCGGCTGACTATCCGGCCGAGATCGTGCTCGTTGGTTCCAATCGTCCCGACGCTGAGGGTCTCGCCTGGGCGGACGCGCGCGGCCTTCGCACGCTCGCGATCGATCATACGCGGCACGCAAGTCGCGAGGCGTTTGAAACGTCGTTGCAGGAAGCGCTTGAAGCTGTCGACGCCGAGCTTGTGGCTCTGGCGGGATTTATGCGGATTCTAACCGCGCCGTTCGTCGAGAAGTGGCGCAATCGGATGATCAATATTCATCCATCGCTTCTTCCGAGTTTCCGCGGACTGCACACTCATGAGCAGGCTTTGGCGGCGGGCGTGCGCATCGCCGGGTGCACCGTGCATTTCGTCCGGCCCGACATGGACACCGGCCCAATCATCGCTCAGGCGGCTGTTCCGGTGGACAGCTGCGACACTCCTGCAACGCTCGGGGCGCGTGTATTGGGTGCCGAACACGTGCTTTACCCGGCGGCGCTACGCCTGGTCGCCTCTGGAGATGCCCGCTGCGAAGGCGACAAAATCTTTATGAAACAGAATGTTAACAGCTCTCTGCCACTGTACTCGGTAACCGATTAAATGGAAAAACACCGCTCGGTTACCCTGCACTGGCAGTCGCATGGACAGCCACCCCCCAAAGCATGGTAATTCTAGAAATTCCGGAGAGGGAGATCCGGCGAGTTGAACTGCCTGTGCGATACCACGGGCAAATCTGCACGCGCCGACGGCCGCGCTTCGTAGCGATGGTACGCCGCTCCCGAATGGAGGCATAGTTGATGGAAACGAAGCCAAGCCACACACTGGGGCTCGGTGATGAATCGAGCATCTGGTTCAAGCTCACGCCGCTGCTTCGCGGCGATCCGCAGAACCCTATGCGCATTCTGATGCAGATGATGGAACGCTATGGACCGGTGCTCCCGGTCAACATGGCGAACCAGCGAGTCGTCCTGGTTTCAGAGCCGGAATATTTCAAACACGTGCTCGTCACCAAGGTCGACAGCTACGTGAAGTATTTCGACGGATTGCGGCCAGTTTTCGGCAAGTCAATGATCACGCATGACGGCGTGCTTTGGCAGAAAATTCGGATGCCGCAGCAGCCGGCGTTCCATCCCGATATGTTTGCGGAATATATTCCGTATTTCATCAAGGCGATTGAAGCCAAGACTGCGCTGTGGGCTGATTTGGCGAAGTCTGGCGAGACCGTTGAGATGGTCGAGCAGACGTGGACACTCGCCGCGGACATGATCTGCAAGGCGCTGTTCGACCGCGACATGCCGTTCAATCCGCACTTCATCTTCAAGTGCGTGAAGACCTACACCGACGTTATGAACCACCGCGAAATTCGCTTGCGCAAGCAGGCGGGCGAAGTGTTCGAACTGAGCGAGATGGATACCGCAAAGGCCATGGAAACGTGGGGTAACGTCCCGCCGTCCATCGTCGGCGCTGATCCGCGCGAAGAACGCGAACGCACGCTTCTGAAGATGATCGAAGACGCGGTTGCGGATCCGTCCATTCCGGAATTCGATCGCCAACAGGCGACGGACGAACTGAAGCAGTATCTTTGGGCCGGCACCGAAACCACGGCGCTGACGCTCGCCTGGGCGCTGTTCGAGACATCGCAGCGGCCGGAAGCTCTCGAGCGCATTCGTCAGGAAGGCGAAGCGGTTTACGGCGACCGAACGCCAACAGCAGCCGACTATGCCGGCCTCGCGTACACACGCGCCGTCATCCAGGAAACGATGCGCATCTATCCGCCCATCTGGGGGATCATTCGCGTTGCCACGGAGGAAGACGAGATCGGTGGCGTGAAGATCAATCCGGGCGATCGCGTCACGCTGTTCGCGTATGGCGCGCATCACAATCCGAAGTTCTGGGAAGATCCCGAAACGTTCAAGCCCGAGCGCTGGATGGCGGGCAATGCCAAGAAGCAGGTGAAGTACAGCTACATTCCGTTTGGTGGCGGCAAGCGTGCTTGCATCGGCGGAGCAATGAGCCAGGTGGAGAACACGCTGGCGCTGTCGCTGCTTCTGCGCCGCTTCCGCCCGGAATACGTCGGCGAGATGCCGCCGCGGCTCAACGCGACGGTTACGCTTACTCCGAAGGGCGGGCTGAACTTCCGCATTCGCGAGCGGGACTAACAGGTCCCGCAGGCATTCGTAGATCACCCAACACGCGCCGCATTCCGGCGCGTGTTTTTGTTTGGTTGCACATCCTCACAAAAAGGTGATTGCCTCAGAAGGCGCGCCATTGGCTCGAATCCGGCGTTATCCACAGCCATTCTTCGCGGCGCGTCATCGCGCATTTCTCACGAAATGCTCACTTAAAGTCATGTTGAGTTGTAAGTGGCTCGCATGTGCGAATAGGCCGGATATGCCGTCGCGGTTAATGCTGTCATAGTGGTGGCACGTTAATGAATTAGTCAAAAGTCGCAGCGTCCTTTGAGGTGCATCGCAAACTGTAAACAACTCCAGGAGGCCCCCCGACCATGGAGTCGATAAGAACAGTCGTTTTAGGCAAGCCCGTTTTTCTTTTGACGGGTGCCAAGTCCCGCAGTGCTAAAGGCAGCGGCTTGGCAGGCCTTGATGTCGAATCCCCAGAGAAGCTAGTGGAAACAGCGCGGCGTAACCCGGATGCAGTCGCGTTCGGATATGTTGCCGGTAGTTGGGTCGCTTCGGCCTGAGCGCCATATAACCGCGGCGGATGCTGTTCGCCGCAGGCAGCTAGGAAAACGAACAACATACAGGGCCGAGCGTGCACATCGCGCTCGGTCCAATTTTTTGTCCACTCTGCGAACTCGAGAGCAGGCCGAAAACGTCATTCGACGTAGAGATTCGGTCCCATAGCCAAATCGGTGATGCCTTGCCTGATACCGAAGCCGGTCAGCATTGCAGACACCTGACCGCGGTGGTGGGTCTGGTGATTGAAAATGTGGGCAAGCAGCAATGGCCGGGGCATCGTCACGTTTCGCCCGGCGCCGCCTGAGAACCACGTGAGTTCCCCGTTGAGTTCTGAGCTGTCGAGATTATCGGCCCATGCCTCAATGTTCGCGTCGAAGCGCTTGCGCTCGCTCACGAGCGCATTCCAATCTTCGAATTGTGTGAGCCCCTCAGCGATCGTAGCCCCGCGCGGCGGCTGGGCCGCGCCGAAGCGCATGAGCCACATCTGATCCGCCCAAAGGATATGATTGAGCGTAGCGTGGATCGACCGGAAGAACGCGCCACGGTCTTCCTTGCGCTGATCGTCGGTGAGTTGAGCGGCGGCATCGTAGACACCGCCGTTCTGCCACGTGTTGTAGCGTGCCATCGTGCGAACGTAGCTGGGCGTGATCATTCGAGTAGCTCCCGAGATAGATCGAAACCACTGCGCACCGTCGATGGCCGATGTGCCGTGCTTAGCCGACGATTTCGTCAGTCTTGAAGTTCAGCTCGATCTCGCGCGCGGCGGCCGCGGCGCTGTCTGAACCGTGGGTCGAATTGGAGCCCTTCGATTCCGCGAACAGCTTGCGGATGGTGCCTTCGGCGGCTTCCTTCGGGTCGGTTGCGCCCATGACTTCGCGGTACTTTGCGATCGCGCCTTCGCCTTCCAGAACCTGGACGACGACCGGGCCTGACGTCATGAATTCCACGAGTTCGCCGTAAAAAGGCCGTTCCTTATGTTCTTCATAGAATTTTTCGGCTTGGGCGCGGGACCAGCGTACGCGCTTCTGCCCGACGATGCGCAAACCAGCGCCTTCGATGACGGCGTTGATCTTGCCAGTTAGATTGCGGCGGGTGGCGTCGGGTTTGATAATTGAGAACGTACGTTCGATGGCCATAAGGCTGCCTCGCTTTGCGGTTTCCTGAGGGAATTGCGGGCTTATAGCTGTGAGGGGTCACGTCAGCAAGCGGAGCGCTGAGACGGGAATTCAAATGGTTGCACGTCGCAGGCGAGACGTGATGTGCGTTCACCCCATAAACGCCTGATTGACGGGCGCAATTGCGTATGAACAGTGTGGGCATGCGACGGCTGTGGCCGAATGGCTGGGGCTTAGCGGAACCCGGATGTCTGAAGAAGCGAGTATGACCGGACAAGCCGACGACATTCAGTGGTACATCGCGCGAGATGGCAAGCAACACGGGCCGTTGACCGATGTTGAGTTGCGCACCTTCGTTGCTCATAGCTACCTGCGTCCAAGCGATCTCATCTGGCGGCCCGGCATGTCCGAGTGGCAGCCTGCGCCGCAGGTCTTTCCCGCCGCATTCCAAGATGCCGCCGCATCTCCGCCTGCTGCGCCGCCAGCGCCGCGCGCGCAGGCCACCGCGCCATCCGCACCTCCCGCTGCAATGGTCTCACCTCAAAGCGCTGCGCGCGTAACGCATGCGGCTGCGGTTCAGGCGGCTCCGACGGCTTCGCGCTTCGATGGCAATCTCATCAAGCGGCTCGCACTGGCGAGCGCTGCAATCATGATGGTTGGCGGCGGCGCGTTCGCACTCGCAACGTATCATCAGCCGCTGATGGAAATGGTGTCCGGCTCATCAGAGGATGCCGCCGACGATGCTCCGGTTGTTGTCGCGCAGCCTGAAAACGGTGGGCAGCACGCAGAAGCTGAGCACGCGCAATCCACGTCGAGCGATGGAAACGTCAACGAAGCTCGCGCGGAAATGGGTCTCGCTGCTGCTCATGAGGATACGGCGGCCGACGCGCCGTCTTCGTCCGCGCACGATGCACCGCCTGCACCCGAAGCACCGACGACAACCGCATCTGTGCCTTCCGCCGCTCCCGATGCATCGAAGAACGCGCAAGTTGCGATGGTCGCGCCGGAGCCGCCACCAGCATCGCTTGGCGGGTCTGTCGCAGAGGGTTCGTCGCTTGATCAGCGGCTGCAGAAGGTCGAGGTCTGGGAGCTTCTGAAGCGGGAATATCCCGATTGGTATGCTGACCAGATTTCCAGCGCGAATAAGCTGGTTGCCGACAAGAAATCCGACAATGAGGTTGCGGCCTTGCTCGCGCAGGGACTCGTCGATCTCAGGCGGAAGAACGCAGAAAAAGCACTCTCGGCCAGCTCAGAAAAACTGCAGGGCATCGCCGAGGCGTTCCTCAATCACCTGAAGTCACTCAGAGCGCAGAGCGTCAGCGCATGCTTCGGATTCATTTCCAAGGGCGAGACCAGCCCGGCCGTCGTGCAGACGATGGAGAAACCGGAAACGGCGACGGCGCTGAACGCTCAGGCCGGTGCGATTTTCGCCGCGATCTCGGAAGGCAACAGCAATCCGGTCAAGCACGACTCCGCCGTCAAGAGCGACTATGACGTGCTGATCAAGGAGCTGGCGAAGCTCGGCTGGAAGGAAGAAGACCTGCAGGTGTTCTCCAATCCGAAGCTGCTCGCAAAGCGCGAACCGGATCAGGTTTGCAAGATGGTGCAGGAGTGGTTCGTCGCGCACCTTGCCGTTCCGGATAAGGCAATCCGCGACAGGCTGCTGTTTGAAACATTGAAGCCCGTCGTATCCGGTTAGGCCCATGGCTTTCGCGACCGTCAAAGTTTTGTTGACGGCGCTGATTGTCATAGCAATTTCCGAAGTCGCAAAGCGGTCAACCGCGATCGGCGGAATCATCGCATCGCTCCCGTTGACGTCGCTGCTCGCGATCGTTTGGCTCTACGGCGAGACTGGTGATACGAACCGCATTGCGAGACTGTCGCTCAGCATTTTCTGGTACGTGTTGCCGTCGCTCGTCCTGTTTATCGTTCTTTCGGTGCTGCTGGCGCACGGGATGTCGTTCTGGCCGAGCCTCGGGCTTTCGATTGGGGCGACGTTTCTCGCTTATCTCGTCATGTCCGCCATGCTGGCTCGCTTCGGCGTATCGATCTGACCCCGTGACAGGCGGAGGCGGACCGGCTATTCGCCTAGTCCATGCTGCACATCAACGATCTCACATACAGGATCGAGGGAAGACCGATCCTCGAAGGCGCGACAGTCGCCATTCCCTCCGGCCACAAGGTTGGACTTGTCGGGCGCAATGGCGCGGGCAAGACGACGTTGCTGCGTCTGCTGAAAGATGAGATCGCGCCCGATGATGGCACCATTTCCATCCCTCGCAATGCGCGCATCGGCCATGTCGCGCAGGAAGCTCCAGGCGGCGACGATAGCCTGATCGAATGGGTCTTATCGGCGGATACCGAGCGCGCTCAGCTCCTCGCCGAGGCGGAGCACGCGCACGATCCGGAACGCATCGCCGAAATTCAATTGCGTCTCACGGACATCGACGCCCATTCGGCGCCAGCGCGTGCAGCCCGCATTCTGTCCGGTCTCGGCTTTGACGACGCTGCGCAACAGCGCGCCTGCCGGGAATTTTCCGGCGGCTGGCGGATGCGCGTCGCGCTTGGAGCAGTTCTGTTTTTGAAGCCCGATATTCTTCTGCTCGACGAGCCGACGAACTATCTCGACCTTGAAGGAACGCTTTGGCTCGAAAGCCATCTCAAGGCGTATCCGCACACGGTGCTCATCGTCAGTCACGATCGCGACCTGCTGAACCGGGCGGTCGGCGCGATCCTGCACCTCGATAAAGGCAAGCTCACGCTTTATGCGGGAGGCTATGACGACTTCGAGGAAACGCGGCGCGAGAAGCAGCGGCTCGAACTGAAGCTGATGAAAAAGCAGGACGAGCAGCGCCGTCATCTGCAGGCGTTCATCGACCGCTTCAAAGCAAAGGCCAGTAAGGCCGCGCAGGCCCAAAGCCGCGTGAAGGCGCTCGCGAAAATGCAGCCGATCGCCGCGCAGGTCGACGACCGCGTTGTGCCATTTCATTTTCCCGATCCGCAGAAGACAATCGCAAGCCCGCTGCTGCGCATCGAAAAGGCAAGCGCCGGATATGAGCCGGGACGCGCTATTCTCAACGGCATTGATCTCCGCATCGATAACGATGATCGCATTGCGCTTCTCGGGCAAAACGGAAACGGCAAGTCAACGCTCGCCAAACTGATCGCGGGCCGTCTTGCGCCGCTCACCGGCAACCTGTTCGGCGCGCAGAAAGTGGATGTGGGATACTTCGCACAGCATCAGCTTGACGATCTCTCACCAAACTCGACGCCCTACGATTACATCGTGAAGCTGATGCCGGACGCGACGGAGGCACAGCGGCGCACGCGGCTTGGCACGTTTGGTTTTGGCGCAGCGAAGGCTGATACCGTCTGCAAGAATTTGTCGGGCGGAGAGAAAGCGCGATTGCTGCTGGCGATCACCGCCTTTCACGGACCGCACCTTCTCATTCTCGACGAACCGACCAACCACCTCGACGTTGACAGCCGCGAAGCGCTCGTTCGCGCGCTGTTGGAATACAATGGCGCCGTTATCCTGATCAGCCACGACCGGCATCTTATTGAAGCGACAGCCGATAGGCTTTGGATCGTGCGTGACGGTGCGGTGTCTTCCTATGACGGAGACATCGACAGCTACCGTACGCTCCTTCTCGAAGAGCGCGGCGGGCGCAATTCGGAACGGCGCGATGATCGCACGAACGTGGATGATCGGGCGTCTCGCGCGGATCAGCGCCGCGCGGCGGCTGAGCGACGGGCGGAACTCGCGCCGCTGAAGAAGACCATGGTTGTTGCCGAACAGCGGGTCGACACGCTGGCGAAGAAAATCGCCAAGCTCGATGCGGTTCTCGCTGATGCCGAGCTATATACCAGCGATCCTCAGAGGGCGCAGAAAGCGGCTCTGGAGCGCGGGCAATTGAGCCGGGATCTGGCCGCGGCCGAGGATGAGTGGCTTTCCGCGACGGACGCCTACGAAAGCGCTTCCGCCGCGGTCGACGCCTAAGCCATTATAGAAATTTGATATTTACGCGCTGATCGGCACGGCGAATCGCGTTTGCGTTTTCGTCGCAATATCCACATCTGGATCCGGCCGGAACAGAAACCCATTTCAAAGCGTATCGTTATCTGAACGCGCTAGATAAGTGCCTGCGTGACGCGCAACGGGTTCAACTATGAAACAGGATTTCGTCTACCACCGCCTTTCCCGGCCGCAGCGGCCCGTTCGAGGGAACCGTCCGCGCGCAGCAGTCGCGTCCACCGCAGTCAGCGAATACCTCGCTTACATCGCAACGCTTTCGATCGCCGTGGTGATCGCGATCGTCACGTTCGCCTACGCGGCGAACATCACTGTGCGCTGGCTCGATGCTGCGATGAAGCCGGCGTTCCTCTCCGAGACGAGCGCGCCAGCATCGAAGCCGCAACTCGCGATGCTGCCGGCATTTGCGCCGGCTTCAGCCAACAGCGGTGCGAACAACTAGCTTCGCGCGATCACCCAGCGATCTTGGAGAAATCCGCGACGTTTAAAGTCGCGGCTCGGATTTCAGCCAAGACGCGCAACCGGTTCTCGCGGATTTTCGGATCGTCAGCGTTCACCAGGATCTTTTCGAAGAAGTGATCGACCGGCGCGCGCAACTCCGACAGTGCGCGCATGGCGCCCGCGAAATTCTCGACATTGATCGCCGCTGCCGTGTCCTGCTTCACCGCCTCAATTGCAGCGGCGAGCGCGAGTTCTTCTTTTTCCGAAAGCAGCTTGAGATCGTACGGACCTGCGTATGATTTCTTATCTTTCTTTTCCTCAATCGAGAGGATGTTCGCCGCGCGTTTGACGCCCGCGAGCAGGTTCGCGCCGTCATCTGTTTTCAGGAACGCATCGAGCGCTTCAACGCGACGAACGATGAGCGCGAGATCGTCCTGTCCGCCGAGTGCGAACACGGCGTCGATCAGATCGTGCCGCTTGCCCTGATCGCGCAGGAAGACTTTTAGCCGGTCAGCGAAGAAGGCGAGGAGATCCTTTTGCACGGCGGCAGAGGCTTTCGCGTCCGTTGGCTTCGAACCGGGTGCGAGCTTCTCTTCAGCCGATGCAATGTAATGCGTCAGCGGCACGCGGAAATCATTCTCCAGCACAATGCGAATGATGCCGAGTGCGGCGCGGCGGAGCTGGTAGGGATCGCCTGAACCGGTCGGCTTTTCGCCGATGGCCCAGAAGCCGACGAGCGTATCGAGCTTGTCCGCAAGCGCGACGGCTGCAGCGACCGCGTCGCCCTGATCGGCGCGCGGAACGACATCGGTTGGGCCTTTCGGCTTGTAGTGAAGTTCAATGGCACGTGCGATCTCGGGCTTCGTGCCGACGGCTTCAGCGTAATAGCGGCCCATCAAGCCTTGAAGCTCTGGAAATTCGCCGACCATTTCAGAGACGAGGTCGGCCTTCGCCAGACCTGCCGCGCGGCGCGCGTCTTCCGGTACGGCATCGCAGGCGCCCGCGAGTTCAAACGCCAACTGCTCGATGCGTTCGACGCGATCCTTTTGCGATCCGAGCTTCTGATGGAACGTGATGCCAGCGAGCTTGCCCGCCATCTCACCAAGCGGATGCTTCAAATCCTGCTGCCAGAAGAAGGCGGCATCGGATAGGCGCGCGCGGATGACTTTCTCGTTGCCCGAAACGATCGCTTCGCCGCCATCCGTGGCGACGAGATTTGAAACGAGTAGAAATTTATTCGCGAGCTTCTTCGTTTTGGGATCGCGCAGCGAGAAGCACTTCTGATGCAGCTTCATCGAAGCGGTCAGCACTTCGCCTGGAATGTCCAGGAACGCTTTGTCGAACGAGCCCATCAGCACGACTGGCCATTCCGTCAGTCCTGCGTTCTCTGCCAGCAGCGCATCGTCATCGACCAGTTCGAGCTTGGCCTGCTTGGCGAGTGTTTTCGCCTGTTCGGCAATCGCGGCTTTGCGGTCTTCGGTGTCGAGCAGCACATGATGCGCCGCGAGCTTTTCGCGGTAGTCGGCGAAGCTTTTGACTTTGAACGGCCCCGGCCCGAGGAACCGATGTCCGCGAGTTTCGGAATTTGATTGTAGTCCGGCGATTTCCAGGGGCACGATTTTGCCGCCCAGTAAGCAGATCACCGATTGCAGTGGGCGCACCCACTGAAAGGATGCGCTGCCCCAGCGCATGGATTTCGGCCAGGGGAATTTCGCTGTTACGTCAGCGAGCGTCTCAGCGATGATCTCAGCGGCAGCCCGACCGGGGCGCTCGATCTTCGCGAGATAGTAGTCGCCCTTCTTTTCGTCTGTGACGACTGTTGCCTGCGAGATTTCGGAAAGACCGGCGGACTTCAGAAAGCCTTCGATCGCCTTCTCGGGCGCACCGACGCGCGGGCCTTTTTTCTCTTCTGCAATCGCGGGTGATTTCGCGGGGACGTTTTCGATGACAAGCGTCAGACGCCGGGGCGTTGCGTAGGCGCGTGCCTCTCCGGTTTCGAGGCCGCGAGCTATCAGACCTTCAACGACAAGGCGCTTCAAATCATCAGCCGCGCGCAATTGCATGCGCGCGGGGATTTCTTCCGACAGAAGCTCAAGCAGCAATTCGGACATTCAAATCAAATCTCAACGAGTGGCGATCAGCTCTGCCCCGCAACGAAGCCGCTGCGGGGCAGAGTGCGCATCAAGGCGAGGCCGCAGGCGGCGACGACGGTTCCGCAGCAGGCGGAGGCGTGGTGCTGTCTGACGGTGCGGTGTGTTCGTGTTCCGGCGCCGATTCAGCAGGCGCAGTCGTTTCGGCCGGAGCCGGTGCTGCTTCTTCAGCGGGTGCCGGTGTTTCGGCGGGTGCTGGCGCTTCCGCAGGTGCCGGTTCAGCCGCAGCGGGAGCGGTGTGCTCGTGCTCTGGCGCAGGTTCTGGTGCGGTTGCAGCCGGAGCCGGAGCGGTTTCAGCAGGCGCCGAAATATGTTCGAGCACGCTTTCCGGCAGGTTCGCACGCACTTCTTTACCGATGTCGTTCACTGAACCGGTTGTTTCGAGGTAGCCGAGGCCGACCACAAGCATGGCGACGAAGAACGCGAACACCCATGGCAAGCGTCGCAGGATGAAGAATCCTAGGATGAGCAGCGGCACGCCCATTGAGATCAAGCCGAGTGTCGTATCAGTCACGCGCGTCCTCCTTCGGTTTTTAGCCACGCTCCGCAACAGGCTTTCGCCAATTCACGGACGCGCAGAATATAGCTCTGCCGCTCCGTGACCGAAATCACGCCGCGGGCATCGAGCAGATTGAACATGTGGCTTGCCTTGATGCACTGATCATAGGCGGGCAGCGCGAGCAGATGCCCGTCTTCCTTTTCGCCTTGCTCAAGAAGCGCTTTGCACTCCCGTTCCGCGTCATCAAAGTGGCGGAACAGTGCGGCAGTGCCGGCGTATTCAAAATTGTAGCGAGAATATTCGCGTTCGGCCTGCAGAAACACGTCGCCATAGTTCAGGCGCTTGTCATCGGTGCGGCCATTGAAGTTGAGGTCGTACACGCGGTCGACGCCCTGCACGTACATGGCGAGGCGTTCGAGGCCGTATGTGATTTCGACAGCGACGGGATTGCAATCGAAGCCGCCGACTTGCTGGAAATATGTGAACTGCGACACTTCCATGCCGTTGCACCAGACTTCCCAGCCAAGGCCCCATGCACCGAGCGTGGGGCTTTCCCAGTCGTCTTCAACGAAGCGAATGTCATTGATCGCCGTGTCGATGCCGATGGCATCCAGGCTTGCCAGATAGAGCTCCTGGATGTTCGCCGGCGACGGCTTCATGATGACTTGGAACTGATAATAGTGCTGCAGGCGATTTGGATTCTCGCCGTAGCGGCCATCCTTCGGACGACGCGAGGGCTGCACGTAGGCGGCGCTCCAAGGCTTCGGCCCAAGCGCGCGCAGTGTCGTCGCGGGATGGAAGGTGCCAGCGCCAACCTCCATGTCGTAGGGCTGCAGGATGATGCATCCCTCACCGCTCCAGAATGTCTGGAGCTGGAGAATGAGATCCTGAAAGGCTTGTTTGGGGCGCAGCACGGAGGGGCGTGCGGCCTTGTTGGAGACCGTCGTGGCTGACATTTCTTCGCTTCCGGCTTCAAGTCGCGCGCAATATACGCGTTGCACGCCCCATGTCACGCGCCGAAAGCCCGAATTCGACAGGCTAAGCCGCGGCCTACTGAGCCATTTTGTTATTCAGCTACAGCGTACTGGCCCTCTGAACCTGCGCTAGATGGCGCGTAAGAGTGCTGCGCGAGGGTGGGTCAACGATCGCGGCTTACGCGCGGCCGATAAACGCCCGCGGTTTCATCCCATTCGAGACTTCCGAGATCGCGGGTCGATGCGCGACGCTTCTCGCTCGCTCGCTTCCGCCGCAAAGCGTTTTGCTGCACCACGCTCGAATAGACCTTGTAACCAGCAATACCAGCGGCGCCGATGAGCGCCAGAATCATGAGTGGAGGCATAGAGATGCCCTCCCGCGAGAGCTAGAGACCGAAGCGCGACCAGAGCGTGCGCTCTTCCACAGCGGACACCAGATCGTCGGCAAAAGCAAGGCCGGGCGTAGTGAGCCGAGAGGCGCCGGGAGCGCGCCTAAAGCGCGCGAGAAGGCCGGATTTCTCGGCTTCGATAACCTTTAGCCGCACCTTTTCGCCGAACAGCAGACGCATCCGGGTGCGGACATCGGAGATACCGTCGATCAATCCGAACTCAGCCGCTTTGGCTGCCGACCAGAATGCGCCGGAGAAGAGTTCGGAGTCCGGGGCTTTCAGCTTGCCCAGCCTGCGCTCCTTAACGAGGCCGATGAACACGTCGTGCACGTCCTTCTGGATCGCCTTCAGCCGCTCGATGTCTTCTTGATCTTCCGGCAGAAACGGATCGAGCTGGTTCTTGTTGGCGCCCGCGGTATAGACGCGCCGCTCGACGCCGACCTTCTTGATGAGATCAACGAAACCGAAGCTGCGCGAGACGACGCCGATCGAGCCAATGATTGAGGATGGATCGGCGTAAATCTCATCGCCTGCAATGGCGAGATAGTAGCCACCCGAAGCCGCCACATCCTCGCAGAAGACGTAGACCGTTTTCTTTTGCTCCGCTGCCAGTTGACGGATGCGCTTGAACAGCAGGTTCGATTGCACGGGCGAGCCGCCCGGCGAATTGATGATGACTGCAACGGCTGGGAGTTTCGAGGCCAAAAACGCTTTCTCGATCGCGCTCGCGTACGAGGCGAGTGTCAGGCCGGGGCGCAGCGGCGTTGCCATTCCTATCGGACCGTTGAAGCGCAGGACGGGAACAACGGGGTTACGGCGCGAGAATGGCCACATGCGAGAAAGCTCCTTGGCGGGGTACCGAGGCTAAATATAGTCCCAGCGTTCGATTGCAACTGGCACGGGCGGGGTTTCAGAGCGGAAGCGGCGCCCCATCCCTAAAGACGGCCTCGATTTCCGGCACGAACGCTTGATCCGGACCGTGCAACGTCAATCCCGCTTTCACGTGGGCCGGCGCGCGGCTGCCTTTGATGCCATCGACGATAACGCGAATGGCGGGCTCACCTGCGCGTGCGTAGATCGGCAGTATGCCGATGCCGCCGAAGCGGCCTTCGAACGCGGTCAAGATTGACGGCAGCGCATCGGCCTTGTGAATGAGCGCAACGCGTCCCCCCGGTAAAGCCATTCGGCACAAGAAACGCGCCCAAGCGTCGAGCGTGTCTTCCGGCATCTGGTGCGACGCGGCCCGCAACGGATTTTCGGCGGCGGTGCTGCGGCGTTCATCATGGTAGGGCGGATTGGCAAGAACCAGCGCGTACGATTCCGAAGCGATGTTCGCGCTTTGAAGGGCGGGCGTCGCGCGCGTTATGTCCGCTTCTACGATGGTGACGCGTCCCGTTAAGCCATTCCGGTCCGTGTTGTATCGGGCAAGCGACGCCAGGGCGGGATCGCGCTCTACCAGAGTGACGTTGGCCTCCGGACACCGCGCGGCAACACAAAGGCCAACAACCCCAACGCCTGAGCCAGCGTCGAGCACCGGTCCCGCTGCGCGGCTGTGAGCCCTGACGGACGCCGCAAGCAGAACGGCATCTGTACCGGCGCGATAACCACGTAGGGGCTGACGGATCGTCAGTATGCCGCCCAGGAACAGGTCGTCGCTCGTCGGCATTCCGGTCTCGATGAGCGGCTCAACCACGTTCATGTTCGATCAACCACTCCCCTAGCCCCGCCTCGCGCAGAACCTGCCTGGCACGCGGCCAATTGTCATCCGCAACCATAACCCTTCGAGGAAATGCGCCGATTGACCCTTCCATCAGGCTGATATTTCCATCAAATATCTGCGTTTCTATCCTCTCTCCAGCGAGGAGCGCCTCGATGAAGCTGATAAGGACAAAATCGTTCGTCGCAACCAGTTCACGCATGTCGCCCCTCGCGGCAAAGACTACATGACACTTGGACGCCGCGCCGCGTACCGGCAAGGCATCGTCTTATGTTATCATGGCGAAGCAAAATATGGGGACCAACTTGGGTCGCGTTATTCCACTCGATGAGGTCCGCGAAACGGGCCAGAAGCTCCAGCCGTTGCTCGACATCGTTGCTGATGACCTCGAAGCCATTAACCGAATAATTCTCGATAAGGCCGTTTCCGAGGTCGATATGATCCCGGAGCTTGCCCATCACCTGATCGACAGTGGTGGAAAGCGGTTGCGCCCCATGCTGGCGCTCGCGTCCGCCAAGCTCTGCGGTTACGACGGCAATGGGCACATCCGAACAGCGTCGGCAGTTGAGTTCATGCACACGGCGACGCTGCTGCATGACGATGTCGTCGACGAAAGCTCGACGCGACGCGGGCGCAAGACAGCGCGCATGATCTGGGGCAATCAGGCGAGCGTTCTGGTCGGCGATTTTCTGCTGGGTCAGGCGTTCAAGATGTTCGTGGACGTCGGGTCGCTGGCAGTCTTGCGCATCATGTCCAACGCCGCAGCGACGATCGCCGAAGGCGAAGTGATGCAGCTTGCGGCCGCCAAGAACACCTCGACGACGGAAGACGATTATCTCGCCATCATCAACGCCAAGACGGCCGCGCTCTTCTCAGCGGCGGCTGAATCCGGCGCGGCACTGACGCAGCGCCCAACGGAAGAACAGGCTGCTCTGCGCTCCTACGGCAAAAACCTGGGCCTTGCATTTCAGCTCGTAGATGACGCGCTCGACTATGCCGGCGACAGCGGGCATCTCGGCAAGTCTGTTGGTGACGATTTCCGCGAAGGCAAGATTACGCTTCCGGTGATCCTCTCGTTCCGCCGCGGTTCGAATGACGAGCGCGGGTTCTGGAACCGGACGATCGCTGAAGGGCAGATCGAAGACGGCGACTTCGAGAGGGCGGTGGCTCTGATGCGGCGGCACAAGGCCATCGAAGCGACGTTCGAGAGAGCACGTTCCTACGGCGCCGTTGCGCGGGATGCTTTAGCGATCTTCCCCGCAAGCCGAGAGAAAGATGCGCTCGAACTTGTCATCGAGTTCTGCATCGGCCGGTCGCACTGAAGCGAGCGCGGATTACATCAGCCGCGTCGGCTTGATCCACCACGAGGGTTGTCGCCGAGCGAGATCGGCGGCTGCGGCTTCTGCTGCGCTCGCTGATTCAAAAAGCGCGAAGCAGGTTGGACCGGCACCGGAAAGCTGAGCGAGCTTGACGCCGTCAAGGCTGCGCAATTCTCTAAGAACGCGTGCGATCTCCGGAATAATCTTTTGGGCCGGCGCTTCCAGATGATTGCCGCGCTCCGCCGCGTAATTCGCAATATCGTCGAACGAAGTAAGGCGCGGCACCTGTTGCGGCGCGGGCGGCGCTTGCAATGCGCTTGCGGCAAGTGACTGAAAGACGGCCGCCGTCTTGTTGCTCGGAACATCGCTGAGCGGATTGGCCAGAACGGCGTGAAGGGTCTCGGGTAGATCCATCGGCGCGATCTGTTCACCGACGCCTGTCATGATGGCTGCGCGGCTTCGTACGCAAACTGGGACGTCGGCGCCGAGCGTGGCGGCCAATGCCGTGAGGTCGCGGTTCGCGCTCGTCGAGAATGTTTCAGCCAGCAGCCTGAGCGCTGCTGCAGCGTCTGCCGATCCGCCGCCAATTCCGCTCGCGACGGGCAGGTTTTTCTCAAGCTTCAGTTTGATTTTGCCCGCTGGCGATGCATCCGCGGCGAAGAACGCAGCGACGGCTTTGTCGATCAGATTGGCTCCCGTGAGCCCGGACGCGAAGGGACCGGTTACGACGGTTTCACCGGTGTCGCCATGCGAGAGGTGCAGCACATCGCGCGCCGTCTCTGCGAAGGCCACAAGGCTTCGCAGCTCGTGGTAGCCGTCGGCACGGCGCCCGAGAATTTCGAGCGTCAGGTTGATTTTGGCGGGCGCGAATTCCGTCTTTGTCATGACTTAGATGAAGACCGGCAGATGCACGAACGGGCGCAACGCGCGCCCGCCGAGGATCATTGCATGTGTAAAGAGCGAGAGCTACTCGACCGCGCGGCCCTGCGTTTTGTTTTCACTTCGGCGACGTAGCGTGTCGGTTCTCTGAACCTGCCGCGTGTTCGTCGCCTTGTGAGCTTCTGCCTTACCGTCGAGCCCGTGCAAGAGCTTCGCCTTGATCTTATCGACGTCTTCCGGCTCCGGTTCGAGCGACAACGCCTGGCTCCACTGGAAGCGGGCTTCACGCTCACGACCGACCTTCCAGAACGCGTCACCAAGGTGATCGTTCAGCGTCGGGTCTTCGGGCTTTATTTCCACGGCTCGCTCAAGAAAGCGCACGGCCTCCTTATAGTTTCCGCGCCGGAAATGCGCCCAACCGAGGCTGTCGACGATGTATCCATCATCGGGTTTCAGCTGGACAGCCTTCTCGATCAGCTTCATCCCCTCTTTCAGGTTTTTACCCTGATCGACCCAGGAATAGCCGAGATAGTTCAGAACCAGCGGCTGATCCGGCGCGAGAGCCAACGCTTTTTTCAGATCGCTTTCAGCCGCCGTCCAGTTCTTCAGACGCTCGTAGGATGTTCCGCGCGCGTAGTAGTAGCCCCAATAGCGCGGATCATTCTTGCCGAGCACCGAGATGGCGCGCGTAAAGTACTTGATCGATTCAGCGTATTCCTTGCGCGCACGCAGGATGTTGCCCATCGCTTCAAGCGGCCGGACATCTTTCGGATCGGCTTCCGCCAAGCGCTCCAAAATAGCTTTCGCCTCATCGGGGCGATCGAGCGAATTCAGATTGAATGCCTTGCGGATGTCGATCGCGCTTTGCAGCGGGGTGTTCGGCGGGATCTTGTCGTAGGTTGCGATCGCGTCGGCGTAACGCTTGGATGCTTCCTGAGCGTTGGCAAGTGCGGCGAGCGCGAAAGCATGATCGGGCTCAGCGTCGAGCGCCAACCGCAGATAGATCGTTCCGAGGCTGATGCCGCCTTCACCGGCCAGCGCTTCGCCGAGACCATAAAACAGTTCGGCCATGCCTTGAGGCGGCGTGCTGACGAGAAGCGGCGTCTTTTCGCGATCCTTGATGCGCGTCAGCATATCTTTGGCGAGCGGGTGAGGATCACCCTGAACCTTCGAAAGCTGTTCGCGCATGATCTGGCGCGCTTGTTTGAAATCACCGCCGTTCGCAGCGTGACGCGCATACGCGAGCGTTGTGCGAAGCGTCCGGCTGTCTTGACGGAACATCTTTTCATACGCCGCATTCGCAACGGCTTTGCGGCCCGCGATGTCGGCGATCAACGCGCGGTGATAGCGCAGATAAAACTGTGCCCAGTCCGGCTGCTTGGGAAGGTCGACCGCCTTCAAGGCACCATCGACGTCACCGGCTGCAAGGCGCGTCCATCCGAGCGCGATGGCGCTGGTGAGTTCACCGATTGGATTTTCCGCGCCAGCTTTGAAACGGGCTTCTGCTTCCGCATAGTCGCCCGCCTTGAATGACGTTACGCCGAGCAGGAACTGCGAGATGCGATGCGATTCATGCTTAGAGGCAAGCTTCTCGGCGAGCGGAATAGCCTTCGGCCAGTTGCCCGACATCGTTTCCATCTGAAACGCGTTTTCGAGAAGGACTTCGTTCGTCGGGTCATGATCAAGCGCACGACCGTAGAACGTGGCCGCATCTTCTGTGTCTTGAGCTGAGCGAGCGAAACGCGCCGCGAGGTAGTTTCCGAGTGCGGAGGATGCGGGGCTATCAATCCCCACTCCGGGTAGCGGAATTTCGGAGCGAGCAGGTGCCTGACTGAAGAAGCCAACAAACGTCAGGGCGACTGCGCCTAACCCCACGCTTAGCAGACGTCCGTGGGATCCCAGCATTGAACTTCCCCTTGTTGCCGGAGCCGCATTGATTCCGAGGCTCCGAGCCTAGCAAAATACTGGCATGGTTGGCGACACGCTTTACGTGAAAAGTAAGAAATGAGCGTGGGGATATATTTATTACAAACAGTTCACGCCCGGCACGCCCCGAATGCGCGCCGTTTCCCCGGCCGCCACAGCCGGCGCGTACCTAAGAAGTTACATTCCGGCATAATTGGGACCGCCACCGCCTTCGGGGCAAACCCAGTTTATATTCTCGCTCGGATCCTTGATATCGCACGTTTTGCAGTGGACGCAGTTCTGCGCGTTGATCTGGAAACGCGCTTCTCCGCTCTCATCGCGCACGACTTCGTAGACTGCGGCCGGGCAATAGCGCTGCGCCGGTTCCGCATAAAGCGGCAAGTTCACCTCGATCGGGATCGAAGGATCCAACAGCTTCAAGTGGACAGGCTGATTCTCTTCGTGGTTGGTGCCCGAAAATGACACGTTCGTTAGCCGGTCGAACGTCAATTGCCCGTCGGGCTTTGGATAGTCGATCGGCTTGAAGTCTGCCGCCTTGCCCGTCGCTGCGGCATCGTTCTTTCCGTGCTTCAGCGTGTAGCCGAGGCCAATTCCCGGAACCAGCGTATTCAACCAGAGATCGGTTCCGCCCAACGCCACGCCCAGCGCGGTACCGAACTTGGACCAATACGGCTTCATATTGCGGACCCGCTTCAGGTCGCGCGCAATATCGCCGGTTCGCACATCGGTTTCGTAGTCCGTCAGGCGATCGTGTTCGCGACCGGCGGAGATTGCGTCGAACGCGGCCTCGCCGGCTGCGATGCCGGACAGCATGGCGTTGTGGCTGCCCTTGATGCGCGGGAGATTGACCATGCCCGCTGCACAGCCAAGCAGCGCGCCACCTGGAAACACCAGATCAGGCATGGATTGCCAGCCGCCCTCGGTAATCGCGCGGGCGCCGTAACCGATACGCTTCCCTCCCTCGAACACGGGGCGGATCACCGGATGCGTTTTGAAGCGTTGGAACTCTTCGTATGGCGACAGATACGGATTGGCATAGTTCAGATGCACGACGAAGCCGACGGCAACGAGGTTGTCGCCGTAGTGATAAAGGAACGAGCCGCCGCCTACGCTGTTGTCAAGCGGCCAGCCAAACGTGTGCTGCACATAGCCGGGACGATGAAGCTCCGGCGAGACGCGCCATAGCTCTTTGAGGCCGATGCCGAACTTCTGCGGCTCGTGTCCCTTCGAGAGATCGAAACGGCGGATCAGTTGTTTTGAGAGCGAGCCACGCGCGCCTTCTCCGAGCAGCGTGTATTTCGCGCGAAGCTCCATGCCGCGCACGAAGTTCTCAGTCGGCTTGCCATCGCGGCCGACACCCATATCTCCGGTCGCGATGCCAACGACGGCACCCTTGTCGTCATAGAGGACTTCAGTTGCGGCGAAGCCCGGATAAATTTCGACGCCGAGTTCAGCCGCCTGTTCGCCGAGCCATTTGCAGAGCGCGCCGAGACTAACGATGTAGTTGCCGTGATTTTTCATCAGCGGCGGCATGGGCCAATTCGGAAGACGGATATCGCCTTGCGGACCGAGAACGAGGAACACGTCTTCAGTGACCGGCGTATCGACAGGCGCGCCGCGCTCTTTCCAATCCGGAATGAGACGGTTCAGTCCGATTGGATCGATGACAGCGCCCGACAGAATGTGGGCGCCGACCTCGGATCCCTTTTCGACGACGACGACGGAGATGTCTGAGCCCGCCTCGGCGGCCTTCTGCTTCAGCCGGATTGCGGCGGCCAAACCCGAAGGGCCCGCACCGACAATCACCACATCAAAATCCATCGCCTCGCGCGGCGGCAACTCCATGTCGTCCGCGACATTCGTCATAGTCGTTCCAATCTCAGATGCCATAATTCCGATTAGGTGCACCTTCCGGGGGCGTCAAGCGGGGGAAATGCCACGATAGCGGCCAAGAACCGACGCGTGCAATTTCGCAAAGGGCCCGGTACGGTCCGGGTATGAGTGCTTCCCTGTCTAATGATCAAATGCTGTCGATGCTCGATTGGTTGCAAGCCATGGGCGTCGACGCGTTTGTTGATGACGTGCCATGCGACTGGCTGGAGCGGGGACAGACGCCGCCTGGCGAGGGTTATGCCTGGCCAAACAGGCCAGTTGCATCATCACCTGCAAATCGTCCCGCCGGGGCTTCTTCGGTTGCTCGACCCGCCGCGGCTCCTGCTCGACCGCGTGCGGCGACGCCCATCGGCGCGAGCGACGCGGAAGCCGGGGCGCGCAAAATCGCGCGGCAAGCCGACAGCCTCGAGGCGCTCGAAGCCGCGTTGAAGCAATTCGATGGTTGCGGGCTAAAATCGACGGCGACGAATCTTTGCTTCTATCGAGGCGCGCCGAAGGCCGATGTCATGTTCATCGGCGAAGCGCCGGGGCGAGACGAAGACTTGGAGGGCAAACCCTTCGTCGGGCGGGCGGGCAAGCTGCTGGACAAGATGCTCGCCGCCATCGGTCTCGATGAAACGCACGTGCACATCACAAACATCGTCTATTGGCGGCCGCCGGGAAACCGCACGCCGACGCCGCAGGAAGCGCTTGCTTGCAGGCCGTTTTTGGAACGGCAGATCGAACTCGTCGCGCCGAAGATGATCGTTGCAGTTGGCGGGGCCGCGGCGAAAGAAGTTCTTGGCGTTTCGGAAGGCATCATGCGCCTGCGCGGTAAGTGGCGCGAGGTTTCGGTGGGCAATGCTACGCTTCCCGCAATCGCGACGCTCCACCCGGCGTATCTGTTGCGCACGCCTGCTGCCAAGCGTTTGGCGTGGCTCGACCTGCTCCAAATTCGTTCGCGGTTGTAGCGGACGCTGGACGAATTCGGGCCGACGAGCCAAATACGCAATAAGCCAATTCCAACAGAGGAAAGCCAATGGCGGGCATTGACGTGGATCGCGAGTTCATTCCGATCCGCATTGCGGTTCTGACGGTTTCTGACACGCGGTCGGCTGCAGACGACAAGTCGGGCGATTATCTTGTGAAGTCGATCGAGGAAGCAGGTCATATTCTCGGCGGGCGTCAGATCGTGCAGGACGATGTGGCGGGAATTCGCGCCATCGTCGGCGCGTGGATCCAAGACTCGGCGATCGACTGTGTCATCACAACGGGCGGCACCGGGTTTACCGGCCGAGACGTGACGCCAGAGGCCGTCAAACCGCTATTCGAGAAGGAGATCGAAGGCTTCTCGATCGTCTTCCACATGCTGTCCTATGCGAAGGTCGGGACGTCGACCATCCAGTCGCGGGCGTGTGGAGGCACGGCGCGCGGCACTTACATTTTCTGCCTGCCGGGTTCGCCGGGGGCATGTCGCGATGCGTGGGATGGCATTCTGAAGCTTCAGCTCGATCACCGGCACCGGCCGTGCAACTTCGTCGAGATCATTCCGCGTCTTCAAGAGCACCTGAAGGGGCGCGGCTAGGTCGAGTTCGCCAAACGCGATCTGTTGTTCTTGATTTGTTCTTGATCTTGGATTAGTTTGGCGATCTCATGGTCCGCCACCAAGACAAAACCTCGCCTGTTGAGCCGCCTCCTGATTTGCAAGGGGAGGAAGCCACAGCCCTGGTCAATGCCGACCGGCGGCGTGGGCGGGGCGCACGATCCAACGTTACGGGCCGGTTCGAAACAGATGCTAGAGCCGAATTCGACGACGGGTGGGAAAGCCTCGGAGAACTCGACGCGTTCAAGACCGAGGTGTTCGAAGACGCCGCCAAGTCCGTCATCTCGCGCAATGACAGCCCGGATGTTTCATTCGGAAGCTCAATCAACCCGTATCGCGGATGCGAGCACGGCTGCATTTACTGCTATGCGCGGCCGAGCCACTGCTATCTCGGGCATTCGGCGGGCCTCGATTTCGAGACCAAGCTCTACGCCAAAACGCACGCCGCGGCCTTGCTGGAAAGGGAATTTGCGAAGCCGTCCTACCAGCCTGAAACGATCGCACTTGGTGGAAACACCGATCCCTATCAGCCAATCGAGCGCAGTCGGCGGATAACGCGGTCCATTCTTGAAGTGTTGGCGCGCACGCAGCATCCGGTTGGCATCATCACGAAATCGGCGCTGGTTGCGCGCGACATCGATATTCTGAAGCCGATGGCAGAACTCGGACTGGCCAAGGTCGCCGTCTCGATCACGACGCTCGATCGGCGGGTGGCTCGGGCCATGGAGCCGAGAGCCGCCACGCCCGCTAAGCGGCTCGAAACGGTGCGGCGACTGTCGGACGCTGGGATTCCAGTCACGGTCATGGTTGCTCCGATCGTACCGGGACTGACCGATCACGAAATCGAAGGCATTCTCGAAGCGGCGCGCTCCGCTGGCGCGCGGGACGCTGGCTATGTGCTGTTGCGACTGCCGCTCGAAATCAAAGACTTGATCCGCGAATGGCTGCACGAAGAATTCCCCGACCGCGCGGATCGCGTCATTTCTCTCCTCCGCTCGATGCATGGCGGGCGCGACTACACGCCGGAGTTCGGGCTCCGTCAGCGGGGCAATGGCCCCTACGCGACGCAGATTGCGGCGCGGTTCCGATTGGCAAAAACGCGGCTTAGCCTCGGCGAAAGCCGGCTGAGTTTGCGCAATGACCTCTTCCTGAGACCTGGAGGCAGGGGACAACAGCTCGAGCTGCTTTGACAGGAGAGCGCCCAGAATGATCAATCGCGCGTATGAGGATCGCCGATTCGCGCATCAGGCCTACGTTCGAACTGGAAGCTGCTGAGCATCAGCTCGGCTCGATGCCGGTTGCGGGCGTGGACGAAGCGGGGCGCGGGCCTTGGGCCGGGCCGGTCGTCGCCGCGGCGGTCATCCTCAATCCGGAAAAGATTCCCGCGAATATCGACGACAGCAAAGCGCTGGACGAAGAATCGCGCGCTTGGCTGTACCGCCGGATCATGAAAGTCGCCATCGTCGGTGTCGGTATCGCAGACGTCGACCGGATCGATCGCGAGAATATCCTCGGCGCGACACTCTGGGCGATGGCGCAAGCGATCGAACAGTTGAGCGAGCAGCCGAAACTGGTGCTCATCGACGGCGACAAGACTCCGCGCACCACGATGCCCGCGCGCGCAATCGTCAAAGGGGATGCGAAATGCCTCTCCATCGCCGCGGCTTCGATCATTGCGAAAGTTACGCGTGACAACCTGATGCGCGATCATGCTCGCAATTATCCGGGCTATGGATTCGAACGGCATAAGGGTTACGGCACGCCGGAGCATCAGGCCGCGATCAATAAACTCGGCGTGACGGTACTTCACCGGCGCTCGTTCAAACCGGTGCAATTGGCGCTCGGCCTACTCTAGCGCACGCTTTCTCCGGCCGTCGCGGGTTGCGCGAGTCCGGGTTGCAGATCGAATCAAAAAATATAGGTCTTTGCGCACCCTAACGCATATCCAAACGCACCTTGGATCATGTACAAAGCTCTCGGCTCGCGTGTGTCCCTCTGCGATAGAGCCGGGTATTTTGTAGCGTAACAGGTTGAGTTCATGAGTCCGCGTCGCGTCAAGGCCCGCTCGGAGAGCGGGAGGATTCTTATCGGTGATTGTCTGAATGAGCTGAAGAAGCTCCCCAGCGCGAGCGTTGATCTCGTCTTTGCAGACCCGCCTTACAATCTGCAGCTCGCCGGCGATCTTCTTCGACCGAACAACACCAAGGTCGATGGCGTCGATGACGCGTGGGATAAGTTTCAGGATTTCGCTGAATACGATGCGTTCAGCCGCGCGTGGCTCAAGGAATGCAAACGCATCTTGAAGCCGGACGGCGCGCTCTGGGTTATCGGTTCGTATCACAACATCTTCCGCCTCGGCGCCGCGCTGCAGGATCTCGGCTTCTGGATTCAGAACGACGTGATCTGGCGCAAAGTGAACCCGATGCCGAACTTCCGCGGCAAGCGTTTCACCAACGCGCATGAGACGATGATTTGGGCGGGACGCGATCGCAAATCGCGCGTGACGTTCAACTATGAAAGTCTCAAAGCCTCGAACGACGACCTTCAGATGCGCTCTGATTGGCTGTTCCCGATTTGCTCGGGGCCGGAGCGTCTCAAGGACGACGGTGGACGCAAGGCACACCCGACGCAGAAGCCGGAAGCTCTGCTTCATCGCATTATCATCGGAACGTCGAAGGTGGGCGACACAGTGCTCGATCCCTTCTTCGGCACCGGCACAACGGGCGCCGTTGCCAAGCGGCTTGGGCGGAAGTTCATCGGCATCGAACGCGACACTGATTATGCGCGCGCCGCGAAGGAGCGGATCGCCAAGGTGCAGCCGTTGAATCTCGACGCAATCGACACGCTGCCGTCGAAGCGCAACGAGCCGCGCATTCCGTTCGGCCAGATCCTGGAACTCGGCATTCTCGAACCCGGCCAGAAGCTGTTCGATCTTCGCCGTAAGGTTCGCGCCGAAGTTCGTGCGGACGGCACGCTCGCGTGCGCGGGCCAGCAAGCATCGATCCATCGTCTCGGTGCGCTGATGCAGGGCAAATCCGCTTGCAACGGCTGGACGTATTGGCACTTCGAGGCGGAAGGAAAACTAACTCCGATCGACGTGCTGCGCTCTGAAGCGAAGCGCCAACTCGGACTCTCGCGGCCTATGGGATTGCAGGCGGCGGAATAACCGCCTGCGTCAGCCGTTGGTCGAAAAGCCGTGCGCGATAATTTTCTTCATCACGGTCGGGAGCGCCTGACCGTGAAGATCGCGACGCGCAACCCAGCGGCAGCGCTCCTGCTCCGCCCAGAGCGTGAAACTCGCGTCGGCGGGGACGAGGGCTCGATAGACCGTCAGTTCCAGACGGAAATGCGTAAAGACGTGAACAACGGAACCGGGCACAGCCACCCATGACGTCGTGACCGGCGCGGACCGCAAGGCTTCGCGGCGCGCGGGCGCTTCGTCGTTCCACGGAGTGGACGGCACTTCCAGCATACCGCCGAGCAATCCGGCTTCAGGACGCTGACGCAACAGCACAGCGCCATCTTCACGCTGGACGAGAAAAGCGACGCCGTATCGTGATGGGCGCGCCGCTTTCTGCGCACGCATCGGCAAGACTTCGGCAAGTCCGCGAGCGTTAGCCGCGCAATCCTGCTGCACCGGACACATAAGGCAAGACGGACGCTTCGGCGTGCATACTTCTGCGCCGAGGTCCATCATGGCTTGCGCAAAATCGCCCGCTCTGCGGGCGGGCGTTAGCGTGGCCGCAAGATTTCGGATTTCGCATTTGGCACCAGGGAGCGGCTGCTCCACGGCAAACAAGCGCGATACGACACGCTCGATATTGCCATCGACGGGCGTCGCTTTTTCGCCGAATGCGATCGCAGTTATCGCGGCCGCCGTGTATGGGCCGATACCAGGCAGCGCGAGAAGTTCGGCTTCCTTGCGCGGGAATGCCCCTCCGTGGTCGCGAACGATTGCTTCCGCACAGGCCTTGAGATTGCGGGCACGCGAATAATAACCGAGCCCGGCCCACTGCTGCAGAATGGCTTCGAGCGGTGCATCCGCCAACGCCGCGACCGTCGGCCAGCGCGCGATGAACTTCTGAAAATAAGGGATGACGGCCTTGACGGTCGTCTGCTGCAGCATGATCTCGGACAGCCAGACGCGGTAGGGATCGGCCTTCTTGCGTGGACCATAGCGCCAGGGCAGATCACGCCGCTCGGCCTCGTACCAGGCTAACAGAGCCGCAACCGTGGCCGGTCCTGCCGGGCGCAGCGGCAATTGTCTCTGACGGTGCTGCTGCGCGCCCATGCGTCCCCTGTATGTCTCTCATTGCGGGGCTATCGAATCGCAATGTCGATGGTAGACGTACTGTACGACACCACAAGTCAGTCCGGGGGCGAAGTCCGTTGAAAGATCAGCAATCCCGTTTTGCTGCCCGCTCATTGCCAGTCGACAGCCGGACCGGGCGCGGGTTCCGCGGCCGTGCCGTCGGATCGTTTTTGCCCAAGGTCGTTGCGGCAGCTTTCGAGCGATACGGCTTTCATACCGCAGAAATCCTGACGTCGTGGGAAACAATCGTCGGCGCCGATCTGGCCCGGCTGACGCGGCCGCAATCCATCAAGTGGCCGCGAGGCAAGGGCCGCGCTGAAGCCGAAGAGGACGGCAGCGCAACCGGCGGCGCAACGCTTCTGATCGCATGCGAGCCAGCATTTGCGCTCGAAGTCGCGTACCGGAAGAACGACATTGTCGACCGCATCAACCGCTATTTTGGCTATCGCGCTATTGCTCAACTCCGTGTTTTGCAGGACGCCCGGGCATTGGAAGAAGCGACCTCGCCCGCCGCTGGGTTTTCGCGGCCGCGCGCGCCTTTCCAGCGGGTGGAAACCTCTGGCGATCTCGCTTCGGCTCTCGAAGCCCTCGAGGGCAACGTTCGCAGCAGGTCTCGCATCCGCTGAGAGCTGTGGGGCGCGACACGCATTATCGCGCTGTCAGTTGCCATGGAGCGCGGTTTCGGCGTATTTCGGCGGCATAACTCAGCAAGGACAGAGCGCCCAGTGCGCATTCCTTTGCCATGGTCGTAAGGAGCCATAACCTTGAAAGCGCTTGTAAAAATTCTTTCCCTCAAGGTCTGGTCGCGACCGGCCCAACTTGGACTTGCAGCGGCTGTGGCCGTAACGAGCTTCTCCATCTTCGCTGCTGACTCCGGTATGGCCCAGCGTAAGCAGGGTCCCGAGCAGGTATCGGTGGAAGAGCTGATGAAGCCGGGTGATCTGCCCGAGCTTGCAGTTGGCAAAGCGGACGCACCCGTCACGATCGTCGAATATGCGTCGATGACGTGCCCGCACTGTGCCCACTTCTCGAAGGACGTGTTCGAGAAGCTGAAAGCGAAATACATCGATACGGGCAAAGTCCGTTTCGTCTATCGCGAGTTCCCGCTGGATAACCTCGCGGCCGCCGCCTCGATGCTGGCGCGGTGCGCGGGTGGCGACAAGGCTTTCCCGCTGATCGAAACGTTCTATGCGAAGCAGGAAGACTGGGCTTTTGTCCAGGGGAACCCGGTTCCGAAGCTTTTCGACATCGCAAAGCAGGCGGGCTTCACCCAGGAGAGCTTCGACAAATGCCTGACGGATCAGAAGCTTCTCGATCAAATCACCGTGCAGCGGACGCGCGCGACTGACGCGTTTGGCGTGAATGCCACACCGAGCTTCTTTATCAATGGCAAGCGCTTGCAGGAAACGCCAACGCTCGAAGCTTTCGATAAAGTGCTTGAGCCGCTCGTGAAATAACCTGGAAGTCTAAATGCTCTTTGCCCGCCGATCCGGACTGGCCGCTGCCGCTGTAATCTCTCTGATGCTCAGTGGCTGCGGCGCGAACCTTCCGCCAACGGCGAGCATATCGAACGAGATGTCGGGCGCGGGGGCGGCTTATCCGTCCATCGCGGCCGAAAAACCCGAAGGGATGCCAAGGCCCTTCGGTGATCCTACGGCTTCAGGCGGCGGCGGTCGCGAAGTGATCGCCGAGCCGACCATGGCCGATATCATGGCGCCAAGTCCGCTGCCGGAAATGAGTTGGGGCAGCGCAACTGCGCCGGTGACGATCGTTCAATACGCATCGCTCACATGCCCGCATTGCCGGCATTTTCACGAGACAGTCTATCCGGAACTGAAGCGCCGTTTCATCGACACGGGCAAAGTACGCTTCATCCTGCGCGAATTCCCCATCGGCAAGACGTCCGGCAACGCGACAATCGCGCTGAGATGCGCCGCACCCGACAAATATCTGGAACTCTATGGGAAGTTCATGGAGCAGCAGGCGTCATGGGTCTCACAAGAGGTGCGGCTAGACCCCATTTTTGCTGTGGCACGACAGGTGGGGATGACTCGGCCGCAGTTTGACGCTTGTCTTCAGAATCAAGGCATGATCGCCAATCTCACGTGGGTGAAGGAGCGCGGGCGCAAGCTCGGAATCGTCGGAACGCCGAATTTCTTCATCGGCACCAAGCTCATCAAGAAAGAGCTGACGATCGCCGAGATCGCCGACTACGTCGAACAGGCTGGCCAGCGTGGCACGCCGACGGCGGCGGCAAGTCCCTAGGCGGATTTGCAACGGTCCTGAGCCAACGCGACACGGCATCGAGGACTCCGAGACTAAATGAAAATCACGCGTCTACGGCTTCTGGGTTTCAAGTCTTTCGTCGATCCGACCGAACTCGTGATCGAGCCGGGACTGACGGGAGTCGTCGGGCCGAACGGATGCGGAAAATCCAATCTGCTTGAGGCGCTTCGCTGGGTGATGGGCGAAACGTCGTACAAGTCGATGCGCGCCGCGGCGATGGACGACGTGATCTTCTCCGGCACGACGTCGCGGCCGGAGCGCGGCAGCGCCGAAGTCACGATGTTCCTCGATAATAGCGCGCGGCGTGCGCCAGCCGAATTCAACGGCGGCGACGTGATTGAAATCACGCGGCGGATCGAGCGCGACGCGGGCTCTGCGTATCGGATCAACGGCCGCGAAGTCCGCGCGCGCGACGTCAAGGTTTTGTTCGAAGACGCGGCGACTGGCGCGCGATCACCCGCGCTCGTGCGGCAGGGGCAGATTGGCGAACTCGTCAATGCGAAGCCCGAACAGCGCCGCCGTATTCTTGAAGACGCGGCAGGTATCGCCGGGCTGCACACACGCAGACACGAGGCCGAACTTCGCCTCAAGGGCGCGGAAGCAAACGTCGAGCGGTTGAATGACGTCGTCGGTCAGCTTCAATCTCAGACAGAAGCGCTGAAACGGCAGGCACGTCAGGCGCGGCGTTACAAAGAGCTTTCGGGCGACATCCGGCAGCATGAGGCGCTCTCCATGCATCTCGCATGGCAGGACGCGCAAAAGAGCGTCGAACACGACGAGGCGCAGCTTACCGACGCCATGACTCGCCTTGGGGCAGCGACGGAAGCGGAAATCAAATCCTTCAACGAAGAATTGCGCCTTTCCGAAGCGTTGCCGCCGCTGCGCGAAGCCGAAGCCGTGAAGGGCGCCGCACTCGCGCGACTGAAAGTCGAACAGGAAAACCTCGACAGGGAAGCCACGCGAGCGGCCGAGAGGGCGCGCGAACTCGAAGGGCGCGTAAAGCAGCTCGACGCCGATTTGCATCGCGAATCCGGCTTTATTCGCGAAGCCAAGGAAACTCTTGTTCACCTTGATGCCGATCTTAAAGCCATCAAGGAGGCCGACCTCAAGGCCGTTGAAGATGAAGCCAACGAGCGCACAAATCTCGAGAAGGCGGAAGCTCGCCGGGTCGAAACAGATGCGCAGTTTGCCGACATCACGCATCGCGCTGCGGAGGCACGGGCTCGGCTAAGGAGCCTTGAAGAAGCGCTGGCCGAACGCAAACAGCGCGTCGCGACGATCACGAAACAGGTTGCCGCGTTCGACACGCAAATCGCGGACATCACTGCAAAGGCTCCGGATGCGGAACAACTTGCCAGCATCTCGGAACACGGGCACGCGCTCGGGCAAGAGATCGGCAAGATCGAAGCCGATACGCTCGCGGCGGAAGAAGCCGTTCGGACAACGCAGACGGATGCGCGCGCTCGGCACGATGAAGCGCAGCGCGTGCGTCTGGCGGCGAACGCGTTTTCGACCGAGCGCGAGACGATTGCGAAATTGCTGGCACGTGCCGACGATGGCACCTATCCGCCAGCTGTCGATCAGATCCGCGTTTCGCCCGGTTACGAGACTGCGCTCGGCGCAGCACTGGGCGATGATCTCGAAGCACCAATCGCTGCTGAGGCGAGCGTTCACTGGCGCCACCTTGACCTGCCAGCGGAAGAGCACGCTCTACCGGCCGATGCAGAACCTCTCGTTTCGCATGTCGAAGCTCCGCAGGAGCTGACGCGACGGTTGCGCCAGATCGGCGTTGTGAAGCGTTCTGAAGGACAGCGTCTGCAGCCGCATTTGAAGCCGGGTCAGCGTCTTGTTTCGCGCGAGGGCGATCTCTGGCGATGGGATGGTTTCGTCGCTGCGGCCGGTGGCGTGACGCCCGCTGCACAGCGCTTGGCGCACAAGAACCGCTTGCTCGAACTCGATCGCCAGGCGCAGGCCGTTCTCAATCAGGCGAAAGACACGATCGACGCCGAACGCGCCGCGCAGGAAGCAGCGCAAAACGCGCAAACGGAAGAACGTCGCCTTCGCCAGTTGTGGCGCGAGAAGCAGAACGAGCTGGCGCAGGTTCGCCAGCAGTTAACGTCGCTCGAAAAACTTCAGCGTGAAAGCGAAACACGTTTGGCTGCGGTTTCGGCGCAGCGGTCTCGCGCTGATGAAGAACTTACGCAAGCACAAGCACGGCACGTCGAGATCGAAGCGCACATCGTAACGATGAGTGAAGGCGAAGATCTCGAGCCGCTTCTGAAAACGGCGCAAGCCGACGCGGAGACAGCGCGGCGCGAGGTTTCTGAAGCTCGCGTGCGCTTCGGCAGCATCGAACGCGATCGACAAATTCGCGCGGAACGCATTCGTCACGTCACGGCCGACATCGCGCGTTGGCAGACGCGCCAGCAGAGCGCCGAACAGCAGGTGTCCTCTCTGGATACCCGCCTTACCGAGGCGCGAGGCGAGATTGAAGCCAATGCAGAGTTGCCAGCTCGCATTGCGGCCCAGCGCGAGGCGTTGCTTTCTGCCTTGTCAAAGGCTGAAGACGAACGGCGCGGTGCGGCCGATGCATTGGCCGAAGCCGAGACGGCGATCAAAGCGGCAACCGACGCTCTGCGAGCTTTCCAGGCTGAAGTATCGAGTGCGCGGGAAGCGAATGCGCGTATCGAGACGCGGCTTGAGAATGCCCGTCAGCGGCGCGGGGAAGCTGCACGGCACATTCGCGAAGCCTTCGAAGTCGCGCCGGAAGCATGCCTAGCGATTGCCGGGTTGAAGGAAGGCGCGGATATTCCGCTACTCGCCGACGTCGAGAGGCAACTTGCGAAGCTGAAAGCCGATCGCGAGCGGCTGGGTGGCGTGAACCTTCAGGCCGACGAAGATCTCATTGAAGTCGGCAATCAGCTCGGTGGCCTCGTTGCCGAGCGCGACGATCTTGAGCAAGGCATTGCCAAGCTGCGCGTTGCGATTCAGCAGCTCAACCGCGAAGGCAAGACGCGGCTCGATGAGGCCTTCATGACAGTGAACGGCCACTTCGAACGGCTGTTTACGCATCTCTTTGGTGGCGGTGAAGCGCGCCTCGAAATGATCGAAAGCCCTGAAGATCCGCTCGAGGGCGGACTTGAGATCATCGCCAAGCCGCCAGGAAAGAAACCGGCGACACTCTCGTTGCTCTCGGGCGGCGAGCAAACGTTGACGGCACTCTCTTTGATTTTCGCAGTGTTCCTTACGAACCCGTCGCCGATTTGCGTTCTCGACGAGGTTGATGCGCCGCTGGACGATGCCAATGTCGACCGCTTCTGCAAACTGATGGAGCAAATGGCGAGCGAGACGTCGACACGCTTCCTCGTAATTACCCATCATCCGATGACCATGGCGCGTATGAACCGGCTGTTCGGCGTGACCATGGTGGAGAAGGGTGTTTCGCAGCTCGTTTCCGTAGATCTGCAGACAGCGCAAAGCTTCAGGGAAGCTGGCTGAGCCACCCTACCAGGGGAACCTGATCAGGCCTGAGACGTTCCATTTCAAACCTTAAGTGGAATGGAGGTCATCGTGGCCAATCAAAAGTATTCGCCGACTGAGGGCGAGGTTGTGGGCACCACTGATGTGCGCCAAGGCAACTCGAAAAAGATGAATCTGCGGATTCTTATCTTTTCGACGACGCTCCTGGCATTGATCTTTGCCGGATTCCTGTTCGGCTTCTTCTCAGCCACGCCGCCGCAAATGGACGGCACAGCGCCGCCGACGGCTCATACCCAGCCTTCCGGTACGATGGCGCCCGCTACGAATACGGCGCCTGAAGCTCCAGCGCCTGCCAATCCGGACACCTCAGCCCCGCAAAATCAAGCTCCGGCTCCTTAATTTTGAATTCGCGTGAGCTTAGACGCAGCCGCCGTTATCCTGATGAAGGAGCGGCGGCTGCGCCGTTTCGCCGTACCTATCGAGACCGGGCGCACACGCCCAATTTCTTGACACCATAATACCCCCTAACTATGGTCCGCGCCGTTGATACCCCTCAGCGGCCGTTTTCCGCATTTCTGGATGGATGAACCATGTCAGAGGATGGCAAGGCTCAGCGTCCGGAGCAGGGACAGATCAGCCCAGAGGACCGTGAGGCTATTCGCCGAAGGTCGGAGGATATCGGCCGGAAACTCGACGCGGTCAAATCTCGTCCGCAGATGGGTGAACGCCCGAAACGCGAAAGCAGTCAGGCAGATTTCGGCGCGGCATTCAAATTTGCCTCCGAATTGGTCGTGGGTGTGATCGTCGGCGGCGGCTTAGGCTGGGCGCTGGATAAGCAATTTGGCACGGCGCCTTGGCTGATGGTCGTATTGGTCATCCTGGGCTTCGCTGCAGGTCTTCTCAATGTTGTCCGTGCTGCTCAGCAGGCACAGGCAAAAAACGAGGCGCAGCAAAAGGCGGCGCCTTCAGTCAAAGACGACGACGAATAAATTAGGGGGTAGAGCTTGGCCGCTGAAATCGCAGAAGGTGCCGCCCACCACCACGGGCCGATGGATCAGTTCGAGATTCAGCGCCTCTTCCATTTCGATCTGTTCGGATACGACCTTTCGTTCTCGAACTCATCGCTGTTGATGGTCATTTCGCTGCTGTTGATCTCCGGGTTCATGATTTTCGCCATGAATGGGCGAGCCTTGATCCCCACGCGCATTCAATCGCTCGCCGAACTCGTTTACGAATATGTAGCCGGCATCGTCAAAGAATCGCTCGGCGAAGAGGGGATGAAGTATTTCCCCTGGGTCTTCTCAATCTTCATTTTCATTCTCGTTCTGAACTTCCTGAGTCTCATCCCGGGATCGTTCGCAGTCACGGCGCACATCATCGTCACGTTCGCGCTTGCCGCGATGGTCTGGCTGATTGCGACGGGTATCGGCTTCTACAAGCACGGCGCGGGTTATCTGCGGCTCTTCGTTCCGGCGGGCGTGCCTCTCTGGCTGCTCGTCGTCATCGTGCCGATCGAGCTCATCTCTTATCTCATCCGTCCCATCAGCCACTCGGTTCGTCTGTTCGCCAACATGATGGCCGGACACACGATGCTCGAAGTTTTTGCCGGCTTTGCCGTGATGCTTCCCTGGTGGGGTAAAATCGCGCCGGCTGGCTTCATGGTTGCCTTCACCGGCCTCGAAGTTCTTGTCGCGTTCCTGCAGGCGCTGATCTTCACGGTTCTCACCTGCATCTACCTGAACGACGCAATCAACATGCACCACTAATCCGGTTCTTCGACCGGAGCGACAATTCCAACAGCTTATGAAGCAAAGGGAGACTTAGAAATGGATCTTCAAGCAGCGAAGATGATCGGCGCAGGCCTTGCCTGTAGCGCGCTGATCGGCGCCGGTGTTGGCATCGGCAACATCTTCGGCAACTACCTGTCGGGCGCTATGCGCAATCCGTCGGCAGCTCCTGGCCAGTTCACCAACCTCCTCATCGGCTTCGCTCTCGCTGAAGCAACCGGCCTCTTCGGCCTGCTGATCGCTCTCATCATCCTTTACGGTTGAGAACTGAGGCGCTGCGATAACCGGAGGATAGGATGCTCGCCGGCACGACAATTCTGCTCGCGGCTGCCTCCGAGGCGGCCGGTGAAGCCGCTAAGGGAGGTCTGCCGCAGCTCGATCCGAGCCACTTCGCGGCTCAGCTCTTCTGGCTGTCTGTAATCTTCGTCGCCTTGCTATTTATCATGAGCAAAGTCGCGTTGCCGCGTGTCGGTGACGTCATCGAAGAACGCCGCAGCCGGATCAAGCGCGATCTCGAGGCCGCAGCCCGTCTCAAAGACGAGACGGACCAGGCTCTCGCGAACTATGAAAAGGCCCTGGCGGACGCGCGTGCAAACGCATCCGGCATCGCGAAGGAAACGCGCGACAAGCTTTCGGCGGAAACTGACAGCGAACGTCAGCGCGTCGATCAGCAGATCGCAGCCAAGCTGCAGCAAGCGGAATCGCGGATTGCAGAGACGAAGTCGAAGGCGGTCTCCGCTATCGGCGAAATCGCCTCTGACACTGCCCGCGCTGTCGTTTCGAAGCTCATCGGGCAGGACGTCTCGCCGGATGAAGTAAAGAAGGCGCTGCAGCCGGCACCCGGCGAGTGAGGACACATCATGTTTGATCCGAACAATCCGCTATTTTGGGTGCTCGTCGCGTTTCTGACATTTGTCGGTATCGTGATCTATTTCGGGGTGCCGTCGGCTATCGGTAAGATGCTGGACGACCGCGCTGAAGCGATCCGTCGCGAACTCGACGAAGCTCGGAAGTTGCGGGAAGAGGCGCAAGCCCTTCTGGCGGACTATCAGCGCAAAGCACGCGAAGCCGAGACAGAAGCCCAGTCGATCATCGATCAGGCAAAGCGTGAAGCGGAGACGTTGGCCGCTGACTCGCGTAAGGCCCTTCTGGAAAGCCTCGACCGGCGTTCCAAGATCGCTGAAGAGAAGATCGCACGGGCACAAGCTCAGGCTTTGAGCGAAGTACGCGCGACGGCTGTCGATACGGCTATCGAAGCAGCACAGAAGATCCTGAAGACGCGGGCAACCGGCAACGTCAGCGATTCTCTGATCTCGCAATCGATCGGCGACCTTCGCGGCAAGCTCAACTGAGCTTCGAGCCTCGACCTGAAACTACAAAAGCCAAGCTGAAAAGCTTGGCTTTTTTGTTTGTGCGAGATGCTGCGCGTGTCGTGACGATCTCTGTGATCTGAGACCGGAGGCGGCTGCGTTCGTCAGCCAGCCCCGTCCGCGCGGCTGTCAAAGCCAACGATCAACTCGAATTCGCCAGGCCGCGATCCTTCGGGAATCGGGAACGTAACGGTGTGGACGGCCGAGAAGTAGCTGATCGGCTTATCCATGCCCATGTTGACGTCAACCTTCACCCGCTCCGTCGCGATGCGTGCGCGCTTCGAATCATTGACGACGACGGCGACGGGCAGCGACAGTGCGCCGGCCTGTCCCTTAGGTCCAAGAAGGACACGTCCGGAGAAGCCGTATTTCACGACGACGCGGCCGGGTTCGACCTGGCACTCACGCGCTGTCTTGGTGATTTCACCGCGCTGCGTGACGGCCATGGCATCGCCCACGTGGCCAGCTTGATAGAACGTGATGTAACTGTCGTGCGGCGCAATTCGCAGGCGCGGGCAGCCGCCATCCACGTCACTGGGTGTTGTGCTGCTGGTGGCATTCGGCTCGGAAGATATTGCCGCATCAAGCAGCTGATCCTCAGACACTTTCGACACCTGCGTCCCCTCGGACGAGCCGCCGATCATTCCGCCGCTTAGGCCAGACGTCAAAGATGACATGCCGCAGCCGCCCATAAACAGGCTTGCCGCGCCGACCGAAGCGATCGCGGCTGCCCGAGCGGCTGTGCGCCACTCAACGCGTGCCGCACCTGCATCCCCGCTTCCCCCGCATGGATGCCGATGTTCCGACTTGAGCAATACGCTCCCCCGAAGTTCTATCCCCATGCCCCTTGTATTGTCAGAAAAGGACCGTAGCATCCGGCGCAAGTTGCATCCAACCGCATTTTCCGACTCGACGGTTGAGTATAAAGACGTCTGCTCTTCCATATCGGGCCTTAACCAATTGAAGTGATTGTGCCGAAACCACCGCTCAAAATTATGCTTGCTGCGCCCCGGGGCTTTTGCGCCGGCGTTGATCGCGCGATTCAAATCGTAGAACAGGCTTTGACCAAATTTGGCGCTCCCGTCTACGTTCGACACGAAATCGTACACAACCGCTATGTTGTTGAATCCCTGAAAGCCAAAGGCGCCGTTTTTGTGAAGGAGCTGGATGAGATACCCGATACCTCCCAGCCCGTGATCTTTTCGGCACACGGCGTCGCCAAGACCATCCCGGAAGCCGCGAAAAACCGGAACATGTTCGTCGTGGACGCAACCTGTCCACTGGTTTCGAAAGTCCACATCGAGGCGGCTCGCCACTTCGAGCAGGGGCGCGAGATTGTGCTCGTCGGGCACGCAGGACACCCCGAAGTCGTCGGCACACTTGGGCAGCTTCCGCCGGGCGCCATCACTCTCATCGAAACGGCCGACGACGCGCGCGCATTCGAACCGCGTGATGCTTCGAAACTTGCCTTCATTACGCAGACAACGCTCTCGCTCGATGATACGGCCGAGATCGTCGGCGTGTTGAAGGAGCGGTTTCCTGGTATCGGTGGCCCGGTCAAGGAAGACATCTGCTACGCCACCACCAACCGGCAGAATGCAGTCAAGGCGATCGCTGAGAAGATCGACGGGCTGATTGTTGTCGGCGGGCCCAAGAGTTCGAATTCGCTTCGTCTCGTTGAAGTGGCCGAACGGTTCGGATGCCGCTTCTCCGTTCTCGTAGAGCGGGCGAGCGATATTCCGTGGGAGAAGCTTGAGGGCGTGACGTCGGTTGGAATAACGGCCGGGGCTTCGGCACCTGAGTTGATCGTCGAAGAGGTCGTCGAAGCCTTCCGCGCGCGCTACGAGGTCGAGATCGAAGTTGTGACGACGCTGGAAGAGCGCGTCGTCTTCAACATACCGCGTGACGTCAGGGTAACGCGTACCCCTGCCGAGCAGCGATAACCCCAAATCGGCCCGGAGCGGCATGGCAGTCTATACAGAGATCAGCGACGACGAGCTGGCACGCTTCATTGCACGCTATGACTTGGGAAACCTCTTGTCGTGCAAGGGCATTGCAGAGGGCGTCGAGAATACGAACTATCTCGTGCACACCACGACGTCAGCGTTCATCCTCACGCTTTATGAAAAGCGCGTCGATCCAGCTGACCTTCCGTTTTTCCTCGGGTTGATGGAGCACCTTTCAGCGCAGGGTGTTACGTGTCCGTTGCCTGTTCGCGATCGCGAGGGGAACGTGCTGAACGAGCTGGCGGGGAAGCATGCGGCGCTCGTCACGTTTCTGGAGGGCATGTGGCCCAGGCGGCCGCACGTCGAGCACTGCCTCGAACTCGGCAGAGCGCAGGCGCGCATGCACACCGCCGGCGAGGGCTTTTCGCTTCAGCGCGCGAACGCCTTGGGCATTTCGGGATGGCGGCCGCTGTTCGATAAGTTCAAGGACAAGTGCGAGGACATCTCGCCGGGATTGCATGATCTCATCGCGGACGAGCTCGCGTTCCTGGAGACGTCGTGGCCGCAAGGGCTGCCGGACGGCGTGATCCATGCTGATCTCTTCCCCGACAACGTGTTTTTCATCGGCAATCGACTGTCCGGCCTCATCGATTTTTATTTCGCGTGCAACGACTCGCTTGCCTACGACGTTGCCATTTCGCTCAATGCGTGGTGCTTCGAGCCGAACGGCGATTACAATGCCACCAAAGGCAGGGCGCTTCTCAAGGGATATCGCGAGGTCCGTCCACTCACCGACGCTGAGCGGACGTCATTTCCGGTTCTCGCTCGCGGCGCGGCGATGCGCTTTTTGCTGACGCGCAGCTACGATTGGCTGAATACGCCGCAAGACGCGCTCGTCGCCCGCAAGGATCCGATGGATTATGTGCGCCGCCTTCGCTTTCATCAATCGGTTGCAGCAATCGGCGAATACGGTTCATAACCGCCGCGATGAGCGACACCATTTCGAGAGTTCAGATCTATAGCGATGGCGCGTGTTCGGGAAATCCCGGGCCGGGCGGTTGGGGCGCTGTGCTGATCTCAGGTAAGCACCGCAAAGAGATCAACGGCGGCGAAAAACTGACGACCAACAATCGCATGGAACTGCTTGGTGCGATTTCGGCGCTCGAAGCCTTGAAGCGGCGCAGCCACGTCGACCTCTTCACCGATAGCGTTTATGTGCGCAACGGCATCACCGGCTGGATCCACGGCTGGAAGAAAAATGGCTGGCGGACAGCGGACAAGAAGCCGGTCAAGAATGCCGAGCTCTGGCAGGCTCTCGACGCGATACGCAGCAAACACGATGTCGAATGGCACTGGATCAAAGGCCATGCGGGCCATCCGGAAAACGAGCGCGCGGATGAACTGGCGCGCCTCGCTATGGCGCCGTTCAAGTCGGGGCGTTCGTCTTCCGGATCGAACGCCGACTTAGATTGACTCGCCAAGCCTGGAGCAGAGATTTTCCGCGCTCGATTTTTCCGCGATCGGGGGAGAGTCCTCGACGTTCAAGACTTTCACGACGCCATCGTCGACCAGCATGGCGTAACGCTTCGAGCGAAGACCAAGTCCAAACTCAGAAAGATCGAGGTCAAGACCAACGGCCTTAGCGAATACGCCTGAGCCATCCGCGAGCATTTCGATTTTGCCGGTCGCGTCCGTGTCTTTGGCCCAGTTCGTCAGCACGAAGATGTCGTTCACAGCCGTGCAGACAACGCCATCGATGCCCCGAGCTTTGAACTCTTCAATTCGGTTCACGAACCCCGGCATGTGAGTTTTCGTGCAGGTCGGCGTGTAGGCGCCGGGTACCGCGAAAAGAGCGATCTTACGCCCGGAAAAGACGTCTTTAGACGATTTTTTCGTAGGGCCGTCGGCCCCCATAACAGTGAAGTCCACGTCGGGAATGCGGTCACCAACTTTAATAGTCATCGAGCGTTCCTCATTTCGTATCGAGTTTGATCGTCGTTTCTGACTGGCCTTTGCTATCGACCATTGTAACTGTCAGGGGGTTGCCGTTCAGCGCATCCAGGTCAACGCCATCCGAGAGATCGACGTTGAATTCGACGTTCGCGCCGTTTGCATCTTTTGCATCCGTGCGCTGCGGCAGCGGAAGATAAGCACCGCCGGGAGCGGCGACAAATACGTCTACATCTTTCGTGGATGCGCTTGCGACTGTCAGCACGAGTTTCGGTTTACCGCTCGCCTTATCCAGGCGCCACGTTTCGAGCGCGGGATCGACGCCTGCCCGCGGCTTGCCTACGGGAACCTTGGCCAGAGCTTCGTCAAGGTCGGGGGAATTTCCGAGGGCATTGGGAATTTCCAATTCCAGTTTTGCTTCCGCTGGAATGCAGATGTCCTTGCAGACTCCGTAGTCGATCCGGCTTTTAACGACGATCGGCTTTGTTTCATCTTTTGCCGTCAACCGGACGGGAAACAGCACGCGGTTCTTGTAGCCGACGGAATCGCCTGCCTTGTCCGTCGAGCGATGCGGAGCTGGGTAAAGCACCTCTGCCGACGCCAGGTTTTCCGAACCGCTCCAGTCGAACTCTGGAGGCACGCCGCCTGCGTCGCCCGGAACGCGCCAATACGTCTTCCAGCCTTCCGGCATCGCAATTTCGATCCCGGCAAACGTGCCCTTCTGTTCGCCAGCGGGTGTCGCGTGCCCTGCCAAAAGCCGGGCCTTGTTGTTGAAGCCCTCGACCCAATCGGTCGCCAATGGAGTGGCGGTTTCGCATAGCGCTGCCGTCGAACCGCAAACGAGGAAAAGACAAACCAGGGCTTTCACGCGTTAAGTTCTCCTAGGATTCTGCATTCCATCTTCGGCAATTTGGGTGCCGACTTTGGCTAAGCATGCAAGACTGCGGCGGCTCCGCCGGGTTAGGGCAACCTATTACATCGGACGGCGTTTTCGCCATTGCAACACCTTCACGGCGCGACCACAACAGACTAGGCTACCTCTATGAAGGCAACTCGAACGCGGAGCCGTTCCGCCCGCTCCGCCATCAAGCTTGAAGGGCAGCTTCTCATAGCGATGCCCGCCATGTCAGATCGCAGGTTTCAGCGGTCTGTAATCTACATGTGCGCGCACTCGGCTGAGGGCGCCATGGGGCTTATCATAAACCAGCGGGCAGAGCACATCTCGGCGCCTGATCTCTTGGAACGGCTCGGAATCTCGGCGCGGAACCGGGACGATGAAATTACGAGCGAAGCGCTCGAGCTTTCAATCCAGGTTGGCGGACCCGTGGAAACCGGCCGCGGATTTGTTCTGCACAGTGCCGATTATTTCTCCGAGGACTCGACGCTGACGATCGAGAAAGACGTTTGCTTAACGGCGACGATCGACATCCTCAAAGCGATCGCGCAGGGGAACGGACCGGCACGGGCTCTGCTTGCGCTCGGATATGCGGGCTGGTCTCCCGGGCAGCTCGAAACGGAAATCCAATCCAACGGCTGGCTCCATTGTCCAGCAGACCCGGATCTGATTTTCGACGAAGATCTCGACAACAAGTATTCGCGCGCGCTGGCGAAGATCGGCATCGATCTTTCGCATCTCGTTAGCGACGCGGGGCACGCTTAGCCCCCGTTCGCCGCGGAGATCTTAAATCCCACAATCGCTGGATTTGCCGACGCGTTTATTTCGACGCGGTCTTTGGCTCGATCACCGGCTTTTCGGTGGCGTCTGTTGCGGGCGCGATGTTTCCAGCCAATCTCGCCAAGCTTTTCGCGATTGAAGGCGGCAGCGTCGAATAGTCGGGCTGGGGCGGCGGCGGTGCTGCACTCTGAGTTGGCGCAGGAGCCGGTGCTGGCGGCCGCATTGGCTGCGGTGCAGACACTGACGTCGGCGGGGCAGCGCTTGGGATCGGCGGTGGCGCGCTGACTGCTCCGGGCGGTGGAACGCTCACAGGGAACGGCGACGTCTCGTTGCGCCGCTGCGTGTTCGGCGCAGATGCTGTGCGGACGCTGACGGGATCAGGACCGCCGGAGGTCGCGCGGGCGAGCGCATCCGACAGCGGCGTCGCGACACCGTTCGGGCGCGGCGGCGGCACGGCGTTTGGTCCGCGTCCGGCCTCCATCGGCCTTTGCGGCGCTGGCGATGGTTTCCCTGCGGCGCCGTTCGTATGTTGGCGTGGCGGAGGCGGTGGTGGCGGCGCGCCGGTGCGTGCAGCCGGGCGGCCCGACGTTACGCCTTCGCGCAACAGCGCTTCGACCGGCTTCGAGAGATCTTTTGAAATATCCGTCGGCGGCGGAAGTGCTCCGTTCATCGGCGGCTTCTTTGGTTCCGCCTTATGCCGTTGGCGCACGACAGAACCTGCGGGAAGAGCTGCTGGCTTTGCCCGTGAGGCTGGCGGCGCGGTGACGACCTTCTGCTCCGCTCCACCGTTTGCTGGCTTCCCTTGAGTGGTGACCGCTGCCGGACGTTGCTCCTTTGCAGCGCCCTTCTTTGCAGCCGACTTGAATCGCGGACGGAAGAAGCCGCGCGGCTGCATCTTTCGTTCCGAACGCTTCACCATCTTCAGAAGCTGCAGAACCTCGCGCTCGGGGATCGGCTCGCCGAAATAGTAGCCTTGCGCGTATTCGCAGCCGATGGAGCGAAGGAACGTCGCCTCGTCGGCGCGTTGGACGCCTTCGGCCACCGTGGTTTTCGACAGCTCATGCGAGAGCGCCACCATCGATCGCATGACCGCGGCACCCTCTGCCGTGCCGCTGCGACGGATGAGTTCAGGACAGATCTTGATCGTGTCGAAGGGGAAGCGGTTGAGATAGGCGAGCGAGGAATAGCCGGTGCCGAATTCATCAAGCGACAATTGTGCGCCGGAACCGCGAAGGACTTTCAAAACTTCGGCCGACTGCTCGGGATTTTCCATCACGAGGCTCTCGGCAATTTCAAGCCTTAGCGTGCCAGCGGGAACGGTATTGCGACCGAGGATATGGCGGATTTCCTGCACCGATTCCGGACGGAAAATCTGTGGGCATGAGATGTTGACCGTTACGAACAGCGGTCGCTCGATGCGGGGCAATTCCGTCAGCCAGCGAGCGGCGTCTTTCGCGGCGCGTAGGAGCACGTGGCAATTGATCTTCACCATCGACTCTGGGTCTTTCGCCGCGTCCAGGAGCGACGCGGGATTGACCAGTCCGAGCTTCGGATGCACCCAGCGCACGAGCGCTTCGAAGCCCGCGAGTTCTTTCGTCGGCAGATAAACGATGGGCTGATAAAGGACCTTGAGCTGCCCCTTCTCTATCGCCTTTGACAGTTCGATGTCGGACGGCTCTCCACGACCAATACGCATGGAGGGTTCAAAAATTTCGATGCGATCCGTGCCGACCTGCTTCGCGCGATACATCGCCAACTCGGCATCGCGCAGCAGATCGATATCGGTCGCTTCAGAACCATCCCAAAGCGCGGCGCCGATTGAGCCCGTCAACGTCACTTCTTGATTGGCCAACGGGATCGGCGCGCGCAAAGACCGGCGAATGCGTTCAGCAACCGCATGGAGATTGCGCGCCTCGCGTTCTCCGACGAACAGCATTGCGAATTGGTCTCCGCCGACACGCGCGACGGTATCGTGCGGACCAGTCTGGCGCTGCAAGCGCCGGGCAACGGTCAGCAACAGGCTGTCGCCACGCACAAGGCCGAACGACGAGTTGACGCTTTTGAACTTGTCGAGGTCGATGAAAATGACGGCCGGTTTGATGCCGCCTTCGGTTCTCGCGCGGGTGAGCGCAACGCGCAGGCGATCCTTGAACAGTTCGCGGTTCGGAAGCCCCGTCAGGCTACAGTTCACAGCGTCATGCAGCAGGCGCTCGTGAGCACGCTTCGTATCCGATACGTCGCGCAGGAGACCGACGCAGCGCAGTGTGCGTCCGTCCGAGTTCGGCACGCTGGCGGCTTCGAGTTCGAACCAGCGCCAGCTATTATCCGAGTGGCGCAAACGAAAATCGGTCTTGATCCTGACGCCTGAGCGTTCCTGCGCCGACATCAGCATCACGCGGAAGCGTTCTTTATCCGTTGGATGCACATGCTTCAGGAAGTCGTCGACCTTGGTCGATAGCTCGCCCGGCATCAGCGACAATGCCATTTCGACTTCAGAGCCGACCTTGATCTCGTCGCGGCGAATGTTCCATTCCCAGATCGCCGAACCCGAAGCTGCCAGAGCAAGCGATCGGCCCTGAAGTTCGGTCGGTGCGCCGGCGTAGCCCGCGTCGCTGGAGTGGAATGCAAACTGCGTCACGGTGAAACCCATCACCAGGACAACAAGCACGAGTCCAGCGATGAGGCTCGATACGACCATGTCTCCCGACATCCGGCCTGCGAGCGTCATCGCAGTTGCGAATATCCAGACCAATAGGAGTATCCATGTCGGCGTTAGTGAGAAGGCTCGGTTCTGTCCGCGGAATGCGAGGAACAGAATGAACAGGCTGCCGACGCCACCGATGCCAAGAAATGACAAGCGGGCGAAAGTTGCCGCAAGGCGCGGATCGATAACGGCGACGGCAATGAGCGTCAGCTGCGCGACGATCCAAACGCCGATCATCATGCGAACGATGCCGTGCCATTGGCCCAGGCGTAGGAACGTCGCCATGAAGATGACGAAGGTGCCCGCCATCGCGGCCTCGAGCGCCGCGCGATAAACAGCGTTGTCTTCCGGTCTGAGATTGAAGAGCTTGTGGAAGAAGCCGAAGTCCACACACAGATAGATCAGCACCGACCACGCGACGCTGGCGGCAGCGGGGAAGATGAGCTTGTGGTTGGCCGCGAAGATAACCGTCAGGAAGATCGCGAGAAGGCCCATCAATCCCAGCATGATGCCGTTAAAGAGCTGACGGTCGCGCGATTTGATTTCGTAATCGATCGGCTGCCAGAGATAGAGCCGCGAGAAATGCTCGCCCGCGAGTTCGGCCACGTAGGTGATCGTCTGGCCAGGCTCGAGCGTAATGCGGAAGATATCCGCCCGATCGCTCTTGATGCGTTCGGGAACGAAACCAACAGAGGGCGTCACGCTTTCGATGCGCCGCGCATCGAGATCCGGCCAGACGGTTCCGGAGCCGACAACGCTGTAACGATCTGCCGTCAGCAAACGCTCTAAAGATTTGTCAGACTTGTTCGTCAGCGCGAACACCATCCAGTTCGGGCTGGTGCCGGGCACCGACGCGCGGACCGTCATGCGGCCCGAGACGCCGTCCTGCGCGGCTGCCGTTTCGACCTGGAGACTATCGCCGCGGCCTTCGTAGGCTTCGCCAAGATTGGTAATCTCGAGCTTGTCCTGATCGGACTGCACGGATATTGGCGTCAGCGCCGACGCACTGGCCGCGCTTGCGAGCATCGCGATGAGGGTGACAATGAAGGCTGCTCCCCAGGCCTTCCAGTCTCCCCCGAATGTCCCCCCGGAACGCATCATCCGCCCCCGCCATCTCGGCGCGCTTGTGCGGCTGGCCTACCGGCGACGTGGGCATAAAGCAGATGGTCTTCCCAGCGGCCGTTAATCTTCAGGTAGTCGCGCGCCAACCCCTCGTTCTCGAACCCGCAGGATTCGAGAACGCGGATCGATGCTGCGTTCTTCAGCATCGTAGCGGCTTCGACGCGATGCAATCCGAGCTGGCCGAATGCGACGCGCAGGAAGGCAGTTACGGCGTCCTGCATGTGGCCGCGACCGGCATAAGGTGCGCCCATCCAATAGCCGAGTGATGCGGTTTGAGCGGAGCCGCGCCGGACGTTTGAAAGTGTCAAACCGCCAATGAGCGTGGCGCCGTTGAAAATGAAATACGGATAGGAGCTGTCTTCGCGAATGTCCTTCGCGTAAACGCGAAGCCGCCGACGAAACATGCTGCGAGACAAGTCATCAGGACCCCAGGTCGGTTCCCATGGCACAAGATGCGAACGGCTCAGGGCGCGCAGCTCGGCCCATTGCGCATAGTCTAACGCTTGCGGCTGTCGCAGCGTTACATCGCGGCCGCGAACCACCTCGAGATCTTCTTCCGGACGTGTTGTGCGCAGGAATGCCACGTCGCCGTCACCTCGAAACCTGTGCATCGGCCAACTGCGCCGACATCGGATTGAACATCGCAGCCACGCGCGCAGCTTGTCCGGCCGATTTTTTGCCTGAACCAAGGACGGCAACCGAAGCGGTTTCACCCATCAGCCGGCCGGCAAATGCCTTGACGTCATCCGGGCCGACGTTCTCAACGGCGTTGACGAGCTCGGACACTTCCACGAGGCGGCCATGCGCCAGAAGCTGGCGGGCCATCTGCTCGGTGTAGACAGCCGAACTTTCGAGCGCCATGAGCAATCCCGCCTTGATCTGAGCTTTAGAGCGCAGCAGCTCGGCGTCCGTTGGCCCGGACTTGGCAAGCGCACCAAGCTCCTGAGCGACCACGGCGGACAGCTCTTCGACCATATCGGCCCCCGTTGCGGCGTGTACAGCCAGCATGCCGGTGTCTCTTACCCCCCAGACCGTCGAATAAATCGAATAGCAAAGTCCGCGATCTTCGCGAATTTCCTGAAAGAGCCGTGACGACATCCCGCCGCCAAAGAGGCCAGAGAAGACCTGCGCGGCATAGAACGCCGGATCCAGATACGATGGCGACGGCAATCCGATCAGAACGTGGCTTTGCTCGAATGTTTTCCCCAGCGCCGCGGAGCCGCCCCGGTAATGCGCCTGCGATTCGTCTCCGCGTCGTCCCGGAGTGAGCCCTCCGAATAGGGCCTCAGCGTGGCGAACGATATCCGCATGGCGGACAGCGCCGGACGCCGAAACCACCATTGAGTCAGGAAGATAGTGTGTGCGGAGGTAAGACCGCAATTCGCTCGCGCCAAAGCGCGCGACGCTGGCCTTTGTACCGAGAATGGGCCGTCCGAGGGCTTGGTCCGGAAACGCGACGCCCTGCATCAAGTCAAAGACCACGTCGTCAGGATTATCGTCGGTGGACGCGATTTCCTGCTGGATAACGACGCGTTCGCGATTGAGGTCTTCAGGCGCGAACTTCGAATTGAGCAGGATATCCGCAAGCATTTCGAGCGCGACGCCCTCGTCGCCCGCGAGGATGCGGGCGTAATAGGCCGTCGTATCGAGACCGGTGGCGGCATTGAGGTCGCCGCCAAGGCTTTCGATCTCTTCCGCGATGGCTCGAGCGGAGCGCTTCTTCGTGCCCTTGAACGCCATATGCTCAAGGAAGTGCGCCAAACCGTGTTCGTCGTCGCGTTCGTGGCGCGAGCCGACGTCAATCCATATGCCGAGCGAGACCGTCGCCAGGTTCGGCATTGCGTGCGTTACGACGCGAAGGCCGTTTGGCAGCATTGTCAGCTCGGTGCTCATCACTGTACCCCCGTGCTGGCGCGGCATCGGCTGCGGACAAAGTCCTGCAAAACAGCCAGATCGTTGGGCAGCGTTTCGAAGCGCTCGGTATCCTGCAGCAAATGCTCAAGATGCGCGGGAAGGCCGGGTCGCTCGCCGGTTATGCTTTCGATGGCATCCGGAAATTTTGCCGGGTGCGCGGTCGAAAGCACGACGGTGTTGCTGCCCGCCGTTTCACGTTCGGCAGCGACGTAAGCGCATGCCGTGTGCGGGTCGAGACCGTATCCGTAGGTCGCTTTTGCGTTTCTGATTGCGTCGGCCACGTCGCCTTCAGTGGCGGACACGGCGGCGAAATCGGATTTGAGTTTCGACCAGGCCGGGCCGAGATCGAACTCGCGACGCGAGGCGAGCGACGTCATCGCATCGCGTACGAACGCGGAATCGCGACCGGACGCTTCGAAGAGATAGCGCTCAAAATTCGATGAAATCTGGATGTCCATCGACGGCGACATCGTCGCGACAACGTCCTTCATCGCGTAGACGCCGGTTTCAAGCGCACGCGGGAGAATGTCATTGGCGTTGGATGCGATGATCAGCTTGTCGATCTCAAGCCCAAGCCGTTTGGCGGCGTAGCCCGCGAAGATGTCGCCGAAGTTTCCGGTCGGCACTGCGAACGAGAGACCTTTCGTATTTCCAAGTCGCGATGCGGCCCAGAAATAGTACGTCACCTGCGCGACGATGCGTGCCCAGTTGATAGAATTTACGCCCGAAAGCTCTACGGAATCGCGGAAATCGTGATCGTTGAACATCGCTTTCACGAGAGCCTGACAGTCGTCGAAGGTTCCGTGAATGGCGACGGCGTGAACGTTTGCTTCCTTTGGCGTCGTCATCATCCGGCGCTGCACGTCCGAGACGCGGCCTTCCGGAAAAAGAATGACAACATCGACGCGCTTCGACGAACGGAACGCTTCGATCGCCGCGCCGCCGGTATCGCCGGATGTGGCGCCGACGATCGTCGCGCGAGCGTTGCGCTTTTCCAGCACGTGATCCATCAGGCGGGCCAGCAATTGCATGGCGACGTCTTTGAAGGCCAGCGTCGGACCGTGAAAGAGTTCGAGGATGCTCAAGCCGGGCTTCAGCTCGACGAGCGGCGTTACTTCCGGCGTGTCGAAGGTTGCGTACGCCTCGGTTGCCATGCGGTGCAATTCGGCGCGGGAGATTTCATCGCCGGTGAACGGATGGATGACGTCGACCGCGATCTCGACGAACGATTTGTTCGGGAATGACGCGATGGTTTCGGCCTTCAGAGTTGGCCACACATCCGGAAGGTACAGGCCGCCGTCGCGCGCAAGACCTGCCAGCAGAACGTCTTCGAAACCAAGTGTCGGCGCGGTGCCCCGGGTCGAAATGTACTTCAAATTCACACTCTCACGATCGACGGTTGATGGGGCGAACTTAGAGCATTTTTCGGCGCTTGGGGCGCTGTTTCGACAGAGCTGCTACGTCTCGTCCCTGGCTTATTGTGTATTGTCCCAGGATCAGACGAGGCGTCCCGAGCCGGTGCGCCGATCGACCCGACTTTTTCGCGTCAAACCTCGGGTTTCCGGCTGTCCAAAGCCTGAAGTCGCTGGCGCGCGAAGACGGTGAAAATAGCCGCCAGGATCACCGCAAATGCAAACCAGGTCACCACGTATTGCAGATGAGGATTGGAGATATTGACCTCTGTCGTTCCGCCCTTCGGCCAGCCGCCTGGATTTTCGGGAGTGGCATCGGCGTCGATCGAGAAGGGAGCATAAGCCTGCACCTTCTCGGCGCTGAACTGAAGCGGCGACGGCGGACCCTTAGCGCCCCACCGCATGGCCTCGAGATCGCGCCAGTACCAGCGGTTCGCGGCGTAGTCGGGATCGATTGCGAACCAGCCGCGGTGTTCGGGAAGACGCACGAGGCCCGTCACCGTAACCGGTCCTTCGATCTGACCTTCGGCTCGCTTGGCTGGATCCTTCAGATCGTCTGAGACCCAGCCCCGGTTGACGAAGACAGGAGGCAGACCACCGGCAGGTCGCAGCAGCGTATAAACATGCCAGCCTTGCGACGACGTCTTCGGCGCATAGAGATGGTGTTCCTGGCTGTTGTCGAATGTTCCAGAAATGCGGACGTGGAGGTATTCGACGTCTCCGGTTTTCACATACCGCGAGAGCGCCTCTGGATATGAGACGGGCTCCGCGACGCTGCGTTCTTTGACCTTCGCGATGAGGTCTTCCTTCCACGCCAAGCGGTGCCATTGCCAGTTTCCAAGGCCAATCAGCACGGGCAGCGTGACAATCGTCAGTATGGCAGGAAGAATGAGACCTGCGGCGCGCCAGCGCGCGAACATGGCTATTCCTTTGCGATTCGGCCTTCTTCGGCCTTGTTCCGGAACTGAAGCGCGATCAACGTCGCCTTGAGAAATCGAAGCAGAAGCAGAGTGACGATCGGGGCGAAGATACCCCAGAGAATGACGTGCATCCACCAAGGCACGCGCAATTTAAACTCGGCCAGAAGCGCTCCGCCGAGACACAGGAATCCCATGATGAAGATTCCGAAGACGGCGGGCCCGTCACCAGTGTCTATGAAGTTATAATCGAGGCCGCATTCGCTGCATTTCTCTGCAAGGCCCAATGAATTTGAGAACAGCTTGCCATTGCCGCATCGCGGGCAGCGGCATTTCAAGCCCGCAATCAGCGGGGAAACTTCAGGTATCGAATTCGACACGGCTTAACTCGATCCGGCAGTGCCTAGGGTAATCCAGACGATCCTGGATTGCCTTCGGGTTTCCAATAGGAAAGAGGCGGCTCTGCGCCGCCTCTTTGTAATTCATCATCTGGATCGCGAATAATCGCAATCGCTCAGCCTCAATGCGCGCCCGGAACCTGCGGGCCAGCACCCCAAACGTAGATGCAGGCGAACAGGAACAGCCAGACCACGTCAACGAAATGCCAGTACCAAGCAGCGGCTTCGAAACCGAAGTGTTGCTTCGGCGTAAACGCACCGCGGAATGCGCGGAAGAGGCAAACGGCAAGGAAGACCGTGCCGATGAACACATGGAAGCCGTGGAAGCCAGTCGCCATGAAGAACGTCGCGCCGTAGGTGTGGCCAGCGAAGCTGAACTGCGCGTGGCTGTATTCAATGATCTGGCAGATCGTGAACAGCACGCCGAGAAGAACGGTCAACAGCAGGCCAACGGTGAGGCCGCGGCGATCGTTCTTGAGCAGTGCGTGGTGAGCCCACGTCACGGTGCAGCCCGACGTCAACAGGATGAGCGTATTGACGAGCGGCAGACCCCACGGATTGAATGTGGCCTTGAAGAAGCCCGGAACAGCAGCAGCCGTTTCGACCGGAGCCGGGGGCCAGTGGCCGCCGTAAACTTCGTTGCGCGACGTCAGACCAATCATCTGGCTCGCATTGTTCATGAGCTCATGAACGCCCGCCGGAAACAGCGCGCTGTCGAAATATGCCCAGAACCAAGCCACGAAGAACATCACCTCAGAGGCGATGAACATGATCATGCCGTAGCGCAGGTGAAGTTGAACGACCGGTGTGTGGTCGCCCTTGTTGGCTTCAGTGATGATATCGGCCCACCAACGCCACGCGACGGCGATGAGAAGTGCCAAGCTAACGGCGAACAGCCAGGGACCCGTGATGCCGAAAACACCTTCGCCATCGATATGCGTCCGCATCCACGCGATGCCACCGACCGCCATCGTAAGGGCGAAGAATGCAGCCGCAAGAGGCCAGGGGCTAGGGTCTACCAAGTGGTAGTCGTGATGTTTCGCGTGCGTGTCAGCCATTATTGCTCTCCGTCGTCCCCATCGCTTCCGGATCGGCCCCTCTCCGGTATTGGCGTTCAGCCCGTCCCGGTCGAAGTACAATCCGGCAATCGTTGCCGTTTATGTTTCTTCTCGTCTTGTAGATGTGAAGTCTCAATCTCCGCCCGTTCAGCCGCCCCCCGTCTTCGGGGCAGACGTTGCTGCCTGAGGTGCCTCTGCGGCGTGTTCGAGCGGATAGAACACGTACGACAGCGTCACCGTGGAGAACTGCTTGGTGTCGGAATCCTCGACCATTTTAGGATCGATGAAGAAAGTTATCGGCATCTCCACCGTCTGATGCGGCGCAAGCGTTTGCTCGGTAAAGCAGAAGCATTCGATCTTCTGGAAATAAGGACCCATCGATTCCGGCGCGACGTTGAACGCAGCCTGACCGCTTAGCGGCTTGTCCGTGAGATTGGTTGCGCGGAAGAAAGCGAGGTTCGTTTCGCCGATCTTGACTTCCATCGTCTTGACGTCCGGCTCGAACTTCCAAGCCAGTTTTTTCGAGACATTGCCGTCAAAGCGCACGGTGATCGTACGGTCGAGAACCTTGCTTGCGTTCTGCGCGGCGCGCTGCGTCGTGCCGCCGTAACCCGTCACCTGGCAGAACATGGAATAGAGCTCTGGCGAGACGGCAGTGATGCCGCCCATCACCCCAAGCGCCAGCAGGCAGCCGACGACTGTGCGACGGTTGCCAGACGATGGCTTCTTCGGAAGATTTTCGCTGCTCGAGTCCATTCGGCTTTCGTTCCTCAAAGGACTTTCGGCGGAACGCCGTTGGTGAAGCGCACAAAGGTGGCGATGTAGAATGCGAGCACCATGAATCCCAGCATCAAGCCGATCGCAATCGACCGGCGGCGGCGAGACCGCTGGGCCGCGAGATCCTGGTTGGTCTTTTCAGGCGCATCCATTCGAACAAAGCACCTTATGCCAGAATGCGGTGCACAGTGGCTTCAACGAGAAGCACAGCAAACAGCACGTAGAGATAGAGAATCGAGAACCAGAAGAGTCGGCGCGCCGCCGTATCGGCTTCGCGGCCTTCGGTCGTGAAATAGACGTTCACTGCCAGCGCCAGGAAGACGGCGCCGAGAACAACCGAGCTAACGAGATACGCAATTCCGCCGAGGCCGGTGAAATAGGGAGCAATCGCGAGCGGCACGAGCAACACGGAATAGATCAGAATCTGGCGGCGCGTTTCCGGCAGCCCTGCAACGACCGGCAGCATCGGCACACCGACGCGCTCGTAGTCACGGCAACGATAGAGCGACAGCGCCCAGAAGTGCGGCGGCGTCCACATGAAGATGATGAGAAACAGCAGGATGCTGTTGATGCTGACGTCACCCGTGACAGCAGCCCAGCCGATCATTGGCGGGAACGCACCCGCTGCACCGCCGATGACGATGTTCTGCGGCGTCTTACGCTTCAGCCACATCGTGTAGACGAAAAGATAGTAAGCGATCGTGAGTGCCAGGAGCGCGCCGGCAACCCAGTTGACGATCACGCCGAGCGTTACGACGGAGCCCAACGAAAGAACGGTTCCGAAGCTGAGAGCTTCGTCACCGCTGACTTTTCCACGCGGCAAAGGACGTGCTGCCGTACGCGCCATGCGGGCATCGATGTCGGCGTCATACCACATATTGAGGGCGCCCGAGGCGCCCGCACCGATTGCAATCGAGACCATGGCGATGACGCCAATGATCGGATTGATCGATCCTGGCGCGGCCAGCATTGCAGCGAGCGCCGTAAAGACAACGAGCGCCATCACGCGCGGCTTCATCAACTGGACGAAGTCGCCGACGCTTGGCTCGGCCGTGAGGTCAAATTGACCGATTTCGCTTTGGACGCTCATTGCCCGCACATCGCCTAATTGGTTGATGTCGAATTTCGATCAGGGTCGGCGGACGAGGCCCGCCGACCCTGTGGGTTACTTCGCGGATCAGTGATGATCAGCGGCCGCGATGCGCGGAAGCTTCTCGAAGCTATGGAAAGCTGGCGGCGACGGCAGCGTCCATTCCAGCGTCGTTGCGCCAGGACCCCACGGATTGTCCGCAGCCTTCTCCTTACGGATGAAGTAGGCGTAGAACATCGCAAACAGGAACACGAGCAAGCCTGCAGCCGTGATGTAGGAGCCGTACGACGAGATGCGGTTCCAGTACGCAAACCCTTCCGGGTAGTCAGCGTAGTGGCGCGGCATGCCCGACAGGCCAAGGAAGTGCTGCGGGAAGAACAGGACGTTGGCGCCGATGAACGTCAACCAGAAGTGCAGCTTGCCCAGCGTCTCATTGTACATGTAGCCGCTCATCTTCGGGAACCAGTAGTACCAGCCTGCGAAGATCGAGAAGACAGCGCCGAGCGAGAGCACGTAGTGGAAGTGTGCAACGACGTAGTACGTGTTGTGCAGTGCGCGGTCGACGCCTGCGTTGGCGCACATAACGCCCGTCACGCCGCCGACGGTGAAGAGCACGATGAAGCCCAGCGCCCACAACATCGGAACGCGGTATTCAAGCGAGCCGCCCCACATGGTGGCGATCCAGGAGAATACCTTCACGCCCGTTGGTACGGCGATCACCATTGTCGCGAACATGAAGTAAGCCTGCGTATCGACGCTCAGACCTGCCGTGTACATGTGGTGAGCCCAGACGATGAAGCCGACGAGGCCGATCGCAACCATGGCGTAGGCCATGCCGAGGTAACCGAACACCGGCTTCCGCGAGAACGTCGAAACGATGTGGCTGACGATGCCGAAGCCCGGCAGAACGAGAATGTAAACTTCGGGATGGCCGAAGAACCAGAAAAGATGGGCGTAGAGCAGCGGGTCGCCGCCGCCTGCGGGATCATAGAAGGTCGTTCCGAAATTACGATCCGTCAGCAGCATGGTGATCGCGCCAGCGAGAACCGGAAGCGACAGCAAAAGCATGAAGGCGGTGACGAGTTCGGCCCAGACGAACAGCGGCATCTTGTGCAGCGTCATGCCGGGTGCGCGCATGTTGAAGATCGTGGTGATGAAGTTGATCGCACCAAGGATCGACGCAGCACCGGCCAAATGGACCGACAGAATTGCAAAGTCGACTGCGGGTCCGGGATGACCAATCTTGCCTGCAAGCGGCGCGACCAAGATCCAGCCAGCACCTGCACCATCAGCGTCTGCCGTGCCGGGAACGAACAGCGACATAAGCATCAGAGCGAAGGCAGAAACCAACAGCCAGAAGGAGATGTTGTTCATGCGCGGGAACGCCATGTCAGGCGCACCGATCATGATCGGCACAAACCAGTTGCCGAAGCCGCCGATCATGGCAGGCATGACGACAAAGAAGACCATGATCATGCCGTGCGCGGAAACGAACGCGTTAAAGACGCCTTCGTTTGAGAAGAACTGAAGCCCAGGCTCCTGAAGTTCCAAGCGCATCGCGATGGACAGACCGGCGCCGATGCAGCCCGCAAAGATTGAGAACAGCAAGTACATCGTGCCGATGTCTTTGTGGTTCGTCGAAAGGAACCATCGCCTAAAGAATGTCGGCGCGTGGTCGTGACCACCGTCGGCCGTGTGTGCAGTGCTTCCCATTTCCTAATGCCCTTGTCCCGAAAGCTTCTCAGTTCTTATTGGTCGATGAAGCGAGGCGAGCAGCTTGTCGCCGCTCGTCACGACTAATTACTGCGCAGAGGCGACGTTGGATTGATCGCCGCGGCTCGCGACGTCGTCGTCAAGAATCTTCTGAGCCTTCTTCTTGTCCTTGCCCTGCATCGCGGCCAGCCAGGCGTCGTACACGGTCTGATCTACGACACGAACGACGATCGGCATCGCAGAATGCAGCTTGCCGCAAAGAACCGAGCACTGACCCGTATAGGTGCCAATTCTCGTTGCACGGAACCATACGGCCGACGTACGGCCAGGGACGGCCTGCATCTTCACGCCGAACGACGGCACGGTCCAAGAGTGGATGACGTCGCTCGAGGTTACGAGAACGTGGACGTTCTTGTTGACCGGAACGGCGATTTCCTGATCGACGGAAAGACGACGGCGCTTGTGGGTCTCAGCCCAGAGCGGCAGAGAGTCCGTATACAGAGCGGCGTGCAACCGTGCGCCCTCAAGTGCGCCATATTTCTGATCGTATGCTTCGTCACCAACCTTGGCGCGGATGAGGTCTTCATCGTTGATGATGTTGGACGTGATCGAGATGTTCTGGTCGAGGTATTCCGTATCCCAGAACCAGGAGTTGCCCGTGACCTTCACGGTCAGGTCCGGCTTCGGAAAGGCGTACTGATTGAACAGGAGGTGGAATGAAGGGATCGAGATGCCGACCAGGATCAGGATCGGAACGATCGTCCAGGCGACTTCGAGGCCGGTGTGATGCGTGGTGCGCGACGGGGTCGGATTGTTCTTCGCGCTGAAGCGGAACATCACGTATCCCATCAGAATGATGACGAAGACCGCGATCGAAATGATGATGTAATTTACGGTGTCGTGGACGTGGGTCAGTTCTTCCATGAGGGGAGTGGCCGCGCCTTGCAGACCAAGCTCGCCGTCGGTTGGATGACCAAAGCCTGCGAGCGCCGGTGCAAGACCGACAAAAGCCATGGCCGAGCAGGCAGCCGTCAATCCCAGAACGGCGCCAAGCAACCTCTTAAACATTCGTTCGCTCCCAGTTCGCGTCGCCCAGCGCTGAACACGCCGCGACCGTCTCCCATTCACAAATTGCGCGCTCGGCTGCGCGTCGTCCCCGTTTTTTTGCCCGGTTTTCCCGACCAGGAGCGCCCGCGTACGACGAAGCCACGCCGGCTTCAATCTCACCTGCTAAGGCAGCACGACACAGAGCACAACCGCTCCAATGAACTCAAGTCAAGTTTGTGCGTCATTTATACGCTAAAAGAGGTTGGGTACTTTGAGCGAATCGCATTCCTCTCGGGACTGCCCCGTGTCGCGCAGAACAGAATTCGGCCGAAATCCTGGATGACGAAGCGGCGGATCGTTGGTGGCAATTCTCGTCGCTAACGCGGTATCTGGAACGCAAGGACATCCGTTTGCATTCGCTCATTCGACGCCGAAACGACCACCTCCTGACAGACACAGGCTTCCCTGCGATGGGCGCCGAGTCGTGGGCGACCCGACTATTCTTGGCAGGGCTTGTGCTGGTGTTCGCAGTTGCGAGCATGATGGCGTTCGCGATGCCTGCCAACGCCGTCGATGCGCCGGAAGGGACGGTCAAAGCGCAGCATGGGGATTGGCAGGTCGTCTGCAAGGATCCGCCGGCTGGCGCGAAGAACGGCGTTTGCGCGCTCGTGCAAAGCGTCACGGCCGAGGACAAAAACAATATCGGGCTGACGGTCTACTTCCAGCGCTTCTCGAATGGCACGCGCGTTCTGCGCGTATTCGCTCCGCTCGGCGTGCTTCTGCCGCCGGGCCTCGGCCTAAAGATCGATGACAAGGACGTTGGGCATGCGCCGTTTCTGCGCTGCCATAGCTTCGCTTGCTATGCTCAGGTCGTTGTCGAAGATCCGCTGATTGAGCAGCTCAAGACCGGAAAAACGGCGATTTTCATCATCTTCCAGACTGAGGAAGCGGGCATCGGGATTCCGATTTCGCTTAAGGGCTTCGCAGAGGCACTTGGCGACCTCAAGTGAGTTGGCCGCACACGCAGCGCGGCTCAGCCGATTCCTGAGTTTCGGGCGTTCAGATTGCGCTTCATACGTTCAGATTGTCAGGCGACCTTGCGCTCGTATGTTTCGCCCGTCTGCTCGTCTCGCTCCAACAGCACGAGACGATCGCGCGAGCGCTTCACCGGCAATTTGACCACCGGTGCAGCCACCGAGCCACCGGCTGCCGCCACACGCGGCGCAACCTCTGCGCAGTTTCCGATCATCATCGTCCAAAGCTCGGCGCACGCGTTGAAGTGGTGCATCGGCGATGGCGCCGGGCGCATGATTTCGTGAGTCCAGCGCATAAGCGCCTGAGCCTGACGCGCCTGCAGTCCTGCAATTTCCATCTGACTTGTACCGACAGCACGCATTAGCGGTTGCCAGAAATACGCAGTGGTATCAACGGTATCGAACAGAATCTGAAAGTAAGAATAGTACAGTGAAGTATTACTATGCGAAGTTTCGGCATTATACGCCATCTCGCAACCCTTCCCGCTACACACAACGCCCTCGAACTGTGCCAGGCACCTGGGTTCAAACCTCATTACATTTGAACCTCGGATGAATGTGCTTTGAGATAGCACGAAGGTGCAACCGTCGCACCTCACAGCTCCGTGCGGATTGTGTCGAAATACTCAATGGCTTGCCGTCGTTGGCTTACACGCTGTTGGCGCACAACCTCTCGCAGAGCGTGTAAATCTCACAAATACTCAATTATAGCAGGTGGTTAATCGTTCTTGACGATTGTTCAACTGAGCTTATCACAGGAGAGGAATTAGTCGGTTGAGTAGCTGTTGTGAGTGCGTTCCGGGGAACCAACCATTGGGGTTTGGTTGTTCGCGCCGTCGTCGCGAGCGGCGCCAGCGTGCTTTTTTCTGGATTGTCCTTCGCTCAGAGCTCTCTCCCTCAGCCGGAAACAACTGAAAGTGCCCTTGGCTGGCGTGAGACTTGGGCGGGCGTGGACGCGGCCCGCGATCAGTGGATGTTTTATTCCGGCATGACGGTTGCCCCGTGGAGCCCGGATGCCCACTCGAACGGCATTCGTCTGCGGCTCTCGGGCGGATACGGACACTACGACTACACCGCCATGACGCCGCGCGCGCCTTGCGGAGATGCGACCGTTGGCGATGCTTGCAGCGAGGATGGCCGGATCGCAAAACGTTACAGCGTGGCCCATTCGTATGCCCATGCGCTGGTTGGCTATCACTTTCGTCTCGGGGACTTGATTGCGAAGACGTTCGTCGGCGCGGCGATGTCGACCCAGAGCCATAAGAACAGCGAAACGCTTCATGCCAGCGACGGCACCAAGTTCGGTGCGATAGGGGCTGTCGAACTCTGGCTCAATCTCGGTGAGCACGCCTACACCGCAGTCGACGCCAGCTATTCAACTGCGCGGGATGAGACGTCCGCGCGTTGGAGAGCAGGCTATCGGCTGCTTCCCTATCTCTCCATCGGTCCTGAGCTTCGATACGACAAAAACATCGAGACAGGAGAGGGCATTTGGAATGGCCGGGCTGGTGCATTCATCCGTTATGAATGGGCAGGCGGGGAGGTCTCGTTGGCAGGCGGTGTCGCGACGCGTGTAAGCGATTGGCAACAAGACGATAGCTCGCCCTACGGAACACTGAACGTGCTCTTCCAATTCTAGCTGCACCGTGCCAGTTCTTTGACACAGCCGCGCGTTCCGACGCGCACGAAACTGGACGAGGATGTGCATGAGAATGGCACCGGCCCCGGCTCTTTTTTTCGCCTTGGCGTTTCTGGCGCCGATGTTCGTTTCCCATGCTGCAAACGCGGGCGCATGCGCTGACTTCCAAGTGACCGCGCGCGGAGAGCAGTCGCGATACGAGTGGCTGGCCAAGGTCAAGACACGGGCTCACTGGCGCCAGAAAGTCAGAACGATGCCCGGCCTCGGCCCCGATTATTCCAATTGGGCCCGCGCGCAGAATACCGAGGAAAACTGCATGAGCGGCGGCTCGGGAACTGTTTGCACGTTCGTTGGAACGCCTTGCCTGCCCTGATTGCAGGGCGTTCTCGTTCGCTCACAGCGGACGCATGTTGTATGTGCTTTTCTGGCACACCTCACGGTCAATTCGCTTTGAAAGCACGGCGAGTTACAGTGATTGTCTTGCAAGTTCGCATGCGCGACCCAATCATCTCCCCGGCGATATTGCACACTAGTCATTCGCATTGACTCGACGCGGTTGGCTACGGTGCGCCTGTCGCTCAAAAGCCCGCCCAGTTGCGTGCTGGCGGAGGTGAAGGAGTATTGGGCTGCGGGTCCCATCGCTCCTTCTCCTCGGCACCGTCTTAGGCACTCTCATACGATATTTACCCTTGTTCCCTGAGGAACAGCGGATTCTCCAAAACGAACATCTATTCGCCTTGACGAGTTCACAATCCTTCGACAAACAGAACGTCGATTCTTTTTGGGAACCCGAGACGAGGCTGGGTGATGCCGAGACTGAGGCCCGATACGCAGCGTGCGAGACGAGAAAAAATTCTCGACGCAGCGCTGACCTGCTTTTCCAGAGGCGGATTTCACGCGACGACGATGCAGTCCATTTGCCGGGAGGCAGGGATTAGCCCTGGATCGCTTTATGTCTACTTCAATAGCAAAGAAGCGTTGATCGAGGGGCTGTGCGAACGCGACCGGGCGGAATTCGCTGAGCGCTTCGCCGTGCTTGCAAATGCGCCTGACTTGCTGGAAGCGCTTTCCGCAATCGGCGAACACTACTTCATCGATGAATCTCCGGAGCGGCAACGCTTTGCGATGGAGATGGGTGTTGAAGCGACACGCAACCCACGCATCGCCGACATCTTCATGAAGGTCGACAAGTATTGCAGCGAAAGTTTCGAAGCGCTGTTTCAACGCATGAAGGATGAGAAAAGAATTGCGCCAACCATCGATATTCCGAGGTTGGCGAAAGTCTTGAGCGTCCTTGGCGACGGATTGTTTTGGCGCCGAGCCATCGAGCCCAATGTCGATATGCGCGCCATTTTGCCGGTGATGATCCAGATGATCGGCAGTCTTCTGAATCCGGTAGAGCGCGCCCCGCGCAGCCAATCCGCCAAAACGCACGAGGCGCGCGTATGACTTGGACGAAATTTTTCGTGCTCTTGTTCTTGATCGCCGCCGGAACGGGCGGCTTGTACATGTTCATCGAGAACAAACGGAATGCAGAGGTGCAGGCTGCACGGCTTGAAGCTGCGAAACCCGTCGTGGAACCTGCCATCACCGTTTCAAAAGCGAAGATGGAGGAGTTCGTTCAAACGGCAATCGTCTCAGGTTCGCTGATACCGCGCGAAGAGATCCTCGTTTCGCCCGAGGTTGAGGGTTTGCGCGTTCTCGAATTGCTCGCTGATGAAGGCGACAAGGTCAAGAAAGGCCAAGTGCTCGCCCGGCTCGTTGCGGAACAGCTGAATGCACAGCTCGCGCAGAACACCGCCAATCTCGCGCGCGCAACCGCTGCCATCGCCCAGGCCGAAAGCCAGATCGCACAGGCTGAAGCGCAAGCAAAGGAAGCGGCCGCACAACTCGAACGCGCGGAGCCCCTGAAGAAATCGGGCTATCTTTCGGGATCGACATACGACCAGCGCGAAAGCGCCGCGCGTACGACCGCCTCCCAAGTGATCGCTGCTCGCGACGGACTTACCGCTGCCAAAGCTGAGAAAGCCCAGGTCGAAGCTCAGGGCCGGGAAATGTTGTGGCGGCGGAATAACACCGACGTCACCGCGCCTAAGGATGGCATCATCAGCCGCCGAACGGCCCGCATCGGTGCGATGGCGTCTGCTGTCGGTGAGCCGATGTTCCGCGTCATCGAGAACGGCGAGATCGAACTCGATGCGGAAATCGTTGAGACGGAAATGAAGAACGTGAAGGTCGGCCAGAAGGCGATCGTCACCGTTCCGCAGATCGGCGATTTTGAAGGGCGCGTGCGGCTCGTTTCGCCAGAAATCGATAAGACGACGCGTCTCGGCCGCGTGAGGATTTTCCTTGGCGCGAACCCTCAGATTCGCATCGGATCGTATGCTCATGGCCAGATTGAAACGGCGCGCAGCCGCGGCATCGCGGTTCCGACGTCTGCCGTCAATTTCGAGCACGGTACGGTTTCGGTTCAGGTGGTCAAAGACAAGAAGGTTCAGAAGCGTTTCGTAACAGCCGGGTTGATAACCGGCGATCTGGTCGAAATCACCCAAGGCCTTTCGGAGGGCGACCTTGTCGTGACGCGCGCGGGCACGTTCCTACGCGACGGCGATATGGTGCGTCCGATCGTTCCTGAGCCGGCGCTAAGCGAGGCTCGCTAATGCGGATCAACGTTTCTGCATGGTCCATCCGGCGTCCTGTTCCGGCGATCGTTCTGTTCGCCGTGCTGATGCTGCTTGGCACGTTGAGCTTCATGCAGATGCCGGTGACCCGGTTTCCGAACATCGATATTCCGCTCGTTTCCGTCATTGTCACGCAATCCGGCGCGGCTCCTGCCGAACTCGAAACGCAAGTCACAAAGATCGTCGAAGACTCGGTCGCCAATATCACGGGCGTGAAGCACATCACGTCGACGCTGACCGACGGCACGTCATCGACGATCATTGAATTTCGCCTGGAGACCAACACCGATCGCGCTTTGAATGACGTCAAAGATGCGATTGCAAAAGTGCGCGCAAATCTTCCGCGGACGATCGATGAACCCATCATCGAGAGGATTGACGTCGAAGGACAGCCGATCCTGACGTACGCGGCGACGTCGCCCGGAATGACGCTGGAAGAGTTGTCGTGGCACGTGGACGACGTCATCAAGCGCCGGATGCAGGCGACGAAGGGCGTGGGCCGCGTCGAGCGCTATGGCGGTGTCGATCGCGAAATTCGCGTCAATCTCAATCCCGATAAGCTGCTGGCTTACGGTATCACCGCGGCCGAGGTGAACCGGCAAGTCCGTTCAACAAACGTCGATCTTGGCTCCGGCCGAGGCGAGGTTGGCGGACAGGAACAGGCGATCCGCATTCTGGCCGGTGCGCGGCGTGTGCAGGTGCTTGCTGATGCGAAGATCATGCTTCCGGGCGGGCGCGAAGTTCGCCTCAAGGATCTCGGACAAGTCATCGACGACGCCAGCGAGCAGCGCTCGTTCAGTCGTCTCGATAGCCAGCCTGTCGTTTCGTTCTCCGTGTTTCGAACCAAAGGAACGAGCGAGCTCTCGGTTGCTGATGCCGTTGACGCTTCGCTTAAAGAACTCCAAGCGGCGTACCCGAACGTAAACATCACTCTCATCGACGATGCGGTGGCCTATACGCGCGGCAACTATGTTGCCGCGATGGAAGCGCTGATCGAAGGCGCCGTGCTCGCCGTGATTGTCGTGTTCGTTTTCTTGCGAAACTGGCGCGCAACGCTGATTTCGGCGATCGCCTTGCCACTCGCGGCGATACCGACGTTTTGGGCAATGAGCGCGATGGGATTTTCCCTGAACCTCGTCAGCCTGCTTGGAATAACCCTCGCCACAGGCATACTCGTGGACGATGCGATCGTCGAGATCGAGAACATCGTGCGCCACATGCACCAGGGTAAGTCGCCATATCGCGCGGCCCTTGAAGCGGCGGACGAAATCGGTCTGGCTGTGATCGCGATTACGCTGACGATCGTCGCGATCTTTGCGCCGGTTTCGTTCATGGGCGGCATTGCAGGACAGTACTTCCGGCAGTTCGGCATGACCGTTGCCGTTGCCGTGTTGATATCGCTTCTGGTCGCGCGGCTCATTACGCCGATGATGGCCGCTTATCTCATGCGTCCTATTCCAGAGAAGCCGCATGTCGATGGCTGGCTGATGCGCTTCTATACGCGGTTTCTCGAAGCGACATTGAATTGGCGCTACCTGACGCTCGTCTCCGGCGTCGCACTGTTTTCCACTGCCATCTACGCGACGTCGCTGCTTCCCACCGGCTTCCTTCCGGATGAAGACACGGCGCGCATTGTCGTGGCTGTTGAATTTCCACCAGGCACGAAGCTCGATGATACGCGTATCAAAACCGATGAGATGGCGCGCATTCTGCGTTCAATCCCCGAGGTGCATCAGGTCTTCGTGCTCGGCGGAACCAGTCCCACGGGACAATTGGATGTGCGGCGCGCGTCAGTATTCGTACAGCTGACGCCGAAGAATGAGCGGAAGATTACGCAGAAGCAGCTCAGCACGATCATTGCGGCGAAGCTGGGCGACGTTCCCGATAGTCGCGCCTGGTACATCAACGACCGGGGTGAGCGCGAACTCTCATTCTCGATGCTGTCACGCAACGGCGATGACTTGAACGCGGCGATCGGCAAAGTCGAAGTTGGCTTGCGCGAGATTCCGGGTTTCCGCAACGTCGCGGCCTCCGGCTCCACCGAGCGGCCTGAAATTCAGATCATCCCGCGTCTCGACGAAGCTGCGCGCCTTGGTGTAGCGCCCGATCAGATTGCCGAAACCATTCGCGTCGCGACGATCGGAGATGCGGAATTCAATCTGGCTAAATACACGCTCGGCGACCGGCAGATTCCAATCCGCGTGCAGCTTGAAGAACGCATGCGCACGCAGCTCAAGCGCATCGAACAACTCCGCGTCACCAATGCTTCGGGCAAAGCCATTCCGCTGACCGCTGTCGCGACCGTCAGCCTTGGAAGCGGGCCTGCGTCGATCGAACGTTTCGACCGGCTGCGGCGCGCCGTTGTCGGCGTCGATCTCGATCGGGGCGTTCCGATGAGCGTTGCGCGCGAAAAGTTTCTCAAGGTGATCGAAGATCAAAAGCTGCCCGCGACCGTGACGCTGCAGCCCTCGGGTGACGCGGAAGTGCAGGACGAAGTGGCCAATGGCTTCATGACGGCCATGGGAACCGGCATTCTGATCGTTCTTGGATTGCTGATCCTGTTGTTCGGCAGCGTGTTTCAACCGATCACCATTTTGCTGTCGCTGCCGCTTTCGTTCGGCGGCGTGGTGGTCAGCCTGTTGCTCACCGACAATTCGATCAGCATGCCCGTTTACATCGGGTTGCTGATGCTGATGGGTATCGTGACGAAGAACGCGATCATGCTCGTCGACTTTGCGATTGAAGAAATTGCGGCTGGCGTCGACCGGCGCGAGGCCATCATTGATGCCGGTCGCAAGCGCGCTCGTCCGATCATCATGACAACGCTCGCGATGGCGGCCGGCATGCTTCCCAGCGCCCTTGCATTTGGTGACGGCGGCGAATTCCGTGCGCCGATGGCCATTGCGGTGATCGGCGGCCTTCTGGTCTCGACGCTGCTGTCGCTCGTGTTCGTCCCCTCGTTCTTTACCGTAATGGACGATTTCGGATGGTTGATGGAGCGGATCTTCGGCCGCTTTATCGGGCCGCGCGATGAGCCGGGCGAAGAGAACCCTGCTGTCCATAAGGCACGCGAAGCCGAACCGGCTGCCGGAAAGCCCGCACCTCCGGTCACCTCGTAATAATTTCGAACCCATTTGCCGATTGGAGAATTGTACGAGGCGCTGCTCGTCACTACGTTCGTGCGCGGGCACTTAACCCAAGGATGAACGCCATGTTCGACGCGAAATCAATTCTCGAAAGTATCGTGCGCGGGGCTGCTCCAGCCCAGCAGAACCAGGGAGGCGGAGGCGGCGGTCTCGGCGATATTCTGAGCGAGATCGGTCGAAGTCTTTCCCAGCCGTCCAGCGGCTCACCGGCTGGCGGTACTGAAGGCGGAAACGGAAACAGCAAAGGTCTTGGTGACATCCTCGGCGATCTTGCCCGTCAGTTCGGCCAGCCGTCCTCAGGCGAGACTGCCGGACGCCCTGCCTCCAGTTCCACCGGCTCTGCTCAAGATGGCGGGACGCCGGAACTCGGCGATATCCTGGCGCAGATTAAAGACAAGCTTGGGCAGGCAGGCGGTTCCGTTACCGACGGCGGCAGCATCACCGACATTCTCGGCAAGATCTTCTCGCAGGCGGTGCAAGGTGTCGGAGAGGGCGCTGCGCACGCCGGTCAAGCAACTGGCGCGAGCGACGCTCTCGGAAGGATTGCCTCTGACCCGCAGGCAGCGCAGGTTCTAGAGCAATTGAAGAATGCCGTGCGCAATAGCCCGTTTGGTGCTGGCGCTGCGGCTGGCGGTCTTGGCGGACTGATACTCGGCACGCAGACTGGGCGATCGCTTGCTTCGAGCGCTGCACGACTTGGCGCACTCGCGATGATCGGTGGGCTCGCTTACAAGGCAATGCAGAATTACCAGGCAGGCAAGCCGCTCATCACCGGCGCCACGGCAACGGTTGCGCCGCCAGCCGGCTCCGGGTTTGAAGCTGCTGCCGTCACCAACGATGCGGCTGTTCACTACATCCAAGCGATGATTGCTGCCGCCGCTGCGGACGGACGCATCGATGCCGCCGAACATGACAAGCTCGTCGCGAGCTTCGGCGAATCCGGAATTGGCGGTGAGGCCGAAGCTTTTCTCGCGCAGGAACTCAACAACCCGCGTTCCGTTCAAGAGTTGGCCGCGTCGGTCGCCTCCCCCCAAGAAGCTATTCAGCTTTACACGGCTGCGCGGATTGCCGTCGCGGATAAGTCGCCCGCCGAACAGAACTTCCTGGCGGAACTCGCGCGTGCGCTCAACATCGATCCGAAGCTTGCCGCGCACGTCGATGCAACGGCGCAGGCCGCGGCTTAGACCTCTGGGGTCTTACGGCGATTTCCTCGTTGAGTGCGGGGTCGCGTTACGAAGAAACAAAAAAGGCGCCCACAACGGGCGCCTTTCTCATATCCGTATCCGGAATTCCGATCAGTTCGTCTTCGATGTCGCCGCAGAGGCGTCAGACGACTTCTGATTGCTGTCGAGCTTGAAGAACGTGTCGACACGCATGCCGGTAAAGAGCGGCGGGTGGCCATCAAGAGATACCATCACCTCAACGACCTCGACGTCGTTCGGGCGACGCGGGCCACGGGTTGCAATGCGCGGCGCGCCAAGCGACTGCGAAATCGACGTGACAGTTCCGTCGAACGTCTGATCCGGGAAGGCATCAGCCTTGACGACGACGCGCTGGCCCACGTGAACCTTGCCCGCATCGCGCTCTTCGACTTCAGCGCGGAGACGAAGCGATGACATATCGCCAAACACGACTGCTGCGCTCTCTGGCGACGGCGCGGCCGTTTCACCAACACGAGCAAGCGTGTTCAACACCGTTCCATCAGCCGGTGCGCGGATGCGCGTGCGCTCAAGAGCCAGCTCTGCCGACGTCAGATCGGCGCGTGCAAGCGCAAGAGAGGCTTCCAGCCGCTGCTGCAGCGGCATGTCGGGCTTGGCGTTGATCGCGGCTAGCTTGTCATGCGCCGCTTTCAGCGCGTCTTCCTTTTTCGTGACGTTATCGCGCGCAGTTTCCACCGCCTCGCTGGTACCGTTCGCGTTCTTCTCAGCGCGATACGCAGCGTCGAACGCTTCCCAAGCCGCAAAGACTTCGCGATGGGCTTTGGCTACCGCGTCTTCAGCGTTGCGACGATCCTGTGCGAGGCCCGTGACCTGCTCTTCGCTGCGCTCACGTTCGCGCACGCTTTCTTCAGCGGCCGCGGCATGAAGCTTGGCGTAGTAATCCTGGTCATCGAGGCGCAAAAGCAAGTCGCCCTTCTTGACCTGATCGTTCGTCTTCGCGAGCACTTCGACGATCTTGCCGCCGACTTCGCCAGCGATGCGGACTTCACCGTTTTTCGGTTCGACGCGGCCCGTGGCGGAGGCTGCCCATTGGGCAACCGGAGCGGGCGTATCGGCGTGCGCTGAGCCCGCCAAATCGCTCAGCGAGCCGCGGTTTTCGATCAGCTGGAATCCGAAGCCGATGGCGACCGCGATCGCTGTTCCCAGCAGTACGGTCGAGATCGCGGGATCAATTTTCTTAAGCATGCAGCTTTCGCCTCTTGGTCAAATCCGTAATTTCCGGGGAATCGATGCCCTCGGGTCGGCGTTCCTCGCCGACGATCTTGCCGTCTTCGATGCGCACGACGCGATCCGCATAACCCAGCGTTCGTGGGTCGTGCGTGACGGCCAATACGCTTCGGCCTTGCTCCTTGGCGATGCGCGCCAGGAGCGCCATGACCGCGTGGCCGTTCTCACTGTCGAGAGCAGCCGTCGGTTCGTCCGCGAGCACGATCGAGGGTGAACTCGCGATAGCGCGCGCAACCGCGACACGCTGCTGTTCACCGCCGGACAGATTACGCGGGTAGTTCGTGAGACGATGTCCGAGACCGACTTCGCGCAAAACTTCTTCAGAACGGCTTGTTGCGGCGAAGCCTTTGACGCCACGGACGTCGAGAGCGATGCGCACGTTCTCGAGAGCGTTGAGCGTCGGAAACAGATTGTAAGACTGGAAGATGAACCCGATGTGATCGCGGCGAACCTTGGCGAGCGCCTCAGCGGACAGGCCTTCGATCGATTCACCGGCGATTTTGATCGACCCCGATGTCGGCTTCAGGATGCAGCCAAGGATCGACAGAAGCGTGGTTTTGCCGGAGCCCGACGGACCCATCAGCAGGGTCAACTCGCCGGGGACCAAATCAAGCGATACGCCTTTGACGGCGACCACCAAGCCAGCCCCGGAGCCGAGCTCTTTGACGATGTTTTCGGCGCGTAGCGCGGGAGTGATTGTCATCTGGAAAATACCGTAGCCGGATCTATTTTTGTGACTTTCACGATGGCCGAAAGCGCAGAGATGGCACACATGAACAGCGTCAATGCGAACAACCAGAACGCGAGCCCTGGCGTCATCACGAGCGGCAACGACGAATTCTTACTCGCGTAGAGTATGACTAGCGCGATTGACATTCCTAAAACGTAACCAATCAAGGCGCTGAGCCCGGCCTGGGCCAGGATCACCTTATGAATATAGGCTTTCGAGGACCCGAGAGCGCGCAAAGTCGCGAACTCGTGAATATGGTCCTTCGTGCTCGAATAGAGCGTCTGAGCGACGATGACGGTTCCGACGAGGCTGCCCAGGATGGCGCCGCCAATCAGCGCCAAGCCGGCACCCGTTCTGAACAGCCATTGCGTCAAGCTGCGGCTCTCAAATTCGTCCTTCGTCAAAACATCCGCTGAATCGAGGCGATGCGAGAGATCGGTTTTGACGCTCTGGATGTTGGCGCCGGGCGCGAGCTTCACGAGCAGGAACGTCGACCGGTCTTCCGGCGCGCCGAGCAACTGGCGAGCGCGGTTCAATGTCGTATAGGCGTAAGGCGATTGCGTGAATGAGCGGATGCCTTCCGTCAGGGCGCGGATCTTGACGCGACCTTCGGCGGCTTGCGCGGTGTCTCCGATGCCATGCACGCCGAGTTCGCCGAGGTAGCTCCGGTCGACCGCAATCGCATCGGGTGATTTGATGTCTTCAAGAGTGCCTTCAGACAGAGACCACGGCACCAAACCCTGATCGTCAGCATCGGCACCAACGAGCACGACGCGCGACGAGCCTCCCGAGGGCTTACGCCACTCCGCGAATGCAACCACCAGCGGCACTACGGAACGAACGCCCGGTGTCGCCAACGCCTGATGACGCTCACGATCCGTGAGCAGAACACCGCCGTCCTCGAAGCTCTTTGCGCCATAAGTTGTAACGATAAGGTCGGCGTTGGAGTGGGCGATGTTCGCCGTTATCATTCGGCTCGAACCCAGGTACAGGCCAAGCTGAACTGCAACGAGCACGATCGAAAAAAGAATACCAATCAGCGTAACGGCAAGACGCACTCGGTCATGCAGCAAATTGCGGAGAGCGAGAGTGAAAACCATTGGTCTGCCGAATCTCGTTGTTGTGCGGGTTGGGCGGGGTCAACCTTCCCAGCAATGCTGCATAGGTGACGGCGCCGGGAACGTGAGTTCGTATAGCTCTAAACTAGAACTTCTACTACCTCCCGTGGAGGACGCAGAATAACGCGGTCTGCCTTAAATCTGCTGCGGCAAAGTAATCTGGTGATGATCCTGATCGCGTCTTAGCGACATGTTTAATAATTGGCTCCAATGTTTGGCCGTTTTCGGGATCTAGGGGTGCGTCATGTCAATTTCTGATCTGCGGTTATTTGTCATGCGTTCGATCGATAAAGGCGTTTCGCGCTCTCTGCTTCGCTCAGCGGCCATTGCCGCGGGCCTAGCTATATCCGCCACCCCCGGCTTGGCAGACCCTCGCGAAGTGGGTGTCTGGTACGACGATACCGGCAAGGGCGCGGTTAAAATCGAGGTCTGCACGCCGACCACGCTTTGCGGGAAGATCTATTGGCTTAAAGAGACGCGCAACGCGAAGGGCGCGCCTTTGACCGACCAGCACAATCCTGAGCCGTCCATGCGCAAGCGGACGATCTGCGGACTGCCCGTTATCGGCGATCTTAAGCAGCTCGCTGAAGGCGGCTTTGACGACGGTTGGGTCTATGACCCCAAGGAAGGCAAGTCTTACAGCGTCGCGATGGAACTCGTTGCTCCGGATAAGCTGAAGGTAACGGGCTATAAGGGCATGCGTTTCCTCGGCAAGTCTTTCATGTGGACTCGCGCTCCGGACGATCTGCCTTCGTGCGATGAACAGGCCGCGGGTCTTCCCGATGGCGCGGGCAAGAGCGCGGCAGCGCCCAAGGCTCACAACCAGGCAGCGGCCAAGAAAAAGCCCGGCGCGAGCGAATCCGCTTCGGCAGCCGGGCAAAAAAGCAAAGTGAAGAAGGACGCTCAGAAGGCGGCTACTCAGCCGCCCCCAGTTGCTTCGAACTAGAAGCAACATCTTTGCGACCCGCATTCTGAGCCTGGGCGGCAAGGATGCGATCGACGAATTCAACCGTGCGATCAACGACATAGCCGCGCTGACGGTCCAGCATCACGAGGTGATAGCTGTCGTCGAGCACTGAGACTTCCACCATGCCGCCGAGCTTGCGCTGGAGTGCCATCGTATTCTTGATGTCGCTCTGATCGTCGTGGCGCGGATGGAAGATCAGCGTGTGGAGCTTCACCAGCCGGAGCATCGGCCGGACATTTCTCACGAGTGAGAAGAACTCATAGACCGTACCGCCACCGCGCATCGTGATGTCGGCGGGAAGGTTGTCGCTGCCACGCATCGCTTCGAGAGCGAAGTTGCGGATGCGCTCATCCTTGATGCCATACGGCGCAGGTGTGCGGAATTTGAAGAGTCGCGCTGTCCACTTGTCGGTGACGAGGTGGAAGAGGCGAATGATCTTAGGAATTGCCCAGCCGTTTACCGAGAGCGTCGGTGCGTAGAGCATAAGTCCGGAAATCTGATCTTGGCGATAAGCGGCGAGGCGCAGCGCCAAAATCGAACCTGCAGATGCGCCGCCGATGATGACGTTATCGCACATGCCTTTCAGGTCATCGAAAGCCTTCGAAACCGACGCATACCAATCCTGCCAAGTGGAAAGACCGGAAACGTCCGTGCCGAAAGTCAGACCGGGCACTACGGGGCAATACACCGTCAATCCCTTGCGGGAGAGGGCGTGAGCCACAGACTTCATCTCTAATGGCGAGCCACCGAGCGAGTGCACCAGCAAAACGCCAGTTGATCCCCCACGGATAAATACGCTGCCACGAGGGCACTGAAATTGTTCTTTGATTTTCATTACCTACGTGCACTTGCTCTAATGAAATTCGAACGTTCTTTACGACGCAGTGGCTAAGGATGCCAACGCAACTTTGTCGCGGCGCCGTAAGCTTCAGAACCTCTCAGAACAATCCCTACCTAAGAAATAGTTTTCGAAAGTTATTACGAACCTGCTGAAAACGCCATACCTTTCGAAACCGGCATAAGGCGGATTGGTAAACGATATCCTGATGCCAACAGCGTCGATACGGCGCGAACTTTTTACATGATGTTGCAATGCGGCAAGAGCTGGGTTTTCCCGTGCGGCACATGCGCCTTCATCCGAAGGCGATAGGTCTAAGACCTACTCCTTACGGAAGAATTCGTTGCGACAATTGAATGTAACAACGCGCCGCGCCCGCAAGAGCGCACCCCGCAAGGCGTAGCGGTGGACTGACAATGCCAGCCACTGTTCGTCCGTAATCGTCACGTTATAATCAGCGTGAAAATTCGGATGCGCCGAATGCTATCCATGCGGATCCCGTCGACGTGACCTTTGCGCTGCGCTTTCCGATCACTGTCCTCAGTCTCGCTGCTCTCCTCTCGAGCCAACTGCCCATCGCGGCGGTGCTGGCGGCGCCCATCAGCCGTGGTGACTACGAAGCGTGCCAGGCGCGCGACGATGCAGGCCTCAAGGCGGCCGTAACGACAATCGTTGCCGACGCGATCACGAACGGCACCAAGTCCATCGACTACCGAGCATTGGTCGCTGAACAGTGGCGCATACGAAATCTCGATCAGGTCATCGATACCCGGGTCGACATCGCCGTTGCAGAAGTGACGAACGAGACAAGCTGGACAGAACGGCTCAAGTCGCTCGCGGATACGGAAAAGTCGCAACAACTCGCGACGATGGTTGCCGAGCGCGTCTATCACTCCGATGCCGTGAAATCGGCAATCGAAGATTTGGCGACGGGCGTTGCCAAGGAAGTCGGCAAGAGCATCGAATTCGCAAGCACGGACGCAACCAGCTCATTGCTGCAATGCCTGCAGGCGTTCGTGGGGCCGCGCTATGGCGGAGCGGTTGCTGGGGCGCTCGCCGGTGACGCCAGCAAGGATGTTAAGCTCAATCCGAACACTGGTTCGGGCGATATCTCCGCTGGCTCTATGCTGGAGAAGTCTAGCAGCGGCCTCGCTGGAGCAACGATCCTGATCGTGCGCCGTCAGCTCGCCAACCTGGCCCAGCGCGTTGGTCAGCGGATCCTCGGCAGCATCCTTTCCCGTCTTGTTTCCGTGGTTGCCGGAGGCGTTGGGCTGGTTCTGATCGCCAAAGACCTCTGGGATTTCCGCAATGGCGTCTTGCCGATCATCGCCACCGAAATGAAGGCACCCGCGACGAAGGAGAAGGTGCAAGACGAACTGGCGACGATGCTGGGCAGCCAGATGCAGGAGCACGTGAAGGAGATTGCCTCGGCCGCTGCCGATCAGGTGGTCAATGTCTGGCAGACGTTCCGGCGCGCACATGCTCTGGTTCTCAAAATCGCAGACGAGAACGGCGAATTTCGAACCTTCCTCGACGGACTGGACCCGCAGGCCCTGACGCGCCTCGACGAGGTCGTTTCCATACTTGTCGCGTCGGAGGGCGAAGGCGCCATCGTCCAGCGCCTTCATGACGGATCTCTCAATCGCGCGGTTCATCTCATGCCTGCGGACGGGCTAGAGATCGCGCGCGACACGAAATCGATCTCGGCTGCGCTCGACTGGACGTCGCTCGCGGGTGACCGGCTGAGCAAAGTTCTCGGATATGAGTTGCATCGACGCATGTCGGCCAAGGATCTGACGAAATCCTCTCTCGATCGCATTCTCGCGCTTAACGATCGGGCGACCATCATTAAGATCGCGAGTTTACCTCCTACGGCGCGGGACGCTCTTTTCCGGCTGGACACCAACGACCTCAATTCGCTTTTGCGAACGCTTTCCGAGGACGAGCTGCGATCTCTCGCGGGTTATCTCGACGGCTTGAAGCCGCAGCCTCGCGATCGCGTGCTGAAGGCAGTGGCTGAAAGCCCGGCGAAAATGCAGGTGCTGGCCTCCCAGTCGGTTCGGGAGAGAATTATCGCCAGCCAGGATCAGACGGCCGCTGCTGACATGATGCTGACCCCGGCGAAGGGGTTTTCTCCCCGACCATTCTTCAACGATGCACAGCTTGTCTGGGATGGCCGCGTCGAACCGCTTTTGCTTTGGGACAAACATCCGAAGGCTTTGGCGGTGCTTGGATTTTTCGCGCTCATCATCCTGCTGTGGTTTGCACGCCTGTTCCGGCCGAAGCGGCGATCTGGCGAACCCGCCGTAGGCAGTTGAGCCTCAGTCAGCGGCGAACTTTCCACATACAAAGCAGCAGTGCTTGTCCCTCGGCGCAGCCTGCCTGCTATAAGGATTCGCCATCAGCGGACGATCCGCTGAGCCAACGTGGGGGGCGAACATGGCTATTCGACTTCGTAGTGAGGAGGGAGTTCGGGATATGGGTTTGAAAGCACCGGGCATCGTAACGTTCATGATCTCGGTTATCTTGACCGTCGTCGTTTTGATGTCTCAATGGTTCGGCGCGAATATTCCAGGTCTGACGGGCAATGAAGCCTGGGCGCTGCTTGCCTCGTACCTCATCCTGATGCTGGGCTGCATGGTTCGCGGAATGTAAGCGCGACGTGTTCGGGGTGTTGCCCACCGTCGGTGTTGGAATTCGGCGAGATCATGTTCGACGATGTGCGCTCGTGTCGCGCGGCAACCGGCGGAATGGAGCGGCATCATAGGGCTCTCTATCGATCAGACAATGACCAGCGAAATGCCTCAGACATTTGCCCGGCGCGCGCGCCATTCATCGAAGGCCATCATGGCTGCCGTTGCGCTTACGCTTGCGGGGCTGGCGGCGCTGGCGCTTACCGCGCGGGAAACGACACAGACCGCAGTGAAGACACTGGGGCCGGTTTCGTTAGACCCTACGTTGGAATTTGCGCCAGTGCATTCGCAGCGGCAGGGCCCCGGTTTAGACCTCGTTCCGGTCGTCAACCGCTAAGCGCGGCACCAGCGGCTCAGCGCGCATGAGGCCGCGCACCGAATTCCCCAGATAGATATTCCCCGGGCCATTCAGGTCCTGCACGGTCAGCTTGGCTTCGACTGCCTTGCCGTCATCCAAAAGCGCCGCGCGCAACGTGCCGGGCAACACACCCGCCGCAAGACGTGGCGTCAGCAGCTTGCCGTCGCGCTCCAGGAAGATCGTTGTGCGACTGCCTTCGGTCAGCTCGCCATTCTCATTGAGATAGATCACCTCGTCGGCGCCGAGCGTTTCCGAGAAGTGCTTCCATTCCCGATCGTAGAGATCGCGGCGCGTGGACTTGTGATACAAAAACAGATCGGTGCTGTTCACTCGGCTATCCGAGATAACGTAGCGCATTACGCTGTCCGGCGGCGTTGCCGGTTGTGGCGTCGCCGTTACCGTTAGCCCGCCGTCCTCATCGAGCAGCAAGCGAACACGGAGCCGCTCGTTCGGATTTTCAGCGACAGCACGATCGATCGCATCGTTCACTCGCTCGGCATCGAACACGAAACCGAAATACGTTGCCGATGCCGCAAGACGCGCGAGATGGTAGCCGCGCAGCCAGATCCCTGCTCCGGGCTCATGAAGCATCGTCTCGATCAAATCGAAGCGGCGCACCGGGTCGGTCAGAAACTTCATCTTCAACAAGCACTCGGCGTACTCTTTGACGCCGTCGGAATCGGCAACAATACCTGAGCCGATTCCCATCTCTCCGGCGCCCTTGCGGTCGATCACCGCGGTGCGGATCGCAACGTTGAAGAGGCCGCGGCCGTCCGGCGAAAAGCGGCCGATCGCGCCGCAGTAGATTCCGCGCGCTTCGGTTTCGAGTTCGCGGATCAATTCCATGGCGCGAATTTTTGGCGCGCCCGTAACGGAGCCCGGCGGGAAAATCGCTTTCAGGATATCGGCGAGGCCGATGCCGGATTTGAGATCGGCACGCACTCCGGACGTCATCTGATGCAGCGTCTTGAAGGTTTCGACCGTGAACAGATCGGTGACGGAAACCGATCCGAGTTCGGCGATGCGCCCGAGATCGTTGCGCATCAAATCGACAATCATCAGATTTTCGGCGCGGTTCTTGATGTCCTTCGAAAGCGCACGGCGAACTTCTGCGTCCGCCTCTTGCGTACCGGCTCTCGGCGCGGTGCCTTTCATCGGGCGCGTTTCAATCTCGGTGCCGCTCTGCTTGATGAAGAGCTCGGGCGAAGCCGAAAGAATCGTAACGTCGCCCGTGTCGACCAGTCCGGCGTAAAGAACGCGCTGCTTCAGGCGGAGATCGCGATAGAGCGCCAGCGGCGAGCCCGCGAGCTTGAACTTCGCCTTGAACGTCAGGTTCAGCTGATAGATGTCGCCGCTTCTGATGTTGTTTTGAACTTCGGCGAAGCGCTTCAAGTATGAGCCGCTGTCCCAGCTATGGGCCAGTTCGCCGAGTGTCGGCGTGCCGATCGCCTCGTCGTTCAGCCATGCCTGGACTTCCGAGCCGCGCAGTCCGCGCGGTGACGAATACAAGCCGAACCAGAGAAGCGGCACTTTGCGGTTCGCCGGCAAAAGCGACGCGAGGCGCGGCTCCAGCAGGTAGCCCAGTTCATATGAGAAGAAACCCGCGGCGTGGAGACCGCGCGCGAGACCGGCTGTCAGCGAAGCCACCGCGGCATCGACTTCGGCCGGCGTATCCGCGCGAACGATCTCGACCGGATGCTCGAACAATTCGGACACCGCTTCGAGGCTCGTGCTGTTGTCGAGCAGAACGAATCCCTCGGCCAGCGCGGGTGTCGCGCTTCTGGAGCGGTTCGGGGTACTGGGGCTTGCGCCTAGTGACGCGCGGCCACTGAAATCATTCGATGAGGTTGGCATGCCTGCTTCTAGCCCGACTGCCGCGCGATTGCCACTTAAACGGTCGTCGGAAGCAGCCCGCAGAGCGTCGTGCTTATGGCCTAACGCGGCGACGGCTGCGTCACGTTTGCAGATGACCGCGCGATCTCTCCGCAGTTCCGTGACAACCGTACAGAAAAACTGTCACGAGGGGTTCCCACGCGCTCGAATTATGCTATAGCCGCGACTTGGGCCGCTCGGAGACGAGCGGCCTTGCTTATCCGGACGGGCCGAACGCTTCAGCGTCGGTCCAGGTGACGCGGGGTGGAGCAGCCCGGTAGCTCGTCAGGCTCATAACCTGAAGGTCGTTGGTTCAAATCCAGCCCCCGCAACCAAACTCAAAAGCCAATAAAGTAAGTTATTTTTAGCGAGTTGCATCCGCTTGGCGACAAGGCGGAAAATCTGCGCCGTGGCGAATCCGTGGCAAAAGATCAGCTCAAAGCCTGTCCGAAGCCCTCTTCGTGAACTTCAGCAAATCACCGACACTTGGCTCTCGCTCTTATGGGAGGCGTGTACATGGCGCGGGCTACAATTGGAAAAGCGAAGTCGCTTGCAGACCAATGGAAGGCCCAGCGCGAAGAGCACGACAACGCACCGAGCGCGGCATACTTCGGTGATGCGGACGCTTACGATCTGATCGCCATGTGGAAGAGCGGTAAGAACTTCGACGGCAAGAAGCTGACGCGGCGCGAGTTCGGTTGTCTTGTGGAACGCTGGGTTGAAGTGTTCGGTGATCTGCCTGCCAGTAGCGGCGAGGCTGTGGCCGACAGCGCGACCGAGCACGTTGCGCCTTTACCCGAGCCCGCCGACGACACGATGCTGCGAGTAGATGACGTCGTGCGCCTCACCGGCCTTTCGCATTCGACCATCAAGCGCATGATCAGCGATGGCCGCTTCCCCAAGCACTTGCGCATCGGAGAACGGGCGAAGGGCTGGCTCGCACGCGATGTGAAGGCGTGGATCGAAGCGCTGAACGAACAACGGCGCCGCCCTCGCCAGTAGCTCGCGCCTCGCCTCGCACCGCTCGCCATCCTCAGGCCCCGAGACGACGCGAGATGGCGAGCGCCAGCCAATAGGGAAAAGGGCACCCCCTTTCGCGCACGTGTCGATGCGTGGGTAGCCCCCAAAACGCCGGCTGGTTCCTTTCATTCTATACCGATGGCCAAGCACACGGCGCTGCGCTCAGGAAAAAATTCGATCCATCAATCAATAAGATGTATGGACATCTCTGCGAGCAACCAGTCTCGCCGGTAGGTACTACACCTGTTCCGGTATGAGTTTGTCGAGTTGAGTTGGAACGCGACAGTGGCTCGGTTTGGGACTGCCATCAGCCGAAAATCTTGGTCCGCCCCTCCCTGCGAAACCGAGGAACCTCGCCGGTCGCCGCATGTTGGCATGACAGCGATTAGCGCCAGACCAGGGTATTTCTCATGTATCACCACGTCAAAAAGCTCATGTACACGGTCCGCGTCGAAGAACCGGATCCAAAATTTGGAAACATGCTACTTGAACAGTTCGGGGGCGCCAATGGCGAGCTCGCGGCTGCCATGCAATATTCCGTACAGGGAATAAACTGCGAAGACCCTGCTCGCAAGACCTTTTGATGGACATCGGGACCGAAGAACTGAGCCATCTTGAAGTCGTCGGCACTCTAGCGCGTCTGCACCTCGCGCCGATGAAGTTTGGCCGGGACGCAGCGGAAGCTGATCCCTTGATTGCGATCGCTGGTGGCGGCGGCGTAAATCTTTATAACTCAATGGGCAATGCCTGGACTGCCGATTATCTGAAGATCACGGGAGAGTTGGACGTCGATTTTCGCAGCAACATTGCTGCCGAAGCGCGGGCGAAAATCGTTTACGAGCGTTTGATCAATTTCTGTGACGACGTAGGCACTAAAGATGCGCTCCAATTTTTAATGAGCCGCGAAATAACCCATATGAAGGCGTTCGCGGCTGCTCTCGACAGCTTAGAGAAACCCCGGTTTTCTGTGGGGCAGGTTGCCCCAACAGCGAGGTTGGTCAATCAATACCTCAACACGTCAACTGGCGACGGAGAACGCGGCGAGATCGACGCTCGCGGACCTTGGAATGAAGGCGGGGACTGGGAATTCCTCGAAAGCCCGGTGATGAATGGTTATTCCGAGGGATCGAAGATATCGACGGAAATGAAGACCGAAGCGTCAGATGCAGATAATCCCGATACAGTGCGAACGCTCCTAATCGAACAGGTTCGCGATCTCTTGCATGCTGAGAAGCAGCTCGTAAAGGCGCTGCCGAAGATGGCAAAGGCTGCGCAGTCGGAACAATTAACGATGCTCTTCAATCAACATTTGCAAGAGACGGAAGTCCAAGTCGAACGTCTGGGAGAATGTTGCAAGCTGTTGAAGGCTCCTGCACGGGCGAAAACCTGTAAGGGTATGATCGGGTTGTTAGACGAAGGCGATGAAATCATGACTGAATATCAAAAAAAGCCCTCAGGCATGGATTTGGCGCTTATTGGCATGGGCCAAAAAGTAGAGCACTATGAGATCGCAGGATATAAAACGGCGCGCGATCTTGCCCAGCAGTTGAAGGAAACGGCTGTCGCTCACCTGTTGCAGCGCTCCCTTTCGGAGGAAGAGAACGCAGATCAGCTTCTTAACCAGTTGGCCAGGCCGCCAATCCTACCTTCAACTGCATCTGGCGAGGCAGTTTATAATAGAGGGTGGGGCATAGCGAACTGAGGGCCATAATGCAAGCCGACGAAACGCCAGGCGATTACATTAGCCGTGCGAAGGCCAAATTGGTCGCATGGAACGAGGCACGCAACGAAGCTGACACGGCGAGCCGCTTCGATCGCTGCGCGGCTATATTCGGTGTTGGAGACGAGAATGGCACGGTCACGGCTTTCGCAGAATTGGTGGATAAGGTGCTGACAGAGCCAACGCAAATCGTTGGAAAGCGAGTGCACCGCGAGAAGTTCTAGAAGAGGTGATCGCGTGACTCATTTCTTCGATCATCGCGTCGTTCGCGGAGTTTGCCAAGAAGCATGGCGTGCTTTCGCAGGCTGCGGCGCAGTAGTGACCGATCAATCCGCTACGCAGCGGAGTTAACGAACGAGTTTGTGCGAAAGCGAAGCTACATTTGGAAACAGCAACTTTGGTGGTCCAGCGGTTTTTGCTCTCGAAAATCCATCAGAGTGTTTCGCTTAAAACCAGCGTCGTTCGCGAAACACCAAACCTGATAGCGTCCCCGCGATTTTGGCAGATGACACTATGAGGCTTGCGCAATTAGGGACCTAAGCCCAAAGGCGAGCGCCACCCTTTCGCGTCGCGTACTTCAAGGAATGATCCGAGACTTTTATCAAGAAGATTGCGGAAGAAAAGAAATCTATTAACAAGCCAAGCAACCAAGCGGCAGCACTTAAACTAAGGTCACGTTATCCCCCGCTTCACCTTCCCCGGCCACTTCGTTCTATCCTGCGCAGCAATCATCTCACCGCCGAAGCGCGCGATAAACTTCAGCGGGTGCGCCTCTTGAGCGAAACGCCAAACATTCCACCCTCACCATCGCGCACAAACGAATGCCCGAGCGGCGCTAGCGACAGGTCATTGCAGAACTTGCCAGCATGCCCATAACGCTCACCGAATGCTCCCCCCAACTCCCGCCGCAAATTGAGATGCCCATCACGCTATTGGGAATTGAACGTTATAGATACACGTCATATGTATCTTTTGGTAGTGAAGCATTTCATACAGTTCATGGAGGACACAATGAAAGCTTGGAGCAAACCAGAAGTTCGCGAGCAGGAAGTTGGGCTCGAAGCAACGTCGTACTTGCCAGCCGAAATTGACTTGATCTGAGCTGATTAGATCGTGTTCGAGAAACCGTGACGGCGCGTGTCGTCGCCACGGTTTTATAGTGCCGCGTTCGATGGAAACGGCTACATGAAGGTTCTCAGCTTACGCCGGTTTCGATATTTGTTGCTGTCGTTCCTAGCAACTGCGATGCCTGTTATCGTCGTCGCGGCTGATTTGGACCGAACGCAGGTCATCGCCCAGATTGCAGCAGCGGCACCTGGAGAGGCACCTGACCTTACCGGGAAAGACCTCGCTGGCGTGGACCTGTCGGGTGTTGACTTCAAAGGGCTGATCTATTCGCCGCGAACTTAACCGGTGCAAAGCTCACCCATGCAAACCTCGCGCGCGCTAACCTCAATCGCGCGGTATTAACAGCTGTCATCATGATTAAAGCTGATCTCACGGGCGCTGATCTCTCTCACGCTCGCATCATCGGTGAACTTAGAGATGCACGCTTAAATGGGGCGAAATTGATCGGGGCCGATCTCGGTTTTGATCCGACAAATGCGAACATGGTTCCGCCGCGCGTCGATCTTTCAGGGGCAGTGCTCCATGGCGCAGACTTGACGGACGCCAATCTTAGGACCGCTTTGCTTGAGTACACGAAGCTACGCGGCGCGCGTCTGGTCAAAACGCGCTTGAACTGGGCGAAGCTTGCAGGGGCCGATCTCAGTGGCGCGGACGTGACGGACGCCGACTTCACCAACGCCGACCTTACAAATGCGGACGTGTCGAAGCTCAAGGGTGCAGAGAGCGCGACCGGGCTGGAGCCTTAAACCCGCGAGATGTAAAAAGTACTCGCGCTTGTGGCTCTGATCGTTGTGGCAGTTCTCAATCTCAACACCGCGTGCAGCCGCTTTTTCGGAGGTCTGCAACTAGTGTTTCGAGTTGCCCGTGGAGATCATTAGACGCTCCGGCTAGCGACTTGTCGCCAACTAGAAAATGTGGGGTGCCGACAACGTTGAGCTTATCTGAAAGTAGTTTTGAGACCCTTATCTCATCGGCGATCATGTCGCTAGCCATGTCTTGCTTCAGACGCTGCATATCGAGCCCAATCCGTTCAGCAATTGCAAGCGCTGAAGCCTCGTTTGCAATCCCTTTATGGGCGAACATCGCTTGGTGGAAGTCCCAATATTTCCCCTGACGTCGTGCGGCTAACGCGACTTTGGATGCTTCCTCTGATCCCTTTGAGAGAACGGGAAGTTCCTTGAAAACCACGCGAACGCGCTTGTCCGTTTCTATGAGCTTTTGAACGTCAGACATGCCCTTTTTGCAGTAGCTGCAATTGTAATCGAAAAATTCTACGATTGTGATGTCACCGTTCGGATCGCCAGCAACAGGGTCTTCCGAGTTCCGGAAAATCGTCTCGTGGTTCTCTGTTAGAAACGCCCTAAATTTCTCTGTCTGTGCTTGGCGTAGCTTGATCTGCAGAGCATCCTGCATTTCCATCATCAATTCAGGGTGCTTGAGCAGGTAGTTCCTGACGATCTTCTCTATTGCGTCCTGTTGGGAGCCCGAGAAAATATCATCGCTCGGCGTGCTATGGACATGACCTGAGTCTGCCCAAGCTGATGGCATCCATTTGCTAGACGGTCCAACACCGCTAGACGGCAGCATCAGCAGCGCACTCACAAAGATACCAACCGCTGAAATCATTTTGAAAGTTTTCATGCTCTCAGCCCGTTAGAACAACGCACAGGATAGAGATGAGCGGATATTTTCGCTATCCGCTCATTATATCGTTTTTGGTACCCAGAGCACGGCTCGATCAGGTCTTCGCCGGCTCGTTCAAGAGGTTGATGAACGTCTCCGAGGATATCACGGGTGCGAAGAAGTTGTTGATGCGATCCATCGCGTCAGCTTCCTGCTCCGGCTTCTGAGCAGCAGTTGCGTCTCCGATCACGATCGGAAGATATCCGTTATCGCGTGCTGCTCGCGCGTTGCCTTCGATGCACCAATCAAGATGGATCCCGCACAGGATAATCGTCTTGATGTTTTTGCGTGCCAACTCCAGCGGCAAGTGAGTACCGGTGAACGCGGTCTGCAGGGCGAGTTCGTTAAACCGAAGGTCACCGGGCTCTACGAGTGCCTCCAATTCGTCGACAAGATCATTGTCCTGCTTTCGCTGTTCTGCCGTCCAATTCTCCTTGCCCTTTGCCCAGCTCTCATACTGAGCCTGGTCAAATTCGCTCTTCGGGTAGTTTTCGCGGAAGACCTCGTAGCCGATCCAAGAGAAGCTCTTGAAGTTTTCAGCCTTACGCGCCGCTTTTACGACATTCACTGTTGCAGCCAAGCTGCCGCGTTCCCACTGCTTTTCGCCTGCTTGCGCGCCGGTCGGGAGGTAGAGACTTTTGTTTTGGCTGATGGACAGGAATGCTGCAGGATACTTTACGATCTTTGCCAGATCGAGAGACTGCCACTGGGGCGCAAGCGGCGGGATGGCGTGAATACCTCCCAGCTTTCGCTGATCGTCAGTCGCTGCTCCAGCGGCGCTTGTGCCTGCGCCGGCCGTTGCTGCGACAGTCGCGGCGCCCGCGACTGCGCCTACAAACTGCCGACGGGTCGAGTTCACATCTTTTTTGGAGCTTTCCAATGTCGTCATTTTTCTTACTTCCTCCCAAGACCATAAGTTTCGGCTATGAGACAATACGGCGTATATCCATCAATAATAATATTTTTTTTCTCTATCCTAGCGTTATCGCGCCACCTGCCTATTCTGCACGCTGAGGAGTCTATTACGCATTGCACGCAGCGCTTCCTGCGTGGCCTGGACGTATCGTTTGTCTGTCGTTGCTTTTCGCGCTCTCTGCTCGTCGGCCGTAAGCACGCGCCGTTCCGATACTGGTATGCCCTCTCGTGGGCCTCCACCGTAAAGACGTCCTGTTTCTTTACGCAGCGTTCGTAACGCATCGCGAGCGTCCACATGATACTTTCGCTGGCGAGCTTTATTTCTCTCCTTGCGTGCCATTTCCTTGGCCGCAATCTCTTCGGCAGTGGGCACAGGTTTCAAAGCACGTAACGCAGCGCGCTTGGCTTTGCTTTATCCAATGCGCGATGCTTTGCAGCCTTTTGTCGTGCCGTTCTCTCTTCTTCCATGATGTTGGGGTGCGGGTATCCGCTGGGAATGCGGCGCTCAGTGTCGGCATTGTGCTTTGCGATCTCTTCTTCAAGAGTCGTTCCACGCATGCTGCTTCGTCTTCAGCCATGAACCGACGCCGGGTCTGTTCGGACGACCGGTAGACGCGCTTCATGGACTGGTGGGGCAGATAACTCACTCTGCTTGATCGTTCCGCGTCCTGCCATCCGCAAGGAGGATCGCGCACGCGCGCACCTTCTGCGGTGGTTATGTTTGTTCTCGATTGTTTGAAGGGATCTAGGAGACGCTACAAGCGCTGCAAAACACTGTTAAAGGCCCACTGCGGGCCATGACAAAGTTATTACGGAGGCTGAACTGTTGAAGCGCGTCCGTCCTTGAGAGGCCGGTGCCCTGGTCAGTTAGGACAATTTTCGAGAGCCCATCCAAAGCATCTCGTTCGAGGCGAACTTGAACATTGTCGGCGTCGGCATCCAAAGCGTTCCAAATAAATTCTGCAAGAGCGGCTATGGGCCTAGCCTTCGTTAGTCGCTCTATGGTGTCCGGCTGTAATTCGACCTCTAGTCGTTCTGCGCCTGACATATGTGATCGCCCCGTTTCGTTGTGCAAATCGACTGGTCATTCAGCTATTGCGAACCAGCGGTGGCACGCAAGTCCCATTTCGAGTAGCGCATATCGTCTGCCTCTTCTCCGGCACCTTATCAACACCCGCCGCCATTCACCGGCCCGCCCGGTATTTGTTAGGTACTCACTAGAAAATCTATCGATCAGTCCACGCCCAAACCACGCACCACACGAAGCGCATCCTGCGTTGCCTGGACGTATCGCTTGTCTGTCGCCTTCCGCGCATGCTCTCGCCAGCGGTAAGCACCTTACGCTCCGACACTGACACGCCCTTCTGTGGTCCGCCTACGCGCACACGGCCAGTCTTCAAATGCAAAGCGCCCTAGCAGCCCGCCTCTTCTCCCGCGCCTTATCTACAGCCCTCTTCCGCTGAGCTTTGACTAACTCTCTTCGTCATTTCCTGCCGGTGGACTTTTCCCTTTCGCACGAGCGATGGCCTGAACCTCCATGTTGTGCTTCTCGATTTGAAACGCGAGGCTACTTCCCTGGTACTCAGCAAGCTTCTTCAGCACGTCAATCAATTCCATTGTTGGTTCTCCAAATAGAAAGAGGCGGGACGCTTCTTCACGTCCCGCCTCAAAGCCAAATTTCAAACGCAGTTTTAGTGACGCGTCTCTTCAGGCGGCAGACCCATCCCCGTAGCAGACAACTCTCGGACTGCATTGAGCGCGTTCTGTATCCCCGGCACGGCGTGATAGGGCGTCAGGTTTTGGAAACGCCGAAGATCAGAACGTGTGATCGTGCCGCCGCCAGCATAACGCGCCGCTGACTGCACGACCTTCGTAGCGTCTTCAGCCATGCCCGCTGCTGGACCAAGCAACGTGCCACCTAACCCAATGTCACGCACCTTTCTCGCTTCGGAGCGTTCCGCATCTCCCGCCAACCACTGCGTTCCGCCTCGAATGGAATACTGCCCATTGGACAGCTTGCCGACAGTGTTGGACGCAGTGAATAACGAACCCATGATACCTGAGCGGTCCAGTGCGTCGTACATGCTACCGCCCGCATTATCCTCCCACCGCTTCACGAACGCTTCCCAATCGGCGTCGTTGTCACGAAGAGCACGCTTCAGACTGTCCACAAATACAGACGCCATAACGATACTGGACAGACCGGCACCCAAGGCTACGCGCTGGCGCATCTTCTCCGCTGCATCCGTTCCGACATTTGCTAGCTGGACCTGACGTGCGAGGAAGCGGGTTTGGTCAATCAGCATAAAACTCTGAAACTGGTACATGAGCTTGCCAGTCGCATCGTACGTAAACTGCGGACGATCACCTAAGCCGGGCGTGACGATAGTGTTACGGTTCTCTCGACGCATGGCCGTTTCAAACCGCGCCGCTAGGTCTTGATCTTTCCACTTATCAAGATCGGCATACAGAACACCCGCGACGTGCTTCAAGTCCTGTCTCGCGTACTCGTCACCGATCTTCGCCAAGTCGTGAGCTTCGATGCCAAGGTTTGCGAGCCACGCTTGGTTTTTCTGCGACAGACGCTCGTGTCCAACGGTTGAGTACTTCAGGATGCGCGAGCTAACCACGTTGTGCGTGATCTGCTTCATCCAATCTGTCCAGTAGCTGATACCCGATAGGCGGGTGGCCCACTGGGTACTCTTGTCGACAAACTCAATCCATTTGTCGCCGACCTGATGCGGGTTGTTCAGTTCGAACGCATCGCGAAGACGCGTGGCGTGGACGGCTTCCGCAACGGTTCCAAAACGCATACCTTGGTCGCGCATGGCACCGCCCTTTCTGACGGCATTGCGGAAGTCGGTGAACATAGGCAGCACGCCATACTTGAACGTGTCGCCAAGGCCCTGAGAGATTGCAATCTTCGGGGCGTCCGTCAGAGACGAAACTGTAACGCCGCCAAGCCGAACGTCATAAGCGAGCGATGCCAACGTGTGCGCCGCTTTAGGACCGAGCAAACCGAAGCCTTTGCCAGGGTCGTAAGTTCCAAGGAAGTGTTCGACTTCGTTGCGCACCCCCTGAAGATACTTATCGCGGTCGAGTGTAAGTTTCGTCAGGTCATCGCCAGACGCCGCGTCAATCTTCGCCTGTGCTTCCTTCGCGATGTCCACCAGAATGGAATTTCCGGTGTAGTCGCCAACCTCATTTCCGTAGCTATCGACGGTCTTGAAGACGCTGCCGAACGCGGCCTGCTTCCCTGACGTGTTGTGCATCAGTTCGGCGTGTTCAAGAAGATCGGTTCGAAGAAAAAAGTTCTCGGCCAGCGCGTCGTCTGCAATGTCGATGACGCGTCCTTGCAGGTATCCGCTCTTGACGCGTACGCGGCTGGTTGACGAGTTAGGGATTGCGGACCTGACGCCAGCGATGGTGTCGTAAACGTCCTGAGCTAACGCCTTTGAGTATGCCGGGATATGCTCGCGAAGCATCGGCATACCGTATTTGTTTTTCGGCACGGCGGGCTTCGCGTTGTTCTCAGTGATGAGAGGTTCCGGACCTTTACGCGGACGCGGGCCAAACTCTTTGTCGAACGATTTAATGTTGCCTTCGTAATCACCGACGACAGGCTTCTTCGGCTTCGGCGTGCCTTTGTCAAAGCCCTCTTCGAATGTCTTGAAGTCGCTGCGCTTCGGTTTCTCCAACATGTACGGATGGCTTTTACCGTCGTTGGCAGGATCGGATAGAAACTCGCGGACCTTCCCTTCCCAAGCTCGATACGCGTCTTTGAACAGCGCCAAGTCCTGAGCAACAGCATTGTCCCGCGCCATGCCGTGTTCAGAGATACGGTCGCGCCAGTTGGCCATTGCCGTTTGATAGTCGGCGCGGTCTTGTGCGTTCGCAATGTCTCGACGGTTTTCCCAGTCCTTCAGACGTTCCGGATGGTTGTGCCAAAACTCCATTCGTTTTTCGTAGCTCGCGATGCTGGCCTCGTGCGCTTTAAGGCGTTCGGTGTACTGCGTATGAGCAAGCTCTTCTTCGACGTCGGCCGTAACTTTGCGCGTGGCCCATGTTTCGAGCAACGACATGGCACGGCCCTTATCGTTGCGCAGCGCTGTTTGATTGTAGATCCGGCGCACGTAGCCATCCGCTCCGATAGTTTCCAAGTCTTCGGGCAGCTTGCCATTCTTGACATGGAGTTCGCGCTGATAGTCGGCGTACTTACGGAAGGAGCGTGCGACGGCTTCTACCGCAGGGTCACCAAAGGCTTTGTCGATGCCTTCGGTTAACACGGCGCGATAAGCCGTTTGCGCCAAGTCCTTCGCACTCTTGAAGCGCGTCTTATTCGCGGCGTAGATGTTTTCACCGTCAGCTTTGAAGCGTCCGAGAGCTGCGCGGTCCGCGTCTAGATGATCTTCGACAGTCATGCGCCGACCGTTCGCAAGTCCTTGCACGTTCGCTTCCGAGATTTCCGGCGACGAATAAAACATGCGTCCAAACTGGCGCACGTTGTCGAGAGGCGAAGTCCTAAACGCTTGCCTTTGCTGCCCAAGAAGCGTCTTCCCGCCAAGGAACTTTCCGAGCCATTCCGTGGGCATCGTTGTGATGGACGGGACTTTATCAAAGAGGCCAGCGGAAACCTTTGCGTCAGCCAATTCGCCACGCGCCTTGGCTTCGGCTTTAAGCTCTTCGAAGTTGACGGCTGCGGCACCGGCACTGGACGGCGCGGGCTTCGCGGATTGGACACTAGCGTCCACTCCGTTCGCCGCCGCGACTTCAGCGTCCAATCTATCGACCGCCGCTCGTGCTTCCGGGAAATTGTGCGCGGCGTCTTCACGGTACTTATCGAGATTTTCTTCGACGTGCGGCGCGCGGTCTCCGAGAACAACGTGGATCGAACCACCAATTGCAGCGCCGATGATTGCGCCGGACGCGATATTGATTGCACCGTCTTCCGATGTACGGAGTTGCTGCGTCGCCTGAAGCCCGGCTTCCGACACGCTAGCATCGACCGCGCCAGCTACAGCGGACTTCCCGGCTGTTTCGAGAAGTGATGCGCCAACCTTGCCAAGCTGAAGAGCTTTCCCGACAGGTATCAGGGTCGGAATATCGACCGTACCCGCCAGCAACAACGCCACCGTTCCCGTCAGTCCCGACGCTTCAAGAATAGTCTGGTTCTTCTGTTCGCGTTCAATGTCGTCAATGCGCGCGTTCAGTTGGGCTTGATTTGTGACGCCGACGAAATTCTGAAGATGCGGCATCAAATTGGCTTTGCCAATCTGCTCTAAGATTTGATCGTCGGTAAGCTCAGGGCTATTCGGTGTCGGGTGGAAATGTTCGGCGAATACTTGGCTTGAGAGCGCCGAGCCAATCATGTTGCCAGACTGGAAGGCGGCCTTCAGGGTTTCGCGAAGCTCTGGTTGATCCACTTCGGGCTTCGGCAGGTTGGCTTCGATGTGCGAACGGTAAGCGTTGTCGAGTTGCGCGTTGAATGCGTCGGCTTTGAAGTTTGGCGTGTAGAGTTCGGGCGTTGTTGGCGTCGACTGCGCCGCTAGGTTTTTGCCTGCGACGTTTGCGATTTCGAAGGCGTTCGTGTCGACGTTAGCCAGTGATTTGGCTTGATCGAAGATTTTGATCATTTGGTACGTCTTTCTCGGGGCGATGCCCGTCAGATTTTGAACGTGAAAAAGACTCGCAAGCGGCGTGCTTGCGAGCCTTGGGTGGTGTCAGTAAGTTTCGGGTTAGTTAGTCAGTCGGTAACGCGACGGTCGCGGCACGAAACAGAGCGCGCAGGACATGGAAGAACCACCCCTGACTGAACTCGAAAAATTTCGGCGCATCATTATCGTCATTCAGTGTGCTGCTCTCAACTTCGGATACTTCCGTGGTGCAAAGGCCATGATGCGTAGAACAGTGGACGGAAACTTCCTCGATATTCAGAGGCGCATCGACAACAACTTTCTGGACATGGGTATCATTGAGTTCTGCAAATTATTCGCTGAGCGCGAGAGCCAGCATTGGTCAAGGGTGATCAATCCCGATCTGCACAAAGAATTTGAGAATGGCCTTTACAAAGTCGTCGACATCGATAGGACTGCCTGGAAAAGATACGTCGATGAGTTTCTGAGTTACCGGGATAAGTTTCTCGCTCACCTTGATAAAAACCGGGTGATGAAATTTCCCAACCTCGGGCTAGCAATCAAAGCATTACACTACTACGCGCAGTTTCTCCGCACACAACACCCACTTTCAAGTTCTCTCGAAGATAGCGAATTCGATGTGGAAACACTTGTTTCTAAGTCATCGCGAACCGCACAAAAATACCTGCCTTGAAGCGTCTTAACTGTGACCGGCCTATCGCGGCGTTGCGTCAGACTAAAGTCAATGCGGGGCGCCACACGCGACGACCCGCACCATAGATAAGACAATCAGGCGGCCAGCCTAATCACGGTGCCCATCTTCGTCGCTTGGACTGTAACCGCCCCGGCGTTGGTCAGGTCGCGAAGCACGTTGCCGACGTGTCCTGCTGAGCAGCCAAGCGCCCTGCCTAATGCACGATGGCCAGAATACAGCTCACCGCCTCTGTCTTTGACCAGCTCAAGAAGGCGCCCACTGAACGTATTGGCGACAGTGAGCTTCTGGGGCGTGGTATTGGACACTAGCTTGAGCGGCGGCCGGACCTCGATTTCCGCGTCTGGCGCGGTGTCCACTGCCTGCAATTTGGTAGGAGTGGGCACGTTGGCTTCGGTGTGTTCAGCGAGGGCCGTAGGGAAGGGCTCCCGTAAGACACTCGACTGCGCGAAGGCCAGTCCGCCCCCAAACTCAACCAGAGCCACGGCCAACAGCGCGAGCCACCGGTTGAGGGCATCCGTCGAGAGGTGGACGCCAGCGACAGCTAGGTATCCGCTTATTCGATGCATCCGTGTTGGCCGGTTTGGCAGGTCCGAGTGTCGCTAGATCGCGGGATGCGTCGGCCATCACGGCTTGAAGTTCTTCGCGATGGCTTTCCTTGGCACGGTCGACTTGCAGGCCCGCCGCTTCAGGACAAACCCTTTTGGAAATTGGGCCGTCGATCTTTTCGCAATTGTTCGCGCCCGGCGTTTGGCGCAGGGCGGCGATCTTCACGTCTAGCTCGGCAACGGTAGCGGTGGACGCCGGAAGGGCCTGGAGCGCGTCCTGGGCGGTTTTGTAGGCGGTCTGAAGCCTTACGCGCGTTCCCTCTGTGTCCGTCTGCGTGGCCTGTGCTGAAAGCCTCTGGCCAGCCGACGCCCCGATTGCGGCGCTAAATGAGTACGAGCCGCAGAGGGCAATGGCCAGAAGCGCGATTAGGCCGCCAGCCAGTGAGCCGGCTCGGATTGCCTTCAGGAGTGCACTAGGAGCTAGGGCTAGGATTACGGACGCCGCGACTGATACGGCAGCCCACGTGGCTTGGGAGGCCAGGATGTCCGACCGTGACCAGCCGTAGAGTGCGTTGATGGTGGCTGAGGCGACGGCCAAGGTGGTGCCAGCGACGATGGCCAGGACCGACGCGGTAGTGTGTTTGTATCGGGGATGCCGATGGATGTTATCGGAAGGTTTCGTTTGTGATTTTGACGCAATTCGGGTGTCGTGTGACATCGGGTTGTTCCTATCGAGGTAGGTTCAATCTAGAGGGACGCAACCATCGCAAGTGGTTTTGCGTCCCTCGCCTTTTCTGGGGCACGTCAACTGTGCCTCTACTTTGGTTAATGCATCGCCAATTGATGACCGGGCCAGCCATATTCAATCCTAGCGCCGCTGTTTCTTTGCCCGTTTGTTTTGGGCGGGTTTGCGGCGGGTCGACTTCTTTACCTTTGCAATTGCCGCTGTCGTCTGTTTTGGCTTCTTCTTAATTGATGGAGTTGCGGTTTGCCTTTCTTTCTTTTTAAGCGGCGCCTTTGATTTTACCGAATGCGACTGCGCCGATATATGGTTTGCATTCGTAACGGTTTTTGGCTTTTTCTTCGCTATTTTCGCGGCACCTAATGCATCCCTCAGCGCTGCTTTTGCAGCCCTTACCTCGTCCCCCAACGCCTCTAATCGACACTGCTCGTCCCACTCTTCCGGAGTGTCACCGCTAAGCAAAGTTCCAGCGTCTTCTACGTCTTCGGCTATGCGAGCAAGCAATCGGCGCAAGCGTGGTTCGAGGCTTTTGTTTCCTGAGAGGCCGCTGGCGATGTCTGCGATTTCCAACCACAAGTAGGGGGCGAACTTATAGGCTTTTATTGCGGATATTGAACTATACATTAACGAGTCCTGTTGTGCCGTATCCTCATAATTATTCTCATCGTACATTTCTAATTCCCCATCCAATTCCAATTACGCGTCATTGCGCAATTGCAATTCAATTAGGGGGTGATTTGCGAATGGGAAAGATAGAGAGGTTTATTCCAAATTCGCAAATCACATGAAGCTAGTGATTTATTGGCCACACGCGATTCCAATAACGCCTTTTGGGCGTGAATAGTGCAATAGAGCGTGATTTGAGTTACAATTATCGGCAGCGGCAATTCATATTGCCCGTTATTCGACGTGCAGTAATTCGTCTTCTCTTTCTCAATAAGCGTTCTTTCCTGCGAATTGACCGCGCTTGCTTGGTGCCGACAAACGCGACGGCCCGCGCGACCGCTTCCCGCCCGCCAAAGCGCCTCGTCGATTGGGAACCCCATGAGAATGAACCGCCAAATCTGTGTCGGTGTCAGGCCAGCTTGCCCGTGCAGTGCCCATTGTCTGAGTGTCAGCGCCTTGCCACGGTGTTTGAGCACGAAGCACTGGCAGCCGGTTTTCTTGTCGGCGGATTTAGTGAGACGCACTCTGTAGCGGCCGTGTCGTTGTCGGAGCGACGATGCCTTTACGTCGGAGCAAGGCGCGTTCTTCAAGGTCGTCATAGTACGCTTTGAGCTTCGCTTGCTTCCTGGCCGCCGCCTTGTCGAATATGGACGGGTCATTGCATTCGCCTGCCAGCTTCAGTGTGTAGCCATAGGGACGTTCAAATTCCGCGACGTACCAATCAGGGCCACGGGGGCAATGCTCTTCGCGCCTTCCCTCGCCAGCACCGTGGACATGTAGCTCGCCGCAGAACGCGCACGTTGGAATTAGCCATGAGCGGCAGAGGTCGGGACGTTCTTTGAGGATCGCGGGACCAGGCTTGTACGCGGCAACCGTGGGGTACTTGGGGACTGAGTTGGACTTCTTCATACGAGTACTTTCTCAAACTGTTGGGTTAGGTCTTCTTGGCGTGCCAGTGCTGTGGCGGGACGGCGCCGTAATGGCCAGGCCGTGACAGCCACACTTCATTGATGCACGCCGCCAGGCGCATCGCTTCAGGATGGCGCGACCAGATGCAGTAGAAGCGTCGCTCGCTTGGCGGGTAGATCGTCGCCTGAAGCGCTTCCTTGAACTCCGCTTTGGCTTTGGCTTCGCTCCCGGGCTTGGTCTGGCCAGGTGCTTGGGCCAGTTCGGCGGCGCGGAGTTCGATAGCCGACGCTAGTAGTTCGTCCTGCTTGGGATGTCTCGGGAATGCGGAGGCGAAGGCCACTGTCGTTTCAGCGACCGTCCTTTTGGTCTTCTTCATTCGGTTTCCGTTGGTGGGCACGCGCACGCCATCGTGCTCGCGGCGGGGGCTGCGAGGTCGGCGGGTGCGGGTGATGTTGGAAGGGGAAGGGGAAGGGGAAGGGGGAGGGAAGGGGACGCGTTACGCGCTCAGGGAGGCGGGCGGACTAGCCATGGACGGGGCTGCGCAGCCATGTTCCCGCATTTGATCCGGGTACCGCGCACCATGTGGGGACGGAAAAATCATTAATTTTCAACGTGGTACCTGTGGTGCTCGCTGTACTCGGTATTTCCAGAGAAATCGGGCGGACGAAGCCATTGCGCGAGAAACGCAGCTGTCCTTCTTCCTCTCTCTTATTCTTATTTATAGTAAGAACAGTGAGAACCATAGGTACCAAATTGATTTCATTGACGTTTTTGGTAGCCTACATGGTTCCCACTGTTCCCGCATGGCTGGCGCCTCAGTGGATGGTTGGCCCCGCCCGCTCATGGCCGTCGACGCGGAACCAGAAGAGCGAGGCCCGCACCGGAAAGCACGTCGGTTCGCGCTTCTACGTGACGGTTCGAATGCTTGCGTCACGGGTACGGCGATGGCGGGCAAGAGCACAGGCTAAGCGCCGCGCCGTCGGAAATCGTGACGGTGACGGTTCCGGTACCGTCACGTGACGGTTCAAATTTTTGGAACCGTCACCGTCAAAAACTCCTGTATTTGTTGGGTTGTGACGGTGTTTTCTTATAGTAGTGACAGTTCATATATCTTTTTAAGAGAGTACCAGAAGAACCGGCACGTGGTGCCCACACTGCTACATTCCACCGCCGGTTTTCCCCCGTTAGACGTGACGGTACGGAACCGTCATATCCGTCACGCTGGTCTAAACTCGCTTCGGCTTCGCGCCCACAAGCCTGCTGGCCGTCTCACTCCAGGCGTACGCAGTTGCATGGTCGTCAGCGCCATTTGATTGCAAGCAGCGATGAGTGTTGGTTCTATATGGGAGCCAACCAGCATCGCGCGCGCCTTTGTTGACGGAACGCCCGACCTTGCCGCCTCGCTTGGCAACATCACGAATGCCGAGCGCCATGAAGAGGTCGGCGTTCGATACTGTGGCGTTATCCCCAAGCTCCGCAAGTATCTCCGATGTACGTTCCGCCACCGGGTCAACTACTTCGAAGTGCTTGTTCGCTTCGGCTACGTCGCCCCAAAGGCTTTGCGGAATGTTGTGACTTTCGCCACGTTTCTCCAACCACGCGGCTTCCGCCCATATCTGGTCTCGGTCGGAAGCTAACCTGGCCAGTCGCACCGTATCGACTTTTGCGATCCAAAAGCGGCGGTTGCCTGTTGGATCGTCGAGAAAGGTTTCATCATTTGTCGTGCTACCGAATACGCACTGCCTAGGCACCGCTTCGGCAATTCTCGCGAAGGCAACGCGTGCCTTATCGGCCTGAGCCGCGAAGTAACGCTTGATGTCGTTCTGTTCTCTTCTGGAATATCCCGAAAGCTCCGGGTGCTCTATAATCCACGCGCCGGAGCTGTTCTCAATAAATTCCTTCGCGTTCACACCGACGTCGACGCTGTCGGAAAACCATTCCGGACTTGCAAGTGTGCGGAAGAAGGAAGACTTACCCGCGCCTTGGGGGCCTTGTAGAACGAGCATTGCATCGAATTTCACACCCGGCTGTCTAACCCGACGAACAGCTGCTATCGCCCACGCTTTGCCCATTGCTCTGTTCAACGGCGTGTCGGCAGCGCCAGCATAGTCCGGAAGCAATCTTTCGAGACGCGGCGTGCCATCCCAAGTAAGATTGCCCAAGTAACGGCGCACAGGGTGGACAGGGTTCTGCCGCCCCTCCTTGCGAACAACTTCAGCGACGAGTTCCTTACTCGAAAAGCAACCGGCATTGTTCAGATCGATATAGATGTCGCCAATGACGGCTTCAGATAGAACCGACAGCCTTCCATTCCGCCGAACGTAGGTCAGCATGTCGAACTCGTTGAATACGACGTCGATACCAGCACACTGCAAATAGTAGCGGGCGTTCTGCGGGGCACGTGCGACAGGCGTTCCGACTTCCTTCCCTTCCTTGTTCTGCTTATTCGTCACGGGCCACGCAAACAGTGCTGGCAGGCTGGCGTCGGTTGGCCGTTCCGATGCGTCGTCTTTTCCGTCATCACCACGAACCGCAAGAGCTTCAACAGCGACCAGCGATTGACGCAGTTGCTCATTCGCTCGCGACCACCCCGCCTCCTTAGCCCAATGGAAAATGCTACCGACTGTGCAGGGCTGGCCCGAATAGGTCCGGTCGCTTATGCTAGTCCAGACGCGTAGTGCGTCGTCCTCGTCGTAGACGCCACGACCCGCAAGCTGCGACCACTCAAGCCACATATCAAGTCCGGCATCGCCAAACTCGCGTTTGATGGCGCAACCGAACTTGAACCAAGCCGCACGGTTTTCTACGTTAGTTTCACGCGGGTCTTCGCCGGAAGGGGCGTGCGCAATTGCGCAGAGCGCGGCTTGGACATCGTCGGGCTTGGCGGTACTGTTCTTCCAGATAGCCGAAGCCGCATCCTTACGCTTTATAACTTCGGTGGGCGGAAACGCCTTGGCAATTGCAGCAGCGCGATAGCACTTGACGGCATTTCCCTCATCTAGCTCGTATGCGACTGTGACTATGCGAGGTTTGCCGCTCTTCATGTGGAAAGTGCCGGGCAACCGCAGGACGCGTGACAAGTCAGTGCAGTTGCCGTCTGCGCCGTATTCCTTCGCCAACGTGATCGCGATGCCGGATGCCAGCACCGGTTCCATTTCGTCGCCTACAAACCAGTAAGCCTGATATTTCCCCTCCGAACTATTGACGAGCGCGCTTGGCCGCAACGGGAACTCTTCGGGCAAGCCGTGATCGAAATCAGCAATTACCGCGCGTACTCGCTTGATGTTCTCAAGCCTTCTGCCTTTTCCGTCCGTCTCATTGACTGTTACGCCGACGTACACGCCCTTAAGATTTTCCCGCTCAAGGCGCTCGCAGAGACTATCCGTGAGTGCGCTATTGATGATCTTTGCGTGAGGGTCTTTTTTGACCTTCTTCGACCTGTCGCCCTTCCGATGAGCTTCACCCGGGGCCAGCCCTGGGTAAGTCGTTTCATGCCGGATAAGAGATTTGTCGTCGGAGAATGTCTGAAACGCGAACGCCGTTGCGCCTTCGTCCAGCAGGCCCAGAAATTCACGTGCAGCGCCCCAATCGCACCACGTCGTTTCCGTTCCGCATTTAGCTTTCTTCGTATCTTGGACGGTATCCGTCTGTCCTACTTCCATTTTAATGCCCTGTTGTTTTGTCCGACCCGTCCGTCCATCGGGACAGGTCCAAATTCTGAACTAAGCAATGCTGCGAACACCGATGCCCAATATTCGACGGCGTCGTCGCTTCTTTCTCGTCTGGCGATCTCGATACTCAAACGCCGCCAGTCTTCCGCCTCGCGTGCCATAGCCTCGCGCCGCTTCATTTCGGATTTGTACAATTTGTGCATGGAGCGCGGCGGCAGATAACTCACTCGCCCTGGCCGTTCGGCGTCGCGCCAAGACGGCGGGTCTCGCACGCGCGCACCCTCTGCGGTGGCCATGTTCTCTCGCTCTGGTTGGAGGTTTAGGTGACGCTGTAGACGCTCTACACGGTGGCTAACGCTTTACCGGACTGAACACGCACTTCGGCTGGCACTCAAACACACGCTAGAAGCTGGGCCGGGTCGTCAAATTCTGGCGTTCCGCTGTCTCCAGGTGCCAGCCTACCTGTTAGCCCAGGGAACGGCCTGTACGCGACAATGCGCAGGCCGTTGCGGTCCGTCTCTTCGACCCGGAGTTTCGCGCCGCCGTGGATGCTGCCAATGCGTGCGGCGATGGTCGCACTTCCTGCGTGGATAAACTGGACAGGCCCGTCTGCGTAACCGAGCGCCACCAAGGCACGGCATGAACCGTAGAGCGGGCTGATCGTCGGCGTGGTTATCAAAGGCCGTTCGTTCAGCGCGGTAAGGAAGCGCCCGTTACCGGCTTGAATGATTGTGACTGTGATCATGGGGTGGTTACGCTTCGGGGTGGCCGACTATGGCAAGCCAAACCGGTCGCGAACCGCGTTTTCCGAGCGGCCTGGCTCTCAAGAATTCCGCAACCTTCTCAACATCCCACATCACGTCTCTACCGCTGCGATGCCGAGCGTCGTTCGGCCAGCCAGCGTATCGAGGCCACTGTTGAAGGGTCTGCGTGGAAATTCCGAGATAGTTGCTGATCTGCATTGTGTTGAGGTGTCGGCGCTTCGCAGTACTTATGTTTGTCGTCATCAAAGGTCGTCCCTTCTAGTTGTTGGTGAAAGTTCGTCGTTATCGGAGTGTAATGGGCAAATAAAAGCCCGCACCGAAGTCAGCAAAGCGCTCAGCCGCTGGGGGAGGTGGCGATCTGCTAGATGTGACAGCGATGCGGGTACGCAGGGCGGAGTGCCGTAGGTGGGAGGCGCCGCGTGCAAGAACCTCACAGCGGATTTATTGCGAGTGTTTACTGTCTGCCTCCCCCCCTATAGCTGAATGCAATTCGCCTGCGTAACCAACGACCAGCTAATGCCATCGGCTACCAACGACTTATGTTTGTTGAGTAAATTGGTGGTCGGTTGCCTTCCCGACTTCATGAGTTTTTAGTTTTTGGAGCGCGCGCCGAGCACGCGCCGCTGCGGCCCGCTTTGCTTTACGGGCATTTGTAATTTTCTTCCCAATGTACTTCTGTTGCCCCGCGCGGCGAACATAGCGCGCGTTCATCTCGGCTGTTTTTCTCCGCCTACGCACCATTCGCCCTGTAGGAGTTTCGGACAGCCGTAGAGTTAGGTAATCAAGCTCCAGCCGGGCTTGTGCAAATTGAATGCGCGCCTCGTCTCGCAATTCCGCTCTTCGTGCTTCCCGCGTCCATCGTCGCAGGTTTTTCGTCCATGTGGTACTGAGCTGGCTTAGGATAGGATCGCTTGCCGAGATGACCCTACCGCAATTCTTCCACCAATAGCCCATTGCGCGCGCCTATTGCCGCTAGCCCCGAACAAAGGGCTAGTTAAAAGCATAGATAGTTGGGATTTGACCGGAACATCAGACCGAAATCAGATTTTATAATATCATAATAATGGTGATTTGTCGCTCGCTCCGAAATATCGGACAAACGAATAACGAGTTGATATGGAATTAAATCGCTATATCAGGTTAGAAAAATCGGGATTACCCGCTTTGTCGGGGATATGGGCGGTCCCAAAGTCATGTTCTGCGGTAATCAACCGCGCTTAGAACCGGTGAAGTGGACCCACGGACGGCCCCGTGCGCGCGAGGCGATGGCTCAAGCCCTCAGCCGCGCGACGTTCGACACCGCGTTTGACTGGCCCGTAATAGTCCAAACATGATGAGCCCACGCCGTTAGGGCAGCACGTACTTGGCGCTCCATCCTTGCGTCTTGGCTATAGTGAGCTTCCGTTACAGACGGGTCGATGTGGTTTAGCACGAGGTCGCGTACCTCGCGTGAGACACCTTCATTTTTCATCCAATTGGACGCCGCGCGCCGGAAGTCGTGGATCGAAACATCGTCCACACCGACCTCTTCACGAAGCCTGCGCATCGCCATCGTGACGCTTTCTCCGTGAACGTGGGGCAGCCTCGGGGTTTTGCCATTAGGAAGCGTGTTAGTCTGAGCCGGAAACACATACTCGCTGTTCGGGTCGCGAGACTGATGGCGCCAAGCTTCACGAAACAGCGCGACGGCCTGCGCGGAAAGCGGCACACGCTGCTCTCTGCCGTTCTTAGTCCTACCTTCTATGATCTTGCCGCGCCTATTAACGTCGCCAGGAATGATCCACACCGGCTCCTTGCCGTCCAGATGCAGTTCAGCGACCCGCGCACCGGCAACTTCCGTGCGCCTCTGGCCGGTAATGATCGCTAGCTTGATGATTGAGCGTATCGCGTCCGAAAGCTTGGTCTCTTTGTCTTCAACACCGGCCCAAAGTGCCTTCAATTCGGCTTCAGATGGCGTCCGGTTGCGCGCCACCTTCTGCGAACGACGGCCAATACCAGCGCACGGATTGATCGTTGCCAGGCGTTCGCGAATAGCCCAGCGGTAGACGCCGCCTATGGTGGTCTTTGTACGCTCGGACTGAGTGTGCGCTCCGGTCTTCTCGATTGTCTGGCAGATGGAAACCACATGGTCCTTGGTCACCGCGATGGCTGGCAGTTTGCCGATGACCGGATAAGCGTCCTTCTTGAGGCAGTACCGGTAGACGGTGCGCGTTGTGGCCGAAAGCGTAGAGCTTTCATCGATAAACTTCTCGGCTAGCTCTTGGAACGTCATCGACTTGTTGATTTCGATGGCCAGCCCTACAGGATCGGCCCCTTGGTCAATCTGAGCCCGGTGCGCAGTGGCCTTCTCGCGCGCTTCCTTCAGGCCGAACACGTCAGGAATGTGCTCCCCAAGCCTGAACTTACGGACCTGGTGCTGAGTGTTCGTATAGAACAGGTACCAGGTAGCGGTGCCTGTCGGCTGGGTCACGAGCACCAACCCGTTCTGCCCTTCGATACGCCATTCCTTCCTCGATTGGCCGGCTGCGTCCTTGATACGCTTCCGCACCGCCTGATCGTTAAATGGCACGATGTTCTCAGCTTTCCGCCCCATGCGCCTGCCCCCGAAATCGAATGACCTTCAGGCATATTATGCCACAGAACCACGCTTTAAGCTAGCTCCCGTGGCAAATCTGTGGCGAATAATCTGAGCTAACTTACTAAGTCGTGAGGTATATGTACTTCACCTCACGACTAAGTCATGCACGATACTACAATGTATTGCATGCAAAACTCATCACTTCGATGTGCGACCCACTTCAGATTGAACAACCGCTTCAGCTCAAGCTCTTTATTCTCATAACCTGAAGGTCGTTGGTTCAAATCTAGCCCCCGCAACCAAACTCAAAGCCAATAAAGTAAGTTATTTTTAGCGAGTTGCATCCGCTTGGCGACAAGGCGGAAAATCTTCGCGTGGCGAATGACTGGCGTCATTTGCTTCACGTCGCAGGCGTGATTTCTCGCGGCAGGTCGAAAGACCAGGCAACCGCCACCGAAATCGCATCCGACCCATTTGGGTTATCGATTGCGCCTGAGGCCGCCGTGCGACGTGCAATGCGACTGCCGACTCCATCGCTTCTCTACGAAGGGTCCCTACTAAGCCTGCGCGCTGAGTGCGCTTAAAAGTTTACCCGCCTAGAAGGCAATCCTCGACCAATGTGCTGGGGAAAGCGGCTGCTCCGAATGAAATAAGCGGCAAGAACCGTGCTAACGCCATTTGAAAATGCGGGGGCATTGATGGGCTATAGCTACAAAACGACCGCGCTGATTTTGATGCTCGCTTTTGGCGGGTGCTCGGCAAATTCAACACCGGACTTTTTGAAGAAACCGGAAGATAGCGTTGAGGCTATAGAAGGGCAGCCTACCCGCAAATACAAGGCCATCAAGGAATTGTCCGTCTATAGGAAAAGAGGGCATCCGCAATACGCGTACGTCGGCAAGTTTGACGTCGCGAGAGTCATGAAGCGCCAAGCTCTTGAGCTCGGCGCGAATGCCGTCATCAACGTCAAATACCAGGAAGAACCTCTCTCGTTTTGGAGTTATGGAAGCATCACCGGCACGGGGTTAGCTGTGAAATACATAGATTGATGCGGTTGGCACAGTTGGGAGAGGCTGCGCTATCACGTTGAAATATCGATGCACGGTGCTTGCAGCCGTTGAAGAACTCAGAATCTTACGGTTGCAGAAAGCATGCTCGAATTGCCTTCCCACCGCTTCTTGGCGTTGAACTCCTGGTAGAAGTGGCCGCTGAGAATGACCGGCGTCTTGTCAATCAGAGTGGTGTAACTGAATGCGGGACCAATTGCGTCGACGGTTCCTTTGAAGGGCCCAAGGATCGCGCCGGAACCAGAATCGGCCGTCAGTTGGCGGAAGTCATACCCGCCGACTCCAACGACCAAGCCGGGGCAAACCTCCTGTCCAACCGCCCACTCAAAGTGAAAGTCTGTGCCGCTCTGATAATTCGTCAACGTGTTCTCGAAATTGAACGTAACTCCAAGTTTGCCGTTGACCTGAAATTTCGACGCCTTCTCAGTCCAAGTGAAGGACCATCCCGTATCAATCCCTGGGCGATTTAGGCCGATATCTGGTTGAAACCCGACTGCGTATCTTCCGCTCGGCGCGACGACCTGAACGTAAGCCGTGTGCGCAAAATTTCCGACCTGCCATCCGAGTTGTGCTTTTGTGGTGATATCGCCCAGTCCCCAGCCAGACGTCTCCCGCTCGACTGCTGGCAAGGGGGGAGCGCTCACCTCCGCGTTCATGCGTATGTGGCCGGTCGGGATGGTCACCGAAAGTCCGAAGTTGCCCCCGAGGACTTTCTGATCGGGAACATAAAGGCCATTGATAAAGGCTTGAAAGAAATCCACGCGGGCGCCCGCATTGAGAGTGACGTCACCTAAGGTGACGGCGCCGCCGATCTTTCCGGAATAAAACCCGCTGCCAAAAGTTATGTAAGTGCCCGCTGGCGGCGTAACTCCGGCATCGAATGCCGAGCTGCCTAATCCATAAGTCGAAAACCCTGCCTCATCCGACACCGCAGGCGATACGCCGGATACCCCCACCAGCGCGAATAGCATGACGGCGATGAGTATGCGCATTTCAAGGCTCCCCTCCTGAAAAGACGCAAACGCACTCTCGCTCAGTGTACTGGCAAACGGCGGCTCAATCTGTGGCGCCGACGTCACGATCGATCAAAATGAGCGAGCCGACCGGCGCCTGTCTCGCCTCCCCCTTTTCTCGGGAAATTGCATTTTCTGTTCGGCGTCGAGACACCACAACGGCTTCCGAGCTGCAAAGCAACTTGCGAGAAATTCTATTTTTAATTCAGCGGCGTTTCGATCTTTGAGCATATGAATTCATTTACCAGATCCCTATCCGCATTACGCTGCAACAACGAATTCGATTGACTAAAAGTATGTGCGAGCGTCCTTTCGCTGCCGGACGGGTGGGTGCTACGCATGCCAGCGCGTGTTCGGCCATGCGAATACAAGAAATGAGTTCTCTATCTGAGATCCGGCGCGGGCCAACCGCTGCCGGTCATTTTTCATTCCCATCGCAGTCTCTGTTTCCGCAGCTATTTTCCAGCGGCGGATGATGCGATGAACCAAAACGCTTCTTCCCAAGATTGCAGACTGCTGGACCCTGGCAATGCCACCAGAGTCGAAGGCCGCGACGGCATGGTGTTCGTTCCTGGCGGAACGTTCCGTATGGGATCTAATCATCACTATCCCGAGGAGGCGCCTGCGCACCGCGTCAGCGTCGATTCATTCTGGATCGATCAGACGCCGGTAACGAACGCTGAGTTCGCTCGCTTCGTCGAAGAGACCAACTACGTTTCGTTCGCAGAAAAGGCGCCGAACGCGAGCGATTATCCCGGCGCCTTGCCGCATATGCTCAAGGCGGGCTCGCTCGTCTTCAATTCGCCGCCGGGTAAAATCGACCTGCGCAATTGGGGACAATGGTGGGAGTTTCGTTTCGGGGCCAATTGGCGCCAACCTTACGGGCGCGGCAGCTCGATCAAGGGGCTCGATCAACATCCTGTCGTCCATGTCGCCTATTGCGATGTGGAAGCTTACGCGCGGTGGGCTGGAAAAGAACTGCCGACGGAAGCGGAATGGGAGTTCGCCGCACGCGGCGGTATCGACGGAGCTGAATTCGCTTGGGGCGACGAGCTAAACCCCAGCGGTCAACATATGGCCAATACCTGGCAGGGCAATTTCCCGGGCGAGAACCTGAAGCTCGACGGCTACGAACGCACGTCTCCGGTCAAAGCATTTCCGCCAAACGGTTACGGCATTTGCGACATGATCGGCAATGTCTGGGAATGGACCAGCGATTGGTATGCACCGAAGCATCCCGCTGACGCTCAGAAAACTTGTTGTATTCCGAAGAACCCTCGCGGCCCCCGCGAGGATCAAAGCTTGGATCCGTCTCAGCCGGATGTCCGCATTCCGCGGAAGGTCCTCAAGGGCGGCTCTCATCTCTGTGCACCGAACTATTGCCGGCGTTACAGGCCGGCCGCGCGCCACGCCGAACCCATCGATACGTCAACATGCCATGTCGGATTTCGCTGTGTCGTACGACACGCGAACTGAAAGCTATTTGCGAGGGATAATGAAAGTATTCGTCAGGTCTCTTTTTGTGCTTCTCATCTTCGTCATGATTGGCGCTGCGCCATCGCGAGCGGACGACCAGAAATTCACAAAGCAGCAGCTCGACCAGATGCTGGCGCCAATTGCGCTTTACCCTGACGACCTCTTATCCAACGTTCTTATGGCCGCAACGTACCCGCTTGATGTGGTCGAGGCGGAGCGCTGGCGATCCGTGCCGGAGAACGCGAGTTTGCAAGGAGAAGCGCTCGTCGACGCACTGAAATCCAAGACATGGGATCCCAGCATCAAAGCTATCGTGCAATTTCCCGATGTTCTGAAAATGATGAGCGACCAACTCGATTGGACGCAGAATCTCGGCAATGCCTTCCTCGCTCAACAAGACCAGGTGATGGATCAGGTCCAATTCCTGCGATCGAAAGCGGACTCGAGCGGTCATCTCAGAACCAATTCACAACAGACAGTGACGCGTCAGGATGGGGCGTACATTATTCGGCCGGCCAACCCGGACACCGTGTACGTGCCGATTTATGAGCCTTCGGTCGTCTACGGGTCGTGGTGGTATCCGGACTACCCGCCCTACTACTGGGGCTATCCGGGCGCTGTATTCACCGACGGATTTTTCTGGGGCGCAACTGGCATTGCCATCGCCAGCGGTATTTGGGGCTGGAACCACTGGGACTGGCATAACCGCCGCATCGACATCGACACGAACCGTTGGAACCGGATCGACGTCAACCGTCGCAACATCAGCAACAACGTTTGGAAGCACGATCCAAAACATCGCGGCGATTTCAAGCGCGGGGACAAGAATTTCAACCGCGCTCAAATTGAAAAACGCCTGCATGACGGCGGTCGTCCGGGCGCCAAAGCGAAAGTCGATCAAGGTGCCCAGCTTCGGCAAAGCGGAAGAAATTTCTCACCCGCAAAGAAAGGCAACGTTCGACCCGCACATCGACGCGGTGGTGGCGCGGCCAGAAATTTTGAAAGGCGAGGCGGCGGCCACGTAGCCAGGCCCGCGCGCCATTTCAAGTCTGCCGCACCCCATCGTGGCGGCGTCCGGCGGGGAGGAGGCAGACGCCGGTAGATCCATCATCACGGGCGACTGGAAGTAGAAACGAAGGGAGGGGAGATAAGCAAAGGATGACGAACCATGCCTGTTTCCTCCGACTCCAACTCGAACCAAGAGACGCTTGCACTTGACCGTCGCAATATTCTCCTGAGCGGCGCATCGTTGTTGACGCTCGCCGCGATGAGCTCTTCTCGCTCGAATGCGGACGATACCAAACAAACGTCTCCGCAATCGGCGGTTTCAAGTTCCGCCAATGGCAAACCTAACATTCTTATTCTGTGGGGCGATGATATCGGCATTGCCAACCTCAGCGCCTACTCCAACGGGCTGATGGGATATGAAACGCCGAATATCGATCGCATCGCGAAAGAGGGACTGAAGTTTCAACACTACTATGGCGAGCAATCCTGTACGGCAGGACGATCCGCATTTCTCACCGGCCAACACATCATGCGCAGCGGCCTGAGCAAGGTCGGCTTTCCCGGAGCGCCGATGGGGATGAGCCAGCTCGATCCTTCAATTGGAGGATTGCTCAAGAATCTCGGATACGCGACGGGCCAGTTCGGTAAAAACCATGTCGGCGATCGCAATGAATCTCTTCCGACCGTCAACGGTTTCGACGAGTTTTTCGGCAACCTCTATCACCTCAATGCCGAGGAAGAACCAGAGCTGCCGGACTATCCGAAAGATCCTGCATATCGCGCCAAATTTGGTCCTCGTGGCGTTCTGAAATGCAAAGCGACGAACGTCGACGACCCCACCATCGATCCGCGATTTGGAAAGATCGGCAAGCAAACGATCGAGGACACCGGCGCTCTCACAAAGAAGCGGATGGAGACGATCGACGACGAGACATCAAGCGCCGCCATCGACTTCATCAAGCGGCAGAACTCGGCGGGCAAGCCATTCTTCTGCTGGTTCAATTCCACGCGTATGCATTTGCGTACGCACGTCCGTGCTGGTCATCGTAGCCGCTATACCCACGGAGACAGTGAATACATCGACGGCATGATGGAGCACGACGATACGATTGGCACCATCCTCAAGACACTCGATGACCTGGGCATCGCCGACAACACCATCGTCGTTTATTCGAGTGACAACGGCCCTCACATGAACACATGGCCAGATGGCGCCATGACCTGGTTTCGCTCGGAGAAAAACACCAACTGGGAAGGCGCCTTTCGCGTTCCGTGCCTTGTCCGTTGGCCGGGACACATCAGGCCTGGAACAGTCACCAACGAGCTGATGAGCCACAACGATTGGATACCGACGCTCTGCGCCATAGCGGGGGAGCCGGACGTCGTTAGCAAACTGAAGGCCGGATACACCGCCAACGGCATAAACTACAAAGTTCACCTCGATGGGCACGATCAATCGGCATTCCTGCAGAACGTCGAAGGGTCGGCGGCGAATAATAACGGCACGAAGAGCGCGCGAGACCGGTTCTTCTATTCGAATGACGACGGTTTGCTGGTCGCCTATCGCAAGGGCGATATGAAATTCGTGTATTCGGAGCAGCGTTCGCCTGGAACGATGGAAGTCTGGGCGGAACCGTTCACGACTCTGCGCCTGCAGAAAATTTTCAATCTCTTTCAGGACCCGTTTGAGCGCGCCGACATAACATCCAACACGTATTGGGATTGGAATTTGAACGAAGTCGGATCGATTTACGGGACGATGGATGATGTCTTTGAGTTCGCGGCCTCGTTCAAAGATTTTCCTCCTCGATCCTTTCCGCCAAGTTTCAATCCTGCAAACTTGCTGAGTGACGAGATGGATCAGATCAAACGGAAGGAAGCTTTCAAGAAGTCACTCGACCTTGATCGCATTCGCGGCGGCCTGAACAGAATGATCGACGAGCGACTGCAAGGCGGGCCGTAACCGCATAGGCGCTCTCGTGATGAGCACGGCGATTTGTACACATACTATCGCGACGCAAACAGATGAACAATATCGAGAGGAGACTGAGTCATGGGGAATAGCTTGCTGAATGGAGCGATTGTTGCAATCGCCATCTGCGTGGCGCCGGTTATTACGGGCGAGGTACGCCTGGCCTCTGCGGAGGACAGTAAATCCGGCGGCGCATCGTCCGACGTGGTGCCTGTTACGCTCGACAAGTTCGCCCGCGCGGAGTCCGACGTGTACATGGCCAATGCCATCAAAGACGGGGACTTCGGCACGTTGAAGCACAATCGCGAGCCTACGCCGGTCGACCAACAGACGGTCATCCGCATGAACCGCGACACGCTCTATTCCTTCGGCGTATTCGACCTCGACGCAGGACCTGTGACGATTGCGATGCCGGACGCGGGCAAACGCTTCATGTCGCTGCAGATCATCAATGAGGATCACTACGTTCCCGCCGTCTATTACGGCCCAGGGGAGCACACACTGACCCGAGAGAATGTTGGCACACGGTACATGACCGTAGGAATTCGAACGTTGGTCGATCCCAACAACGAAGACGACGTGAAGCAGGTGCACGCCCTACAGGACTCGATCAAGGTTGATCAGAAAGCCGCCGGTGTCTTCGAAGTGCCCAACTGGGATCCGGTCTCGCAAAAGAAGATTCATGATGCGCTTCTCGTACTCGCCCAATATACGGGTGGTTTCAAGAATGCCTTTGGGACCAAGGACGAAGTCGATCCCGTCCGCCATCTCATCGCGACGGCCGCTGGATGGGGTGGAAATCCCGATAAGGATGCAACGTATCTGAGCTTCGCCCCCGCGAAGAACGATGGCACGGCGGTCTATAAGCTCGACGTCAAAGATGTGCCGGTCGATGGCTTCTGGTCGGTCACGGTCTACAACGGTGAGGGTTACCTGCAAAAAAACGAGTACAACGCCTACTCGCTCAACAACGTCACGGCGCAAAAGTCTGCTGACGGTTCGGTCGATATCCAGTTTGGCGGCTGCGACGGCAGAATCGCGAACTGCCTGCCGATCACGCCCGGCTGGAACTATACAGTGCGCCTCTACCAGCCTCAGACTGCAGTTCTCGATGGTTCGTGGACGTTCCCCGAGCCACGGCTTGCTGAGAGCGGTGATGGCGCTGCGACCGGCGCAAGTAGCGGAGATGGAAAAAACTAGCGCAAAGCCTTGAGCCCGGGAGTGAGCCTGTGTCGTTCATTGATTATTTTGCCTGGTTCGTCCTCCTCTTTCTTATCGCCTCCGCCGTCGCGGTATTCATCGCGATGGCGATGGCGCCGGGCTACATCGCGAAAGCGCGTAACCATCCCTGGGCGCGAGCCGTTGAGGTTGCGGGCTGGGTGACGTTGATCTGCGGCTTCGTGCTTTGGCCTGTTGCTCTGATCTGGGCCTACGTCGATGTTCCTAAGCAGGGGAGCAGCCGATGATTGCTTTCCTGTTTAACGGATACCTACTCCTGCTCTTTGTGCTCGTCTGGCTTAAGGTCGTCCCCTTCAACCTCTTTTGGAAAATCTCGCCTGTCCTCGTCCTGCTGGCATTGCTCGTGGGATTATTCATCCCGATGGGCTGGGGCGCTCCGTCTGGGCCGCTGGTCGTCGGCCGACATTCCGTTGCGATAACACCGGACGTAGCGGGCGAGGTGTTCGACGTCCCGGTGAAGCCGAACGTTCCCCTGAAGCAAGGCGACGTGCTGTTCAAAATTGATCCCGTGCCGTTTGAAGCGCAGGTGAAGGTCCTTGAGGCGCAACTCGCGCTTTCAACACTGCGGTTGGGGCAGATGACAGAACTCGCCGAAAAAGCTGCAGGCAGACGGTTCGATGTCGAGCAAAGGCAGGCGGAGGTCGACCAGCTGAAGGCGCAGATTGAGGGCGCGAAATGGAACCTCGAAAAGACTACCGTGCGTGCGCCCGCCGACGGCTATGTGACGAACCTGGCGCTGCGCAAGGGCGCGCGCGTCACATCGCTTCCGCTCTCGCCCGCAATGGCTTTCGTCGATACGTCGGATACCATTCTTGTCACTGAGATACCGCAGATCTACGCCCGCTACATTGCACCCGGGCAGACTGTGGAGGTGACATTCAAGTTTCTCCCCGGCCACGTCTTCACTGGCAAAGTAGAAACCGTGTTGCAGGCGCTATCGACCGGACAGACCCAGATCTCGGGTCTGGCGGTCACGCCGAAAGAGATTGTGTCTACGCCTTTCGTCGTTCGAATCTTGCTCGACGATCAATCGCTGGCTTCAAAACTCCCGGCCGGCGCCACCGGGGATGCCGCGATCTTCACCGATCACGTACAAGCGACCCATGTGATCCGTCGCGTCATGCTGCGCATGATCGCTATCACCAATTACATCAATCCTTATTGATCTCGAGAAAGACGGCTGCTCGCGACGACGGCGCGTGGATGCTTGGTGCATCCTCTATCCAAGCCAACATTGGGCCAATCAGGCGGTCCTAATCTCTATATGGGCATTAGCAGCACTTGTTACAATGACGGAGCATCCCTCAGTCGGACGCTCCGTCCGTGGTGGAACGAAGTTGGAAGGGCCTCAACCCTGCAGTTCTTCTTACGAGATCATCTTAGCGACCACTGGCTTGCCATCAAGCAATCTCAGAATCGGAAAACGGTCTGCAGATAGAAATGCAAAGACGTTGGCGAGATAGCCGAAAAGCATCACACACGAAGCCCCTACGAGGATTAGCAATGTGAACTCAGACATCTTCATCTCCCATATAGTCCAGGATGGATGTCTTTTATGTAGGAACGATTTTTGACTTTTAAAATGGGGCATTTTACGCTGCAAGGTGCAACAAAACGTCCACATATCTTTTTTATGCAGCGCTTTAATTGGCAATTAAAGGCAGTTTAACGGGGACCTATACGTAATATGGCCTAGCGCATTTGCGCGCACTAACGATCCGTTAATACCGCGGCAATTCTACAGGCCTTATGGCGCGCTTCAAATGCCATTGCACCAGGCGAAGAATTCACGCCGTTCGGATCTGATCGAAGCGGCCGGTAAGTCTGCATGGGTGTTCCGATGTGTTTTCCAACCTCGTCCGATTGACGCAGGGGATGGATACGAGGTCGCACCGACGCGTTGAGCATTCGCAAGCAACACAATGCGATCAGGCGATGTCGTCGCGGTACGTCCACGAGGCGTGAAGGATGTATGTCATCGGCGGGACAAAAATCACGATGGCGGCGATGCCGACCACGTAAGACAGACCTACCAGTTCCACGACGTATGCGAGCGCCATGCTCACGAGCGCCATGCAAAACGTCACGACAAGAAAGCGAAACACCTTTTTCCGCGACCATTGCGTCGCGAAGGTCCAGCGCGTGTTTAGAACGCAGGAAACGAGCGTCGCACAACTGAATGCTATGCCGTTGGCGAGAGGCGGACTGATCCCGAGATGTTGGATGCAGCTCCACGCAATCGCGATATGGGTTGCCGTTGATGCGCTGCCTGAAACTGCAAACCTCGCCAACCTCGCGAGATCGCTCATAGCTTCGCGATGGCCAGAAGCGAAAGCCCAAAGGGCAAGCCACCGAAGCGCAGAATATGTCGCTCGCTGGAGAATACTTTTAGGAGCAGCGCATTCACGAGTGGGCTCGGCATCTTCGTTCCTGGCGAGCGGCTACTTTTGAAAATTGAATTTGCGGCTCTCACGATCAGCGCGAGAGGAAATAGCAACGCGTTGAAGTGCGTTAACCGCTCGGACTGAAGCGCCGCGGCACTTAAAGTCTGCTGCAAGGTTGCCACCGAATATCGCCGAAAGTGATGAAGCGTCACGTCATGCTCGCTCCACATCCATTGATACGCCGGCACGGTGATCACGATTCGACCGTCTGGCTTCAGCAGGCGCGAGATCGCTTTCAAAGATTCGACGTCCGGTTTGACATGCTCAAGCACGTCGAACAGGCATATGAGATCAAACTGCTTCTCTTCGAAGGGCAAGTTGTCCGGCAGGCGGCCCTCAACGACAAGAACGCCACTTCGCTTGTTCGCGAAGTCTCGGGCATACGCGTCAAGCTCCATTGCTTGGACATGCCCAAAGCGCTGCAATAACGAAAGGTTGCCGCCAGTCCCTGCCCCGACTTCAAGAATGGAAGCGCTTTTGGGCAACTCTAACCCCGCAAGGACGCTCTCTATGATCTTGCGACGGCCGACAAACCACCAATGCGCATTTTCGGCTTCAGCCATCTCGCGATAGGCGAACTGCTCCATTAGACCGGGCTCCGCAATGTCTTCCGCACAAGATAGACCGGTCGCCCTTTAGCTTCGAAGTACACGCGCCCGAGGTATTCTCCGATAATTCCGATGCCAATCAACTGAACACCGCCAAGAAAGAAAATCGCGCTAGCAAGCGCGGCATAGCCCGGGATGCTGATATCCCAAAACATCTTCTGCAGCACGATGGTTAGACCGAACGCGAACGATATCGTTGAAATAAAAGTGCCGACATAGGACCAGACGACCAGCGGCACCGTGCTGAAACTTGTAAAGCCCTCGACGGCGAGTCGCCAAAGCGCCCAACCTGCGAATTTACTGTCGCCGCCGCATCGTGCTTCTCGCGTGTAATCAATGAAGGTGGTCTTGAAGCCGACCCACGCGAAAAGCCCCTTCATGAATCGCTTGTTTTCCGGCAGACGCTTCAAAGCATCGACCACCATGCGGTCCATAAGTCGATAGTCTCCAACGTCTGGGGGTATCGCTATGTCGGAAATCGAATTGTGCAATCGATAGAAAAGCCGTGCTGTGTTTCGCTTTAGCGGATGATCTGACTTTCGATCACTCCGTCTCGCCAGCACAACTTCATTGCCACTCAACCAGAGCTCTACCATTTGTGGGATTAGCTCTGGAGGATCCTGCAAGTCGGCGTCGATGGGGATGATTGCGTCTCCCGTCGCAGAGTCAAGCCCGGCGGTGAGGGCGGCTTCCTTACCGAAGTTTCGCGAAAAATCGAGAACCACGACATTCGGCCGGGAGGCAACGAGCCCGCTCAATAATTCGAGCGTTCGATCCGTACTGCCATCGTTTACGAACACGTACTCGACATCAAACTTCTGCAAAATATCTGACGTGCGAAACACGTGATCCGTACGCGTAAAGAACGCGTCTAGCGCATGCTCTTCGTTAAAGACAGGCACAACAAGAGAGATCTTCTTTTTAGATTCGATCATTTCGGAGAGCCTTCGTAGGCAAATGAGCCTGTCTTCGCGCGATGCGCATCCAGAGATGCGCTTCACTCAAGAGACCGTCAAGGCGGCCGTAGTTCGGGATCCAACTCGAACTATTTTAACACGAGACTTCGCAAATTTACTGCCAGACGTCGCGGGTCCTTGCTGACGCCGATCTCGTTTGGCGCAATCGCGTCCGGCAGTGCGAGATTGAGTTCGAGCACAGGCTTCAACGTGAGAGACTGCGAAACTGCATCCGAAATCGGTATTTTGATGATCGTTGGATCGGTCTTGAGCAGCGTTGTTTCCAGAGTTGGCTCGCCGTTGAGAGAGACTGAAACCTTCTGAGACGGATGATTGGCTGTGACGAACGCCCCGAGTTCCAGCTCTATATGCTTGATGTCTGGAGATGTGACAGGAATCACAATTCTCGCCTCCGTGCCATTTGACCAGATCAGACTCGGTTCTTGATGCGACCATCCCTTGGCGAGATAACTCTGACCCAACTTCTTCTGGCCAGCGGGGGGCTGAGCAGCGAAGGATACCTTTTCGCCGACGGCTAACCTTATGTGTGCATCTGGCGATGGATACGACTTGTTACACTCGCCACAGAGATTCCATCCGGGCGCTACGATGTTAAGGCCGTCTATGCGGGCCAGCATGTCAGTCTGCGCACGAACGGACCCTTGAGCCAAAGCAATTAGAGAATCGTCGAGAACGTACAGCGTATCCGAATCATAAGTACCGGTACGAACAGCATCGGGACCGCGCGCTCGGAGCGCGCTCATTCTGGCCTCGTTCCATCTCGCCAGATACACCGCATCGGTACTCATATTGTGGACGCTGGCAAAGTAACTGATGTCCCTCCAGCTCGAAGACATGTTACTTGCGGGCAGCCGCCGCACTTTGGCGTAGCGCTCACCCGCCTTGTTCCAGAAACTATCAGCCAGAGATGTTTTCAGTTGCGGGCCGACTTCAGCAGCAAGCACGCCTGTAATTTTGCTTCGCCCACCGTGCGTATCTATAATCTGCACCGCCAGCGCGAGAGAAAGAAGAATAGCTGCCTGGCGCGCCGAATTCGCTTTCAGCGTGAATACGATCAAGCCAAAAAGAAGCAAATAATATACCGGCCAGAAGAACCTTCCGGAGCTTCTCAGTATAGATAGCGCCTTCACCACCCTATGTGGAAGCCAGAGATGATATTCAAATCCCCCGATGGCGATATTATGGGACACCGCGAAGCACGTAAGAAGAAACATAACAACGAACAAATACCGTCGCTTGTAAATTTCTCCGGAGATAAATTCCCACTCTCGAATTATAAATGGAATCGCAAACAGCGCGAGAATAATTACGCCGAGACCAAAATAATTAAATCCCTCGTAGTCTCCTGGTCCGCCCTTGATGTCTTTCAGCACGTAAGACCAATTGTTTGGATCAACCGGCGAAAGAAGATTCATTCTGTAATAGCCGAAACCTCCGGAGCCGACGTCACCTCCGACCGTGAAGTAGCCAACCGTCCATCCGACGAGACCCACTAAAACTAGCGTCGAAGCAATCTCGCGTAGAATGCTAGCTCGATCGGGTCGTGCCCTCGCCTCGCTGCTTAGTCGTGCCCAGAGGTCGGCACCCCAGATGACGAATAACATACTCGCGACATAAAAATGGACGCTGACCGCAGCCCCTAAAAGGATTGCCCAAAGGATCGGCTTGTTCTTATTCTTCGTCAGCGCAAGATATAGCGCCGCCAAAATCAAAAAATGGCATATTAGATTGACGTGGCCGAATCTGAACCAGAATGGCGGCGCAAATACAAAGAAGCTCGTCGCAAGCAATCGCAAAAATACTGAACGCGTTGCTAATCCTGTCAATAGCCAGGCAAACCATGCCTGCAATATTACGCAGGCATAAATCCATAACCCAAAATATTGGAATGGTTGAGATGACAGACTTGAAATCGGCTTAAATACTAAAGCCAATAACGGGTTTGAATCGGAATAAACAACCGAGTTCGAAATTTCCAGCCCATATCTTGGGTTCGATCCCAGCGGCCAGCCCCAGGCGCTCTGGCGGAAGAACTCCCACCCCAAATAATTTGCTGCCCAGTCACCGTCGCCGAGCCAGCTTATGTTGGTCGGGTTCAAGATCTGAATCGGCAATAGGAGCAAACTGACCGCGATGCCAAGCAAAATTGGCGGAGCAATCTGCATTGCTCGCGACGATACTACCTTCATCAGGAACATCTTTCCCATCATGTCGCCTGCTGATGTAGTTAAGGCTACTGAGGGCGTCGAGTATTTTCATGGTCCCTCGCTCGGTGAACGGGACAGGGTTCCACACTCAGTAGGGCGCGCAGACTTGGGAAGCGCGTACTACCGGTAGACGAAGCCAAGCAAATAAGTTCTGGATTAGACAAGAAGCGGCGAAATAGTACTCACGGCGTCTCAGGTGTGCGAAGTCTCAAAACATAACCCGCGCCGCGCCCACAAACTTGTGGGCCTCGGCGCTTTCCATCCGCGTCACGTGACTTGCTTCGCTCGAAAATAACCCAGGAATAGATCTATGCGCCGCTATCTTCCCCACCTGACCGCGCTCGTCTTGGCGGTAGCTGTCGCGTTTATCGTGACGCAATGCGAAGTTGTTCAGTGGAATGCCGAGCAGGAAGTGCAGCAAAGCCGCTAGCAGAGGCCCTGCAAGAAACTGGCTTCGCGATTTCGAAGCGCTCGTTCGCAGATCATTCTGTCGATTGCTGTGGCGGTTCACCGGCAGGGGGATCGATAACCGCGGTTAGGCGGCCGAAAGCTTCGACGGGTTCAACCCAATAGACAAGGTTTTCAATCGTTGCGCGCGTTGCGATCTGCTGCAGAAGCACGGGCAAACGCGTGCGGCTGAGGATCACGATAAGCACACCCCGCGCTATGCGGCCGCGCACGCGTTCACGGATGCTTGCCGTGTCGAAGTCGTGACCATGACCATCGGCTCGCCACGTGGTGAAGCCAGTGAGCGGCGGCTCCGCATTCAGCATCAAATCGACGATGACGTCTTCCGCGGCTGGCGGATAGACGAGCGTCAGTTTGCAAGGGGATTGGTCCACGTCAGTCTCCGCGACTCGCTTTCGGCAACTCCGCGCGCGACACCGAAACGGCGGAACAGGATTGGAAGCAGCACCAGTGTCAGCACGGTCGACGACACCAGTCCGCCGATGACGACGATGGCGAGCGGTCGCTGAATTTCTGAACCGGGCCCGCTGGCATAGAGCAGCGGCACAAGCCCGAATGCCGCGATGCTGGCGGTCATCAGAACCGGCCGCAGCCGCCGTAGCGCGCCTTCAACGACAACGGTTGAAATTGGCATTCCGGCTGCAAGAAGCTGATTGAAGTGGGTGACGAGGACGAGGCCGTTCAGCACCGCAATGCCAAGCAATGCGATAAATCCAACGGATGCCGGGACAGAGAGATATTCGCCCGCGAACCAAAGCGACAGCATTCCGCCGATCATCGCGAAGGGGACGTTGGCCAAGATGAGGCCCGCCTGGCGCAGCGAGCGTAGCGTCGCAAACAGGACGAGGAAGATCAGGCCGAGTGCGATCGGAACGACGATGGCGAGGCGGGCTGCGGCACGACGTTGGTTCTCGAAGTTGCCACCCCAAATCACTCTGTAGCCAGCGGGCAGCGGCACTTTTTCAGCAACCTGCTTCTGCGCATCCTCCACGTAACCCACGAGATCGCGGCCGGAGACATATGCCTGCACAATCGCGTAACGGGACGCATTTTCACGGTCGACTTTCACCGGTCCGGCAGCGCGCTTCATCTCGGCCACGTCGCCGATACGCACCAAACCGCCGTCGCCAGCGGTGAGCTGACTCTGCATGAAGAGTTCCGGCGCCTGACGGAGCGCTTCCGGCCCGCGCACGACGATGCTGGTGCGCCGCTGGGGTTCGGCGACGATGCCTGCCGGTGTGCCTTCAAGTAGCGCGCGTAATTCGTCCTGGAGGCGCGTGACGGATAGTCCGGTGCGTCCTGCCCGCATGCGATCCATTTGGATCTGCAGATAATCGACCGAATCGTTGGATGCGGTCATCACCTCGGAGGCGCCCGGAACGTTGGTGAGAACGCCTTGGATGCGTCCTGCGAGATCAGCAAGGACCTTGAGGTCGGGCCCGAATATCTTCACGGCAAGATCGCCGCGTGCGCCCGTCAGCATTTCAGAGATGCGCATCTCGATCGGCTGGGTGAAGGCGTATTCGACACCCGGCACGCTTTCCATCGCCGTGCGCAATTTTTGCAGCAGCCATTGCTTGTCGGGAACGCCCCACTCATCCTTCGGCTTCAGCACCATGAACGCATCGGTCTCGTTAGGACTCATTGGGTCGAGGCCGAGTTCGTCGGAGCCGACGCGCGCAACGATGTTTTGAACCTCCGGCACCTGCTGCATGATCGCGCGCTGAATGCGCCCGTCCGTCAATGCGCTTTCAGCAAGGTTCACTGAGGGCAGCTTGGATGTCTGCATAATGACGGAGCCCTCGTCCATCGAGGGCATGAATGTCTTGCCGACCGCATTATAGGCCAGAACCATCGCCACCGCGCCGAGAAGGGCGAATGCGTAAACCGGCGTTGGATGCGCCAAACAGAAGCGAAGCAACGGCCGATAGCCGCCTTCCAAAATGCGCATAAGCAGCGGCGTCTTGTGCGCGCTTCCGCGTAGCATCAGCGATGAGAGAACTGGGATGACCGTCAACGACAGTAACAGCGATGCCGACAGCGCCAGGACGATGGTTATCGCGACTGGGGCAAACAGCTTGCCCTCAAGACCTTGCAGTGACAGCAGCGGAAGAAAGACGAGGCAGATGATGAGGATGCCGGAGGCAACGGGCATCACGACCTCGGCGGCGGCCTGATAGACGTGATGCAGAACCGGAATGCGCGTGTTGTCTACATTGTGGTCCAACCGTTCTACGGTGTTTTCGACCACCACCACTGCAGCATCGACGATGAGGCCGATGGCGATGGCGAGGCCTCCGAGACTCATCAAATTTGCGGACAGGCCGAACAGGCGCATCATTGCGAACGTAGCAAGTGCTGCGAGAGGAAGCGTGAGCGCCACGACGATTGCGGCGCGCAAGTTGCCGAGAAAGAGCAACAGCAGAACAACAACGAGGACTGTCGCTTCGAGGAGTGCCTTGGTGACCGTGCCGACAGCGCGGCTGATGAGGTCCGATCGATCATAGAACGCTTTGAGTTCGACGCCATCGGGCAGCGAGGGCTTTAACTCATCAAGGCGCTTGCGCACATCCTTGACGATGGCGCTCGCGTCGGCACCGCGCAGGGATAAAACCAATCCTTGTACCGCCTCGCCCGCGCCGTCTTTCGTAACGGCGCCGTAGCGTGTCAGACTGCCGATGGCGACCGTTGCGACGTCTCGCAATCGTAAGATCTTCCCGCCTTCCGACCGCAAGACGATTTCGCCGAGATCCGAGGGATTTTGGATTGCCCCTTCCGCACGCACGACGAGAGCCTTCTCGCCGTCGTTAAGCCGGCCGGCGCCGTCGTTGCGGTTGGTATGTTCGATCGCTTGTTTGATCTCAGCGATGCTGACACCGGTGCTGGCCATCGCCGCACTGTCGGGCACCACTTCAAAAGTGCGCACATAGCCGCCCAGCGCGTTAACGTCAGCGATGCCGGGTATCGTGCGGAGTGCGGGACGAATGGTCCAGTCGAGCAGATCGCGGCGCTGCGTAAGCGTCAGATCTCCGCCTTCGATTGTGAACATGAACACGTCGGAAAGCGGCGTCGATATCGGCGCGAGACCGCCCGATATCGTCGGCGGCAGCTCGCCAGCCGCGTTCGACAGTCGCTCGGCGACCTGCTGGCGGGCCCAATAGATGTCGGTGCCATCTTCGAAATCGATCGTGATATCGGCAATTGCATACTTCGCCGCCGAACGGAGATTCGTTTGCCGCGGAATGCCGAGCACTTCGAGCTCGATCGGGGTCAAGACGCGGGTTTCAACCTCTTCCGGCGTCATTCCCGGCGCCTTCATGATGATCTTCACCTGAACGGGTGAAATGTCAGGAAAGGCATCGACTGGGATATTCAGGAACGCGTGCGTGCCCAGCGCAGCAAGTAGCAGCGTGCACAACAACACGAATGCGCGTTGTACGAGCGACACCTCAACGAGCTTGCTCAGCATCGCTATTCCGCGCCCATCATATTCTCAAGCTGGGCGAGGCCGGAGACCGCTACCTTCTGACCGGCGACGATCTCGCCCTCAATGGTTGCGCCGTGCAGTGTCTTGCCGCGCAACGTAACGGGCACGGCTGTAAAACCATTATTCGTGCGCAGAAATACTTTCGGCTTTCCCGCCAGGTAGACAACGGCCTGGGAGGGAACATCGAAACTCGCGCTTGGCGCAGCGCGGTGAACGCTGAGCGTCACCATCTGCCCGACGGCAAATCCGCTGGAGGCCGGAATCTGACCGATAAGGCGCGCAGAGCGCGTCTTTGGATCGATGCTGTGAACTACAGAAAGCACCTTACCAATGACATCGTCATTCAAATGGATGCTATCTCCGGCCCGCACCTTACCCAACAACGCGGCCGGCAACTGCGCCTCCACCCAGAGTTCGTCGGTTGTATCAATAACGGCAGCGGCGGCCATCGCTTCGACGTGAGAGCCCGCCGTTACGCTCGCTTCCACCACGCGGCCGTCCTGCTGCGCCACGAGCGTGTACGTACCGTCTTCGTTCATTCGAATATTGCCGAGTGACACGAGCCGCCGATGCTGCTCGACGACGGCTTTAAGTCCATCGCGCTGCGCTTCCGTTTCCGTCGCGCGTGTCGGAGCGGCGATGTTCTTGTCGGCTAGCGTCCGGTAGCGGCTGGCGACAGCGGCCGCCGCGGCAAGATTGGCTTCTGCCTGCCGAAGCTGTGACAGCGATTCAACAAACTCGCGGCTGGCGATGGTCATCAGCTCGCGGCCTTTTTTCACCGTTTCGCCCGGCAGAACATCGACGGAGATCACAGTCCCGGCAAATGGAGACGGAACGGCGATGCGACTGTTCGTCGGCGGAATGACCGTGCCGGGCAGAAGAGCGACGGCCTCGTCGCTCGCGGCGCGCACCTCTTCGAGCCGAATTTCCAGATGCTCAAGCTGGCTCTGCGAAATCGTTACTTCGGCCGCAAGCGCCCCCCAGCATCCAGGGCCTGCGAATGCAGCTATCCACGCGATCAGCCTACCGGAAACCATGCGACCGACATCCTCGTTGCCAGCCGCGTTTTACACGGTTACCTGAAATCAACCTGAATTGGGCCAAATCGCCACTCCAAGAGCCTGCATGTGCACGGAAATTGGCGTGAGCTCGGGCCCATAAAGCGCTGCGGGAGCGTTCCTATTCGTATTCTGCTGGTCGAAGACGACGATGGACTCGCGGCGCGCTTATCGGCCGGTTTGCGCGATGCAGGCTTCGTCGTCGAACACGCCAAGGATGGAGAGGATGGGTGGGCGTTGGGCGTCGATGGCGCTTTCGACGCCGCTGTGCTCGACCTCGGCCTCCCTACTCTCGCGGGCCTAGACGTTCTGCGGCGCTGGCGTAGCGGCGGCTGCGACTTGCCGGTGCTCATTCTCACCGCGCACGGCACGTGGACGGAAAAGGTCGAAGGCCTTAACTCCGGTGCCGATGACTACCTCTCGAAGCCGTTCCACACGCCAGAGGTCGTAGCGCGCCTGCGCGCATTGATCCGCCGGAAGTCCGGGAGCGGAAATCCTGTTCTCCAGAACCGCGACATCACCCTCGATACTGTCGCCGGGAAAGCAACGGCGGATGGCCGTGTGATTGAGCTGACGGCACTCGAAATGCGGATGCTGTCGTACTTCATGCATCGCGTGGGACGCGTCATCTCACAACAGGAGCTCGTCGATCGGCTTTACTCGCTCGACCAGAGCACCGAGTCGAACACCATCGAGGTCTATATCAGCAGGCTGCGGCGTAAGCTGGGGCGCGATGTCATTACGACCGTCCGCGGCCTTGGCTACCGTATGGATTGAACCCTCCAATGCGCAGCCTTCGCTCCCGACTCATGCTCGTAGCCACGATCTGGGCAGTGCTTGGTGTCGCCTCAGCAGGCATCGCGCTTTCGCTCGTCTTTCAAGACTTCCTTGGACGGCAGCTCAACGATGAGCTGCTCGAACATCTGGACGAGCTTGAGGTGCTGCTGGAAACCGGACCTGACGGCACACTCAAGCTCGTACGGCCGCTCAGCGATCCGCGCTATCAACCACCGCATTCGGGCTTCTATTGGCAAGTCCAGGATAATCGCGGCGTCATTGCACGTTCCGGATCGCTTAAAGGTGATACGCTTTCGATTTCGGAGCTACCGCGCGCTGACGGCGAAACGCATACGCTGATGATCGATGGACCGACCGGGAAACTGCACATCGCCGAGCGCGCACGGATGCTGGACACACCCGCGTCTCCCGTCCACTTCATTATCGGCACCGACGAAGCGCACCTTCGGCAAGAACTGCAGCAGTTCAACAATGTATTGCTGTGGTCGCTTGGTGGGTTTGCCGCTTCCATGATTTCAGCTGCGGTGCTGCTGTTGTTTTACGCCATGACCCCGTTCTCTCAACTTCGCGAAGGGCTGGCGGCGGTGCGCTCGGGCTCGGCGGCGTCGATGAAGGGCAAGTTTCCGGAAGAGGTTCAGCCGCTGATCGACGACCTCAATGGTCTGCTGCAGTCATCCAGCGAGCAGATCGGACGGGCGCGCGCGCAAGCGGGAAATATTGCACACGGTCTGAAGACGCCTCTGGCAATCCTGGTCGATGAGGCGGAGCAGCTCAATCGGCGCGGCGAAACCGAAACCGCTTCCGTTATCCGCGACCAATGCCGACGCATGCAAAGCCATATCGATTATCAGATCGCGCGAGCGCGCATTGCTGCGACACGCGCACGACCTGGTACCCTGTCGTCCTTGTCCGACGTCGCAACGGCGGTCACGGCCGCGCTCTCTCGCCTTTATGTCGATCGCGGCGTCGTCATCCGCAACGACATTCCGGATCGCGTCATGGTTGCGGCCGAACGCGAAGACTTGAACGAGTTGCTGGCGAACATCGTCGACAACGCTTTGAGGCACGCTCGAAGCGTCGTTCGCCTCGGGATTGATGGCGATTATTCGCGCCAGCTAAAATTTGTCGTCGAGGATGATGGCCCAGGCCTGCCGCCTGAAGCGTGGAAGATCGTTTTCAATATCGGAACGCAATGGGAAAGCGACAATCAGGGCTCGGGTCTTGGATTGGCGATTGTGCGCGATCTCGCTCAGCTGTACGGCGGCGATGTTGAGCTTGGCCGATCAGACCTGGGCGGCCTCAAAGTCACGATCCAATTGCCCGTTCCTGATCGCGGCGCTTTCCTTGTCAAAAAATAGTATGCATCCGCTCGTAGCAATCGGCCGTGGCCAAACGGCGCTGCGGAGACTGTAGAGTTGTAACGACGCAGTCGCTAACATCTCTCAAATTGCACGCCTGATCATTGAAGGGAATGGACTATGGAGAGGCCTGCCGCATTGGCGCCCGAGCTTGTGAGCGAATTCGTCCGGAAGGCGCATAGCGATATCGATCGCGTGCGAGAGCTGCTTGCGATCGAGCCCAAGCTCGTCAACGCGAGCTGGGATTGGGGCGGCGGAGATTTCGAATCCGGGCTTGGTGCAGCCGCTCACACCGGCGGCCGAGACATGGCGCTGCTTCTGATCGAACACGGCGCGCGCCTTGATATCTTTGCAGCCGCCATGCTCGGCAGGCTGGATATTGTCAAGACGGCGCTGGAAGCTTACCCGCAAGCCGCGAAGGCCCCCGGCGCGCACGGCATTCCGTTGCTGACGCATGCAAAGATGGGTGGCGAGCCTGCTCGCGCTGTCTACGAATACCTCGAGTCACTCGGCTAAGTGCAAACAGCTGCGCACTGATAATCCCGTGCGCAGCTTCCTCGCTTGTGACGCTTTGAGCACATGCCCCGGCCATTCGACCGCACGCGCATTGACTCGCCGTGTCATCCGGCGACACCCTATCTTGTCGGTTTCCGCAAGGAATCAATAGGGAATGCGGTGATGGCCTTGTGCCAAATTCCGCGGCTGCCCCCGCAACTGTAAGCGGCAAGCTCTTGACCACTCGCGCCACTGGAGCTGCGTTCCGGGAAGGCAGGTCAAGACGCTAAGACCCGCGAGCCAGGAGACCTGCCGACGGTCGTGGTCACACGCGAGCACGGATCAGACGGGGTGTTCTGATCGTTGACGGCTTGAGCTTGCTATGCGCTCGAGACGCCTTCGCTTGCTGTGACGTGCCACATTCGTCGTCACGCAGGTCCTATGCTCAATTCAATCTCCGGACTCCGGTCCAATGGCCAGACGCATCTGCGTCGCCTCTCGGCGGGTGCAAGCCTTTCCGTCCTCGCTTCGGTCTTTGCGCCGTGCCTCGTCAACGCGCAGCAAGCGGCGCCAAATTCGAGTGATCTGCCGCCTGTCACCGTGCTCGGCACACAGTCTCCGAAGAAGATGGCGAAGGCCAAAAAGCCTTCAACGGTCAAGCAAAAGGCTCCGGCCCAGGCGTCAACCAACACGCAGCCAGCGGAGCCTGTGGTTGATCCTGCCCAAACCGGCGTCAATACGCCGACCAAGCCTGGCCTCAATCTCAGCGTGCCGACCACAGCGGGTAGCCGCCTCAATCTCACGCCGCTCGAAACACCTGCCAGCGTCAGTGTCATTTCCGGCGAAGTCGCGCGCGACCGCGGCCAAGATACCGTGACGGACGCCGTTACGCATAATGCGCCGGGCTTCAGCAGCGTTGCCAATCCGGTTTACGGCCAAGCGTTCGCCAGCCGCGGCTATCAAGGCAATGGCTCAGTCGTGCGGCTTTACGATGGGACGCGCATATCGCCAGGCCGCGGCAACGTCACCTTCCCGTTCAACATGTGGTCCGTCGACCGTATCGAGGTTTTGCACGGTCCGGCTTCGGTTCTCTATGGCCAAGGCGCGATTGGCGGCGTGATCAACGTCGTTCCCAAGAAGCCGATCACGACGCATTACGAAAACGAAGCGCAGGTTTACGTCGACTCGAACCTGGGGCGACGCCTTTCGTTCGATAGCGCTGGTCCGTTGAATGAAGCGCTCTCCTATCGCTTCGATGTCACGGGAGACGCTTCGGAAGGCTGGGTGGATCTTGGGCACTCGGAGAATTTTGGAATTTCCGGCGCATTGAGGCTTCAGGCTGCGCCAGATCTCGTGTTCACGCTGTCGACCGACTACGGCGATCAAAAGCCGATGCGTTATTTTGGAACGCCCTTCCGTGACGGCGAAATCGACAAAAGTCTGCGCGAGAAGAATTATAACGTCTACGACAGCCGAATTCGGTTCAAAGACAACTTCACACAGTTGAAGACGGAATACACGCCAAGCTCCGCGTTGTCGTTCCGTAACATCTCTTACATTTCGTCCAGCAATCGCGAGTGGCGCAACGCGGAGGATTACTTCCTCAATCCGGTCACCGGCGACGTCGACCGGAGCGGCTATATTCATATCGTTCAACAGCAAGATCAGATCGGCACGCGCAACGACGCGACGGTTCGCAGCCGGATCCTAGGATTTGCGAACGAGTCCGTCGTCGGCTTCGATATTACGCGGACGCGCTTTGGATACTCGAACTACATTCCGTCCGAGGCGAACTCGCTCAATCCTTACAACTTCGACCGCGGATTTTTCCCGAATCCTGATCGGTTGGACCCGAAATACAAATCCGAGCTGACTGAGTACGGCGTGTTCGCCGAGAACCGCATTCATCTTCTCGACAATCTTACAATCGTCGGGGGCGTGCGCTTCGATGCACCGACGATCGAGCGCGAGGATGTAAGCCTTGGCCAGAGCTTCGAAAAGACGTTCGGAGCTCTTGGTTGGCGCGTTGGCGCCGTGTATGAGCCGATACGGAACTTCGCATTTTTTGGCCAGTACACGGTTGGTACAGATCCGATCAACGTGCCGCTGCTCGATCTTGCAAAGAATTTCGCGAAATTCGGTTTGACGACGGGCAACCAAGTCGAAGTCGGCATGAAGCAATCGTTCTGGAACGGGCGTGGCGAGTGGACTCTCGCCGGTTATCGCATCGAGAAGAACGACCTCATCGTTCTCGACGCTTCGTACCAATTCCAGCAAATTGGACAGCAGTCATCCTACGGTGTCGAAGCATCGGGCGGGCTCGAGCTTGGATACGGATGGCGCATCGATGCAAACGCCGCATGGCTGAAAGCGCAGTATGACGATTTTCAGTACATCGATTTTTCGACATTTGCCGTCACAGACTACAGCGGCAAAACGCCGATCCTTATTCCAGAGCAGACTGCGAACATCTGGCTGTCATGGGCCTTTGCGCAGGGCTGGAAGGCAAGCGGCGGCGTGCAGTACATCGGATCGTCTTATGAGAACTTCGATAACACGGTGGAGCGCCCGGCCTATACGATCGTCAATGCCGGGTTGCAGTGGAAGCCAACCGACATGACGACGATCGATTTCCGCGTGCAGAACGTGTTCGATAAGGTCTACGCGGAATATCTGAAGTATGACGATCCCGCTTCCGGCGGCCTTGGCGGATTGCAGGGATATCTGGGGCAGCCTCGCACATTCTCGGGCGCTGTAACCGTTAAGTTTTAACCTCGGCTTCTACTCCGCCACACAGTTATTCCCGCGCGCGATGCGCGCGGGAATTTGTAGAAAAGTGCACTGCTACTTCGTTTTATGCTCCGGTGTGCGGTCCGACGTTCCTTCATGCGTCTGGCCTGCATCGGTTCCTGTTGCACCAGCCGTACCAGCGTTCGGCGTACGGTCGGGTGCGGGGTTGCCCGGCGTCCGATCCGACGTTTTGCCGTTGCTGTTCGGTTCTGTATTGACGTCAGTTGATGTCGATGCAGGTGGTGTGGTTCCGGCGTTGTCTGCCGCGAAGGCGTACGAGCCGCCCAACGCAATCGCGAGCGCGCCGCCGCCAGCCAATATTGCCCTTTGAAGTTTGTACATTTTCCTCTCCTAACAAAGTTTCTGCTGTGAAGGGTACGGCTGCGGGGAGCTTACGGTTCCCAAGAAAGTCGGGATGACGTTCCTTCGCCGCGCGGCGGCCGCACGATTTATTGAATGCAACCTGCACGCTTCGCTCGCGCGCAACACAGGCAATAGACTTCTATGAATGCGCACGAGCAGGCGCCTGGACGATATTAGAAGCGGTCACTTCTGCCGATGAATCGGCGCGCGCTTCAACAGCATTTGCTTTCAGCGCGTTTGTTCGCACCGAGCGCAGAAAATCCGCCATCAAATTAAACACAGGCTCCGAGTTGTGCTGCCGAGCCGACGAGTAGCTACTGCCAAGCGACTTGGTGAAATCGAGCACGACGATGCGCGCATTCGGAAAAATCGCGCGGGCGCGTTTTGTGAGAATCGCGATGGTTCGTTCGCTGATTCCCCCAACGGTATTTATCGCGACAACTTCTGGGTGGTAAGATGCGTCGACCTCCGAAAGCGCCGTCAGCCCAGATGCGTGCGTCAAGCCGAGCGTGCTGTCCGGCAATTCCTCGTTCGCCACGCATTCCGCAAACCGCGTGGCTAGTATGTCAACTGATCCTCGCGCCGGAACGATGATGACTTGCGGGGACTCGATTTCGGCGCGTTCGGGGCATCTCGCCTTTACGATCTTGTCAATGGTCGCTTCCAATTCATCGAGATCTTCCGTGTCCAAGCGGCCTCGCCGACGGTCGTTCTCTGCGAGGAGAAGTGCCGGAAAGATGATCTCATCAATGGCGTGGGCAACGGGGCGCCCTTCCTCTTCCTCCTCAATCTGTTTCGACGCGGCCATTGCGTCACCGGAAAGAAGCCGATGATAGAAATCATACGGCTTCGATAGAGGCGGCTCATTTCCGAGCAACACGGATACAAAGGAAAGCTCCGGGACGTACTTGCCAAGTACGACGATCAGCAAGGTCAATGGGGCGGCCAAAACGAGACCGATAGGACCCCACACCGACGTCCAGAAACTTGCCGATAGCACCATGGCGAACGGAGATAGCCCTGCGCGCTTCCCAAGCACCAGCGGCTCAAGGACTTGGCCCATGATCGGCTCACCGACGAGAAAGAGCACAAGAGTCATGATCGCCTTCGTCCAACCAGGATCGACGGCTGCAGCGAGAAGAATTGGCGGGATCGCGGCTATGAAGATGCCGATGAAAGGAACGAAGCGCATGACGAACGCGACGACGCCCCAGAGCGCCGCATTCGGCACGCCGATAAGGAGAAGCGCGCATCCAACGACAAAACCAAATCCCGCATTGAGGATGAGCTGACCAATGAACAAGTCTGACAGACGTTCGCCAGCGTCCGACATAGCGGCGGTCGTCTCGCTCATGTTCTCGGTGCCGAGGACGCGAACGACGCGATCGCGCAAATCTCGATATTGGAGCAGCAGAAACAGCGTGAACAAAAATGTCAGTGCTGTCTGTGCGAGTGGCTCAGCAAGTATGCTTAGGCCGCGCCACCCAGAACTTTCGTCCGAGGTGACGATAATGGTGCGCTTCGCTGCCTCATCCGTCGCTGGAGGGGACGTCTGTGCTCCCGGAGCTGCGGCTGGATCCTCGCCAATATGGAGTTCCCGCGAAATCATCGTTCGATAGGTCGACACCGCATCGATCGCGCGGGAGACGATACCGCTCGGCGCGGAGCTTGCCGAAACGCTGCGGACTTTCTCGACTACGTTGGTGCGATAGGCCGGAAGCTCGGCGGCAAGGGATAGCAATTGCGAACTTAGCGCAATTGACGCTCCTAGAAGAACTGCGCTCACAAGGCCGACGACGGTCGTTACCGCAAGCCACTCAGGAAATTTGACTTGAGTAAGCCAGCGCACCATCGGCACGAGGATGAAGCACGCTATGACCGACAGAGCCAAAGGCATCAGGATGTCGCGTCCGACCACGAGCAGCGTGATCACGAGCGCCGCTGTTATGAGCGCTGCCGACAAGGTACGCAGGGAATTTGAGATTAACGGCATCGTTCACACCCGGTTTTGCCCCGAGCATCGAACACGCACGATGGGAAACTTGTTCCAGTGCGGCAGCTGTAAATAGCGACGCTTGGACGCCGGCGCCGGAACTCCTCAGCTGCCGGTCAGTAATTTTTTGTTGGGGCCCCGCGAACGCCGAAACTAAAATTCAGACGTCGGCGTTTGGGAGTCAGTGTTCATTCAGAACCGCGGAGAGACCCATGGCGACAACGTCGCAGCAAGATACCCATAACACCGTCAAAGATCTGACCGGCCAAGCCAAAGCCGCGATCGATAGTACGGCTGATACCGTTCACGATGCGGCACGTGAAGCGCGGCGCCATGTTGGCGCTGTTGGCGGCAACTTCAATACGGCCCTCGATAAATCGTTGAAAAATCAGCCCTACACCACCCTCGTCATGGCGGGCTTGGTCGGGCTGGTCGTCGGCGCCCTCTGGAAGTCGTGAAGTCATCTAGGTCGCTTTGAAGGGCGGATAAGCGCGTGATCTCAATTCTTGGAACTGCGAAGCGGTCTTTAGATAGTACGGTCGATTCCTATCTCGGCCGGTTGGCGTTTGCTGCCTGCATTCTTGGTGCAGGCGGCTTCGCCCTGGCAGGGCTTTGGGTATTTTTGAGCGAGCGATACGATACCATCGTCGCCAGTTTCAGTCTTGCGGGCTTGCTGGCAATCGCCGCTTTGATCATCCATTTCTCGATTCTCGCGGCCGAAAAGCGCGCGAACCGGGATATAGCCGTCGTCGAGAAGACGCTTGAGAAGAACGTTTTTCCGGTGACGAACGCACTACCGTTCGATTTGCCGACGGCGCTCACGGTCTTGCCGATTGTTCTGCCGCTCTTGCGATCGCTGCGGCCGCTGCTGCCCATCGTTTTGGTTGCGGGTCTCGCGGTTGGATATCTCGTGCTTACCTCACCGAAGGACAATTCTGACAAGACTGCATCGGCGTGAGCGTACGCTTTCCAGCAGGAGGAAATCATGAGCGGCAGAAAGAAGACGAGGCCGGAACAAGACTCGGAACTCAACGAGTCTCTAAAAGAGACTTTTCCCGGCAGTGATGCGCTTGCCTCGAACGTTACGGACGATCCGGCGGTTCGCCCCGTCAACCGGCAGCCACCGAAGATCGACAAAGATCTTGTCGATCGCCTTGCAAAACAGGCCAAGCAAGCGGGGACCAAGAACCCATCGCGTTAAGACGAGAATCAATGGGTTTTAAACCCGCTTTACGCGGACGCCAGGCGGCACGATGGAGCGAAAGCGCATTGCAATCGATCGGAAACTTCTTTCGGCGCTTCACGAATTATCAGAGACCAGCGGCCGACGCCTCGATAAATTGCTCAATCAAGCATTGCGCGATTTCCTAAAGAGCCAGGGTCAGCCGGTCTCGGTGGAAGACGCTCTGAAGGAAAGCACACGACGCATTCCCGCGAACGACACGCACCCCGGCAAGGTCATCAAACGCAGGCGCTAGCGGCTCGCGCGACCAGTACAAACTATTAGCGGCCGTCGATCTTAGAAGCCATCACCGATATTGTGCGTTGATAGACGGTGGCCTTGTTCCAAGCGGCTATGGCTGCGTAGTTCGCCGAACCGGGCTCCCATGAGCCGCCTCTCTTCCAACCGTGCGCCGCAAGATAGTTAGCCGTTGAGGCCAACATGTCCGGCACGCTGTGAATGAGATCGCGATGGCCGTTTCCGTCGAAGTCTACGGCGTAGCGCATGTAAGGCGTGGGCAGGAATTGCGTCTGGCCGATCTCGCCAGCCCAGCCACCGCGAAGCTCGCTCGGTGATAGATCTCCACGCGCAACGATGCGCAGCGCATCCATAAGCTGGCCCGTGAAGAATTCCGACCGGCGGCAATCGTATGCGAGCGTTGCAAGCGAACGGATGATCGAGTAGCGCCCGCTCGTGTCGGCGCCGTAGTGGGTCTCAAGGCCCCAGATCGCGATCACAACTGCGCCCGGCACGCCATATCGCTGCTCAATCCGGTTGATCGTTGCGCGATGCTTTTGCATCAGAGCGCGTCCGCGCGCGATCATGGCGTTGCTGACGCGCCGCGCGTAAAACTGCTCGAAGCTCAGCTTGAACGAATGCTGCCCCCGGTCGAGGCGGATAATCCTGGGATCATACGTAACACCAGCGAGCGATGACGCGATGACGCCGGGCTTAATGCCCTGCGCAGCGGCGCGAGATTTGAATTGCTCAAGCCAAGCGTTAAAGCCTGCAGGACCATTGCCGCACTGCGCGGCTACGCCTGCCGTCGGCAGCGCAAACACCGAAAGAGCCAGAGCGAAAGCTGCAAACTTCCGTTTCGCGCCACGTCGCGCGCCGAGATCGTATCGCATCGCATCCTGCCGTTTTTGAGAACTTTAGCGGAGTATAAGGGCACGGCGCGCGGCATGCGCTGCGTCATTCGACCCGATTCAATAGTTATCGACGCAGATACGACGCACCCGCATATCGTAGCCGGTGTCGTAGAAACAGCGAACGCTCGGAACCACGACGCGTTCGTAAACGCGAACTCTTTCATATACGGCGGCAGGTCTCCGCCGGACTGGGTATGGCGCGGGGTAGAAATCGCGGCGGTAAGCCCAGCGATCATAGCAGCCGCGAAAATCCGGCGCGTGGTAGCCATAGCGGTCATAACCGCACCGACGATGCGTTGCGTCGGCGGGCGTCGATAGCGCGAACGCCGTCAAAGCAGCAGCGGCGCCTGCCGCAATGTGATGCACACGGATCATCGTACTCTCCCTAGGCGCCTTACCATACTTAAAAACTCGCAGCGGAAGCTTAACGTGATCGATGTTCGATGCCTTAAGAGAGAGAAAAGAGGCTTAAAAAATGCTTTGGGCGCCGCATGGGGCGCCCAAAGGTTTAATGAATTTCGATTGCTCGCGCGAACTGGGCGTTCAGCTTACCAGCCGCGGTAATGACGATGATGATGGTGGTGATGCCTGCCGCCGTACCAACGGTAAGGATATGCGGCCGCGTAATACGGATACGAACGGTAAGAGCGGCGATAGTACGTCTCTACCGGCTCGTCGTAATAATCGTAATCGTAGGCCTCGTAGCGACGCTCGACGACAACTGGGGCGCGCCGTTCGACGAACCGCTCCTCATCGCCATAGTAATAGCCAAGGTCGGCGGCGGCGGCCGATTGCGGCGCGAGACCGGCGACAGCGGAAACCGCCAGAGCGCACATCAGCATTTTCATGGCAATACTCCCATAAAGTCGGTGCCACCCAAAAAACATCTCTAGCGCTGAATGGTTGCTGAACGTTTTCAACGCGAGACAGAACGGCGCGCTTTTGCGTGCTGGCGTAAAGAATTGCTTAAAAGCGTGACAACGGGCGTTCCAGTTCGCGCCTAAAGGCGGCGAACAGGGAATTCAGTCCGTTTCGTCGTTGCCGCCGGTCTTCGGCGCTTTCTTGTTTTTAAGGGTCGAACCCGACTCTTTGAAGTTCAGCAGGTGTGCATCGTCAGCGGAGCCCTTCGTTTCGGCTACGACACCGAAGGGCAAAGGTTCGTCCTGCGTGTAGCGTTTGCCGAGACGGTAGGCGATCTCAGCGCGCGCCGTTTCAACGCCAAGATAGAACGCATGCCCTAGGTCGGCGCGCGTATCGAGATGCGGGAACAGTTCGAAGGGATCATCGGACACATGATGCCCGTTGCGATTGTAGATGTGCACGCCGTCTTCCGCGACTTCGATGCGATAATTCGGATCGCGGATTTGCGCGGCGAGGTTCTTGATCTCGTCGGGCGTCGAGGAGAAACCCCGACGATCGCGAAGCGCCATCAGGCCCATACCAAATCCCTGCGGAAGCGCATTCGCCTTTTTGGCGGCGAAGTATTCGCGGCGGGCGCGGTCGAATTCCTTGATCGCCGTCCGACAGTGAGGGCTGACCTGCACGGCAAGCACGGCTGTGATGTGAAGTTCGGAACACAGCCCCATCAGAAGAGCATTGATGCCCGTCGTATCGGCGTCCGTCAGTTCGGTTACGTTGCCAATGCCCATCAGGATTGGCACGTCCGGACGGCGCTGCCGCAGATCGTAATAGCGCGCGATCGAGGCAGCGAATCCATAGTGGATCGGATCTAGAATAGGATCAGCGTAGTAGGGCTTTCCCTTCGCGATCATGATGTCGATGGCGCGATCGAGCGACGCCATATCGGCGGCGCCCGCAGAGACGAGGATCGGCACCGCTGGGCCTTCGTCGGCAATCGAAATGTTTTTCTCAGAGAGACTGAGCAGATAGTCGGCTCCGGCGCGAGTTGCGCGCGACAGTTCCTCCGAGTTGAAGGAATCGACGCTGACCTTCACGCCGTCGGCCTGAAGCGCGCGAATGGTATCTTCAAGATGCGGAAACGGGCTATCCGGCAAACATCCGAGATCGATGACGTCTGCGCCGTCGGCGCGCATCTTGCGCGAGCGCTCTACGATTTGCTCGGGCGTCATAAGCGTTGCGTCGATGATCTCAGCGAAGATCGTCACGTCATGCTGGCTGAGGTCGACCTGCGCTTTCGAATGACCGAAGTATTCCGGCAGATCGGCGATTTCATCGGGGCCTCGCTCGAAACGGGTGCCGAAGAAATCGGAGAGCCGATCGAGGTCGCCACGGAACCGTCCGGGCATCACGACACGATCTGCGCCTTCCGGCAGCTTCAGGCGGCGTTCGACGATTTCCGTCGTCATCAACGCAGCGACTTTGACGCCGACGCTCGCGACGACCGGCTCAATATCGGGACTGTTCAATTCATCGGCGATCCGCTTGACGCGCGGCTCAGCCAACGATCCCGTTACCAGTACGACGCGCTTGGCCATTGGCCGACTTCCTTCCACACAAGTGTAACCCTACCGCCGGGTTTGAACGTAACGCATTGCCACGGCGGGCTGGACGACCGACAACGTAGCCGATTTGCGCCGCTTCTGTGGGTGCGACTTGGAGACGATTAACGCATGAAGAAAGTGCTGCTGATCGGTATCGGCGCCGGGCACCCCGACCATCTGACGATACAGGCCGTAAAGGCCCTGAATACCGTCGATGTTTTCTTTTTCCTGGACAAGGGTGAGGTCAAAAGCGATCTGGCCAATTTCCGGAAATCCATCTGCGAGCGCTTCATTGAGGGACGTACGTACCGCTTCGTCGAGGCCGCCAGCCCCGTGCGCGATGCGAAGGCGGCGGACTATGCCGCCGGGGTGCGTGCCTGGCATGACGACAAAGCGACAATCGTCGGCCGCATGATCGCCGAAGAGCTTGCAGACGGGCAGGTTGGCGCGTTTCTGGTTTGGGGCGATCCGTCGCTCTACGATAGTACTATCCGCGTCATTGAAGACGTTCTGCGCTCAGGCCGCGTCGCCTTCGCGTATGAGGTGATCCCCGGCATTACGAGCGTGCAGGCGCTGGCGGCGCAGCACAAAATCGCGCTGAATACGATCGGCGGACCGATCCAGATTACCACCGGCAGACGGATCAAGGACGGATTTCCGGAGGGCGCCGACACCGCCGTCGTGATGCTTGATGACGGCTCCGGGCTTCAAGCCATTGGCGGAGACGATCTTGAAATTCACTGGGGCGCTTACCTCGGCACGTCCGACGAAATTCTGATAGCGGGCAAGCTTTCCGACCAAGCCGAAGAGATCGCGCGTGTGCGCGAACAAGCGCGCGCTCGGAAAGGCTGGATCATGGATACGTACGTCCTCAAGCGCGTTCAGAAGAGTGAGCGCTGACGTATCATTCTATTTGTATCTAAATTGGAACCAGACTGCGTATCTATCTGGCATTGCGACTTAGCTGTCTACAAACCATCTTACGGGCCACAGACGGCTTACGGAGGCAGCTATGAGCAAAGTTCTCGTTCTTTACTATTCCAGCTACGGGCACATCGAGCAGATGGCTCAAAGCGTGGCTGAAGGTGCCCGCGAGGCTGGCGCTGATGTGCAGATCAAGAGGGTGCCGGAGTTGGTACCCGAAGAGGCAGCGAGAGCGAGCCATTTCAAGCTCGATCAGGCGGCGCCGATTGCAACGGTCGATGAGCTTCCGAACTACGACGCGATCATCATCGGCGTTCCGACGCGCTTTGGAAACATGCCAGCGCAGATGAAGAACTTTCTCGATCAGACCGGTGGGCTTTGGTTCAGCGGCAAGCTGATCGGCAAAGTCGGAAGCGTGTTCACATCGACGGCCACGCAGCACGGCGGACAGGAAAGCACGATCCTCTCCACCCATACCGTTCTTCTGCATCACGGCATGGTCATCGTCGGTCTGCCTTACTCGTTTCAAGGGCAGATGGGTGTCAAGGAAGTCACCGGGGGTTCGCCCTACGGCGCTTCAACCATCGCCGACGGAGACGGGTCGCGGCAGCCATCCGCGAATGAGCTCGCAGGTGCGCGCTTCCAAGGCAAGCACGTGGCTCAGATCGCAGCGAAACTCGCAGCATAACCGCTGCTTGAATGCCGCCTTCGCCGGCGGCCACGTTCACTGAGACGCCCGGAAACGGGAGAAAGGAATTGTCATGTCCGGCATCCATCACATCACCGCAATTGCGGGTGACGCGGCTCGCAATCACGATTTCTATACGCGCGTCCTTGGAATGCGGCTTGTCAAGAAGACGGTGAACTTCGACGATCCGGGTACCTATCACCTCTATTTTGCCGATGAGACCGGGTCTCCGGGAACTGTCTTGACGTTCTTTCCGTGGGGCCATGCGCCCAGCGGACGGAACGGCGTTGGGCAGGCACAGCAGACGATGCTGCGCGTTCCTGAAAGCGCCATCGGATACTGGGCGCATCGGCTTGTCGAGAAGGGCGTACCGCATGAAGCGATCGAAAAGCGCTTTGGTCAGTCTGTTTTGGCATTCACTGATCCGGATGGCCTGAGCCTTGCGTTTGTCGGGGTGCCCGGTGCCGAAGCCGAAACCGCTTGGGCAGGGGGCGACGTGCCCGTGGAGCATGCCGTTCGCGGCTTCCATGGCATTCGCCTGCTGCTCGATGAGAAAGCGCCGACTGCAGCCGTACTCACGAAAGCCCTCGGCTTTCGCGAGGCTGAAAGCGAAGGACCGGTTTCCCGGTTTATCGCTGACGGATCGGTTGCCGGAAGCGTCGTCGAAATCCGTGAAGCGAAAGGCTTTCTGCCCGCTCACATGGGACGTGGTTCCGTTCACCACGTCGCATTCCGTGCGGCAGACGATCAAGCGCAGGCTGACATGCGGCGCAAGCTCGTCGATGAGCTTCATATCCAGGTGACGGAACAGATTGACCGCAACTACTTCCGGTCAATGTACTTCCGGGAGCCTGGCGGCATCATCTTCGAGATCGCGACGGATGCACCAGGCTTCGCAATCGATGAGGCTCAGTCCGAGCTTGGGACTGAGCTGAAACTGCCAGCATTCCTCGAGAAGAGGCGTGACGAGATCGAAGCTCGTCTCCAGCCTCTCACTGGAGTTGCAGCATGACGCGAGAACCGTCGCAACTGAGCCGCGCGGGCGCACCTATTGGTGCCGCCCGCGCGGCCGTCATCATGATCCATGGTCGCGGCGCGAGTGCCGGCGGCATGTTGGGTCTTGCCGATGCTTTCGGCACGACAGACGTTGCATATCTCGCGCCTCAAGCGCCGCATGGGAGCTGGTATCCCTACTCGTTCCTCGCGCCGCTTGAAGATAACGAGCCTGACCTTGGCCAAGCACTCAATACGATTTCGAGCGCCGTAGCTGGGGTCATTCGCGATGGCATACCGTCTGACCGCATTGTGTTGCTCGGCTTCTCGCAAGGGGCATGTCTTGCCCTTGAATACGCGGCACGCAATGCGCAACGCTATGGCGGTGTCGTCGGGTTAAGCGGCGGGTTGATCGGGCCGGACGGAACGCCACGCACGTATCCTGGATCGCTAGAGAATACGCCTGTATTCCTAGGGTGCAGCGATATCGATGCGCATATTCCGCTGGCGCGTGTCGAAGAGTCGGCGTCCATTATGGCGTCTCTCGGCGGTGCGGTTACCAAGCGGATCTATCCGGGCATGGGGCACACCATCGCGCAGGACGAAATCAATCACGTCCAAAAAATTCTGTTCGGCATCGGAGCTGAACAAACACTGTAGGTCTCTGCATGGAACTCGACTTCGAGCAGCTCGCACCCGACGATCGTTACAAGATTTTGACCTCTACAATTGTGCCACGGCCGATCGCCTGGGTAACAACGCTTTCCAAGAACGGCGTGGGTAACACTGCGCCGTTCAGCTTCTTCAATGCGATGAGTAAGGCGCCCCCGCTTTTAGCTCTCGGACTGCAGGCCGATAGCGACGGAAGCATGAAAGATAGCGCGCGCAACATTCTCGACACTGGTGAATTTGTCGTCAATCTCGTGCCGTCTGCAGCGATCGAAGCGATGAATTTGACGTCGATCGACGCGCCGCCGGACATTGATGAACTTGCTTTGGCGGGACTTGAAACAGTGGCGTCCACCAAGGTGCGGCCTCGACGGATCGCCGTGAGCCCCGTTGCTTTCGAATGCCGCCTGCATACACCGCTTGAAGTCGCCAAAAACCAACTCGTCGTGCTTGGCGAAATCGTTGCCGCCCACGTGGACGACGCATTTATTTTGGATGCGGAGAAGTTCTACGTCGATACGCTTCGGCTTGGCCTGGTTGGCCGTATGCACGGTGGTGGATGGTACTGCGCGCCCAATGCAAGCTCAGCGTTTCAGGTGGAGCGTCCAGCGCCGTTTGCAACGCGCGCAAACGCAAGCACGCTGCCGGAGCAAAAGCGTTAGCTGTGCCAGTGGACAGATGATCCGCGCCTCAGGCACGGCGCCTGTCCGCTGGCATTAGCTTTCTTAGTTCGGCCGGTTACGCGCCAGCCGGAGAGCTGCGCGTTGCTTCAAACAAGAACCAGACGCGGCGTTCCGTTTCGTCGATCCAGTTTTCCAGAAGGCTCGCCGTCGCGACATCCTCATGCTCGTCGCAGAGATCGTGTGCTTCGCGCATTGAGGCGACCAACTGCAGATTGTCGTCACGCAGTTCCGACAGCATATCGCCGGGCGAAACGAATTCAGCATCGTTATCAAGAATCCGCTGCTCTTTGCTGATCTGCCCGATCGACCGAAGCGTCGTGCCGCCGATCTTACGAACGCGCTCTGCGATCGGGTCGGTCATGGCGAAGATCTGGGTGCCCTGGTCATCCAGCATAAGATGATAGTCGCGGAAATGCGGACCCGAGACGTGCCAATGGAAATTTTTCGTCTTGACGTAGAGCGCAAAGGTATCGGCGAGCAGCGCTGTCAGCGCGCCTGATAAATCCTTGATGGCGTTGTCGGAGAAATGTGAGGGCGTCTTGAGGGGAGCCTTGCGGCGAGATTTGGCAGTATCCGTTGACATGGGATTTGGCTTTCCTTGCTAAGCGAAGAAGCGCCTTGGGATGAAGCAAGAGGTTTCTCCAGGGCGAACGTTTTGGAGAGGGGAGCCGTTCCCCCAGGAACCGTATATGGCGCGTGTTTCAGACCATGCGGAACAGCGCGTCCCGCCCGTACGGCGACCGGCGAGCAGCCAATAAACGCCTCTCATTGCCGGTTGTCTACGGAGCAAGAAGGCCCCAGCGTTAATACCAAAATACGATTGTCACAAAACCGGACTACTGCAATGGAGGGGCATGATGTCAGGCGATTGGTTGTTCAAGACAGCTGCTTTCAACGTCCTCTTAGCTGCGCCCTGAACCCGATACATAGCGGTAAGCTCCCGCGACACCGAACGCGCCCAGCGCCGAAAGCAGCACCAAGGCGATCAACGACGGCAAGCCGTCATCCAGACCCGCAGTGGCCACGACCCATGTCGAAAGCCACGCGCCCGCAAGTCCGCCCAGGATTGCGGTTATCACATTCCCCGTCCCACGCAGCATCAGCCCAATGACTGCGCCAATTATCAGGCCCGGATATAGCGCCGGCCATAGATGATCGCCCATGTTCCCCTCCCCCATTCAACGTCTGTCGAATAGCGCGTTCGCGGCTCGCGATGCCGCAAAAAAAGACCGGCACACGTGTGCCGGTCTAAGGTTATCGCTTGGGAAGCGAACATGCAGTGCGGTTAAGTAGCCTAAGTGACGCGCATTAGAATTCAGCCGCGGGACCGACCGCCGCCAAAACGGGAATCCCGTCGTGGTACGGGAACTCGACCCGTGATCTGGACTTCTGCGTCTTATGGTCGGAATCGGAGACGCTCTTTCCTTGCGGCTTCAATCGCTCTGGCTGACGCCTCAGGCTTTTAAAGTAGCTGTAATCCAGGCTCATAGCGCGACACCTCCGCGTTCGTTTGCAAATACGCGGCGGCGCTTGCGGCTGACGGAATGCGCGATTGCTGCTCGCTCGGCGAGGAGCGCGTTCGCAAATTTGCGGCCCTCCAGAGCGTTATAGACATCGAGTGCGCTGTGGAAGCTGTAGTGGCTCTCACCGTCCTCACGGATGATGACTCCGGCCTGATCGTCGCCGACTTCGATAACGTATGATTTAGACATGAGGTCTCTTGCCGGCGGAGGCCGGCATCCTTTCAGAAAAAACGATTTTGATGTGCGGCCTAAGCCGCGGACCGGCAGCTCAGCAGCTGCAGCAACAAGAGGCGCGCATCCCGCACGGCATCTTGGCCAAGATCAATAACTGGTCCATCGTCGCATTTTTCATGAGCGTTCTCCTTTGTGCGGAGCCCACGAACGGCCGTGGGGCTTAGCGTTTGATGACGCGGCGCAAGTCGCTTTTGAAATCACCGCGGTCGACGATTTGCCGACGCCGATCAGTAAAGGCCGCTCTGCAGCTTGGGTCAAATGAGAAGATCTGCTTTCCTTTGCACATTGAGTTGAACTGAGCCCGGCCTTGAAATTTGCCGTGGGGACCAGTCCGTCTTGAGGTGCCGAAAATCGAGCCTTTCCGGCGCGGTACTACCTCTAGTGGTTGTAGAACTTGGCGAGCGTGCTAGACCACCCGCGCGTATGTGAAAAAGGCGCTTCGGGGGATTGAATGAAAATTTGCATGATCGGAGCGGGCTATGTGGGCCTCGTTTCGGCGGCGTGCTTTTCCGACTTCGGTTGGGAAGTGGTGTGCGTCGACAAGGATCAGAAGCGTCTGGAAGACCTGAAGGCGGGCCGATCGCCGATTTATGAGCCCGGCCTCGAAGCGTTGATGGAGCGCAATACGAAATCCGGACGTTTGGTGTTCACCGACGACCTCGGGCCCGCCGTCGCAAATGCCGACGTCGTGTTTCTTGCCGTCGGCACACCGATGCGGCGCGGCGACGGTTACGCCGATCTTTCATACGTCTTCAATGCGGTCGAAGAAGCTGCGCCGTTTCTCCAGGGCTTCACTGTCGTCACGACGAAATCTACGGTTCCCGTTGGCACCAGCCGCGAGATCGAGCGCCGGCTGAAGGCTGTGCGGCCAGATGCGGAAGTCGCTGTTTGCTCGAATCCGGAATTTTTGCGCGAAGGTTCGGCGATCCAGGATTTCATGCATCCCGATCGCGTTCTCGTCGGCACTGACGATGCGCGCGGACGCGAGGTGATGGAACGCCTTTACAAGCCGCTGGCATTGCGCGGGTCGCCTGTCATGTTTGTCGATCGTGAATCGGCAGAGCTTGCGAAGTATGCGGCGAACGCCTTTCTCGCTCTCAAGATCAGCTTCATCAACGAAATTGCCGATATTTGCGAAGCCGTTGGCGCGGACGTGCAGGAGGTTGCCTCGGCCATCGGCAAAGATCGCCGCATCGGAGACAAGTTTCTGCATCCCGGCCCCGGCTACGGCGGTTCTTGCTTCCCGAAAGACGTATCGGCTCTGATCCGGACAGCGCGCGAAGCCAAGGCTCCGGTTTCGATCATCGAGCAAGTCGATCGCGTCAATCATGAGCGAAAGCTCGCGATGGCGCTGCGTGTCGAAGCCGCGGCGGGCGGCTCAGTGAGAAACAAAACAGTTGCCGTGCTCGGCGTCACGTTCAAACCGAACACCGACGACATGCGCGATGCGCCAAGCCTTGTCATCATTCCGATGCTTCAGGAGCGTGGCGCGCAAATTCGCGTGGCGGATCCGCAAGGCCGTCACCAGGCCGAGCCGCTGCTGCCTGGAGTTGTATGGTGTGCGGACGCGCTGGAAGCTGCCGAAGGCGCGGACGTGCTGGTCATCATCACCGAGTGGAACGAGTTCCGCGCCGTCAATCTCGATGGTCTCAAAGCGCGCATGTCCGGCTCCACGATCGTCGATCTTCGGAACGCTCTCGACGTTTCATCGGTCGAGCGCGCTGGTTTCGCCTATTCCGGCATTGGGCGCGGCAGGCGAGTTTCCGACCGCACCTAGAGCTATCAGCGAGCCGCACTCGGGTTTCGATCGCAACTTGCCCATGCACCGAAGCGTAGATGCCGCGCTTCGGTTTGCTTGCCTATGCTAGTCGGCGCGTTTCCTTTGAGTTGCCTAGGCCAGCCTCGCTAGCAAACGCTTCTCCTGGCTGCTTTTTCATCCCTCACGACGACCTCGCGCAAGGTTCAGACTGCAGGCTCTCGCGATCGCGCGCGGGGGAATCGACTTTTTATGGCAGCCACGAAAACAGCCGATAGCGGTCTCAACATCGTCTTCGGGCAGCGGGATGCGGGTCTCGCGATCGGCGTCGTCGCAATTCTGGCGATCCTTTTCCTGCCGCTGCCGTCCTTCCTGATCGACGCCGGGTTGGCGCTTTCGATTGCGCTGTCGATTCTGATCCTGATGGTTGCACTTTGGATCCGGCGGCCTCTGGAATTTTCCGCGTTTCCAACGATCCTCCTGATCGCGACGCTGCTGCGCCTCGCCCTCAATGTTGCTACGACGCGTCTCATTCTCTCGCACGGCGCTGAGGGGCCGTCAGCCGCTGGTCACGTCATCGAAGGCTTTGCGCAGTTCGTTATGGGTGGCGATTTCGTCATCGGCGTTATCGTCTTCATCATTCTCATCACGGTCAACTTCGTCGTCATCACCAAGGGCGCGACGCGTATCGCTGAAGTCGGCGCACGCTTCACGCTCGACTCGCTGCCCGGCAAGCAGATGGCAGTCGACGCCGACCTTTCGTCTGGCGCGATCGACGAAAAGGAAGCGATCCGGCGGCGCAAGGAACTGGAAGAAGAAAGCCAGTTCTTCGGCGCGATGGACGGCGCGTCCAAGTTCGTACGCGGCGACGCCATTGCGGGCCTGATCATTACAGCCGTGAACATATTCGGCGGCATCATCATTGGCGTGACGCGCCACGATCTGCCGTTCGACCGAGCTACCGATACCTTCGTGAAGCTCTCGATCGGTGACGGCCTCGTGACGCAGATGCCAGCGCTGATCGTGGCGCTGGCCGCTGGTCTTCTCGTTTCGAAGGGCGGTACGCGCGGCTCCACGGAAGGCGTGATCGTTAGCCAGTTTGGCAATTATCCCCGCGCGCTTGTTCTCTCAGGCGGCGTTATGGGCATTCTCGCGCTCGCGCCCGGCCTCCCGTTTCTGCCGTTCGCAGCGATTGGCGGACTTCTTGGATTCGTCGGAGTTGGGATTACACGGCAGCGGGCTGCGCTGGCCGAAGCGGACGCCGACGCGAAATCCGCGAGCCAGGTTCAGTCGCCCGAAGAACAGTCAAAGCAATCCATCCGCGATCAGCTTCGCACAACGGAAATCGAAATTTGCTTTGGCAAGCAGATTTCCTCCGTGCTCATGCGTCAGTCCGGCGATCTTCCGCAGCGGGTTGCGAAGATGCGGCGTAAGTTTGCGAAGCAGTACGGCTTCGTCGTTCCGGAAATGAAGCTGACGGAAGACCTCTCCGTTCCGCCGAAGAGCTACCAGATCAAGGTTCATGGAACTGTCGTCGCGAGCGCGGAACTTCGCCTTGGCGACGTTCTGGTCGTTGTTGGCGACGGTCCGAAGCCAGACACGCCAGGCGACGAGACGCGTGAGCCGGCGTTTGGCATGAAGGCCATCTGGGTGCCGGACATCTTCACGAACGCATTGAAGCGCGATGGCTTCGTACCCGTCGAGAATACGTCGGTTCTGCTCACGCACATAGCGGAAGTCATTCGCAACAGTCTCGCCCAGCTTCTATCTTATCGCGACTTGCGTTCGCTGCTTGACCGGCTCGACCCTGAGTATCGCAAGCTGCTGGACGAAATTTGCCCGGCGCAGATTTCTCATTCGGGGCTTCAGAGCGTCCTCAAAATGCTGCTCGGGGAGCGCATCTCGATCCGCAACTTGCATCTCATTCTCGAAGCCGTGGCCGAGATTGCTCCGTTCACCCGTAAGGCCGAGCAGATCACCGAGCATGTTCGCATGCGTCTTGCAGCGCAGATTTGCGGCGATCTCAGCGAGGGCAATTATCTCAAGGTGGTCCGCCTCGGCAACCGCTGGGAAACAGAGTTCCATCAAGCGCTGCGGCGTGACGCTAAGGGTGATGTCATCGAATTCGATATCGACCCGAGACTGATCGAGCAGTTCAGCGGTGATCTCAGCCGTGTCATTCAGCCGTTGATGGATGCCGGGCATCAATTCGTTCTCGTAACTGCGGCGGATACTCGGCCCTACGTCCACACGGTTACCGAACGACTTTACGGAACGCTGTCCGTTCTTTCGCATCTCGAAATCAGCCGCGGCGTTCAGATTCAATCGCTCGGCTCGGTTTCATGAGCGAACTGACTCAGCAGACCATTCTGGTGCCGCTGATCGTCTTCTGCCGCGTCGGTGCTTGCTTCATGGTTCTGCCCGGAATCTCAAGCGAACGCATCCCAATGCAGGTTCGCTTGTTCGTGGCGATCGCCGTCGGTCTTGCGCTCACGCCGCTCGTTTACGATCAGGTGTTCCCGATCACCGGCGGTCCCGCCAGCGGGCTTCTGGGCGTCATCGTGTCGGAAACGCTTGCTGGAGCGTTTCTCGGCTTCATGGTTCGCATCTTCTATATGGCGCTCGAATTCGCGGCAATCGCGATGGCGAACCTCGCAGGTTACGGCTCGGCATTCTCGCACGCTGTCGAAGGAAACGATCCCTCGACGCCCTTTTCTGCATTCATCACGCTGCCTGCTGTAACGCTGTTTTTCATCACCGATCAGCATCTCAACATCATCGCGATGCTGCAAAGTTCGTTTCAGGTTTTGCAGGTGGGATCGGGTTTCGCGCTGCCGCCCGATCTGACGATGATTGTTACGACATTCGGCTCAGCGTTCCGGCTGACACTCCAGCTTAGCGCAGCTCTCGTCATCTATTCTCTGATGGTGAACCTCGCGTTCGGGTTCTTGAATAAGATGATCCCGCAAATTCCGTCGTTCTTCGTATCGACGCCGTTCGTTGTGTTCGGCGGTCTCGTCATTCTTCTTCAGATCGACAAGTCGATGCTGGAAATTTTCTCCTCGCTCGTGCAGCAGGCGATTAATAATTTGGCGCGAAATGGCTAGAACAGCGAAGAAGCTCAAACGTCTTGCCGATGTCTTTCATGACCTCGAAACGGTGGAGCGCGCGCGCGTCGGAGCTCTGACTCGAGAGATGAATGGGTTGCGCGAAGCACGCGACGATCTTTTCCGAAGCCTGGAAAATCCCTCTCCCGTCAACGCGCTGTTCACCGCGCTCCTTTCCAGCCGGGTGGTGCGGATCGAGCGCCAATTGAAGCGAGTCAGCCTTGAGCATGAGGTCGCGTTAAAGCGATATGCCGAGGCCGCAGCTCGGGGCCGAAGCGCCGACCAGCTTTTTCGCGATGCCCGAGCCGAAGAAGACCGCAAATCGGAGCAGGCCGACCTCGAATCGCTACTCGAATTTCAGCAGGGCAACGCCGCGCAAGGCCGGGGTAAGTCTGCGGGGTCAAGCTGATAGGAGACGTCTAGCGCGAGCGAACACCTCCTATGCCTGGAACACTGCAACCTTTGCCCAATCTGTCCGCCTGGAAAGCCCAGGTATCGATGGGTCCGCGTGCATCGGTTGCAACCGAGCAGGCGGTTAAAAACATCCGCGCGGCTGATCTTTCCCGGACCGAACACGCCGGAGACGCCCGCGCCAAAGACGCTGGCGAGAAATTTGAGGCCATGTACCTGCGCCAGATGCTCGAAGAGTGTCTGCCGAAGGATTCCGAATCGCTTTTTGGCGAAGGTACGTCCGGAACGGTGTGGCGATCGATGCTCGCCGATAGCCTGGCGACGACGCTGGCGAAGAGCGGCACGATCGGACTCGGGAAAATGGTCATCCAGGCCGAAAACAATCCATCCAAGGACAAATAGAATGAGCGCCGCCGCATTCCAAAGCAGCAAAGCCGATCCGGGAGTTCTCGCGCGTGGTGTGCCGCTGCGCGGTGGCGTGCCCGTTAACGGGCTGCGTTCGACGCCAGTACCCCGTAGCGCCGTCGCGGATCCGGACGGCGCGCGCGCGCTCGTTACATCCATCATCCATCGCATCGAAGGTTATCTCGACGAAGAAACTGAAGCGTTGGACAAATCTTTCAAGTTCGATTTCAAAGCGTCGAACGATCGCAAGAGCCAAGGCCTTCTCGATCTTAATCAGGCCCTGCGCCGTTTGCAGCCAGCCGACATCAACGGCGATCTGCAGCTTCGTTTGACCGTCTTTCGCGAAAAGCTCGCGGTCAATCTCAGAAAAATTCGTCTGCATCTCGATGCCGTCAAGGAAATCTCGGCGATGCTTTCGGACGCCATTCAGAATGCAGAGTCTGACGGCACATATACGCGCAGCATCAATCCGTACCGGAATAGCCCGTGATTCGGATGATTCTGCTCAGTTTCGTCGCCTGTCTCTCGACGCTCGGCGGCGTTTACGGGGCGATGGCCTTGAAGACGCACACGGGCAACGCCGAAAAAAGCGGAGAGCCGGTGAAGCTGCAAGCGATGAAAACGCCGATGGTCAGCGTGCCCGTTCTCGAAGATGGACAGGTGCTGGGATACGTGGTGACGCGGCTGCAATTCACGGCCGACTCCACTCTCGTGAAAGCGAGTTCAATTCAGCCTGAGGCATTCGTTGCCGACGAAGCCTTTCGCTACATCTACGAGACGACACCGAAAGACATAAAGCTGGGTCAGAAACTCGCGCTGCGAGATTTCTCGGCGCGCGTCGTTTCGGGGGTTAATCAGCGGCTGGGTCGCGAGGTCGTCAAGGACGTACTGGTCGACAGCTGGAGCTATCTTTCCAAACAAGACATGATGAGAAACCATGGAAGCGGTCAATAATCCTTTCGCATTCGACGCCGTTCTGCGCCAGACAGCAGCGGCGGCCGCACGCAAGTTTCGTTCGGAGGAAGCTTCGCGCGAAAGCGCGCCGCCCGCGGCATCATCTAACGGAAGCGTTGCGGCCTTTTCGGTTTTTGCGGGGCTCGGCGTCATATCGGCCGTCATTTTCGCGACCGGCTACTCTGCGCTTCTCTCAGACACGCCCGCCGTCTGGATTCATCGATTGATGGCTCTGACGGTCGCGCAAAGCATCATCATCGCGGCTGTTGCGATGAAGCTGCTGCCGCTTGTCGAACGGCGCCACTTTTCGGTGCGTATTCTCTCTGGGACGGTGCCGCCCACACAACGCGTTCTGCAGCAGTCGGCCGCTTTCGAGCAACCGCCTGCACCGCCCGTTCTGCCGCGCCAGCCCATGGTCGGCGGAACACTTTCAGGACGCGAGTATCTTTCCTACGACGATGGCTCGGTCGAAATCGACACGCTCGTCGGCCGACGGCGGTTTGTTTCCATCGAAGCGGCGCGAGAATTTGTGGGGACTTAGCACTCAGCTGGGTTCAATTCATGTGCGACGCTGGATTTATTCGGATATCGCCATATCGGCCTGCGATTCCGATAAATTTATCTTTTCTTAATCCAGGACAATCGGCGCGGCGGCCTGATATATTGGACGCCGACGCTCGTTTCGTCGACTCGCATGACCCGGCATTTCACGACAATGTCGTCTTCTGGAATTTCGAGAAAGAATTCGATTTCCACCGCCGTCGGGTCGGCCACTTTGATCCGCGCGCCTGCGTCAGAAATATCTATAATGTGCCCAGGAATTCGTACGCCGCCAGAATTGGCTACGACGGCCGCTTTGAAGACCATTCGCCGCCCAAACTGACGCCGATCTGGCCCTTTTTCGATACCCAAGTCACGCCCCCGCGCCATTCCGCAGCGCGCTGCTATTCCCGCGCGCCGATTCGAATATATTTTTCTAACGTGATTCCATCGGCAAACGCACGCCTGTCACTCAATTTGGTCATAATTTAAAAGGCGCCGATTCTCCCCTTTAGCGTTTGGGCGTCCAAATTGGCTAATTCAACATTAATACATTTTAGCCAAAGTGACGAAATCGACGGACCAACGGCCACGGTGTGGCTTTGGGGCATGATGCCAATCCGTTGTAGCCGGGCCTATCGGCATTCCGTGTTCAGGTTGGAATTCTATAGTTCGGATCTTGCTTTGACTGCCTTAGCAGGCAGGCCGGTATAGCGAGCGGGATTCGTTCGGAAATAACCACATGGCATATAACGTCGAAGGGCTCGCCAAGAGCTCCAAACCAGTCAAGCGGCCACGGCAGAAGGCATCCAAGCCGCCCTATCTCAGCACCTCATGGGGTGCCGCTGCTTTTGCCGCCGCTGTCGAGCACCTCGGGATGGTCTCCATCACCGACGCGAGCGGCCGTATCCTGCACGTCAACGACGAATTCGTACGCCAGAGCAAGTACGACCGTGACGAGTTGATCGGACAAACGCACGCGATCCTCAAGTCGCCGCAACATACAAGCGAGTTCTGGGCCGACGCCTTCATGGTGTTGGCAGAGCGGGATGTCTGGCGTTCCCCGGTGATGAACCGGGCGAAAGATGGCTCGTTCTATTGGGTCGACACAATCATCTCGACGATGCGCGGCCCGAAAGGCGCCCTCAAGGGTTATCTATCCATCCAAATCGATATCACGACGGCTGTCGGACGGCATGTCGAGTTGCAAGAGCGGACAGAACTGCTCCAGGCCGTGGTCGAAACCTTTCCCGGCGGGCTTACGGCGTTCGACAAGAATAACCGCATCATTCTTTGCAACAAGAAGCAGCGTCGGCTCCTCGAATACCCTGACGAGTTATTTGAAGGCAATACGACACTCGAACAGCTTTACCGCTTCAATGCAGAGCGTGGAGAGTATGGCCCCGGGAACGTTGATGACTTGGTCCGTGAAAGATTGGGCCGAGCATCCAAACGTGTTGCACATAGCTTCGAACGGCAACGTCCGAACGGTACTTACCTTGAAATTCGCGGCACGCCGCTGGCGCATGGCGGATTTGTAACCGCGCATATCGACATTTCAGATCGCAAGCGCGACCAAGAGATGATCGGGCGGCTTGCCAATCATGACGCGCTGACGGGCCTGCCCAACCGCACGCTCTTTTTAAAGCGCGCGCGCTCAGCGCTGGAACATCTCGGACACGGAGAGATGCTGGCACTGCATTGTGTCGGTCTCGATCGGTTCAAGATTATCAACGACACGCTGGGACATCCGACAGGGGACGCCATCCTCAAGGCGGCCGCGCAACGGCTTGCAAACCTCCCCGGCACACATGCTGTTTCTCGCCTTGGCGGCGACGAGTTCGGCATAATTCAGGTCGCACCAAATTCGATTGAAGATGTTGCCGCAATGGGCAAGGCCATCATTGGCGCCTTGGCGGAACCCTTCGAAATTGGTTCCGAAACCGTGGCGGCTGGCGGCAGCGTCGGCATCGCGATTGCGCCTGGCGACGCGAGCAATGCTGAACAGCTGATGGTGAACGCCGACACCGCTCTTTATCGAACCAAATCTATCGGACGTGGCTCGTTTGGCTTTTTCGAGCAGACGATGCATGAGCGGCTGCAGGCTCGCCATACCATTGCAATGGGCCTGCGCGAAGCGATCGCAAACAGCAAATTCGAGCTGCACTACCAGCCGATCGTCAACGTCAACAGCCGCAGAATTGTTGGGTGCGAGGCGCTCATCCGATGGTATCACCCGAAGCGCGGATTGGTGCCTGCATCCGAATTCATTCCGATTGCGGAGGAAGCCGGTTACATCGAGCAGATCGGTGAGTGGGTGCTGAAAAGCGCATGCGCCGAGGCTTCACGGTGGCCGGATAACATTTGGGTTGCGGTGAATGTTTCTGCTGTCCAGTTCCTTGGGCCGAACCTCGTGCAGCAAATCGTCGACGCATCGCGCAGCATGTCGCTATCGCGGCTTGTTCTCGAGATTACGGAATCCGTGCTGATCAAGGATCGTGATCTCGCAACGACGACGCTCAATCAGCTAAAGAAGCTCGGCGCAAGGATCGCAATCGACGACTTCGGAACCGGCTTTTCGTCGTTGAGCTATCTGCAAAGCTTTCCATTCGACAAGATCAAGATCGATCGATCGTTCGTTTCGGATATTTCCAACCAGAAGCGCTCCGCGACCTTGCGCCGTTCGATCATTCAGCTCGGATACAATCTCGGTATGACGAGCGTGGCGGAAGGCGTCGAAACGGAAGCGCAGTATGCCAAGCTGCGCTCAGAAGGGTGTGTTGAGGCCCAGGGCTTTCTGTTTTCCCGACCGATTCCTGCGGCTGCGGTCCGCGCTCTCATTGCGAAGTCACAATAGCCATGCTGAATACTTTGCGAAAAACATTCGAACCATCCAAACGCGTCCAGCCGTCCGTCAACGCATCTGCGACGGCCGTGGAGCCTTTAGACGGAAACTCTCTGTTCGAAGCCTTGGTTTGCGAGTTGCATTGGACGGCGCTGCAGATTGGCGCCGTTGCGAGCGCGATGAATGCCGCTCTCGCGTTCAAGCGGCCTTGGATGCTGCGCTCATGTTCCAATCTGCTTCCGGTCGAGTCGCCGTTGGTCCGCTCCGCCCTCAGGTCTTGGCGTGACATTGCTCTGCCGCCAGAGCCCGGAGCCGCGATCAATCGGATCTATCTCGAGCTTTTGGACGCGCGAACGGTGGCGCTTCCGCTGGTACTTGGCGCGGGGAATTTCGTCGCTCCCGCTGTCTCTATTGATCGGCTCGAACAGCTCACGATGGCTTGGCGCAAACTCGCCGAGGATTGCCGCGACGCGGTTCTTGCTCTCGAACCCGAGACGCGGTGGCGGCTTGATGGCACTTATACGGGCAATGCGCTCGTGCTTGGGAAATTTCTCAAAGAGGTGGCGGCTGGCGCCCACAGTTGCATCAATCGGCAAGGGGAAGTCGCTCTGCCCATTCTGCCGCAACGGCGACGGTCGCGAACTTACAATCTGTCCCGTCCGTGCAAAGTGACTGCGGAGGATGCCATCGCCGTCGGCCGCACGATGAGCATTTCAACGAACGGCATCGATTTCGTCTGCCCTCGAGCGTTCCGAACTAAAGAGAGCGTACTGATCGAGCTGCAAAACGGACGAAAATTTCCAAGTCTGATCGCATGCGCAAAAGCCGGAAAGACAAGCGCGCGCTTCGATCAGCCGCTTTCGGAAAATGATCCGCTGTTTACGGAAAGCTGATTAGCTCGATCTGCGATCTTGTTTTTCGACGTCAGGCGACATCGTCAACTTCGGACTTGACGCAGTTTCGTCCGGCGGCCTTCGCCTCATAAAGTTTGCCGTCCGCACGATCGATCAGCGTTTCCGGGCTGTCGTCCGGTCTCATTTGCGCGACGCCGAACGACGCCGTTACGGTGCCAATCGGCTTGCCCGTGCGATGGTGCATCCACCGCTTGCTTTCGAGCCCTGCGCGAAGTTGCTCACCGAGATTTACCGCACCGAGCAGTTTCGTCTGGGGCAGGAGCACAATGAACTCCTCGCCTCCGTAACGCACTGCCGTGTCCCGGCCCTTGATGCTTTTCGAAAGCAGCTCTCCGAAGCGGCGAAGAATTTCGTCGCCCACGGCATGTCCGAATGTGTCGTTGATCTTCTTGAAATGATCGACGTCGGCCATGATGACAGACAGCGGCTCGTTCGCTTCCATCGCGAGGCGCACTTCCCGTTCCATGTTTGCCTGCAACCAATGGCGGTTCTTGAGCGACGTGACCGCGTCGATCATGCCAAGCCGCTGGCTTTCGTTGAGATTGGCGCGGAGCTTTTCGATTTGCGTTTGTGACTGACGCAAGCGCCCGTTCAGAACGTCGACTTCACCCCGGAAGCGTGCATTCTCATTGATCAAGCGTTGAACGACAGCCCTGATCTGCTCCGGCGACGTCAACGTCGGGAGATTGCGATTGACGCTCGCCAGGGCATCGGAATGGGATGAGCTGACTTCGAGATGCTGCTGCAGCAGGGTGACCAATGACGATACTTCGTCATCCAAGTCCCTGCCGACTTTGTCCAAGCGCTGCGATTGAGCTTTGTTGTCTGCTCTGCGCGCCATTTCATTGCCGGTGAAGTACTGCCAAGCTCCGACGGCAAAACCAAGCAACCCGACCGACACCAATCCGAACAAGGCCGCGATAGCAATGGGGTGAGAACCGAGCCGAATGATGCGACCACGCGAGTCGACTTCCGCAATTCGCCAGCTCACGTCTGACCAGGGGGAGAGGGCCGCCACCTCGCCGCCGGTTCGCATGTACATTATCCAAAAGACATACGTCGCGCAGATTATGAGAACGCTAGACAACATGATCATTGCGGAAAGAGGCACATGCCTGGATACGGCTTGCATCATATCGCCCTGCTTCGATCGATGATTTCGAAGGCCACGCCCATTGCGAACCGGCTGTAACGCCGTGTTCTCGTGGCCGGGTTTGAACTGGGATACGCCAGCTCGCGCGCTCCCCAGACCTGCTGAAAGCGCGCGCGGCCGCGCTACTTCATCAGACTACGGACTGGTTACTGAGGAACATAAATCGCAAGGAATCGCAATGAACAATTGGTCGTAATTCGCCGATTTTGAGCAACAATCATCCCCTAAAACGCATGTATTTGTGAAATGCGTTCGCGGGGCGCGGCCTACTTGAACCCAGTAGCAATGCGCAGGAACAACTGTTCAGTGAACACTTTCAAAAGTGCGCCGCTGTAGTTGCCCGTTAGAAGGATTATAAAAAATCCCGCAATGATCTTCGGAACGAACGTCAGCGTCATTTCCTGGACTTGCGTCAGCGCTTGAAAGAACGCCACGCCGACGCCAATGATCATGGCCGAGCCAACGACTGGCCCGGCCAATACGATTGCGAGCCAGATGGCCTGCTGAACAATTCCGAGGGCGTCTGCCTCCGACATCAGTAACCTACCGTTACGCCAGCAACGATCGGTATTTCTTTGCCGTCGGTCAGGATCGCCGTTGACCCGTTCGAGTCAATCCTGACAGACGTGACAATTCCTGAGACCGAGCCATCAGCACTCATCATGGTGTGTCCGACGAGGGTGCTAGCCTGGCTGATGTTTGAATTTATGAGCAGCTGCCCGAGCTTCGAGTTGGTGTTGATCGCCTGCTCTACGTTGGAAAACTGAGCAATCTGCGACATGTACTCGGTGGAGTCCGTCGGGTTGAGCGGATCCTGGTTCTGCAGCTGCGCCACCATGAGACGAAGAAAGTCGTTGTAGTCGAGCGTCGACTTGTTCGTGCCGGTGTTCGTATTGGTGGTGCCGCCTGCCGAGCCGGTTGCGGGTATCGTGGTCATGCGACCTCCTTTGTAAGTTCTGTCGCCGGTTCCAGCGCCCCTTCGAGCGGAATGAGGGACCGGACTCGTTTCAATGCCTCGAAGGGGCGATCGCTATCGAGGAGCTGGCTCGTATCCGCCAATCCCTGAAGCATTTTCGGATCGCGTATGCTGGCCAGCAGATTTGCTACCGACTCCATCGCCATCTCGCGCGCCTTCATGTGCAATGCCGGGTCCATCAGCATCATTTGCACCATGAAATAGAGTTGGCGCAGCGGCGTCGTTGTCTCTTCGGGCTTCATGACGTGCTGCTCAAGAAGGAAGATGACGTCGTTCATCAGTTCGATGCTGACTTTACGATCAACCTTCAGCACGCCGCCGTTGACGAAAATCCGTTCGCCGGCGCGGAGCGTTATCTTCAAGCCGCCACTCATCAAAGCCCCTCCGCTATCACGTTCGAGATTTCGATCAGGCCTGCGAAGTTCTGGGACTTGCCGTTGCTGATCGCCTCGGCTTCGCGCAGCATCCAGATGCCGATGGAGATGAGGTTGGCGCGCATTTGCTCTGGCAGGCCGTTATCCGGCTTGGCGAGATCCTCGAGGAGGAAGCTCCAGAGACGATTGACGAAGAAGATTGCCTCGATCGCTTCACGCGAATTCGGTCCGGCGCTTTGCGCTTTCTGAAGCATCGCGACAGACTGCTCAAGCGCGAGACGTTCGTTCTCGCGCTGCCTGCCGCCAGATTCACTCAACGTCTCTTCATATGAGAACTTATACATTTTCCGGTCCGGTCATTCGCTAAAGCTATGCGGAATTGTCATTTGAGGAAGTTCATGAGGCTGAGATTGTTCAGCCTGTTGGTGATGCTGTAAGCGGCTTCGAGTTGGGTCGTGAGATTTGAAATCGTGGTCGTGATCTCGGCCGGATCAACCGACTCGAGATCTCCGATCGAGCGCTCCAAGAAAGCAAGCTGCGTATCAACCTGATCGTTGCTATCCGCGACGCGCTGTTGCGTGACGCCGAGGAACGATTGAATCTTTGTCACTCCGCTGATGCCATTGCCGAGCATCGTCGTAGCGGCCTTTACGATCGCCTGTTGCGCGCCGCTGTTGAGATTTGCGAAGCCGAGGCCAGACACCATCGTGAATGCCTGAGTCATCTGACGGAACGCCATCTCGTTCGCGGTCGTGGACGTGTTCGCGGTTTCGGTTCGCGAAATGCGGCTGTTGACCGGACGATCCGATGCGGCGGACCAGTTTGCAGACCAGTTCGCATCCGAGAAGAGGTCCGCAAACTCGTTATTTAGGAAGCTCTCCATGTCCGTGTCGGAGATCGAATTCACGCCGGGGTCGGTCGGATTCATTCCGAACTTGGCGAAGAAGGCGGCGTTGACGGACTGCGCACTGGCCGGCGGAGGATTTGCGAAATAATCCTCCATCGGCTTGACGTCTGAGTTGATGCCGGAAAACAGATATTGCCCATCGAGCGATGCGTTGAGCTGGTCCTGTACGGTCTGCAGCCCGGCTTTTGCTTCCTGCACGATCGTCTCGGGCATCAAGGACGCAGATTGCGCTCCGGTGAGTGCCGTCATCACCGACTGGGCTTTGTCAGCAAGCGATTGAAGCGCTGCTTGCGAGCCGCGCATGCGCGTCAAGACGATCGAGTTCGTATCCTTGATCGCCTGAATTTGGGTCATATCCTGGCGCATCGAAACGCTGATGCCGGTCGTCGCGCCCAGCGTTAGCCCGACGTCTGCGTGGCGAAGCGTGCCGAGTTCTTTCTGCGCATCAACGAGGCGCGCCTGGATGCGTGCAATCGACGACCGCGTTTCACTTGAGAGCGCTGATGTTGAAACGAATGTCGGTGTGATCATTGGCCTAGCTGAATGATTGCAGGAGGGTTGTGAACATACCGTCGACGACGCTTATCAGGCGCGATGAGGCCTGAAACGTTCGTTCGAGACTGAGAAGATTTGTCATTTCCTCATCGAGGCTCGCACCCGTCTGCGATGACAGAGCGGACGCCGCTCGACTGGCCACGGTACTGCGGTACTCGGCTTCCGCGCTCGACGACTGACGCAGAGCCTGGAGCCAGGCGACTGAATCCTTTGCGTAACTCCCGAGAGGAACACTCGACGAGAGCTGTGTCGACGGGTCGAATGTCTGTCCGGCACCAAGGCTCGCGATCAAACCCTGGATACGATCGGTGAAAGACGCTCCGCCTGCGGCATTGTATTTGTAGGCCGCATTGCCAGAGATGCCGCCGTCACGGATCAGCTCGGCATCGCCGCCTTGGCTTGGGTCGGCATTCGGATTGATCTTGATCGATGCGGCAAGTCCCGAAACGAGACTTGATGATGACGGCAAACCGGGTCCGCCCGCGTAGGTGAAGAGACCGGCGACATCAGGAAGCGTCGGCGTAGCGGATTGATCCGATTCAGCGAATGCGAGAATGAGGCCGCGAGCCATCTCATCGAGCTGGCCCTGATACGTTACCGCAATGTCGTCGCGTACCGCGACAAGGCCCGCGAGCTTGCCGGTCGAAATTCCAAGTGAATGCGTTCCGCCCGCAATGGGCACACCATCTGCGAACACCGCGGCGCCGGACATGCCCGCGCTAAGATTCTGCGTTTGCTGAAAGCTGACCTTGCGTGGCAGCTTGTCAAACAGCGTCACGCCGCTGTCGGTGTAGATCGACATGCCACCGTTGCTTTCGTCAACGGTGCGAATGCCGACTTCTGCCGAAAGCTGCTTGAGTATGGCGTCGCGCGCGTCGAGCACGTCGGAAGCGTCGCCGCTGCCGCTCGTCGCGCGGATAACCTGATTGTTGAGCGTTTCGAACTGCGCGAGCAGACTGTTTATTCGACCAACAGACGCGCCGATGTCGGCGTCGGCCTGCTGGCGCACACTCGTGACGGTTGCGGATGCCGAATTGAGGGCGTTGGACACGTCCTTCGCTGCGGAGACCACACTTGCGGCCACCGCGGGATTCTGCGGCGCTCCCGAATACGTCTGCAGAGCGGCGCTTAGCTTGGCCAACAGCGCTGCCGGCGAGCGCTCCAGATCGGTATCGTCGACCGTATTCTGAAGCCGATCGAGCGACGACGTGATGGCCGACTGCGCCTGACTGCTGGAATTCGAATTCAGGTACGCATTGAAAAGAAGGCTGTTGGCCGTGCGCTGGATGCCAGCGACACTGACACCGACGCCCGGCCCGGTGATGGTTTGAGCCGTTTTGCGTGTGGCGTTCGCATCGCCCACGCGCGCAATATTCCGCGACACCACCGAGATCTGCTCGGAGGTTGTCGCGAGACTTGAACGCGCGGTGTCGATACTTAACGTCAGCGACATCAGTTCGTTTTCCCCTTAGGGGTCATAATCATCGGACCAGGTTGACGAGAACGTCGAGCAACTGGGTGCCGGTCTGGAAGACCTTGGAGTTGGCCGTATAGCTGCGTTGCGCCTCGACCATCGTCGTCAACTCAGACGCGAGATCGACGCTCGATTTTTCCAGCGCTCCTGACGCGATGTAACCCAGCGCACCTGTGTTGGCTTTGCCGAGCTGGAGATCGCCCGAATCCTTGTTTGTTGCGAAGACGTTTCCGGAAATCGCCGTCAGGTTGTCAGGGCTTGCAACGCTCGCAAGCGGAACCTGGAAGGCGTCTACGCGTGATCCGTCGGCATAGACGGCCGTCACGGTGCCGTTCTTGCTGATCTCAAAACGGTCAACGGCTGAAGGGCCATTGCCGTTCGCGGTCGCTTTCATCGGCGTGTAGTCGCCAGCGAGCTGCGTTGTATTTCCGAGCGCCAGCGAGAGTGTCGTGCCGTTGGGAATATTGACTGACAGCGTGCCGTTCGCGGGCGTCAGCAATTTGCCATTGGTGCCATCAAACGTTAGCGGCAGTGTCGTTAGCAGAGATCCACCGGCATATGGAAAGCCGCCATTCGCCGACGCGCCCGCGTTGTCGTAGACGGTAACTTCCCACTGGTTGTTTGCGGTTTTTGCCGAATAGATATCGAGCGTCACCTGATGGCCGAGATTATCGTAGGTGATGATCGACGTCTTGCCTGAGAAGTCCGCGAAGGCGCCATTGGCAGATGGGAGGTTCACAGATGTCGCCGCGTCCGACGGCAGCATCACCTGGAATTCGCCAACGCTCGACGGCGTGGCTTTAAGACCGAGATTGGCGGTGCTGACGGGAACGAGACCTGCCGCACTGTTAATGACGGACGTGCTGCCGCCATTCAGTAGGTCGTAGCCCAATAGCGTGAAGCCCGCTGCGTTGACGAGCTGTCCGTTCGTGGTGACGAAGCTGCCCGCACGAGTGAGAAACGGTGTGCCGGACGGACTCTGCACCATGAAAAACCCGTTGCCGCTGATCGCCAGATCGGTCGGAGAGGTCGTGTAGGAGATGTCGCCCTGATGGGAAATCGCCCGGCGCGCAACCGAAGACACCGAGCCGGGGACGTAGGAGGCCACGTGGCCTTCGGCAACCAAGGTCGCGAACTGTGCGGATGCTTCTTTGTAGCCTGTCGTATTTACGTTCGCGATGTTGTCCGCGACGGTACCCATCCGGTCAGCTTGGACAGACATGCCCGATATGCTGGTAGTCATTAGTCCGTATAGGCCCATCGACACTCTCCTGGTCGTCACGAATGATGCTCTTCGTGAGTGGAGCATCCGGGCCTTGCGTGAGACTGGTTTCGGCGTCGCTATTGGCGACTGAAGAGTCTTCGCCAGAATATTCCTTCAGCCGGTAGCCAAGGAAGCGCTGCGAATCGATCGGGTCGTGTCCGAGGCGCTGCTTCAACCGCTTGCGAAGGCGGCTGATGTGGCTCTCGATGACGTTCTCATGGATCTCATCATTGAAGATGCCATAGACGCGATTGAAGATCTGGGTCTTGGTCACGCGGGTGTTGCGGCTCAAGACCAAGCATTCGAGGATGCGGCGTTCGCGGCGAGGCAGGGGCAGCACCTCGTCGTTGACCAGCGGGTCGCGGCCGTCGAAGAAAATTCGGATTCCTGCAACGTCGACGCATTGCTCGGCCATCTTCATGCGGCGGCGGATGGCACCGCTGCGCGCCAGAATTTCGCGCACGTGGAAGGGCTTGGATACGACATCGTCGAAACCAAGTGAAAAGAGATCGAGGGTTTCGTTGAGCGTTTTGGCTTCGATGAGGCCGAGAAGGGGGGCACGGCAACGGGCGCGGATGCGGGCGGCGATTTGGCGGCGGTTCGTTACTGAACCGATCAAAAATCCTTCGACGACATCGACGTCCGAATCATTCACAAGTTCGAACCAGTCCATGAACTCAGCGGGATCGACTGCGACGGCCGCGATTCCTTCGCGCTCAAAACAGGCAATACATCCGCCTGCGACCGTCGAACGATCGTCTAAAACCACAAACATTCCCGCCCCCGCCTTTAAATCGTCTGTATTTAAGCGGGATACATTGATTCATTCGGTTTATTAACACTTTTTTTGGCATTACTTGGATCCCGGCTTGCGGGGTGTCTAAAATACCATTCCGTGCATCTACACGGAGCGGGATCGAGCTAGGTTCGCGGTTCGTAAGGATATTTCCGGCGGCCGGGCTCTTCTACCGAGGGTGCAAGCAATGCGTGCCCTATTACGCGGGGAATAGAGCGCAATACCCCATTGGACCACTGTGCCTTTCCGGAAATCGAACGGCGTTAATGAATGCTGAATTCCGATATCTAATTCGGCGGGCTTCTCCTAGCGATTTGTCAGTCTAATTGCGCCTAAATATATCCGTTGATCGAAAACTCTATTCACCCATCCGGGTGCCTATCCGCGAACGGTGTTCCCATGAAGCATACGCGAACGCGCCGAATGCGCCGGGACCTGACCGACCGGGCCCTTGTGCCGGAGCGGCCGTTTGCGCCAGGCGACCGCCGTGCGGAATTCCGCCAGACGACCCACCAGCATGCCGTGATGCAGTTTCGCAGCTCCAGCATGATCTGCGATCTCGTCGACCTTTCGGAAACCGGAGCGAAGATCCGCATTCTCGACGGCGCGGTACCGAACGTCGAGGAGCGCGTGACGCTGACCCTTTTCGACGGCACGCCCGTCAACGGCTATGTGAGTTGGGTCGAGAAGAACCATATCGGCATCGAGTTCCGCGATCCTGTTACGGACGTTGCCGAGCGATTAGATTTTGAAGATCTGGGCCGGGAATATTTCGGCAAGGCCGTGAGCTTGCAGAAGTCGGCGCGGCGCAGCTAAGCAAAGCTCCGTAAGCGCACTGCAAGCCTGGGTCGTTAAGGTTCGGCATCGTTTCGCCAACTGGCCCCACATCTCCTGATGCGTCCAACGCCTTCGTCATCACCGTTCGACCGCCTGATCGAAGACCTTGCCGAAGGGCCCGATTCCTTTGAGGATTTGCCGCGGGCCGCGCATCCCTTTTCGATCGACAGCTTGGAGGCAGCCTGGGGAGCCGCCGCGACGGCTCGCTCGATTCCGCAGTCAGCCGCCGCAATGATCCCGCCCGGACACACCTATTCTTACGACGGGGAGACAGCACCGGAGGTCTCTCTCGATCCTAACAAAATCTTACACGACCTCGGACTGATCGAAGGCGTTACCACCGAAGCCGACGTGGCGCTCGTGAAGCGGGCGTTTGCGTTGCGCAACCATCCTGATCGAATGCCACCGGACCTCCGCGAGGCGGCTACTCAGCGGATGATGATCGCCAATGCCCTCATCGATCAATACGTCGCGAAACTTAGAAAATCGGGGGCTTAGCCCCCGAGACTTCCAACTTTGATAAAATGCAATCAGTCGTATTGGCGATGTTGCGATAAATATCGCGTACAGTCTCCCCTAAGCCGGACCGGCACGGAATAGGGACGAGACGTTTTATGAGTGTGCGTAACATCGATATCGAGACTTTGCGGGCTCGCATGACCGGCATCGGCGAGCAACTGACCGGCGACTGGTCTTCGCAGCTTGAGCAGCACCTGCATCTGGATCGAGACACAGCGGAATGCGCGTATTGGCATTCCGGCTATCATCAGGCGCTGGCGGACATATTCCGCATTATGGACGGCCGCCAATCGGCCCTCGACACTTCGGACACGTCCAATTTGTGCCGGGCGGCCGGCTAGGGTGCAGGAAGTTTCCACCGGGCACGAATTGGTGAAACATTTCGCATTCCTTTTCGAACGCCTGACTTTGGTGCTCGAAATGCCGGAACTTGAATTGCGGCGCGGTGCCGATGTGCGCCTTGAGCTTTGACTTCAGATCGTCTCCGGCACTGCCGACGAACGTAATCGCGAAGCGGCCACGGTTATCGATAAAGCCAAGCGCATACGCTCCTGGACAATGATCGACGATTTCTTCCTCGATCGAATCCGAAACAAGGGGAAATGGGCCGCGTAAGCCCGTCCCGCCCAGCTGCTGTTGCTGCGCCATCGTCACGACCTAGATGTAAATCCCGCTGGTTTGCCGTGCATCGCTTTCGTTTCGTCCGCTGTTGGAACGCTCACCGGATGAGCGCTGCTGCGATTGATCCGACGGCGCGCCCTCCCGCCGTTGCTGGTCTGACGCTTGCTGCCCCAGAAACCCAGTGCGAGCCTGTCCGCCGTCTTGCGGATTTGTACCGCTGTTGAAGTTTGCTGAGCTGCTCGTACTTGCTTCGGAAATCTTCAAGCTTGAAACGTCATAGCCTGACTCGCGCAGGCTTTGCTCCAAGCCTTTTCGGTCGTCATGCAACAATTTTGCCGTCGATGCTTTCGAAGCAGCCGCGTCGATCTCGAGCGCGTTTTCACGCAGCGACATGCGAACCTTCACTGTGCCGAGATCGGGGGGAGATAACGTGATGTCGATTGCGCGGAGAACCTGACCTGCCATCGTTGGCCGCTCCGGCATCGTATGAAATGGGCTTGTTTGAGTTGGCGCGCCATCGCGCGGGCCTCCGGTCAGCGCGTTGAGAATGCCGTTCTTAAGTTGCTGAGTTGCGGCCGGAACGCCTGCGGATTGGGTTGGCATGTCAGTTGCGACGCGCTCAGTCTTGCCTGCCGCGCCGAGTGCTGACGGACGGCGATCGCTACCCGTTTGCTCGCGCGACTTTCCATTGTCGCGCTGGCTATCGAATGTCTGACGCTTAGGCGCGTCGCTCGTGGCGGCCGCTTGGCCGATGGTCTGCGCGGCGGACTTGTCGCTTTGGTTTGACGCCTTCTGCAAGAGATCCTGAGCTTTCGCTGAAAGCACCTCTTGTGGAGCAATCTTCCCGGTGGCGGTGCGTTCGCCGTTCGCGGCGGCCGTGCCTGCTTCAGCAATCTTTCGCTCGGAGAACAACCAATGCGTTTCGCGGGCGTCGACTCTGACGGTTGTCGTCAACGTTTCCTCTGGCAACTCATCCGTTGGCATATCCAGATGATTGGCTACACGCTTTTCCGCCAAGTCCGGCAAGCCGGTTTTCAATCCTTCCGAGCGGCGCGTATTTCCATGATCTTTGCCTTCAGCGGCCGAGACTTCGCCAGCCTCACCGTCCGACAACCGCGCAAGCGCGATCTGCGCGAATGCTGCATTGGCGTTCCAGACTGTGCTCTCGGTGCCCTTCGCGGGCTCGGTTCTGACCTCGGCGGGCGTTTCAGGCTTTCCTTCGAGGCCATCAATTGTCGCCGCAAAGTCGTCGTCCGCAGCATCACTCTTGGTTGGGGTTCGTGACTCGCGCGATGCGAGCACGTCAGATATTTCGGTCGCCGAGGTCTTGGGCGCTTCTCCTGCGCGTGATCGGCGTGCGTCACCATCCTTGAGCGACGATTTTTCGTCGTCTGCCTTGGCTTCGCGGTTCACCGCATTCGCATGTTGGCCCCGACGTAACGCGCTTGAGGTGGAAGAGTGTGCGGCTTTATCGGCCATGACTGGGCCGGGCTGAGAGGCACCGATCGCGTGCGTCATTACATGCTCTCCGAAATGAGCTTGTCGGCTTCTTTCATCGCCGATTCTGCTTGTTCCAATGCGCCTGGTGGTCGTGGTGTATCTGTACCTTCCGCACCGGCCTTCGTCTGTTTCATCTGCGTTGGCCGCTGCTTGCCGGATTCAATCACGGTGCGCGCAATGAAACTTGCGACTTCGCGAATTTCGTTATCGTTTTCCGAAAGGCGATTGCGCGACATCTGACTCAGGATTGCGAGTGCTTCCTCGGCGCGCGTGCTTGGCGCGTCGGCCGCGGCCCTGTAGAGCCGCGCTTTTTCCAGTTGATCGGGCAATAGCGGGGTTATTTTCAGCACGGCATCGGCCGCTAATCCAGCCAAAGCAATTCTGCCATTCAGCAGCGCTTCACTTGCGATTCCGAGACATAGGTTGGCTTTACTCTTCGGATCTGCCGTTGAGATTGCGGACAGAAGGTCTTCCATCATTTTCTGGTCTTCGAGGTCCGCTTGCTTCGCAATCGAAACTGCAAAACTTTGGAACAGCTTCCACGCATAAGCGGATTTTCCAAAGCGGCGAACGTAATCCGCCATCAGCATCGTGGCACGCGGCGTGTCACCAACGTCCATCAGAATTGGAATCTGCCGCCGTACCGCTGCTTCCTCGATTGCGGTGTGCGGCCCCGCGATGCGTGCGTCATCCAGCAGCGAGATGGCTTTTTTCTCATCCTCTCCGATGTAGAGGGATGCACGCGCCAGCGCGAACGGGCCGGTGAGTCTAATGTCGAGCGACCTTGGATCGATTTCGTCGAACGACTTTCTCGCTGCCTGCGTGTCCCCGCGCGCGAAGCTCATGATGCCCTCGGCAAGGTCTCGATCGGCTGCGTATAGCATGTCGTCATTCAGGAGCGGATTTAGCACATCGGGCTCTCCACCGCTCAGCACGTATACGAAGGCGGCGCGAACATTCGCGTAGTCGTTCCAGTTTTCCTGCTGGAATTTCCGAAGCACCGACGCGATCGTCGCCATCAATCTGCTTTGTTCAGCGAGCGCTCCGCGGTCTCCCGCAATCACTCGATCCTGTACGGCATTGAGTTCTTCGAGAAGTCCAAGGGTTTGCGCGCGTACGCTGGCGTCGCGTTCCTCGTCGGTCGTAGCAGACGTTTTGTGCTGTTGGCGCGACGCCTGAGCGTCCGGTCCCGCCTCGTACTGATGGCCTGCGCCTAAATAGAAGAAGACGCCACCGGCAAGGGCCGCGAGCGTCACACCTCCAATGGCGATCCAGACAAGGCGCTTCATCGCGGCCGCTCACGAATGAGGATCTCGATGCGTCGGTTTTGCGCCGCACTGGTATCGGACGGAATCTTTGGATCGCGGTCGGCGCGCCCCTCGATGGCAACAAATCGCGATTCGGCGATGCCGCCGCGAACAAGCATGTGATGGGCCATCTGCGCGCGCGCCGCGGAAAGTCTCCAGTTGTCGTAGTTGCCGTTGCGATAGGCACGGTCATCCGTATGACCTCGGACAACGATATCGCCCTTTTTCTCTTTCAGAACTTCGCCGATCTTATCCATCACGATGACCAGCTCCGGACGTGGCTTGGCGGAACCGACCTCGAACATGCCGAACTTCGCGTCGTCGAGCAGGCTGACAAGCAAGCCTTCCGATGTGGCCTTCACTTCGACGTTGGGCAGGTTATGCAAAACCTTGGAGATCGCGCTCGATATATCTTTGGCGACCTTCTTAGCTTCGCTCTCCTTATCGACTAATCCAGCTTTGTCCGCCGGGCCGGGCGCGAGCTGTTCCTTGACGGGATCGCGTTGCTTCACTCCGGGCGCTTCAGCGCCGGGCTTGGGCGCAGGTTTTGTCTCGACTGGCGCTGGAACGGCCGCGCGCAGGCTATCACTTGGAGGACGAACTGCGGCTTTCGAATCAACCGTAGCCGCTCCCTGCGGTGGCAGGGGATCTCCCGGATTTAGGTCTTCCGCCGAACGCCGTGCTGCATTCGATCTTTTGTCTTGAACAGTCCGATCGAACGGATCTCGTGCTTGGGCCTCCGGAGGGCTCTCGGCTTCCAAAAGCAGATCTGCCTTCGCCTTATCGGCGAGGCTGTTCAAAAGAGTGCCGGGATCATCAAAAAGAGCGTCTTCCTTCCGCGCTTCTTCGATCTTGCCTCCGGCCTCACCGCTCGCCTTCTGTGCCTTCGCGCCCTCGGCCGAGTTTGGGCTCGGTTTCGACGAGCTTTCACTGGGGCCCTTCGGAATATCCTTGCCCGGATGCGGCGCGCCCGTCTTGTCCTTCTGGTCGCGCGTCTGCCTCACTTCCATTTCGTTTGTGTCTTCGAGGCCCTTCGGCACCTCGGTGCGATCGGTCAGACGCATCGGGTTGAAGTACGCCGCGACCTGAACGATCGTCTTCTTGTCAGCGGCATTTACGAGCCACATCACCAAAAAGAACGCCATCATCGCGGTCATGAAGTCAGCGTAGGCAATCTTCCAGACGCCGCCGTGATGCGCTTCTTCCGTCTGTCGCCGCCGACGAACGATCACCAATGGCTGTGAGGAAACGTCTTCCTGTCCGTCGCTCATTCGGCCGCCGCCTCCAGCTCACTGATCCATACGGACAGGTTCGCTTCGATTTGCGTATCTTCGATATGCGCGCGGATATCGGCTGTCTGGCTTTCGGAATATTCGATCTGCAGCCCCGTATTCGGAAGGCGGTCCCGAAGGTGCGCAACGATAGTGGGCGGCGCTTCGATGTGGACCTTGGCGCCTTCGGACAGTGCGCGAACGATCGCCTTTTCGAGGTCTTCAATCGCGCGCGCGCGAAGGCGTTCGACGAGCCATGGCTGCAACAGATTTGCGACCCGCTCTTCAATCGCGCGTTCGATCATTTTTACGGCGCCGTCGAAACGATCCGCGAGCGCGTCCGCATAGTCACGTTGCAGGCCTTCGCGTTGCTGCGCGAGCATTTCGAGGTGACGCGTTTCGAGTTCCGCCAGCCGCAATTCGCAATCGGCTTCCGCTTCTACTCTGCCCGCAGCCAGACCAAGCTGAAATCCAGTGTTGTGCGCTTCGCTCAATTTCTCCCCGTGATCGGGCAGAGCGAAACCGCCACCCCGGTCGATATCGGCAAGCAATGGAAACGCCCGGCTATGTCGCTGGCGCCCTATCATCCGTTTTTGACCCAGTGTTTCATCACTGCGGTCGCTTGCTCTTCGTCGCGCGCAATGATCGCGCCGAGCTTCTCAACTGGACCGAACGAGATCTGGCGTCCGAACGATAAGCCGCCGCCGGAAAAATCCGAGCCCATGTTGTCGGCCGTATCAAACGGATTGGCGCCCGGCTCAAGCAGCGCCGACGCCATTTCCGGCGTGTCGAGCGGCGCCGGACCTTGCGTCGATGGAGCGCCCAGCGCCGTGACCGACTCGGACTGCAGCGCCGTTGGCCCGGAACTCGATATGAGAGCGCGCATCGCGGGCTTGAATCCCGCCATCACAACGATTGCCGCAACCAAGAGAATGGTGAGGGACTTCATGCCTGTTGCAGCGAGGCCCATCAGCATAACGGTCCAGTCGCTTCCACCAGAACCAGGCTCCGTACCGAACGGGGAGGCTGCAAACTCCAGCGCCGAAACGCTAATGCGATCACCGCGCTTGGTATCGAGACCTGCAGCCGACAGCGCAACACGCTCAATTTCGGCAACCTGCTTGTCGAAATCTGCGGCTTTGGCTTCCGGACCAAGGACTTCGGAAAGGCGCTTCTTGTTCACGACAACCGCGACGGAGATGTTGTCGACCTTGTAGCCCTCGCTCGTGGTCGATGCCGACTTTGAGCTGATTTCGTAGTTTGTAGTTTCTTCTTTTCTATCTTGCGCGCGCTTGTTCTCTTTGCCGACAGGTGCCGCGCCTGGAATATTCTGTTCGACGGTGACTTCAGATTTTGCCGAACCGTCGGACGAGCTTTGCGCTTCCTTGACGACGCGCGTTGATCTTTCGACCTTGGTTTCCGGGTCGAACTTCGTTTCGTTCGTCTGGTGCTTATCGAGATTCAGTCGCGCGATGGCGCTGACTTCAAAGTTGTCGATGCCAAGGTAAGGCGAGAGAGCGCGCTTCACGCTGTCCTGCACCTGCTGGGAGACGGTGCGTTCGAGATCCAGCATTTGAACCGGCTTATCGCCGGTCGCAGATTTGCCCCCGCCGAGAAGTGTTCCGTCGGTGCCGATCACCTGAACTTCATCGGGGGTCATGTCGGGGATGGCGGAGGCCACTAGATGTTTGATTGCGGGCGCCGAGGCGGCGTCGCCTGAGATGTCGGTTCGGATGACAACAGACGCCGAGGGGGACTGCTTTTTGATTCGCAGGCCGTTCTGGTCCGGCAGAAAGAGGTGCACGCGCGCGGCGCGGATGCCTTTCAGATATTGGATCGTGCGTGCGAGTTCACCCTCAAGCGCGCGAACGCGGGTGACTTCCTGCATGAATGATGTGAGGCCGAGGGCGCCAAGCTTGTCGAAAAGCTCGTAACCGGAATTCGGGCTGCCCGGCAGACCCTTTTCGGCCAGCAACGCCCGGGCTTGCCCGGCCTGCCCGGAGGCGACGCCAAGCTTGGTTCCGTCAAGGCTTGTTTCGAACGAAATTCCGGCTTCGCCGAGCACCTGGCCCATGCGGCTGATATCCGGCGGTGTCAGGCCGACGTAAAGCGTTTCGTAGTTCGAGCGCGAGGCAAAATAGCTGCCGACCGAGATGAGCGCAAACACGGAGAAGCCCGCGATTCCGAGCGCGATCAGGCGGCGCTGCCCCAGACCTTTGAGGCTGCTGATCAGATTTTCAAGCTGACGCCAATCCATTGTTCGGACCTACCCGCACGGTTCCGCGCCGACGGTAGAGAGCGAACCTTGTGTAAAGGTGACGGGCCGTTTCCGGGCTCACCTCTGCCGAAGCAGTGGGCAAGCACGGAACGACCCGTCACAAATGCCGATCAAGGAAAGGGCAGGGGGCTTGGCGCCGGAGCGCCAAACCTCAATTCATCAACCGCGGAAGAGCGAGAGGATGTTCTGGCTCGACTGGTTGGCGATGCTCAGCGCCTGGACGCCAAGCTGCTGCTTGACCTGAAGCGCCTGCAGTCTGGTCGATTCCTGGTTCATATCGGCGTCGACAAGCTGCGATACGCCTGACGTGATGGCGTCCGACAGAGCGGAAACGAACGTGCTCTGCAGGTTGATGCGCTGCTGGTTGGCACCAAGGCCGGTCGCGGCCTTCGTCATCTCCTGGAACGCCGCGTCGGCGCCAGAGATGTAGCCCTTGAGGGTGTTGAGGTCAGTCGCGCTGTCGGTCAGCGTGCTGATGTCCATCGCGTAAACCGATGTGCCGGTGGAAGCGATTGCGCCCAGCGAGTTGCGAGTTGCATCGAGAATGCCGGCTGCCGATGCGCTCGAGTCGAACAGAACCGCATTTTTCGTGTCGATGCTGATGTTGCCAACCTGCACGGCGCCCGAAGACGTACGCGTGAAGGAGGAAACGATCGACTTCGTTGCGTTGTAGCCCGTATTCGACGAGTCCACCGAGAGCCAGTTCTCGCCCGAGAAGCTCGCCGTATCGGAAACGCCCTTGAGCTGGTTCTGGAGTTCTTTGATTTCCGACTGGATCTTCGAGCGGTCGACGCCCGGAGTTGCAGCAGCCGTCAACTTCGTCTTGATCTGGCCGACGAGATCGATGGCGGTGTTCATCGCGGTGTAGGCGATGCTGACCGTGCTCTTGCCGAGGCCGAGCGCGTCCTGAACCGTCGAGAGCGCGTCGTTGTCCGAGCGCATCGTCGTTGCGATCGACCAGTAAGCGGCGTTGTCTTCTGCAGTTGCGACGCGGAGGCCGGTCGAGATGCGGTTCTGCGTCGTCAGCATCGACTTCGAGGTCTGCTGAAGCGACTGCAGTGCAGTCATCGCGGCGGTATTCGTGTTAATGCTATTCATGCCCATGTCCCTTGTCCTTCTACTCGGCACTAGATGCGCAATGCTGGGGACATGCCGGGTTTTTTCCGGCCTGGCAGATCGGCTTCATGCCTGTGGCGCTTGCGAGCGGCCACTCTGTCATGCTCGAAGCAATAGCCGAGAGTTCTTTCCTAATCGTTACTTTTGCAGGAATTGATTGAAAGTATGCGCGTGCTCTGACGAAGCGCTGCCGAAGCCGTAAGTGTACGGATTTTCAGATAAAAGACTTGACGAGCGCGCCGACGAGAAGGCTCCAGCCGTCCACCAGAACAAAGAACAAAATCTTAAGTGGCAGCGATACCACAGTGGGCGGCATCATCATCATGCCCATCGACGTCATGATCGTTGCCACTACAAGATCGATGACCAGGAACGGGAGCGTAACAAGAAAGCCGATCTCGAAACCGCGGCGCAGCTCGGACACCATGAACGCCGGAATAAGAACGCGCAGATCATCGGGTCCGATGGTTTCGGCCTGCCCAAAGCGTTCGACGGCCATCGACTGAAAAATCGCGAGGTCTTTGTCGCGGACATTGGCCCGCATGAAAACGCGGAAGGGCTCAGTCGTTCGGGTGAACCCTTCCTGCTGGCTGATTTGGTTTTCGACCATCGGCTTGACGCCATTGTCCCAGGCGCTCTGGAACGTCGGCGCCATGACAAACATGGTCATAAACAGCGCCAAGCTGACGAGGATGAGATTGTTCGGCGTTGTCTGCAGGCCCAGTCCGGCACGCAGGAACGAGAGTGCGATCAGGAAACGCGCGAACGACGTGACCATAATCAGCAGGCCGGGGGCGACCGATAAAACGGTCATCACCACGAGCAACTGAACGATACGCCCGGAGACGGTGGCGTCTCCCGCTGGGAAGAGTGATTCGAGATTTATCTGCTGGGCGACCGCCGTGGTCGAGGTGAGCAAGAGCGCGGTGAAAACCGCCATAACCAGGCGCAACATCATTCGATGACAAGCCCGCCGATCAGCAATCCGAGAATTGCGCCTCGTCCTCGGATCTTGGCGCGATCGTCAAGTTGTTCGCGCAGATTCTGGAACCCTCGTACGCCCTGGATGTCACTGACGTTCAGGCCTTTAAGATAGCCAATGACGTCTTCTCTGACTTCACCCTTCAGCGGGCCCGACCCCGATGTGCCGTGCACAGCGACGATGGAGACGTCCAGGCGAACCCTGGTTTTCGGCTCGCCTTTAAGATCTACGAGGATCGAGGGAATCGCGATTTCCTGCGCGTCATTCGGAAAGCGGCCAGTTACCGGCTGGGCTTTGTCTTTGCTTTCCTCGATCGGGGTGTGGATCTCCTTTGCCGGCGCTGCGTCCGGCACCGCGAAGTAACCGAACGCCACTCCGCTACCCGCACCCAGGACGATTGCCGCGATCATCCCCTTGATCACGCTACCGCCCTCGGCTGCTGGTGCCGGGATCGTCTCGTCTTGTTTTACCAGCGCCTGGGCCACGTTTCCTCCGATGAGCCTAGAACGGAGAAACCATGTCGAGAATTTGCTGTCCGTACGCGGGCTGCTGAACCTCCATTACCCGGCCGCGTCCGCCATAGGAGACCCGCGCTTCGGCGATCTTGTCATAGGAAATCGTATTGTCGGTCGAGATATCGCGCGGACGAATGACACCGGCGACGCTCAAGACGCGAACTTCAAAGTTGACGCGAACTTCCTGCGTGCCGCTGATTACGAGATTGCCGTTCGGCAGCACTTCGCTCACGACAGCCGCGACCAGCAAGTTGATGCTTTCGGAGCGTGCGATCCCTCCTTTTGCATCGGTGGACGTGGAGCGATCCAGGTTGCCTTTGATTTTGCCGGAGCCCGTGATAGCCGGACCTCCGAATGCGAGATTATAATCCAGTGCCGTGCCCAAGGCGACGTTCGCATCGCGCGATCGATTGAGCGAGTTGTTGAACGACGCCTTATCCTTGATTTGAATATTGACCGTTACGACGTCGCCAATCCGGAATGCGCGGGCGTCACGAAAAAGGTCCGCGCCGGAATCGCGCCACGTCGAATTTCCGGCATGAATGGAGGCGGTCGCCACGGGCAGATCGAGATTCGAAACACGATTGGGCGTGAGGCCGGTTCCCACCGGACTGAGTGCAGGCTCGCGGCCGATCTCGCGTATTTGATCCATCGCGCACGCTGGCAACAGCAGCGCGAGAGAAGCGCAGGCCAGCGACGTCCAGCGTGCTCTATTGCCGGTTCGCACGGGACTGGACCTCCGGCTTCATTGAGATTGCTCCGGCGTTGGCGATGATCGCCGTCAGTCGTGCGGCTTTCGTCGCGTCCATCTCTCCGAGAATCAGGCTGTTCACTTTCGGCGAAAGCTTCGAGACGATGGCGGCCGAGGTCAGTTCATCCATCGCGAGCAATTGGTTCGCGGCGGCATCCGGCTTCATCTTGCTGTAGATTTCGATGAGCGTATCGGCTGCGTGTGCGGTAAAGTCCTCGCGTTTTTTCATCCAGCTTTTCAGCTCTTCTGTTTTCGCTGCCAGAACCGCAACGCGTTCCTCGATACGGCGCTTGGCCATCTCAAGGTTTTCCGTTTGCTGGGCGATTTGCGCTGCCGCTGCAGCGTCTACGATGCTGGAGCAATATTGTTCGGCGGGCGTCAGGCGAGCAGGCGCAGTAGGCGGCAAGGGCAGAGCATTGGCGGCGGCGTCGCCTTCGTCAGCCTTCTTTGCTGCGCCGTCGACTGCGGCATTGGCCAGTACGATCTGGCGCGATGTGGAGCGTGCCTCATCAGCATTCGCCGTCACGCAGCCGAGCAGAGCGATCCCGCCACAAAGAATCGCGGTGGCCCTCATCATTGCACCACCAGTTCGGCTTGCAGCGCACCTGCCGTCTTCATAGCCTGCAGAATGGCGATGATGCCGATCGGCTTCAGTCCCATGCGATTGAGCGCCGTTACGAGCTCACGCAACTTCGTGCCGCGTACAATCTCGACGTTCCCGCCTGCTTCGGTCACATCGACATAAGTTTCCGGCACGACGACTGTTTCGCCGCGATCAGCAAACGGCGCGGGCTGCGAAACTTGCGGCATCTCCGTCACGCGGACGGTGATGCTTCCATGCGCAACAGCAACGGTCGAAATGCGAACATCGGCGCCAATGACGATCGTTCCAGTGCGTTCGTCAATCACGACGCGTGCCGTCTGATCGGGGTCGACCATCAGTTCGCCGATCTCGGCATACAAACGCGGTGTCGACATTCCGTTCGGCTTGCGCAGCGATATGCTTTGAAAATCTTTTGCAGCCGCGAGTTTCCGACCAAAGTGTTCTTCGCCGTAGGTGTTGATGGCGTCCATCACGCGGACTGCGGTCGCGAAGTCCGGATTGCGGAGAACGAGTTCGAGCGGATCGCCTTCGTCCAATCCTCCCGGCGCGTCTTTCTCGATGATCGCGCCGTTCGGAATACGTCCGCGCGTTGGAATGCCGGACGTCACCGTTTCCGCCGCGCCCTTCGCGAGAAATCCAGAGATTGTAATCTGACCTTGCGCAGCCGCGTAAATCGTCTGATCGGCACCCATCAGCGACGTCATGACGAGCGAGCCGCCCGCGAGCGACTTCGCGTCGCCGAGAGACGATACCGTGACGTCGAATCTCGTACCCTTGCGGCCGAACGCCGGAAGGTCCGCTGTGACCATGACGGCGGCGACGTTGCGCGTGCGCGGCTGATACTGAGAACCGCGAATATTCACGCCCATGCGATCGAGCATCGCTTGCACGGATTGCTGCGTGAACGGCGAATTACGCAGCGTATCGCCCGTTCCATTGAGTCCGACGACGAGGCCGTATCCGACCAACTGGTTGATGCGAATCCCGCGAACGTCGGTAATGTCCTTGATGCGCGTGGCTGCCGTCGCGACGCTGGTCGCGAGCAGAAGCAACAACAGGGCGCAAATAGACCTCATTGATCTTCGACCGCCAGTGTTTGATCGGCGCGAACGCGCGCTTTGATGACGATGCCACTATCGGGGTTGCGCACGGAAACGATGTCGCCAGCGGCTCCCGACTGAAGTGGGATTCCGACGCCAACGATCGATATCGACTCAGAGATGTAGGACAGCTTGTACCGCCGTCCTTGGACGATCAGTTCCTGTTCGCGCACGGCGGAACTCGGGATGAATTCTCCGCGCAACAAAGTGCGGCGCGCGACTTTGCCAATCAGATCTTTTGGGTTCTCTCCGAAGACTGCGGGGCTTTCGGTGTCGCGCGTGAGATTGCGCGCGACAAGCGACTCGGCCGAGATCACGTCGCCGGGATAAATAACGCCGCGCGGAACCATAACGGCACGAACACCTTCGGCCGCGTTCACGGGCGTTGATGGTGCCGTGCCAGCCAACACCGGAGCGAGGCTCAGAGCCAGCCATAGGGTTTGCCGCATCATACGCATTAGCGCAGATCCCTCGTGATTGTGCTGAACATCGAGTCAGCAGCGGAGATGACTTTCGAGTTCATCTCGTAGGCGCGCTGAGCGGCGATGAGTTCAGTGATCTCCTTGACGGGATCGACGTTCGAATTTTCGAGATAGCCCTGCTGGATCTTGGCGTAGCCTGCATCCCCCGGCGATCCGATCACGGCGTCACCCGACGCAACTGTTTCGCGGAAAAGGTTTCCGCCGAGCGGCGCCAGTCCTGTTTCGTTAGCAAACTTCGCAAGCGTCAACTGACCGAGAAGCTGCTGCTCGCCCGTGGCGCCGATGATTGCGTAGACCTGGCCCACCTGGTTGACCATGACGTCGCTGGCCGTATCAGGGACCGTGATTTCCGGAACGACGAGGTTACCTTCCAGCGTCACCAACTGACCATTGGCGTTTTTGTTGAAAGCGCCAGCCCGCGTGTAAAGAATTTCGTTGTTCTCGCCCTGGATCTGAAACCAGCCCATGCCGCTCAGCGCGAGATCGTAGCGGTTGCTCGTCGGCGCGAGCGCGCCCTGCACATGGAGATTGCGAATCGCGACGGTGCGAACGCCGAGGCCAACGGTGTTGCCTTCAGGGATGATTGTCTCGTCATCGCGCGCAACTGTTCCTGCGGCGCGTTCCGTTTCATAGAGAAGATCCGTGAACTCCGCGCGCGAGCGCTTGAAGCCGGTGGTGTTGATGTTCGCCACGTTGTTGGCGATGACTTCAACGTTCGTCTGCTGGGCCGACATTCCTGTCGCGGCAATTGACAGCGCTCTCATGGCTTAGCCCTCAGATCTGCATTCTGCTGATTTCAAGATAGGCGCTCACGACCTTGTCGCGGACCGCAACGACGGTCTGCAGCGTTTGCTCCGCTTGCATGACGGCCTGCACGACCTGCTGCACGGACGCCTGCCCCTTAATTCCGGCGGTGGCTGTTGCCTCGCCAGCTTTGATCGTCGTGATCGCGTCGGCTGCCATCGCAGCCATCGTTTGCGCGAAATCCGACCCTGGCTCCGGAACACCGGCCGGCTTGGCTGTGGGCACCGTTCGGACGACGCCGCCGATGCCACCGATTTCCGGGGAGACCATTGCGATCGGCAAGCTCATTACGACGGCCTCATCAGATCAATGGTCATGGAAACGAGTTCACGCACCTGCTTGATGACTTGCGTGTTCGCCGTGTAGGAGCGCGACGCTTCACGCATGTCGGCAAGCTCCACGAGCAGATCGACGTTCGGCTTCTTGACGTATCCCTGCTCGTTTGCGGCTGGATCGCTCGGCTTGAATTCGAGTTCGTACGGCGTCTTATCGCGAGAAATCTCGTCGACTTGGACCATGTCGGCGCCGACGGACTCGTCCATCACGCTCTGGAAGCTGATCGTTTTGCGCTGATAGGGATCTGCGCCGGGCGTCTTGCCCGTGCTCGACGAGTTGGCAATGTTCTCCGACACAACCCGCATACGCGCCGATTGCGCGGACAGGCCGTGCGCTGCTGCTTTTGCAGATGCGATTAATGGATCAGCCATGAGGCGCTACCCCTTCGTGACGGACATCAGCATGCGGCTGAACGATTTCAGGATTTGCGTATTCATCGAATAGCCGCGCATCACTTCACCGGACTTCAGAAATTCCTGCTCGAGCGTGACGTCGTTGCCCGACACGAACACGTCCGCGTCTTGCGAATTCGATTCGTTTGCGGACACCGTTCCGTTGTTTCCCGGCGCGATGTGACCGGCATTGGTCGTCACCATCGCCGTGGCCTTCGCCATCTCGTCGTCGAAGCCCTGAATCTCGCGCGCCTTGTATCCGGGCGTATTGGCGTTCGCGATATTCGAAGCGATGACGGACTGGCGCTGTGCGAGCCACTCGTTTTGGCGGAACGCCAGGTCGAATAGTTGCAGCGGCTGCATAGAACGATCCCCAATAGTGCAATTTCGTTGTGCACGCGCACGCTTGCGTCGGACTGGACAACTGGCTCAGAAAATGGGGAATCGGGCGGGCGCGTCAGTTCAAACGGGCGCCGTGCAGCGCTGCATGCAGGCGCTGTGTGTTGTGAGCTGGTCCGAGTGATTCGCCTTCAAACGAGATGTAGGTGATCTCGACGCCCGCTTCCTCGGCAGCCAGCATCAAGCGGAAATAGACGTGGATCGCTTCGTGGTGAAATTCCATGTCGAAGGAGACGCGCGGGTGGGAGTCCCATTCGAGGTAGACGTCTCCCGAACTACCGAAGGCCAACGTCTCCGGTTTGAAGGAGAGCTCGATCGACGCCTGCACGAGCGCGTTGACGCTCGATATCTGTCCGCTCTTCAGATAGCTCACGAGATCGGGAAGGTCGATCAAGCGGAGATCGGAGGCGACGCTGCGAATGCTGTCGCCAAGAATTTTTTCGCGAACCGCGGAATGATCAATGCGAAATTGCATCATCGACCGGCATCCTCTTAGGTACGTACGGTATTCGGGCGAGGGCGGCGCGATTGCAGACGAATTAGGATCTCTGCGAGCGCGCGGTAGAACTCAACCGGGATCATTTGATCCACTTCCACTTTTGCATAGAGGGACCTTGCGAGAGCCTTGTCTTCCACCACGGGAATAGAATTTTCTTCAGCGATGCGCCGGATCGTCAGCGCAATGAGGTCTTGTCCCTTGGCCACGACGCGCGGCGCACCTCCCTCGGAACGCACATAACGCAGCGCAACGGCGAAATGCGTGGGGTTGGCGATGACGACCGTTGCCTTCGAAACGCCCTGCATCATCCGCTGACGGGAACGCGACCGCGCGATTGACAAGCGGCGCGCCTTCAAGAGCGGGTCGCCTTCACTTTGCTTGCGCTCGTCCTTGATTTCCTGCGGCGCCATACGCAACTGGCGGCGCCATATAATGTGCGCAACAGGCAGATCAAACACGACCAGCACGAACGACAGCAACGCCAGCGAAATGAGCAGGGCCACCACACTCTTTTGCGAGAGCGTGAGAATTGCAAACGGGTCGCTCCAGATCGCATTCGTGAAGTCGTGCCACATGTGCATCAGGATCATGACGCTCGTGGCGGCGACGACGATGAGCCGCAACGTCAGCTTCAAAAACTCCACCGACCCGGACATGCTGAATAGACGCTTCAAGCCTTTCGAGGGCGAGAGGCGGGACATCTGCGGCTCGATGCGCTTGAAGATTGGAACGGGTGGGTTCTGTAAGACAGACGCGAGAACACCTGCTGCGCCAAATGCCAGGAGAATAGGCGCCGCAACGCCTGCCGCGGATTTTCCAACGACGCTGAAGAGCATGATGACGTCGCTGCCGTTCTCGAGGCGCACCGAACCCGCATTGGCGAGCAGCCCTGTGAGCAGACTGCTGAGATGGCGCGCGAACGCCTGCCCTAACACTGCAATAACGAGCAACGCGGCCAGCAAATACGTGAAATTCTGTAGTTCTCGCGACGTCGGCACATTGCCGTCGTTGCGCGCGTCCGACATTTTCTTGTCGGTTGCTTCTTCTGTTTTGCTGTGTTGGTCCTGACCTTCGGCCACGATGCGATCCTGTCAACCTCAGCCTAGCCGGCGTCGGGGATCTCAATTGTGCCTTCGGACGAAAGTCGCAGAACCGTATCGACGATCGTGCGGCGCGCGTCGGCGATATCGCGCGGCGCGACGTTGGCGGGGCTTTGAAGTTCGGCCTCGGCCATGCGGCGTGCCCTCGGCGAAAGCGCCCCTAGCACCTGATTTTGAAGACTTGAGTCAGCGCCCTGTAGCGCGATAACGGTCCGCTCCACCGGGATGCCGTCCATCAGCACCGTCATCGCCTTGGCGGATAGGCGGATGAGATCTTCGAACTTGAAGAGCATCTTGCGAATGGCTTCGGCGTCTTTCGGCTTCGTCGACGCCAGAAATTCCAACGCCTCGGTTACGGCGTCCTTATCCATGTTGTTCAGGATCCCCGCCATCGCGAGGTGCTTATCGGTCGAACTGTGATCGTGATCGAAAAGCTCCTCATGCAATGAGGCTTCGAGGGCTTCGACAATCTGCGGCGAAACCTGGCCGAGACCGAGGATGCGCCCGAGCATGTTGTTGCGTTCGACCGGCGAGAAATTTCTCAGAATGCTTGAAGCGCGTTCGCTTCCAAGGCGATCGAGGTAGAATGCCGCCACTTGGGGCGACTGATTGCGAAGGTGAGCGTCGAGCGTATCGTCGGGCAGGGCCGCAAGCCGCGTCCACACATCCTGATGCACTTCGAAGCCGGTGCCGACATCCGCCGACTTGTTTTCGGTGATGACATCGGTAACCAGCCGCTTGACGTCTTCCGGGCGGCCGACAAACGGCGTTCCGAGGCCAAGCTGACCTTCGAACTCTTCGACGATGTCTTCGAGATCCGCGGCCGAGATCGTCGGCATTACCTCGGTCGAGCGAACAATCATGTTCAGCTCTTCCGGATTGAAATTTTTCAAAAGACTGCTGGCGCGCTCCTTACCAAGAGCCAGAAGCAGCACGCCGACTTTCTCCGGCCCTGTAAGCGGTCGTGACAGTCCAGCCTCCTGTGGGTCGGCGTCTCTGAGCGACATCGTCCGCGTCCGCCTACTTCACGGCTGGGGTGAGGTTGCCCACTTCGGTCAGGACAACGCCAAAGCGCGATGGGGCTTCGTTGAGCACGACGACCTCGCCGCGCGCGATCAAGCGGCCGTTGACCAGAATGTCTACCGGATCGCCGACGGTCTTATCGAGTTTGACGACAGAGCCCTTTGCGAGCTTCGCAAGTGTCGCGACCGGCATTTTCGCGGAGCCGAGCACGACTTTCATCATGACGGGAAGGCCCATGATCATCGCGCTGTTGTCGCCAGCGCCGTTCTGACCGGACATTTCATCCGAAGTTTCCGACATCATGCCGAAGGCCGACTTCTCGTTTTCCTCGTACGCGGCGGCCGTCATTCCAGCGAGAGCCTGATCGAAATCAGCTGCCGTAGCTTCGGCCCCGTGCTCCGATTCGTTCTCTGAACTCGCCGTCATTGTATCGTGCCTTTGCTGGGTTCGGCCTTCGCTCGGCAGGCCTCCGATTCGTGATCCTTACAGACGAACCCTGCCGCAGCCTTGTGGCCCGCCGCTTCAGAGGCCGTAAAATTCATCGATCCCTTCCCGGCTTTTGTCGAAATCGTCTTCGACGCGCAGGATCAGCGCCTTGTCGCGCTTGCCGAGATCGCACCAGAACAGCGGTATTTCATCGGCGTCGAGGCGCACGCGCGACAGCGTGGTGCTCGTCAATTCCACGATCGATCCGACTGCGAATTTCTGAACCTCGCCAAGCGAGATCGTGCGTTCCTCCAAGACTCCGTTCAGGTCAATGAAGGAGCGCGCTATTTCTTCGGAGAGTTGCTTCGACCATTCGGAATCGCCGCGCGATTTCTGCTGCGGCATTGGGCTGCCCGCCGGATCGTTCTGGACAGGCGCGGAGAGCACGTCGCGCACGGGTTCGAACGCCGCTTGAGGAATGACGATGTTGATGATCGCCATGTGGCCGGGGAACTCGATGCCAAGGCGCGCAACGATCACAGTCGAGGACGTGCTGAGGTTCGGCTCCATCTCGATCTCATCGACGACGGAGCGGACCTCGAAGTTCACATCGACAAGAAGCGAGAAGGCGCTCGACAGGCAGCGTGCAAGGCGCCGGAAGAAGACGCGCATAATATTGGCGTCGGTTTTCGTCGGTTTGCGCGGCAGGAAACCCGACGGCGGAAGAGCTTCTGCGCCGGACGCTGCTTCGACAAAGAGTGTCGTGGCGACCGGGTCGGCCATGAAGTAAAGCCAGCTGCGCCAGCGTTCCGTTCGTACGACGGCGGCAAGCGTGCCCGGTGACAACGTACACATTTCACCCAGCGTCGACGGCCCGAGATCGAGCAACTGCACCTTGACCGGCTGAAGGGCGATGGCACTGATGTCTTCAACGAGAATGCGCGGCAACTGCCCGAAAATCATCTGCAAACCAGGCAGACGGTCCGGGCGATTGTGTCCGGCGGATAGCGCGCGCTCGAGCGTCTTTTGTGCGACGGCCGTGCGGGCTGGACGATCGCTATGCACAGGGCATCTCGCAGTCCAGGCTCTTACGCCCCGTTGCGAAGCCCCGTTTTCCAAGCTCTGCTACTTCAGCCGAGAACGGCATCACGCGGCCTTCCTGCTTTCGCTTGGTGCCCGGCTGCCGCCGCTGATGGTTGCCGCTTCGACGTCGTTGATGGTCGGGCGCTCGTAGGCGGAGATGGCCTTGCGTCCGTGCTCGATGGCAACTTGCGGCATCGCGCCGTTCATGAATGCCAGAAGCGATTGCTTGACGATCACGTATGACCGGAGGCGCTTTTCGCGCACGATCTTGACCTTCGTCGCGAGCGGACCCACCACAGCGTAAGAGAAAAAGATGCCCGCGAACGTGCCAACGAGCGCCGATGCGATAAGGCCGCCGAGGATTTCTGGCGCCTGATCGATCGCTCCCATCGCTTTCACGACACCCAGAACCGCGGCGACGATGCCGAGTGCGGGCAGGCCGTCTCCGACGGCGACGAGAGCGTGATAGGCCTTCAACTTGTCGTGACGCGCGGTTTCGATTTCCTCGTCCATCAAGGATTCGATTTCGTGCGTGCGCGCGTTCCCCATGATGATGAGGCGGAAATAATCGCAGATGAAGGTGGTTAGATCTTCGTGCTCGGTGACGCTCGGAGAGCGTTTGAAAACTTCGGATTCTTGCGGCGCGTCGATGATCATTTCCATTTCGGCGCGCGATTTATCGCGCAGCTCGCGCATCATGAAAAACAACAGCGACAACAGCTCGATGTGCTCTTCCTGGGTCGGCACATCGTTGCGGAAGGCTTCGACGGTGGCCGAGCCGCAGTCCTTGATGGTCTTCATGGGATTGGCGACGACGAACGTGCCGAACGCCGCGCCGCAGATGATGACGTACTCCCAGGGCTGCCAAATCACCGTGACGTGGCCGCCCATCATGGTGAAGCCACCGAGCATGCAAGCCAGGGTGATGAAAAAACCCAGGAGTATGGTCACGACGGAATCCCTATCACTCAGCGACCGTAACTTAACTGCGCTTCGCCTTGCGCCGGGCTTGCCCCACGGCCGGGCTGCCTCCTAGCGTCAGCCTGCCACAAGTTCGTGCCCGTACGCTGGGGCAAGCAATCATGCTGGCCGGACGCGACCGGCCCTACCTGCTATGGGGCGCGGCACATGCAGTCGAACATCTACGTTGGTCTTTCGGCACAGCTTGCCCTGCAGAAACGGCTCGACACCGTCGCCAATAACGTCGCCAACGCAAACACGAGCGGATTCCGCGCCGAACAGCTTTCCTTCGAGGAACTGGTTCAGACCGGCTCGGGGAAAGGCGTCAGCTTCGTTTCGAAGGGCGAAAACCACCTTTCGACGCAAGCCGGAGAGCTGATGCAGACGAAGAACCCGCTCGATATTGCGGTGCGCGGCGATGCGTGGCTGTCCATCCGGACGCCGACTGGCACGGCCTACACGCGCGATGGTCGGATGCAAATCAGCAAGGAAGGCATGCTGATGACGCTGGCTGGCGATCCTTTTCTCGACGCCGGTGGCTCTCCGCTGCAGCTCGATCCGGAAGGCGGCCCGCCTGTCATCAACAAGGCTGGAACCGTTGAGCAGGATGGCAATAATCTCGGCGCGCTCGGCCTTTACCGAATGCCGCGCGATGCCAAGCTGATGCGCGCAAACGGCGCTTCGGTCACCTCGAATGTTCCGCCCGTTCCGGAAATCGACTTCGTCAACAGCGGCGTGGTTCAGGGCTATGTCGAGAAGTCGAACGTCAATGCGATGATGGAAATGACGCATCTCATATCGCTGCAACGCAGTTTCGACGCCGTAAGCACGGTGTTGAACAACACCGAATCCTCGCTGAAGGATTCGCTACGGACGATTGCCGGATCATGACGGGTGACACGTGACGGGTGAAGCCGCCACAGAACGAACGCCATTCGACCGCCTCGATGCTCTGGTGTCGCTTGCGGCGATACGGCGGCCCGCGCATCGCGTCTCGGGACGTGTCTCGCGCATTAGCACGAGTTTCATCGTCGTAACGGGTTTATCGAAATTCGTTTCGATTGGTGACGCGGTTTCAATTGCTGGCGTCGGCGGCCCGGTTCTGGGCGAAGTGGCGAGTATCGACGCCAACACGATCAACGTCACGCCCTTCGTTGCAGACCATCGGATCGAACTGAACGCGTGCGTGACGGCGATGTCGGGGCAGATGACGCTGTTCCCGCATGAAACATGGCTTGGAAGAACGCTTGATGCTCTCGGCAGGCCCATCGATGATGGCGAGCCGCTGCTTCAGGGCGATCGCGCGGTTCCTATTCAAGGCAGCCCGCCCAGCGCTATGCGGCGCAGCCGACTCGGCGCTCCGCTGACCACCGGCGTCAAAGCGATCGATCTCTTTACGCCGATATGCGCGGGGCAGAGAATTGGCATCTTTGCGGGGTCGGGCGTCGGCAAATCGACCCTGCTTGCGATGCTCAGCCGCGCGCCATCGGCCGACATGACGGTGCTTGCGCTGGTCGGCGAGCGCAGCCGCGAAGTTCGCGATTTTCTCGAGGATACGCTCGGAGAAACACGGTCTCAGGTTATTTCCGTGGTCGCTACGTCGGACGAAAGCCCGATGATGCGGCGACTTGCTCCCGTCTCCGCCATGGCCATCGCGGAGTATTTCCGCGATCAGGGCAAGAACGTTCTGCTCATCATCGATTCACTTACGCGTTACGCTCACTCGATGCGTGAACTGGCGCTGGCTGCCGACGAGCCACCCGTTGCGCGCGGGTATCCGCCGAGTGTGTTCAGCGCGTTGCCGAAGTTGCTGGAGCGAGCTGGCACAGGCGAAGAAGGCGCGGGCACGATTACGGCGATCCTTTCCGTTCTGATCGATGGCGACGACCATAACGATCCGATTGCCGATGCGACGCGCGGCATTCTTGACGGCCATATCGTTCTCGATCGGGCGATCGCAAGCCAGGGGCGACTGCCCGCCGTCGATCCACTCGTATCGCTATCCCGCCTTGCGCCGAAGATCCGAACGAAACAACAGGCGCAATTCGCGACGCTGCTTATCGAACTGGTTTCGCGTTTTGAAGATACACGCGATCTCCGCGCGATCGGCGGCTACAAGCCCGGCAGCGATATCACGCTCGATCAGGCCATGGAGATCGTGCCGAGGCTTTACGACGGGCTGAAGCAGAGTCTGGACGAGCCGCCCGTTGCGGATGTGTTTTCGTTCCTGTCGCAGATGCTGCCTGGCGGCTCCCGTAACGGGACGCAGCAGCCGCGCTAGCTTGGCGTTTGAGGGTCGCAACAGATGACCACTGGCCCTGAAGCCATTGGCAAACTGCTTTACAACAGCGCGTTGCTGCAGGGCGAACGCAATCTGATGGTGAAACGCGACGCTCCCCTCGTGCACCAGGCGCCAACCGCTGCTGCGCCGCCGCTCGCCCACGATGGAAAAACAACGGCCGCGGTTTTGATGACGCTGCTGGAAGATCAGCTTGAAGCGTCAGATGCTAAAATCGCCAACGTTGCAGGAAGCGGCGAAAAGCAAATCGCTGCCTTAGCGGGGAATGCGGATCCCTCGCGCCGCGTGACGCAACGCTATGCCGAAAACGGTTTTGTGTCGGCTGACGATGGCGTGCGGCACGAGATGCTTGGGTTTGCCGAGCAGGCGCGGCTTCCCGGTGTTTCTCCGCTTGTCTCGGGCGATCTTGCGAGCTTCATCCAACGCTCCGCTGCGATGGCAGCAGGGCAGCCGGTCCGGCAAGACGCATCGGTAAGCGCGCGTCGCGGCGGTGGGGTTCTCGCTTACCTAAGCGGGATTTCGACCCTCAGGATCGCAGGCGTTGCGGTTGGCACGCTTTGGTTCGGCTTTCTGATTGGCGGTTGGCTCCTGCACTAAGACTTAGCGAAGCGCGGCGGGATCAGACGGCCGTCTGCTTCGTATCGCGCTGGCGCTCGGCGTCGGGCTCTTTACGCGCGGCGTGTGCTTTGCCGAGCTGCTCCAACAACGACATGAGAACCGGATCACCTGCAGCTCGCGAGAACGCGCGTGATGCAGCCTGATCTTCCGGCGCCAATAGCGAGCCTGCCATCGGCGCCTGATTTGCGACGGCGCGCTGTGCGACGGAAGGTTCGGGTGGAACGACTGCGCCAGCAGTCGGCGCTTCGACAGACTTCGTCGTCGATGCCGCAGACACGGCTGATGGTTGTTCGGCCATGGCGGTGGTGAACGGCGCCGCCGCTTGCTGACCTTCACCGAACCAAGCGACTTCCTGAAGCCTGCGTTGAACGAGGCCATCGAGTGTCGAGCCGCCCGCCTTATTATATTGCAGGAACAAGGACCGCGCCTTGTCCATGTCGCCACTCGCGATTGCATCGCCGAGGCCGCTCGTCGCCCACGTCCGGCCAGCGTTGTAGGTCAACGAGGTCAGCGCGGCCTTGCTGCCGGAATCGAGATCGGGGGCAACGGATTCGACGAACTCAGCGGCCTTGCGAATTTCTCCGGCAAACCGGCGCTCCGCCTCCGCCTTGTCGATCACTTCGCCGGGAAAGGCCGCTCGCGTGCCATACCCATTGCTGTGCTGGGCGTAATCCCAGGTCGCTTTGGAGGCGTAGCCTTCGAATTTCTTGATAGCGTCGAGATAATTTGAATCCAGCATGGCGCAAGTCTGCCAGCGGCACCTTGCAGCAAACTGATGATGCTAACGCCGGGCGCGCGCCACATCCCTGAGCACGCTCGCTTCGAGTTGTATTTCGTCTACGCGGCTCTTCAGAACGTCACCGATGCTGACAATGCCAACGACCTTGCCGTTCACGACGACCGGCAAATGGCGGAAGCGGCGCTCCGTCATGACGTTGGCAACGACGGAGACCCGATCGCCGGGCGCGCAGGTCACGACAGCTCGCGTCATAAGGTCGGACACGTGCTTCGCCGGGAGCTCAATGCCGAACTGATCGATGCCGCGCGCCAAATCGCGCTCCGACACGATGCCCTGCAATCTGCCTTCGGAATCGAGAACGAGCATGGCGCCAACGTCTTCCATCCGAAAACTACGCGCAAGCGCCTGCACTGTGGCATCGGCGGCAATAGCTTTCACGGATGCGCCGCCTTTGGATTTCAAAATGTCGGCTACGCGCATGTCTTCACTCCAATCTGCATCCGCTGGCCCTTCGGCTTTGCGGGCATGAAGGCGATATACTGCCGCCATTAAATCGGCGCGGTCTTCAGAGGTCATCGGATCGAGACGATCACGATCGGGTCGGGCAATAAGGCTTGCGATATCGGCGACGATGCAGCTTCCGGAACTCAATGCGGGCGTATCGCGACAGTGCGCGCACCGCGTTGTGATCACTGGAAACCCCGCCGCCTTACCAGCTTCGGCGCTGAACGATGCGGCCTCGATCAGCAGACAGTTGTCCGGCTCAGTCCCGACGGCGTCGCGCATTTCCCGATAGACCCGGGCGCACGCATCATTGCCCCCGGTATCGTTGGTGACGACCACGTCAAATGCATTTCGTCCGAATTCGCCGAATGCGGATCTCACGAGACGGTCGGTATCGCAACGATTGAGAAGCGAAGCGAGCGCGAGACGAATGCCTTCCTGGCGAGCAACGACAACGAGATCACGTATGCCGGGGCGCGGATCTACCGCGGCACTCGCCAGCAACTCGCTGAACACCTTTGACGCGCGCCGATACATCGTGCGCATCAACACAGCGAAATCTTCGGTTTCCGGCCGCCCGCGCAGCATCGAGCGGACGTAATGCGCCATACGGGCTTCGGCATCGATCAGCTTGGCCGTCAACGCGAAACCTTCACGATCACATGCCCAGTCGAAGCCCGATTCCGCGAAAGCCTGTGCAAAGGCTTTGCGCCGGATATCTTCAATCTCGGCGAGCGCGCCGTCGGCTCGAATAATGATGACTTGGAGAGCCATCTACCGCCCTTCACCCACACGAAAGTCGTAGCCCGCTACGTAGTCTTTCCCAACCGCCGGGCCAACGCGACGTAAAGCCCGCAAGGCCGATGCCGTTGAATTGGTTCACGAGTCCGTAACCAGCCTGAAATTGACCACGCCCCCGCTTTTCATCGCGGTGCAGCATTGCCTCGCCCACGCCCCCTATGGCACTTTCGATCGAGGCGCTCACGCTGCACCTTACAGACCAAGGTTCCTATGGCTACCAAATCCACCATCGCTGCCTGCGGTATCCGTGTGGTCGCCAGTACCCTTGCGACACGGGAAGCCGTTGCCGCGGCGCGCTCCGAGCTTGCGGGCGTCATCCTTCAGCACATCATCGTATTTTTTTCGAGCAACCACGATCCGGCGGTTCTCATCGACGCGATGAAGCAGAGCTTCCCCGACTCGACGATATCGGGTTGCAGTACCTGCGGCGAAATCGGCCCCCTCGGACTGATTCAGGGCGGCATCGTTCTGATCGCGTTTCCCGAGTCCGGCTTTCGCGTCATGAGCGAAGTCATCCCGGATATCGATAAGGGCGGCGTGGAGCGCGCATCGGAAATCGCTCGCCGGCTTCGCATTCAGATGATCACAGGAGCGACGCGGGCGGCGAAGGAACACATGTTCGCGCTTATCCTCGTCGACGGATTGTCGAACGCCGAGGAAACGCTGACCTCAGCGATCGATCTATCGCTTGACGGCATCGAGCTTGTCGGCGGATCGGCGGGCGACGGGCTCGAATTTCGCAACACCATTCTCATTCATCGCGGCCGCGTCGTTCAGCGCGGCGCTATCTTTTTCATCGTCGAGGCTGCGCTTCCGATTCGCATTTTCAAAACGCAGAATTTCGAGCCGACGCCTGTCAAGCTCGTCGTTACAGCTGCCGATACCGAAAATCGCATCGTGCACGAACTCAACGCGGAACCCGCAGCGCGCGAGTACGCCAACGCTATTGGATTATCGCTCGAGGATTTGTCGCCCTATACCTTCGCTTCATATCCGCTCGTCGTGAAGGTTGGCGGCAACTATTATTGCCGCTGCATTCGTGCCGTGAACCCAGACCAAAGTCTCTCATTCTACTGTGCCATCGACGAAGGTCTTGTTTTCACTGTCGCGCGTCCGCGTGATATGCTGAGCACGACGCTCGAAGCTCTCGAGAATGTCAATGCGCTACTCGGCGGAACCGATTTTGTTTTAGGCTTCGACTGCATTCTGCGGCGTCTGGACGCCGAAAGTCGACAGGTGCGCTACAAGGTCGAAGAACTATATCAGCGGTTCGGAGTTGCTGGTTTTCATACTTATGGCGAGCAGTTCAACGCGATGCATCTCAACCAGACACTGACCGGGATTGCGTTTGCGACGACGATGGACAAGCCGGCTTAGGCCATGGCGAACCAAGACACATCTGACAACAACCAAATGAACCCGGCCGACGTTGGTCGGACCGTCGATAAACTACGCAAGATCAACGACGCACTGATGAAGCGCGTCGAGCGGTCAATGGATCAGCAGGCGAACGCCTTCACGCTTTTTCAGACCGCGATCAATCAGGAAGCGCAGATCCGCATTCGCACGGAAGAGCTCAACAACGCGCTGACGAAACTTGCGCATGCCAACCTCGAACTCAGCGAAGCGCGCGATACGGCCGAGCGCGCCAATCTTTTCAAGACGCGTTTCTTCACCGCTGTCGGACACGATCTGCTGCAACCGCTGCACGCCGCGCGACTCATGCTTTCCGAACTGGAAAACGCCAAGGACGCGAATGACACTAAGCAACTCGCAACCAACATATCGGGCGCGCTCGTCTCGATCGAAGAACTCCTGACAAGCATCCTCGACATTTCGAAGCTCGAAGCGGGCGTATTCGTCCCGAATATCCAGACGGTGCCGCTTAGCCTGATTTTCGAACAGTTGTCTTGCAGCCTGGCACCGATTGCCCGGCGAAAGAAACTCGATGTCCGATGCCGCCAGACGGACCTCAACGTGCGGTCGGATCCGCAGATGCTCAGCCGCATCATACAAAACCTGCTCGCAAACGCGGTGCATTACACTGAGAAGGGTAGCGTGCTTCTCGCCGCACGTCGGCGCGGCGACCGGGTTGCAATCGAAGTGTGGGACACAGGACCCGGCATCTCGCTTCAGGAGCAAGAACGGATTTTTGACGAGTTCCACCGGGGTGCTGCATCAGAGCGTGCAGGCGGCACTGGCTTCGGTCTCGGTCTCGCCATCGTGCGGCGTATGGCGGATGCGCTTGAGCATACTTTGACGCTGAACTCCCGCGTGGGCCGCGGATCGCACTTCGCGATCATGGCGCCTTTCGCATCCAGCACAAAAGCCGAGCCGACCGATGTGCTCGAACCCATGATCACCACCAACCTCGTCGCAAAGCCCCTCATTGTGATCGACAACGATCTTGGGGTGCTCAGCGCGATGCAGATGCTGTTATCGCGATGGGGCGCTGACGTTCGGGTTGCGCGCGATCTGGATGACGTGGCTGAAATTCTCAATGATCCCAGCTTCTCTCCAGCGATCATTCTCGCAGACTATCACCTGGATGAGAGCGTGCTCGGCATTGAGGCCGTCACGGCTATTCGCGAAGGCCTAGGGGCTGAGATCCCCGCGATCCTCATCACTGCCGACCGGAACAGCGTCACCGCAGAGGCGGCACGCGAGCACAATTGCGAGCTTCTTTACAAGCCGGTGCGGCCTGCCGAGCTTCGCGCGCTTATGCAGCATCTGCTCGCGTGAACGGCTAAAGGTGATTTTCGCCGATGATCGATTCAAAATCGATGCGCTGGACTTCGATCACCGCTTGCGTGCGTGAAGATACGCCGAGTTTGCGCAGAATCTCGGAGACGTGCGCCTTGACGGTCGTTTCCTCGATCTGAAGTTCGTGCGCGATCTGCTTGTTCAGGAGACCCTGCCTGAGCATCCTCAGCACGCTCAACTGCTTCGGCGTCAACGCTTTGAGGCGATCTGCCAGATCGCCGCGACCTTCGGATGCTTCCGGCGCTTCCGGCGGCCTGTAGCCTTTCGGCAAAGTCAGCGATCCATCCATGACGTCTTTCAACGCTGCAGCGATCTCTGCACGATCCGCCGATTTTGAAATGAAGCCCGCCGCGCCATATCGCATCACATCGTGCACGATGCGCGGGTCTTCGTACGCCGACACGACGACGATCGGAACACTGGGATGAAGCGATCGAAGCTCCAACAATCCTTCAAAGCTGCGCGTTCCTGGCAATGCTAAATCAAGCAAGAGCACGTCGAACATCGGTTCGGCGGCAAGCACCGTTTTTGCGGCGGCGATCGATACAGCTTCGCGAGTGACGGTACCGGGGAAGATGCCGAGTATTGCTCTTTGCAAGGCCTCGACGAAAAGCGGGTGGTCATCGACGATCAAAATTCGGGCTGGCGCAGACAATATTCAGAACCTCCAGACCGACTTACGTCGTAGTCTCCGACGGGGCAGTTTGCCGCGGATGACCGCGATGTAGCCGCGAGTCACTTATCAACTTCTTGAATGGCACTGAAGACTGTCAGGCCAAATCCGACTTTGGTCGTAATGCGTTTGGCGGGAGTGGGCACGAACCGAGTGAAGAGTCCGTTTCTGAAGGGCAAATTCGGCTCAGTCGATTGATCGCTCCCCGCGCGAGAGAACGCGGCGGCCATTATATCCCGTCTGACGAAAAGCATTTGTGACATTAACGATGTGCTGCGCTCCGCCTGCCAGCAAGGAAATTCGGTCCGGCGAGAATCAACCACCGCCAAAGCACCGCGAATGATCTCGCATCGGGTCCATGCTCATCGGCAGTCGGCGGCATTGGCGTAAGTCCACTGCGAACCCCAGGCACGCAAACCTGTAAAGCAAGGGCCATGGCGTCGACCGATCACGCGTTGGACCTTACGGCATAAGACGTACCCGCACGGCCATGAGTGGAGTTTGCCCGGCTAGTCACTCAGCGGTGGGTCGATCCACTCGTAGGACACGCCGTTCCAGCGTTGGCCGATCTCGCCGCCATTGTGGCCGACGGCTTGCCCGTCACTTGGTTCCCATGCAGCGTCGTCGGCAAGCTCGACGACGTTCGCAACGTCTCCCGTCGCAACATCAATGATCGTCTTGCGCATCAGTAAAACTCCTCGATGACAACAATGCCTGCAGCACCAGCTCCGCCGACTGCTTCGGATGTCGACGTGCAGGAAATTCCGCCAGAGCCGCCGCTTCCGTAACCGGTCGCTGCGCTGCCCGCCAAAACGGAACCGTTGGAAAAAACAATCGATTTGGTCGTGCCGCCCCGCCAAACGATGACGATCCGCCTTCTCCACCGAGGCCCTGATTTGTTGCGACCATGAAACCAGCGCCGCCGCCGTTGCCGCCGTTGTTGAGATCACCATTGGATGCCGTGCCGGGCAGCCCACCTCCGGCTGTGTACACTCCATTCGCGCCGGCCGCCGTTCCGCTCCCTCCACCACCGCCATCGGCCTTGCCGTAGGTGTGGCTCGGTCCTAGGCCCGATGTGCCGCCCCCGCTTCCGGCCACGCCAGCAGCACCTGCCGTGCCGCCCGCGCCAACGGTTACCGTCAGCGATGATATCGAAGTAACGTCGAGATACTTGATGACGTGGCCGCCACTCGCGCCGCCGCCACCGCAACCTCCGTTGGAGGCCGACGCTAGCTGAGAGCTTCCGCCGCCGCCGCCGCCACCCTGTATGGATGCTTTAATGAATTTGCATCCGGCAGGTTTGCTCCACGTTCCGGACGACAAGAAAATCTGCTTCGTCAGCGTGGGCGTAAACGGCGTGGTGACGACACCGCTCGAGCGGTCAATCTGAATGGCGTCCTTCCAAGTCGAGCCGTTCGCGCTCACCTTGAAGTGGAAGTTGTCATCGCCCGTGAGACCAATTTCTGCGCGGCCTGAGTAATTCGTTTGATAGAGCTGGCTTGCGGCGTCGATCGTCGACTTCTTGTTGATCTTTTGCTGATGACCGGCGCCCTCGTTGTCGAACAGGCTCGCTTCCGATTTGATCGCAAGGCGGTTGGTGCTGTCGGCCGTCGCGTTGATCCCGACATTCTCGGGCGCAAGTGGCATATAGCGGGCGTCGCCACGCGCGTTGTTGTGATACTGCGCGTGGTCGTCGTCACCGAGGCCGCTCAATAGACCATGATCGGACACACCGCCCTCGCCTCCGCCGCCGGGAACCGCAGACCAGGTGTCGGCCGCATAAACGAGGAGACTGTTTTCTCCGGCGACCCAGGCCAGCCAACCTTCGCGCGGCGTGAAGTAGGCCCAAGCGCCGTCTTGATAGGCCGCGACTTGATCGTCGCGTCCGGCCCACGCGCCGCTTCCGCCTGCCGCCACGATATAGCGGCTACCGGACGTCGGTGACGGGGGCGGGCTCGTCAGCGTTCGGTCGAGAACCGAAAGCTGGATGATGCAATCGAGCGCCCGTAGCGCCTCGTTATGGGTTACGTGCTTCTGCGCCTGCGCGGCGAGGATATAGGGCAGGGCAAGGTTCGGCGTATCCGTCATCTTTCTCACAAAATTCCGAGCAATCCGTTCTCCCCGGACAAAATACGCTCCGCCGCAAGGGCGGGGATAAGTTTTTGAGCGCGCGGCAAGCTTGGCGCTCAGTCTCTGCCGCTTGCCGCTGGCGGCGATTTGCGCCACGGTCCCCCCGTTCGCGGCAGCGCGCAGTGAAAGGACGGCATTCCAGCGATGTGTGGGTTCACAGGCTTCATCGGCGCGGCCATCGCGCGTGAGGATGCCGTGCGGCAACTCGAAGCCATGAACGATGCTATCCGCCACCGCGGACCGGATTCGTCCGGCCTCTGGATTGATGCTGAAGCGGGCTTTGCCGTCGCGCATCGCCGCCTTTCCATCATCGACGTCTCCGCGGCCGGGCACCAGCCGATGGTTTCGCAATCGGGTCGATGGATCATCGCGTTCAACGGCGAGATCTATAACTTTGCCGATATTCGCCGCGACCTTGAACGCAGCGGAGCAGCGCCCGCGTGGCGAGGATCGTCCGATACGGAAGTTCTGCTTGCCGCAATCGACGCGTGGGGCATTCAGCGCGCGATCGAAGCGTCCGCGGGCATGTTTGCTCTCGCGCTCTGGGATCGCGATACGCGCGTCCTCACACTTGCGCGCGATCGTCTTGGTGAGAAGCCGCTCTACTATGGCCAACAGGGCGCCGCGTTTCTGTTCGGTTCCGATCTCAGCGCGTTACGGCGTCATGTTTCCTGGCAGGACGACATTTCCCGCGATGCTGTCGCGCTTCTTCTGCGTCACGGCTACATCCCGGCACCGCATTCGATCTATCGCGGAATATCGAAGTTGCAGCCCGGCGCTATGCTCGGCATTTCCAGCGGCGGGACGGTTCAAAATTTCGCGCAGTACTGGCGTGCGCAAGACAAAATGGACGACGCACGGCGCATACCCTTTGATGGCAGCGCCGATGATGCCCTTGCCGAAGCAGAACGGTTGTTTGCGCGGGCCGTTGAATCCCAGATGATTTCCGATGTTCCTCTCGGCGCGTTTCTTTCCGGCGGGATCGATTCCACTCTCGTGACCGCGACGATGCAGCGACTCTCGTCGCGCCCGGTTAAAACATTCACGATCGGTTTCGAAGACGCGTCTTACGACGAAGCGCAGAATGCGGCTGCCGTTGCGCAGCATCTCGGCACCGAGCATACGAGCCTCACTGTAACAAACCGCGAGATGCTCGACACGATCCCAAAACTCTCAGGAATTTACTCGGAGCCTTTCGCAGACGCCTCACAAATTCCGACGTATCTCGTCAGCCGGATGGCGCGCGCCGACGTAACCGTGGCGCTGTCGGGTGACGGGGGTGACGAAGTTTTCTCGGGCTATGATCGATACCGGTTCGCCGATCGCTATTGGCCCACGCTAAGCCGCATTCCGCATGCTGCGCGACGCGTAACGGCGCTTGGATTGCAGCGCATCCCGCTCGCAGCGATGAGCGCGGGCGGTTCTCGCTTCGCCGAGCGCGGTAAAAAGATTGCGAATGTTCTCTCCGCGCGCACGGCCGACGAGGTTTATTCCAACGCGACGATGCAATGGCCAGACAGTCCGAGCGCGGTACTCGGCGTGACCGAACATTTTTGGCCGCGCGCCGGAGATGAGATCAGCGACGGCGATCCCGTCCGCGGCATGATGCTGGCTGATCTCACGGGTTATCTGCCGGATGACATCCTCGCTAAGGTTGATCGCGCAGCAATGGCTGTCAGCCTCGAAACGCGGATGCCGTTTCTCGATCATCGCCTTGTAGAGTTCTCGTTCGGTCTGCCGCTTTCGATTTTGCGCCGTGATGGCCAATCGAAATGGATCACGCGCGAGCTTCTGGCGCGACATGTTCCGCGGGCCCTTTTCGAGCGGCCGAAGCAGGGCTTCTCCGTTCCGCTTAGCGAATGGCTGCAAGGGCCGTTGAGACCTTGGGCCGATGCATTGCTCACGCCCGAGCGGCTGAAGCGCGAAGGCTTCTTCGATGCCGACATCATAACGCACGCATGGTTGGCGCTCTCACGTGGATGGCGGGGCAACGCCCATGCGATATGGACCGTCCTCATGTTTCAACTCTGGCTCGAGACTGAGCACGGTGGGCAAGCATGAGCGCGCCGAAGCTCCTCTTTGTCGTGACTGAGGACTGGTATTTCGTTTCGCATCGGCTGCATCTCGCCGTCGCTGCGCGCGACGCTGGCTTTGACGTCGCCGTTGCGACGCGCATCAACGCTCATGTGGCACCGATACGAGACGCGGGCCTCCGTCTGCTGCCGGTCGAACTCAATCGCGGAACGACGAGTCCCGCCGTCGGCTTGTTGGAACTTGCTCGACTGCGCCGTCTCTACAAGAGCGAGCAGCCGGACATCATCCATCACGTCGCCTTGAAGCCGGTTGTTCTTGGTTCTCTTGCCGCTCGGGGACTTCCCGTCAAAGGCATCGTGAACGCTGTCGCCGGTCTCGGCACGACGTTCGCGTCACGCTCGCTCATCGCGAGAGCGAAGCGGCTTCCCATCCAGTACGCCATCCGTGCGGCGCTGCGCGGGAACAACACGCGCGTCATCGTGCAGAATCGTGATGACGCAGAAGAGCTCACGGCACTCGGACTCGCTGACGCCGCGCACATTCGGCTCATTCGTGGCGCTGGCGTTGACATGGCGGTGTTCGACGTTGCGCCGCCACCCGACGGACCGCCGCTTGTCGTTTTGCCTGCGCGGCTTTTGCACCTCAAAGGCATCAGCGAATTCGTAGCCGCTGCCCGGATCCTCAAATCGCGTGGCGTTGCGGCTCGCTTCGCGCTCGTCGGTGCGCCGGATCCTCAGAACGCAACCTCCGTTACGACTTCCGAAATCGAGGCTTGGCGCAGGGACGGCGATGTCGAAATCTGGGGGCACCGGTCTGACATGCCGCGCGTGCTCGAAGCCGCGACGGTCGTTTGCTTGCCGACGTATTATCGCGAGGGGCTGCCAAAATCTCTGATCGAGGCGGCAGCTGCACGCCGTGCAATCGTGGCGACAGACGTGCCCGGCGTGCGCGATCTTGTTCAAGGCGGCCGCGCTGGATGGCTGGTTCCACCCCGAAATGCCGACGCTCTTGCCAACGCGCTCGCCGACGCGCTCGCGCATCCCGAAAAGCGCGCCGCTTTCGCAGATGCTGCCTATGCGGACGCTCAGGCCTCATTCGATGCGCGACGCATTGCGGCGCAGACCCTTGACGTTTATCGCGAGCTGCTGTCCTAACACCGTCGGACACCTCAGGAGCGCTGCATGAAATTTCTGGTGACGGGCGCCGCCGGTTTCATCGGCTACCACACAGCCATGCGGCTGCTCGATCGCGGCGACGAGGTGGTCGGCGTCGATAACGTCAACGACTATTACGATCCTGCACTCAAGGAAGCGCGTCTGGCGCGGCTGGTCCCTCGCGACGCTTTCACGTTCTTCCAGCAGACCATTGCGGATCGCGACGCGATGGCCCACCTTTTCAAGGCTCATCGCCCGGACAAAGTCATTCATCTCGCTGCACAGGCCGGTGTTCGCTACGGCAGCATCAATCCGGATGCGTATGTCGATTCAAATCTCGTCGGGACGCAGAACATACTTGAAGGTTGCCGCCGGTCGAATGTTGCGCATCTCGTGCTCGCATCGTCCAGTTCGGTGTATGGCGCAAACACAAAGATGCCGTTCAGCGTACACGACAACGTCGATCATCCGCTCAGTCTCTATGCAGCGACGAAGAAGGCGAACGAACTTTCAGCTCATGCCTACGCCCATCTCTACGGACTGCCCGTGACGGCGCTGCGCTTCTTCACGGTCTACGGTCCGTGGGGACGGCCGGACATGGCGCTCTTTTTATTCACGCGTAAAATTCTTGCCGGTGAGCCGATTGAGGTGTTCAACAATGGACATCACTCGCGCGACTTCACCTATATCGACGATATCGTCGAGGGCGTTCTGCGCGTTGCGGATCGCAATGCTGCCCCCAATCTATCGTGGTCGTCGGAAACTCCTGACCCCGCTACTTCGTCCGCGCCGTACCGCGTTTATAACATCGGCAACAACGCGCCGGTGGCGCTGCTCGATTTCATCGGCGCCATAGAAAGTGCGCTTGGGCGCGAGGCGAAGAAAGTTTTCTTGCCGCTGCAGCCTGGAGACGTTCCCGCGACGTTTGCCGACATTGATGATCTCGTACGCGATACGGGTTTTCGGCCATCGACACCGCTGAAGGACGGCATCACGCGCTTCACAGACTGGTATCGTTCCTACTACGGATGACGCTGGCTCATGTGCCGCGCGGCTTCGCGCGAGCCGTTGGCGCAGCGTTCGCTGGGTCATCCGGCCAGACATGTTTGGGATACTGACCGCGCATGTCGGCGCGCACGGCCGCCCAAGATCCTGACCAGAATCCCGGCAGATCGCGTGTGATTTGAATCGGACGATGCGCTGGCGAGAGAAGATTGAGCGTCAGCGGCAACCGTCCACGCGCGATTGCGGGATGCTGCTTCAGTCCGTACAGTTCTTGCACGCGGATGTGCAGCGCTGGAGCGCCCGCGCCTTCGTAATCGAGCGCGAAGCTATTGCCAGTTGGCGCGGTAAAATGCGTCGGTGCTTCGGCATCAAGCCGCTGCCGCAAGGCCCACGGAAGCAGCGTCGACAACGCCTGATCGAGCACTCCGGCATCAATCTCTGCGAGACGCGACCTGCCAGTCAGATGCGGCGTAAGCCAGTCGTGAATGTTCGACGCCAACGCCGCGTCGGATAGATCGGGCCACGTCTCATCGGCGGCCCGCAGAAACGCCAGTCGCGCGCGCATCTGCTGCTGCGCTTTGTTCCACGGCAGGACCGAGACGCCAAGCTTCGCAATTCCATTCGCCAATACGACGGATGCGTCTTCATCGGCGCGAACGGCACGCGACTCGCTTTGCATTTCGATCGCATCGAGACGGCGAATGCTGCGCGCTTTGACCGACCGTTGCGCCGGATCGAACGTCAATTCATCTCGCGCTTCGATCCGGTTCTGCGCGAAAGCGCATACCTCGTTCTCGTCAGTTGCGACAGCTAGGACGATGCGCGTTGCGGCGGCCCGGCCCTGAAGCTCGGCCGCGACGAGATACGGCGCTCCAGCAAGGGCGTGCGCCGTATCGACAATTCCAGCGCGACCATTGGCCAACAGAAAGCTTCCGCGCTTACCGCGATTCTTCGCGATGCGCTCCGGATAGGCGAGCGCGAGTAACGCCGCGACCCACGGCGCGGCGGTTCGTGCGGTTGCGGCGGGCGCTTCTGCAGTTCGCGCCCACTGCTGCGCCAGTCCACGCATGTCTTCCGCTCGACGGGACCGGTCTCGACGAAACTGTTCCAGACGAACGGCAAGGTCGATGTCATTGCCGCCGATGCCGCGCTCGACAAGAACGGCGGCGAGTTCTGCCGCCTCACGCGCGTGGCCGCTCTCGCCAGCCTTGAGAACCATCCTTGCCAAGCGTGGAGGAAGCGGCAGCGCACGCAAGCGACGGCCTTCCGGCGTGATGTGGCCTTCCGTATCGAGCGCGCCAATCGCAGTGAGCGCGGCGCGGGCGGCTTTGAGTGGACCGTCAGGCGGCGCATCGAGCCAACGCAATGTGGCCGGATCTTTCGTTCCCCATTCGGCGCAATCCAGTAGCAGCGCCGACAAATCAGCGGCACGAATTTCCGGCTCGGCGAACGGTACAAGGCCTTGCGTTTCAGGTTCCGACCAGAGGCGATAGCAAACGCCCGGCTCCGTGCGTCCGGCTCGGCCGCGGCGCTGATCGGCCGATGCACGCGATACCCGCACGGTTTCAAGGCGTGTCAGCCCAACATCCGGCTCGAAACGCGGCACGCGCGCCAAGCCGCTATCAATGACGACGCGCACGCCATCGATCGTGATCGAGGTTTCGGCGATCGACGTTGCAAGAACGATTTTTCGGCGTCCGGGTGGCGCAGGCGAAATGGCGCGATCCTGAGCGGCGGGATCGAGTGCGCCGAAGAGCGGCACGATTTCGATGTCACGCGAGGTGATGCTGTCTGCAAGCCGGGCTGCAACGCGCGTGATTTCTCCTTGGCCCGGCAAGAAGACGAGCACAGAACCCGTTTCGCGATCGATTGCCGTGCGTACAGCGGCGGCGACGGCATCATCGACGCGGTCTCCGCGGCCGAGGTATCGCGTCTCAACGGGAAAGGCGCGGCCTTCGCTTTGAATGACGGGCGCGTCACCCAGAAGGCTCGCCACACGCGCAGCTTCGAGCGTTGCGGACATAACGAGGATGCGGAGGTCCGGCCGCAGCGCGGCGCGCGCATCAAGCGCCAATGCAAGACCGAGGTCAGCATCTAGCGAACGTTCATGAAATTCGTCGAACAGGATTGCCGCGACGCCGGTCATCTCCGGATCGTCGAGGATCATGCGCGTGAACACGCCTTCCGTCACAACCTCGACGGCGACGCGCGGACCAGTCTTCGAAGAGAGGCGCGCGCGCAGCCCGATATCCGATCCGAGACGCTGGCCAAGCGTCTTCGCCATGCGTTCAGCCGCGGCGCGCGCAGCAATCCGGCGAGGCTCGAGGACGAGGATTTTTCCGGACTTGCGCCAGGGTTCATCGAGAAGGGCCAGCGGAACGCGCGTCGTCTTGCCCGCTCCCGGAGCTGCAACAAGAACGGCCGTGCCGGAGTCGCGCAAAGCGCTCCGGACATCGTCGAGCACCGCGTCGATCGGTAATGGCGCAAACATAACTGGCTCAGCCATGTCTCACCAGCTTGGCGCCGACGCTTGCCTCAGGCAGCCTCAGCCGCCGTGCGAATAGCCGAGATGTTTGCCGCGTAGCTCGCCTGTGAACCGCCCTTGAAGACGGCCGAACCGGCGACGAGCACGTTCGCGCCAGCCTTGATGACGAGCGGCGCCGTTTCCGGCGTGATGCCGCCATCGATCTCGATGTCGATCGGGCGGTCGCCGACAAGCGCCTTCACCTGCCGCACTTTGTCGACCACGGACGTGATGAACGATTGCCCGCCGAACCCCGGATTGACCGTCATCAAGAGCACGAGATCGACGCGATCAAGAACATGCTCGATTGCAGCAGCCGGCGTCGAAGGATTGAGCGAAACGCCGGCGCGCTTGCCCAGCGCGCGGATGGCTTGCAGCGAACGATCGAGATGCGGTCCGGCTTCGGCATGAACCGTGATGATGTCCGCGCCCGCCGCGGCGAAGTCTGCCAGATACGGATCGGCCGGGGCGATCATCAGATGCACATCGAAAATCTTCTTCGACGCGCCGCGCACCGCTTTGATGACCGGCGCACCGAACGTGATGTTTGGAACGAAGTGCCCGTCCATCACGTCGCAATGAATCCAGTCGGCACCGGCTGCGTCTACGGCACGGATTTCGTCGCTCAACTTACCGAAGTCGGCCGAGAGGATCGAGGGAGCAATGATAACTTGGCGCGTCACGATTTTCTTCCAATCTTAGCTCGAAGCGATTTCAAAGAACGCGGCGACGTCGCTCAACAAGCTGCAGGATGAGCGGCGTCAAGATCAGCTGCATCGCGAGGTCGAGCTTGCTCCCCGGAATGACGATTGAGTTTGCACGCGACATAAAACTATCGTGCAGCATCGACAAAAGGTAGGCAAAGTCAATTCCACGCGGTTCTTTGAAACGGATGATAACCATGGATTCGTCCGGCGTCGGAATCCAGCGTGCGATGAAGGGATCCGACGTGTCGACGGTCGGGATGCGCTGGAAATTGATGTCCGTTTGCGCGAACTGCGGGCAGATGTATTTCACATAGTCCGGCATGCGCCGCAGGATCGCCTGCGTGACCTCTTCAGTGGTGTAGCCGCGCTCGGTTCGATCGCGCTGGATTTTCTGTATCCACTCCAGATTGATGACCGGAACCACACCAATTTTCAAATCCGCATGTTGGGCGAGATCGACGTGATCGGTCTTCACCGCGCCGTGCAGGCCTTCGTAAAACATCAGGTCGGTGTCCGGCTCGATGTCTGTCCAAGGCGTGAAGGACCCTATCGGAGTGCCTGTGGCTTTCTGTTCCGCGGCATCATGGATGTAGAGTCGCGTCTTACCCTGGCCCGTCTCGCCGTAGGTGCAGAACAGCTTTTCGAGATCTCCGAGGAGATTCGCTTCGATACCGAAGTGACTGAAGTTGGGGTTGCCGCGCTTTGCGGCGGCCTTCATCGCCTTTTCCATATCGCTGCGATCGAAGCGATGAAATGCGTCGCCCTGCACGAACGCGGCGCGAACATGCTCACGGCGGAAAATCTGCTCGAACGTCTGCCTGACGGACGACGTGCCAGCGCCCGAGGAACCGGTGACAGAAATGATGGGATGCTTGATCGACATCTGCGGGATTCAAACCATGGTTGGGTGGAGACGATTGCGGAGGCTCATGGCAGAGCCCGAAACAGTCCGCGGCGACCGAACAGTGGTGAGTGGTCGCTTTTGAACTCGTGCCCGCTGTAGATGCGCATCACGCGATCAACTTCGTTGCGCGAACCGCAGATGAGCGGCGTGCGTTGATGGAGCGTCGAGGGGATGACGTCCAGAATGCGTTCGCGGCCGGTGGTTGCGTGACCGCCCGCCTGCTCAATCAGCCAGCTGAGCGGACTGGCTTCATAGATCAGCCGGATGCGCCCTTGCTGGAAACCTTTCCGGCTGTCTCCCGGATAGAGATAGATGCCGCCGCGAGTGAGAATGCGATAGATGTCGGCGACCGGCGATCCGGTCCAACGCATATTGAAATCATGTCCGCGCGGCCCGTTGGCGCCGTTCTCGCAATCGTGGATGTAAATGCGGATGGGCTCGTCCCAATGGCGGGCGTTCGACGTGTTGATCGCATATTCGGCGGTTTCCGATGGCACGTCGAGGCCGCGCGCCGTCATCCGATACACCTTCGCTTCTCGATCGAGAGTGAAGACGTGCGTACCGACGCCGACTGTCAGAACGAAAACCGTTTGCGGGCCATAGAGCACGAAGCCAGCGGCGAGCTGATGCGAGCCCGGACGCAGGAACGCTGCTTCACCAGTCGACGAGGGATGACGAGGCAGGATCGAAAAGATCGTTCCGTAAGAGACGTTCGCTTCGACGTTCGATGAGCCGTCGAGCGGATCGGTGGCGACGAGCAGCGGCGCATCGGGCTTCAGCGCGATCGGTTCTTCAGCTTCTTCAGAGGCAATGGCGGCGACCGGAGCTGACTGCAATGCATCGACGATCATTCGATTGGCGAGAAGGTCAATTTCCTTCTGCTCGTCGAACTCGCCTGCATTGTTGACAACACGGCTGAGCTGGCCGCCGAGCGCGCCACGTCCCGCCACTTCGGACAGCAGCATGCTGGCTTCGGCTAGCGCCAGGATCGTATCCGAAACCTGACGGCGTGTTCGGCCCTCAAGTGTCCAGTCCGTGAGATAGTCTTGTAGAGTTGAGAAACCCATCCATCCCTTCCAGTTGCCGCGGGTAGAACTGTCCGGATTCTATCTAATCCTAGTTCCTAATAAGAAGCGAGATAGACCGGCTCACTCGACCGTGCATAGGCAAGTCGCAGTGCGATATTCGGCCGCCCTGCCAAGGCGCGGAGAGGCGCGTGATTGCTGACCGTACCGCTGCGACCGGCTTTTAGGCGGCTGAAAGCTGTTAAGCACGTCAGCAAGAATGGACGCAGCTCGCCGCTCGGCCGCAGGCGAAATGCCGCCTACGCATCAGTCGCCGTAGTCGTCGATTGTCGAAAAGGCATGGCGCAGCGCCTCTGACCAATCCGCTGACAACTTGCGGAAATATGGGTCCTCGGCCTCAATGCGCACTTCGCGCGTCAGATCGAGCGAGCCCGCTTCATAGATGACGAGATCGAGCGGTGTGCCGACCGAGAGGTTCGAGCGCAGCGTCGAGTCGAACGATAGCAGCAGAAGCTTCACGGCCTCACCAAGGCTCATATCGCGGCGCGCGACTCGGTCCAAAATGGGCTTGCCGTACTTATGCTCGCCGATTTGGAAGAACGGGGTGTCGTCTCCCGCTTCTATGAAGTTTCCTTCGGGATAGATCTGGAACAGGCGAGGACGCTCGTCCTTGATCTGCCCGCCGAAGATGAAGTGGCTGTTGAAATTTATTCTGCTGGCTTTGAGAGCTTCGCCATCGATGCGGCGCGCTTCCCGAACGGCGTCACCCACGATGCGGGTCGCGCGATACATGTTCGTGGCGTTGAAAAGCGTCGGTCGCTCATCGTCGTCCGACGCCGCTTCATTGAGAAGGCTGAGGACGGACTGCGTTACGGCGAGATTGCCGGCGCTCATAAGAACGAGCAGGCGATCTCCCGGCTGTCGCCAAGTCTGAAGTTTGCGATATTGCGCGATGTTGTCGAGGCCCGCGTTGGTGCGCGTGTCGGCGGCGAAAACCAGCCCCCGGTCCAGCCGAAGTGCCACGGCGTAGGTCATTCGTTTATTTCCGGTGGTCGTCGCGAGGCCGCGTGGCGGCCGCTCAAACGAAATCGCGCAAGGCAGAGGATCGCAGCAAGAATGGATGCGCGCCTCAACCGCGCATCCCGGAGCAATCGCGCGGCGCCGGACGACCATCCAGCGCCGCGCGTAAGCTTAGAACAGGCCCTGGATGTTGCCGTTTTCGTCGAGACGGATCGTGTCCGCGGACGGCACTTTCGGCAGGCCCGGCATCGTCATGATTTCACCGGTCACGACGACGATGAACTCCGCACCCGCTGCAAGCCGCAACTCACGGATCGGCACGATATGGCCGGTCGGCGCGCCGCGCTTCGTCGGATCGGTCGAGAACGAATACTGCGTCTTCGCCATGCAGACAGGGAAGTGCCCGAAGCCAGCAGCTTCGAATTCCTTGAACTGCGCTTCGACGCTTGCGTCGCAGGCGATGTCCGCGGCGTGATAGATTTCCGTCGCGATGGTCTTCACCTTGTCACGCAACTTCATCTCAGCCGGGTACAGCGGTTTGAAGTCCGCCTTGTTTTCATCGATCACTTTGACGACGTGGTGAGCGAGATCCTCGGTTCCCTTGCCGCCATCAGACCAGTGCGTGCAAAGGAACGCCTTGGTGCCGAGACTTTCAGCCGCCTTTTGGATTTCGGCGACTTCAGCATCCGTATCGGTGACGAACTTGTTGATCGCGACAACGGCCGGAACGCCGAACTTGTTCACGTTCTCGATGTGGCGCGAGAGGTTGGCGCATCCGGCTGCAACAGCCGCTGCGTTCTCGTTCTTCAGATCTTCCTTGGCGACGCCACCGTGCATCTTCAGTGCGCGGACCGTGGCAACGATGACAACCGCGGACGGCGCAATGCCCGCCTTCCGGCACTTGATGTCGAAGAACTTCTCAGCGCCGAGGTCAGCGCCGAAGCCCGCTTCCGTCACAACGTAGTCGGCGAGCTTGAGCGCGGTGCGCGTTGCGAGAACGGAGTTGCAACCGTGCGCGATGTTTGCGAACGGACCGCCGTGGATGAACGCCGGATTGTTTTCGAGCGTCTGCACCAGGTTCGGCTGCAGCGCGTCCTTCAACAGAACGGTCATTGCGCCGTCGGCCTTGAGGTCGCGTGCGCGGATCGGCTTCTTATCGCGCGTGTAAGCGACGACGATGTTGCCGAGACGGTTCTCGAGGTCTTTCAGATCCTTCGACAGGCAAAGGATAGCCATAACTTCCGAAGCGACCGTGATGTCGAAACCGCTTTCGCGCGGGTAACCGTTCGCAACGCCGCCGAGCGAATTGACGATCGAGCGCAGCGCGCGGTCGTTCATGTCGAGGACGCGCTTCCAGGTCACGCGGCGAGAATCGATGCCGAGGGCGTTGCCCCAATAGATGTGGTTGTCGATCAACGCGCTCAGCAGGTTGTGGGCGCTGGTGATCGCGTGGAAATCGCCGGTGAAGTGAAGATTGATATCTTCCATCGGTACGACCTGGGCGTAACCGCCACCTGCCGCGCCGCCCTTCATGCCGAAGCACGGTCCGAGCGAGGGCTCACGCAGAGCCATGATCGCCTTCTTGCCGATGCGGTTCAGGCCATCGCCGAGGCCGACCGTGGTCGTGGTCTTGCCTTCGCCCGCGGGCGTCGGGCTGATCGCCGTCACCAGGATCAGCTTGCCGTCTTTGTTGCCTTCGAGCTGGTTAATATAGTCGAAGGACACCTTCGCCTTCGTCCAGCCGAAAGGAACGAGCGCTTCTGCGGGAACGCCGATTTTGGCAGCGACCTCCGTTATCGGCTTGGTTTTCGCTTCGCGCGCAATCTCAATGTCGGACTTGACGGCCACGAGTACTTCCTCCCGGATATTTTTAGCTTGAGTTGGGATCCAATTTTTGGTCAGCGCGGGATATTGTACTTTCGCGAGGCGCGCGCCAAGCGCCTGCGACTATAATATACCGTCAGCGGATAACTGGCCGCTGGCCCAGCGCAATTTGGTGTTCTTCAGCCTCGCTAGGCGGCTCCCAGAATGGCAGCGGCGCTATAAATCGCCAATACCGCGAATATGTACAGATCGGAAATCATTGCAACGTTCTCCGAAGCCGTGCGCTCCGGTCTTAACGTGTGATTGGCTCCCGCCAAGCCGTAGAAAATGGCACCGGCGATCGCGGCAGGCAAAGTCCATCCCGGTTGCACGATCGACAGCAAGCCGAGCGACCCGATTGCGAAGTTTGCGAACCCTAGTTCGCGAATAACCACAAGCGCGGCCGGGTCTTGAATGCGGAAGATCGTCTGAGCGGTGAACGAGGGTTGAGCGATCTGGCTCACCGCCGCCAACATGAGGCGCAGGCCCACGCCCCAGAATACGAACCACTTTCCGATCAATGCCAGGAGGCTGGCACCATTGGCGAAATATATGGACTCGATAAAAACGGACGCGATGGGGAAGAGCACCATAAAGAGCAGGACGATCAGCAGATGCATGCGACTTCCTCCGATATGAGTCTCATGACCATATTTGGCGGCGCGCGCAGGATTAGCAGAGCTCCGTGTTCTCTCCAATGCTGCGTATGGGATGCACCCTCCCCCTGTCCGCAATTGCCGCGCTGCAATCGCTTGACCGCCGCGCGGCCGACTGCTTGCTTCCGCGGCGGGGCGGACAGCACGGGGAACCACAGTCATGGCCAGACTTCATGCGCGATCGAGTATCGGCAACGAGCCGTCGGATGTCGCGATCGAAACAGTTGCTCATCGCGGCGACGGCGTATTCACGATTCTGATCTCGGCGCTGGCGCTTCTCTTCTCGGGTTACAGCTTATGGGAAAGCTCGCTCAAGGCGCCCGCGCTCGAAGTTTTCGTGCCGCCCGTCATTCACTACACATCGCCCTATAACAACACGAACTTCGAAGTCATTCAGGTTCCAGTGACGATCCTCAATGACGGCGGCCGAACGGGAACGGTGCTTTCGATGCGGCTCGAAGCGACGAACACCAAGACCAAAGAGAAGAAAAATTTCTACGCCGCTGACTTCGGGCGCTGGTCGATGGAGAAGACGCGCAATCTTAGTTACGAGCCCTTCGCGCCTATGCCTCTCGCGGGCAAAGCAAGCCGAACAGAAACTATTCTCTTCTATACGAAGGGACCTGAAGAAAAGCCGGATCAGCTTATCCGTGAGCCGGGCACTTATCATTTCCGGCTGATACTCGACGAAGCCACATCGGAAGGGTTTGGATTTCTCGATCGCTTTGGCGTTCGCGGCCCTGCTGAAGTTTCCTTCGACATGGACCTGCGCGAGTACGATGCCCGCGCATTTCAAGTCGGGACGCTGCCGCTCTATTCGACAAGCGGACAATCAGCGAAAAGCACTAACCAAGAGCCGCACTGAATCTTGCTGCTTCGTTAACGCACGTCACCGATCGACTTTACGAATCCGTATGTACCGCTTCTCGCGCGCATCAGCATAGGTTCGCGGCGGTCGTTAGATTCGTCACCGAACGGCATGCCAATCGCCGGATCGATGTGTCGACGACGCGAAGTAGATCGCCGCGGGCGCTCAGATGCTTTCGGCTGGCTCAAGGAGATGCACTATGAAGACGTTACTCGCCGCCGCAACATTCGCGGTGCTTGCATTCGGCTGCACCGGCGCAGCGAATGCGACTGCTGTCTCGGGCGTACACGCTGCGAAAAGCTCGACCATCGTTTCAAACGTGACGTGGCACCGTCATCACAAGCACCGCAAGTGCGCTGTTCGCCATGGCCACCGCCATTGCTGGTGGCGTTAAGTTTCTGCTCATCGCTTTCCAGACGTTCCCTAGGGGGTGGTGCCGTGCACTGCCCCTCTTTTTTTGCGCAAAGCGCGTAGCGCGGGTTTAGGGAAGCGCTCTCACCACGAGCACCGTGGCGTTATCCTGATAGGGCTCGCGGATCGATTCAACCGCGCGGATGAGCGCTTTCGCGACGGCCGCAGCACCATCGTTCGCGTAGCCTTGAATGATGCGCGCAATCTCCGCCGTATCGAGCGTCGCGATGCCGTCACTCGCCAGCACGACATAGTCACCGGCTTCGAGCGTCAAAGGACGGCGAGAGACGTCCAGCAAATCGATGTCTTCTCCGGTGACGGCGGATCGCAGCATGTGGCGGCGCGGATCGCGGCGGGCTTCATTCGCCGTGAGTTTGCCTTCGGCGACAAGACGATCGAGTTCCGGGGCAAGCGAATGGTCTTCGTTCAAGACTGCAACTTCGCCACGCCGGAAGAGGAACAGCGGACTGTCTCCGACGCTGACCCACTCAATGCCTGAACGGTTGAATGCCGTGCCGATCAGCGTCGAACCCATGCCTGACAGCAACGGGTTTTCCTTGATCTTCGCGGCGATGGCTGCGTTGGCCGCGCGAAGCGCGGAGATCAGGCGATCGGTTGTCGATCCTGCCGTTCCCGAGCCGACCGCGGCTAGAAACTTTTCGCATGCCGTCCGGCTCGCGAGCGCGCCACCTGCGTGACCGCCCATGCCGTCTGCAAGAACGGCAAACCCGCCGAGATCATGTGCAGCCGCTTCGCTCGCCAAAGAAACGGTTTGACCGCCCTCTGGCCAGAAAGCGGCAGAGTCTTCCTGGTAATCTCTGGCTCCGCGCGTCGCGGCGATTGCATGCTCGAACGGCGGCATTCGATCCTTAGGCGTCGGAAATCTCGGACCAGTCAAACTCACTGCCGCAGAACGGCAAAAAGGCGACTTGGGTTCGCCCGAGCGTGATCACGTCCATGGGCTGCAGCGGCACAGGGCCCGCCGGTCTCTTGTCGTTGACCGAGACGACGTTGGTCTTAGCAAGATTTGGCACAAAGAGGAAAGACCGATCGCTCGAATCGTAGCGCAGATAGGCTTGGGCTTCGTTCGAGATCGCGTCATCGCCGAAATCGAGGGGGATGCGATTGTCGGCGGAGCGTCCGACGGTGTTGTTTCCCTCGAAAATCGGCCGGTAGGAGCCAAGGCCCGGCCCACCGACAATAATCAGGAAGCCGACCACCGGATCACGCTCGAACGTGCCGCGGACGATGGGCTGGCGCCCCCGGACGAGGACGGTGCGCGGCGCGGTTTCTTCTTCCACGGGCGCTTTCGCTGGTTTTTCGTGGCGGACCACGCGGGTTGTCGGCGGATGATCGGAATCGCTCGCGGCGGCAATGACCGGCAACGGTGGCGGTTCCGTCGGTTCGGTGCGCGCAAGACGCGCCGCTTCCTCGGCGCTGAGGCTGCGCGGTTTATCGGCGGGCGCGGGAAGATCTGCGCTGGCGCTTTCCGGAGCGGAGCCAGCGGGCGCAGCTGCTACGGCCACGGGCGCGAGGGTGTCGTCACGACCGGCCGCCATGAGGGCATCGCGAAGGGAACCGAGAAATTTATGCGCTTTCACAGGCTTTGCCTCGTGCCCTTCCGTCGTGTCGCCCCGCTCGACCGTCATGCTTGTGTCTCCTCGTCGATTTCAATGCGCGGCCTCAGCCGCGCGGTTATTGGTTTTAACGCAGGAACAAAAGCGTGGCCGGACGCCACCATTGCACTCTGGCCTAGACGTGGCCGTCGTGAAATCTCAGCCGGCCGGGGCCGAGCTGAATGAGATCGCCGTCATTGAGGCGCGCTTCGCAGCACTGCCGTCCGTTGACGATCAAACCATGTCCTTCGATGCCCGACAAATCAGTGATGTGCCAGTCGTTGTAATCTTCGCGATGAATTGCGGCGTGATAGCGGTGGACGGCCGCGTTCGAGATGCGAATATCATTGTCCGGTTCGCGTCCGATGCGCAGCATATCGCCAGCGATTTCGCAGCGAAGTCCGGCGCCTCCGGTGTCTATCTCTACGAACGGAAGGCGCATCGATACAGGCGCGGCGTCGGCTGGCAGCTCCGCCGCAAACGTGTCGTCAGGGCTTGGGCGGAACCGGCGCGTTGCATCTTCCGCGCGAGACGTGAACTGGATTATCCGTGAGATCAACGCGATGAGCGGCAAACTGAGCGCAAGAGCCAGACCGAGCACAAGCGCGGGCGCCACGCGATAGGCGTCCGATACCATCTGTGCCGAAAAACCTGTGGAAGGAGCGTTTTGCGCCGCGTTGCCGGAAAGCGTTACCGCGTAGGCCCAGCCGGCGAGCGTCGTCAAACAGCAAAAGGCCGTCGCTAGAGCGAGCAAAGTCGTCACTTTACGCAAAAGTTCCTGACCCATGGTCGCCGCCCAAATCGCTTGACGCGAATTTGGCATCCCTATGGCGGCGGCAAGATGGCCATAAAGCGACACGCGCGGGGAATTATTCATCCAGTGTTCATTGCCCGTCGATGCGCCACATTCTTGCGTCATGGGTGCGAAGCAGAGACAAGGGATGATCGACTTGGCGGTTCGGACAGATTTCGGCACGCCAATTCAGAAACACAACCACAAGCGCGATTGCCGCGCATGAGATCATGAGTCAACTTGTCGCCTTACCTGACGGCACGGAACTCGCGGGCGATTACAAAATCGTGCGCGTGCTTGGTGCTGGCGGATTTGGTGTCACGTATCTTGCGGAAGAGCCCGAGCTGACGCGCCAAGTCAGCATCAAGGAGTATTTTCCAAGCGATTTTGCTTCGCGGACCAAAGACCTGGAGGCGACGCCTCGGTCGGCCGGAAGCACGAGCGATTATAATTGGGGCCTCGACCGGTTCATCGAGGAAGCCCAGACTCTTGCGAAGTTCGATCACCACAACATCGTGAAGGTGTTCCGCATCTTCCGGGCGAACAACACCGCCTACATGGTGCTTCGCTTCGAAGAGGGCAAAAGCCTCAAGACGTGGCTGAAGGAACTTGGCCGCGCGCCACGGCAGAAAGAACTCGATCAGATCGTTGCGCCACTTCTCGACGCGCTCGAGGTGATCCACAAGGCCGACTTCCTGCATAGGGACATCGCGCCGGACAACATCATCATTCGCAGCAATGGCGATCCGGTGCTGATCGACTTTGGTGCCGCGCGCAGCGATATCGCCGCTCACTCAAAGACCAAGACGGTCTCGGCGCTGGTGAAGCCCGGCTATAGCCCTTACGAGCAATACGCTGAGACGAGCCGTCAGCAAGGACCCTGGACGGACATCTACGCTTTCGCGGCGACGCTCTATCATGCCGTTACCGGGAAGCGGCCGCCGGACTCACCTTCGCGCATGCTGAAAGACGAGATGGTGCCGGTGCGCGAAGCCGCACTCGGCGGCTATCGCAGCACGTTCCTCGAAGCTCTGCAGCAGGGACTGACGCTGGCCGTGGATGGCCGGCCGAAGTCGGTTGCAGCGTGGCGCGGTGCGTTGATGGCACCGGAGCCCGAGAGACCCGGAATTTTTCAGCGCTTCAAGGACAAGACCGAAGTCCGCCGTCGCAAGGATGAAGAGCAGCGCGCGGCCGAAGCCATCGTCAATACCGCGGTGCCGCCACCGCCTGACGCGCCCGGCCCTAAGGGTGGCCTGCTCGATTTTGTCGACTCGCTGAAATCGCCTGCCGCTGCGGTCGCCAATCCGCCGCCCGCGCCGCCGATTGCCAAAAAGCCAGCAGCTTCGGAAAAGGCGCGCGCCGAAAAGGCGGACAAGCCGAAGGCCGAAAAGAAAGCTGCCGAGAAGCGTGCGCCCTTGCCGCCGCCACCGCGCCCCGCTGCTGAAAAGCGCTCGAAATCCCGAGCACGGCCAAAGCCTGACGTTGCATCCCGACCGCTGACTCGTGGCCTCAAATCGAAGCTGATCATCGCGGCCGGTCTCGCCGCATTCGGCTTTGCCTTCCACGATCGACTGCCGCAGCTTCTTTTGGTGCAGCAGTCGAACATAACAACGGGTGCGCTTCCCGCTGCGCCCTCGTCTGACTTGCTGCTGCGGCAGGCGGCGGAAATCAAAGCGCACGACACCGCCATCGTGCATCTCGCGATCAGCGGCGACGGGCGGCACATCATAACCGGTGCGAAGACGCCGGAGCTTCGGGTCTGGTCGTTCGCCTCGCAGCAGCCAACGGGCACGATTGCGCTCGATGACGGCCCCGCAACGGCGATTGCCGTGCGCAACAACCGCGTCGCGACGGGACATGCGAACGGTGCGGTCGCGATTTACGACCTCGACAGCAAGCGGCGGCTCTTTCACTTCAAGCGCAATGACGCTCGCATCTGGTCCGTCGTCTTTGCGGGATCGGAGGATCGCGTGGCCGCGGCGGGACACGATTGGGCGATCACACTTTGGGAGACGTCATCGGAGAGCGCGCCTGCTGCCGTTCTCGAAGGCAGCGAGAATGCCGTACAAGCGCTGGCCTCCGATCCCTCCGGACAATGGCTCGCTTCAGGCGGCGCTGACCGGATTGTCCGGCTCTGGAATCTCGAAACCCGCGACGTGCGGCGTGTCTATCGCAGCAATGCCGATTTCATTTCGGCGCTGGCATTCTCTGGCGATGGCGGCAGCATCGCGAGCGGCGCTCTCGACGGCGCGGTGAAGATGCTCTCGACGGCAAACAACCGCACCCAGCGTCAGCTTGACCGGCATCCCGGTTCGGTGACGGCGGTTGCGTTCTCGGCGCCGCAGGATTTGCTGGCGTCAGCTTCAGAAGACGGGCTCGTGCGACTGAGGAGCCTGAAACGTCCGCGCACAGTCATCAAGCTGCCCGGTACCAATGTTGGCGCGGAATCCATCGCATTCACCAATGACGGACACACTCTCTTAACGGGTGGACGCGACGGTGTTCTCCGCTTCTGGACGCTGCCCGACGCGCTGGTCGCGCAAAGCAATTGATGGCAATGTCACAGCGGTGCTGTGTAGCCTCGACGTCAATTCACTGTAGCTGCATGATGCCCTGGTAAAAATTGGAGCCGCCTAAAGGGGTTCGCAAATGGACGTCGATGCTGTCCTGTTGGCTCGGATACAGTTCGCCTTTACCATTACGTTTCACATTATTTTTCCCAGCCTATCGATCGGGCTCGCGGCATTCATCGCCACGCTGCTCGTTCGCTGGCGAATGAATGGTCAAGAACACCTGCGGCGTCTTGCGCGGTTCTGGACGAAAATCTTTGCCGTCTCTTTCGCGATGGGCGTCGTGTCGGGGATCGTGCTGTCCTATCAGATCGGCACCAACTGGGCGAATTTCTCGGTCGTAGCCGGTAACATCGTCGGCCCGCTGATGGGCTATGAAGTGCTGACCGCGTTCTTTCTCGAAGCGACATTCCTCGGCATCATGCTTTTTGGCTGGGATCGCGTCTCGCCAAACCTGCACGTTGCTTCGGCCGTTCTCGTAGCGGTTGGAACGTCGATGTCGGCATTCTGGATTCTATCCGCGAACAGCTGGATGCAGACCCCGGCCGGATTCGAAATGCGGGACGGCATCGCTGTGCCGATCGACTGGTTCAAAGTCATCTTCAATCCCAGTTTCCCCTATCGCTTCGCGCATATGTTCACGGCCGCTTACCTGACGACCTCGCTTGTCGTGCTGGCTGTTGGCGCGCGCTATATCGTTGCCGGCCGCTTTCTCGAAGAAGCCAAGACGATGATCCGCATGGGCCTTGGCATGGTTGCGATCCTCGCACCGCTGCAGCTCGTCATCGGCGACGCGCACGGCCTCAACACCGCTGAGCATCAGCCGGTGAAGGTTGCGGCGATGGAAGCCCATTGGGATGGCAGCAAGCCTGCCGATCTCATTCTATTTGCCTGGCCGGACGCCAAGGCGGAGAAGAACCATTTCGAGATTTCCATTCCGCGTCTCGCAAGCGTCATCATCAAGCATGACCCGGATGGACTTTTCAAAGGCCTGAAGGATTTTCCGGCTGATGAACGGCCGCCGCTTCTACCCGTCTTCTTTGCGTTCCGGGTGATGGTCGGCATCGGACTTTTGATGATCGGCATCGGCGTCGTTGGCGCGTTCCTTTGGTGGCGCAAACGCCTGTTCGAATCAACGTGGTTCTTGAAACCCGTTGCGTACGCTTGGCCGCTTGGGTTCATCGCCATTGTTGCGGGCTGGTGGGTTACGGAGACGGGACGGCAACCGTATCTCGTCTATGGCATCCTGCGAACAGCAGACGCCGTTTCGCCGGTGGCATTCGGCGCGGTGCTGACGACACTCATTCTGTTCGTACTGATTTACACGAGCGTCTTTTCGATGGGCATCTTGTACATCAACAAGCTGATCGCGAAGGGGCCTCAGGGCGCGGCTGTCTCACCGCATGCAGATGGCAATGAATCTGCTGGAGCGCGGCCGCTTTCGGTGGCGCGAGAAGCAACGCGCAGCGCTCTTGAATCGAAGGAGTAGGGCGAATGGATGACTCACTCGCATATGCCCTGCCATTGATCTGGGCTGCCGTTCTCGCAACCGCCGTGACGCTCTACGTCGTTCTCGACGGGTTCGGATTGGGCCTCGGCATCCTCTTTCATGCGGAGCCGAGAGAAGACCGTCGTGACGTGATGATGAACACCATCGCGCCCTTCTGGGACGGCAATCAGACGTGGCTCGTCATGGGTGGCGGCGGGCTTATGGCTGCGTTCCCGAAGGCCTACGGCGTCATCATGTCGGGGCTCTACATTCCGATCATCATCATGCTGCTGGCGTTGGTTTTTCGCGGCGTGGCGTTCGAATTCCGCTGGGTCTCCAAACCGAAGCACCAGTTTTGGGATCTCGCATTTTCGTGGGGCGCTCTGGTCGCAACGTTTACTCAGGGCGTCGTGCTTGGCGGATTGCTGCAGGGTCTCGCGGTCGAGGGCAATCACTACGCTGGCGGGACGTTCGACTGGCTCACGCCGTTCTCGCTGTTCTGCGGCGCAGCCCTTGTCGCTGGCTACGGCCTGCTTGGCACCACTTGGCTCATCTATAAAACCGACGGCGATCTGCAGGACTGGGCGCGCAACACTGCGAAGGTTGCGCTGCTTTTGCTGGTCGCTGCGACGGTCGTCGTCAGTCTCTGGACGCCGTTCTCTGTTCCGCGCATCGCTGAGCGCTGGTTCGAATGGCCGAACATTCTTCTGTTTGCGCCCGTTCCGCTGCTCACGGCCTACGCCGCGTGGCGCTGCTGGAACGGGATCGAAAATATCGGGAACGACGGCGAGGCCTTCGTTTCCGCCGTTGGGATTTTTCTGCTGGGCTTCGTCGGCCTGTTGATTTCCAATGTGCCCTATCTCGTTCCCAACTCGATGACCGTCTGGGAAGCCGCGGCGGCGCCTTCGTCTCAGCTTTTCCTGCTCGTTGGAACGCTGGTGCTGCTGCCGATCATTCTCGGCTACACGGTCTTCGTGTACTGGACGTTCCGCGGCAAAGTCCGCGAGAGCGAAGGGTATCACTGACGCGCGCTCGCATTTCTGGGGATTAGCGCCATTGCGGGCGGAGCGCCTGTGTTACGACAAAGCTCCGCCATCATTCCTTCCAAAGGTTCGCTGGCGAATCGCGGGGAGATGACATTGTTCGGCTGGCGCAGGCGCAGCGAAGGCTTCGAATGGCGTGAATACGTGCGGACCACGGTGCTTGTGCGCCGTGCCGACCGTCAACGCCGGATCGAGGATGCGCGCGCGGCGGCCGTCGACAAGGTCAAACATGCGGCCGATGCTGGAGCGGAAGCGGGGCGCGCCGGCGTTTCGTTTGCTGGATCACACATTTCCCGGTTTTTTGCCTTCCTCGGCAACGTGCTGCTCGATCTCGCAGTCGCAATTTTCTACGTTTCAGGGCGCTGGTTCAAATTCATCGGCTCGGTGATCGCGGACGCATTCGGCGCTGTGTTCGCGCCGTTGACGCGCTTCCTGCGTGCCAAGGGCGAAGCGGCGGCGTCAAAATTGAAGGGCGTGGGACTGAAGACGCCGCAGTGGTCAGCGCGCATGCCCGCGATGCCTTCGATGCCCGACTTTGCGCGCCGTATCCCCTTCAATCCGCAGTATGTGGTTCTGGGGTTGGCCGCGCTCGGCCTGATTTATTTCGGCGGACCAATCCTGCGCAGCGCCGATGGACTGAACCTCGCGGATATGTCCAGCGGTGTAAGCACCGGTTCCGTGACGGTCGCGACGGAGATTTCCGGCTCGAGCTTCGCCGTCAACGGCGAGGTGCTGCGGGTCGACGGTGCGCTGGTGCGCCTCGAAGGAATTGAAGCGCCTGAGACGGGGCAGCCCTGCTACCGCGCGAACGGCAAGAAATGGGACTGCGCCAGAGCCGCGCGGATGGGCCTTTCTCGGCTCGTGCGACGCAAGGCCGTGACCTGCACGCCGTCCGGTCAGGATGCTGATGGCCGCGTTCTGGCACGATGCACCATCGGCGGCGATACCGATGTCGCGACCGAGGCCGTGCGTCACGGGTATGTGTTTGCAGTGGGATCGTTCTTCAATTCGTTGAGCGCCGAAGAGAAAGAAGCGCGCGTCGCCAAGGCGGGAATTTGGCAAGGCAACGTGCAGCGTCCGCAGGAGTGGCGCGATCAGGCGTGGGAAGACGCCAAGCAGGCAGCGCCGGATGGCTGTCCGATCAAAGGCTTTGTGCGGTCTTCGACGAAGATTTACGCGCTCCCCTGGGCACCTGAATACAACCGCGCGAGGGTTCGGACGGATCGGGGCGAACGCTGGTTCTGCAGCGAAGACGAGGCCAAGGCGGCTGGCTTCACGTCCTCAAGCCGTTCCTAGACCTGCGCCTTCTCCGGGAATGCGGGCAAAAAAAAAGCCCACGATCGGGGGAGACCATGGGCCGACTGGAGGATGTTGGCGCCTCATTGGGGGAATGGGGACAGCGCAAACGCTCCATCACGCAATATATCGATAGATTGCGGCAGAACAAGATCGCGCCGATTCTGATTCGACGTTTTTTGTCAATCTGTGACGGTTTTACTGTTTGATCGACATACAAGCCACACCGCCATAAGGCGCTGAGATATCTCTTATTTGTGCCATTGCACGACGAACGGAGTGATCTGAACCTCCGAAGAGCCGCTGGCTTTTGCGTATCCGACATCGGAAACGACGCCGCTAAAGCCCCGCCGCTCTTCGTTCCAAAGAACGAGATCGCCGCGTTGCGCCAGCATCTGACCGTCGGCCCACAGGCGGACGAGCCCATTATTTTTCCCGGCTGAGTTGAGGATGACTTCCTCCTCAATCCTCACCCAGCGGTCGCGCGGCCAAGTGTTTTTGGATTCGGACCAGCTTGCGCCTTCGCTCGTGCGGACCTCGACGCCGACGGCGCCGAGACCAAGCCAGGTGGGACGGACAATGAAGCTGTCACCCGGTAATGCGCCGTCCAGATCCGACGGGGTCAATGCCGTGTAAATGCCGGGTAACCGGCCCGCGTGCTCGAAATCGAAATCCTGCGAGAGCCGCGCGCGATAGGACAGACAGACCGATTTTGCCTCGGTGAGTTCCGGCGTTTGCCAAAGGAAGCCTGCGCCGTTGCGTCCTGGATTGTTCTCATCGTCAACCGGCTCAAGCACGATCTTCAAGCTGGCATCCTGCCCCTTGCCGTCGACGCCAACGACGACCGCATTTTCCAGCAATCCCCATTCCCGCGATCCGACGCGCGCCTGAATCTCCATCGGGGTCAGGATTTGACCGCGTTCATTGTCCAGGGCGAATTGCTTGCCTGCGGGGTAGCGTCCGCTGCACGGCTCAACGTGCTCGTGGCTGAAGAAGCCAGAGCCGATATACCCGACAACCATCAGAAGCACGGCAACCCCGGAGGCATTGAAAAGCATGCTCCCGGTCGAATTGTAACGCATGGGCTATCGCAATCCTCGGAACGACCGCGCCGGGTGGCGCGCCGACCCCCTTCGTAAGCTGCATACTACCTGCAACATCGTTTAGGCATCGTTTCCGATCCGGGATCGGGCAGGGCTCTGCGCCAATTGAGCCCGTGGCGCTAAGCGAAGCCTGCTGAACAATTTTTCCGGATTGTCGTCCGCGGCTCTTGCGATGCCCGGATTTCCGGGCCGGTGGCCTGCGTTTGTGTTGCAGATTCACACCATGATTTTATCCGAACGCTCCGCGTCCTGTGGAATCAGCTTCTCCCCGCTCCCTTTTGTGCGCATGCCCGCTAAAATGCGGCCGTCTTGGGGCACGGGCGTTAGTAACCAGAGGGGTATGTTATGTTTCGAGGACTGGTACTGGGCCTCTGTGCCGTAATGGCCATGAGCTTGATGTCCAGCGCTGAGGCGCGGCACCGCAAATGGCATCGGCACCATCACCACCATCATCAGACCTATGGCGACCAGTTGATCGTCATTGCTGAAACGGACGTGGATCTCGGACTCGAGCGCTACACGATCGACGTTCGGCAGGCGAAGGGCGCCTACAAAGGCATCCGCGTCAGAAACGCGATGGGCAAGCTCTTCGATCTTCAGCGCGTACAGATCGTCTATAGCGATGGTTCCGTGCACGACGAAGACCGGCAGATCGATATGTATCGCGGCGAGCGCAGCCGACCGATCAATCCGACCTACGAAAGCCGGTTCATCGATCAGATCAACATCACGCAGGAACCAGGCTATGGCCGTGGCCGCTTGCAGATCATCGGTATTCAGGATCGCGAAGGCCGGCGTATGGACCGCTCGGATCGCGACGTTGCGTCGTCAGAGCCGGATCGGCCGTCGCGTCGGCGCCCTGAGAGAACGGAATCCAGCGATCTTACTGTAAGGCCGACGGTTCCGGTTGCCACGAAGGCGACGCCGGGACAGGCGACCGCTGGCGGCGATGTTCTGTTCGGTGCGCAGAATGTCGGCTTCCTGACGGACCGCGACGTGATCCGCGTCGGCAACGAAGTGGGCAAGTTTGCGAAGATCCGCTTGCGCGTTCTCGATAACGACATCCACATCACCGAAATGAAGGTCGTCTATAACAACGGCGAAAGCGATACGCTCGCCGTCAATGCCGACATTCCGAAGAACTCGCGCACGAACTGGATCGATCTCCGTGGGGATCGCTTCATCAAGGAAATCCAGCTCGTCTACCGGTCGCGTCCGAATTTCAACGGGCAGGCCCGGATCGAAGTCTTCGGCCGTTATGCGCCGAACTGGTTGGGTTCGAGCGGCGAAGGTCGCAAGTATAACCAGGGCTGGCTGCTGCTCGGCGCCCAGACCGCAGGCTTTGTGGGCTTCGACAAGGACATCATTCCTGTCGCGAGCAACCAGGGTGGATTCAGGCGTCTCCGCGTCACGGTTCGCGACCGCGCAATCACCTTGAACGAAGTCAAGATCATCTATGCCGATGGCACCGATGAGACGGTTCCCGTGCGGACGAAGGTCGATGCAGGCGGCAGCTATGGTCCGATCGATCTGAAAGGCCGCAGGCGGCAGGCGATCGATCATATCGAAGCTCGGTACCGCTCACGCTTCTTCGATTCCTCGGCTCGAGGCAAAGGGGCGGCAATCGTCGAAATTTGGGGGCAGCACGAGTGAGGCCATCCATACAATCGACATAAACAGGACCATTGAAGGGGCCGGCAGTGCCGGCTCCTTTTTCATGCCGACAAGAGGTGCACGTGTTCCTGTCGCACGTGCCGGTTTTCTACAGAAACCCATGCTGCGTACGTATATTCTGATATCGATGCCATATCGGACAACTGGGCAAATATGCTAGCCGACACCAGTTCGGCATCGATAATATGCTCTAGGGGAGTGACGCCTTGAACCTCAGTCTCAAACAGCCGCTGCAAGCGGACGGTCGCGTAGATTTACGCGCGCGCGAAGCGCTGTTGGCGACGGGCATTGCGCCTGAAGCGATGCCGGAAACGCAGAAGCAGCGTGTGCGCCGTCTGGCAGCGCACTGCCAGAAATATCGCGGCGCTATTCCCCGTCTTGCAGTGCAGCAACTCCTGTCGACGCTCGTTCCACTCGTGCTGGTGGTTGGCGGCATGTTTGCGACCGTCGAGCACGCATACTGGGCGACATTGCTGCTGGCGCTGCCCGCTGCGGGACTGCTCGTCCGCGCATTCATCATTCAGCACGACTGCGGACACGGATCTTTCTTCAATTCGCGAAAGCTCAACGATTTCGTCGGCCGCTGCATGAGCGTGCTGACGATGGCGCCGTATGGCGTTTGGCGTCGCGAGCATGCGCATCATCATGCGAGTTCAGGCAACCTCGATCGTCGCGGTGCAGGCGACATCGATACGGCCACGGTTCGCGAATACATGCAGTTCTCGAAGCTCGAGAAGCTGCGCTACAAACTTTACCGCAACCCGCTCTTTCTATTTGGCTTTGGCGTTCCGGTTTATTTCGTCATCCTGCAGCGCACCCCGTGGATGCACGCTCTTTCGGCGCGTGAAACATGGCGCAGCGTCCTTGGGTTGAATATCGGACTGGCCGTCTTTTACGCGCCGCTCGTCTACTTTTTCGGATTGAGCAACGTGCTTTGGGTTGGTCTGCCGGTTCTGCACATTGCGTCAGCGGCTGGCGGCTGGCTGTTCTTTATTCAGCATCAGTTCGAAGAGACTACGTGGGATCAGGCCGATGGCTGGGATTTCCAAGTCGCGGCGTTGCTCGGTTCTTCCTATTACAAGCTGCCCAACATCCTGAACTGGTTCACCGGCAACATCGGCTTGCACCACATCCATCATCTCAACAGCATGATCCCGAATTACCGGCTGCATGCGTGCCTAAACGCCAGCCCGGAACTCAAGGCGATCAACCGAATGACGCTGATGGACAGCATCAAATGTGCGCGACTGAAACTTTGGGATGAAGACTCCCGCAGGCTTATCGGGTTTGATGAGCTCCCCACGCGAGCGTGACGCCAGCGGAATAATTCCAACGATCAGGGCTTCGGGCATACTCACCGACGCCCGCGTTTTCTCAAAATTACAGCAGTGGGTGTCGATGTATGCTCGCGCATATCGTGCTTTCGCGAGCGCCTTGCGCTCAGTCATCTTCATGACCTGCGAAGTGCGCGCGCCGACAGACGCGTGAGTTCTCACGTGTCCCAAATCTAAATCTGAAAAGCGAATGCGTTGCGGGAACCGAATCCGGTTCCGCGCAGCGCGTGATCAACCGAACGCGCCGAAGTGGTGCGAGATGCCGGTGCCGATCTCGCGTACGAACTCGTACGTGGTTTCCATCGGCGTCAGAATTTCGGTTTCGAGGCGGCCATAGTCGTTGATGCCCCGCGGACGATAGCTCGCCGTTTCATCGAACCCGCCTTCGACATCTTCTCCAAGCGTCTTGCCCGAATGCGGGAAGGCCTTGCGCAACACCGCAAGCACTTCGGGAACCTCGAGCGCGAGCGCCATATCGAGCACTTGCGTATGCGAGAGGCCGTCCTGCGGTGTGAAGCGCGGAAGTTGGGCTGCGAGGATGAAGATGCGCATGATCAGCGCAAGACGGATCGCCTGCAGAAGATCGAGCTCCAGCCGGTTCTCGTCCGGCGTTACGCCATCGTCGATATTCTGATCGCTGAGAATGGCGTGCAAATCGATGGCGTCGAGCCGCAGAAGATGCACGAGTTCCGCGATGTCTTCCTGCCGCTCGTCCGGCAACAGGTGCGTTGCCAGGGTGCGGAACGGCGTGTTCAGCGATTGCTCGCGTCCCCAAGATGCGCGCGCCGCCCATAGTCCGGCGTCGAAGACCTTCGAGTTCGCCGCCATCGCGTTGAGGCTCGAAATGGTCTTCGCGTGGCCGATCATCGCGAGCAGCGACTGCAGTCGCGGCGAGGACCTGGCGAGGTGATTGAAGTGGTCGAACTCGCTGCCAACCGCGACGCCCAGTCCCGCCACCACGTTTACGGTGTAGCCAAACTGCTGAAGGATCGCGTTGTTCGGAATCGCGCGCATGCGTGCCGGGTTGCCGCGATCGGACGAGTGCTCGCCTTGACGCTTCACCGGCCGCGATCCCGTCTTGAAGAGGAGGTTCGGGCCGAATGCGCCGAGCACAGCGCGATAGCCGTCGTGCGCAAACAAGCGTTGCTGGAACGCGCGCAGCCGCAGGAAGAAGTCGAGGCTGAAGTTCTGCTCGGCATAGAACGGATCGTTCGGCGGCGGCGGAATTTCACCGTCGATCACCACGGACGCCAGCGCACGCGTGGTGAGCGCGCGGTTGCCGAAATACATGTAGCCATCGCCGCCCTGGAAGCTCGTTTCATGCTTCACGGGGATCTTGGCGTCGGCAAACCGGCGGCGCGATTCATCCGTCATCAAATAATGCAGGCGGTCATGCAGATCGCCGGGGTGCGCGCCGCGACCCATCGATTCGCCATGCGTCGAGAAGATGAGCGTCTCGACACCGCTGGCGAGCTTCGACTTGGCAACGAGCGCAGCGAGGCCGTGGTAATAGCGTTCGATCGCGAGCGTTGCCGGGATCTGGCCGATGAAGCGGCCAGCGTCAGAAAAGCCGGTTTGAATGCTCAGGCGCTTACGGTTCTGAACGTATTCGCGATACGTCTCTTCCTCGAGCAGGCGCTCCATGATGCGCGCGCCGTTTTCGAGACCCGACGGCGTTTCGAAGAGAGGCGAGATGTCGGTGATGTGGTCGACGCCGAAGAGCTTCGCGAAGAACACCGCGATCAGGATCGTTGCTGGCGATTCAGCTTCGGCGATCAGGAAGCGGATCGGCGTTTCTTTGTCGACATGCTTCTGGATCTGCGCCGTCAGTGCGAACTGGCGAATAGCGGTCGCGGTTTCGAGATCGAGTGTCGCGAAGTTGACCGTCTCTTGCGGGCAGTTCTTGATCATGTCGACGATGCGGGCAAGCGACTGCCGCTCCGTCAGGTCGCGCGTCCACGGCTCGTGAACATACGCACGGAACGCGTTGTTCAACTGCAGCGCGTTGATCCGCAGGTGAATGTGCGACGTGCCGAGGCCGGTGGCTTCGACAAGGCCAGAGAGCGCGGCGATCGCGCGCTTCACCTGCGGTGCCGATACGGTGTCGATCAGCTGTTCGAACAGGTGCTGCAACGGCTCGACCGACAGCAGATTATAGCCGTCGGACTTTGTGATGATGTTGGCTGCCTTCGCGAGGTAGTCGTGGTCTCCCTCGAACGTTTCGAGAGCTTTGAGCTGTTCATCGACAGCCGCGATTGCGAGATCAAGCTTGCCGACGATCTGGCGCGCGACGCGCTGCGCGTCATCCGCGTCTTCGAGCTTGTGCTTCAAGACGACGAAGCGCTCACGCACGTCGGCGAGCGCCGCGCGCTTTTCAAGAAGCCGGACATGGAACGAGAACGTCCATGAAATATCGTTGCGGCCATCGAGGTCATAACCGACCCACGATGCCATCGTCGCCAGCTTGGGCCGCAGCTTGAATGCCGCTTCGCCGAATTTTTGCGATGCGACGCTGAAGAATGCGTGCAGCAATTCCTCGTAAGCATTGCGCAGGTTGCGGATCGCATCCTGAACGCACTTGTGCTCGTGTTGCAGCGTCAGCGTTTCTTCTGGACGATGCGGAATGCCGATTGTGATGTCCTTGGTCGACGGATCGGAAACTGCGATCTCGACCATGCGGCGGTAGAGAGCGTCCGAAAGGCCGAACGTGGGATGCGCCGTCATAACGATGCCGGTGCGTGCGCGCGACCAGCGCGCAGCAAACGCCTCGATGGAGCCAGAGGCTTCGTTGGCGGTCTTTTCGACGTAAGCCGTGAAATCTTTCAGCGTTGTCGCTTGGTCGACGTAGCCGACTTTCTCGCGCAGACGCCGTGCACGGCGAACGCACGCCCGGTCCATCAGCCGCCCGGCGAGATCCTGGATCCCTTCAAACGAAACTTCGCTCGACTCAAGGCGGCGCGACAGATCGAAAGCGACGTTGAGAATTGGGTTGAGCGACGGATTGTCTGGGATCTGCGTCCGCAGCCGCTTTAGGTCCTCGATCAGTTCGGCCTCGTCGAGAACGGGTCCGTGATCTTTCGGCGTCGTTTCCTGCATGCTTCTGCCTCCGCGTCCTGGAAGGACTGCGTTAAAGCGTAAATTATAACTCGAGTTGAAGCCGGAGCGCGAACGCTCCGGCTTATTTTTCGCTTACGCGACTTTCTTACGCTGGTTGAGAACCTGCGCGACCGTCGAACCCATCTCCGACGGCGTCGCGGCGATCGTCACGTTGCAGCCTTTCAGGATCTCGACCTTCTCAGCCGCCGATTCACCGAATGCCGAAACGATAGCGCCCGCGTGACCCATACGGCGACCCTTCGGTGCCGAAAGGCCTGCGATGTAGGCGATGACCGGCTTCTTCATGTGCTCTTTCGCGAAGAGACCGGCTTCCGCTTCCTGCGGTCCGCCGATTTCACCGATCATGAGCACGGCATCGGTCTCGGGATCACTCTCGAACGCTTCGAGAATGTCACGATGCGACGAACCGTTGATCGGATCACCGCCGATACCGACCGAGGTCGAAACGCCGATGCCCAGCGCCTTGAGCTGCGCTGCGGCTTCATAGCCCAGCGTGCCCGAGCGTCCGACGATGCCCACGCGACCCGGAAGGAAGATGTGTCCCGGCATAATGCCGAGCATCGCCTTACCGGGCGAGATTGTGCCGGCGCAGTTCGGGCCGGTGAGAACCATGCGGCTCTCTTTCTTGTAGCGGCGCATGTAGCGCTTCACGCGGATCATATCCTGAGCAGGAATGCCGTCCGTGATGCAGACGCAGTATTTGATGCCAGCGTCTGCTGCTTCCATGATCGCGTCCGCAGCGAACGGCGGCGGAACGAATACGATCGAGGCTTCGGCGCCGGTTTCATCGGCCGCGCCCTTCACGGTGTTGAACACCGGACGGCCGAGGTGCGAGGTACCGCCTTTGCCGGGCGTAACACCGCCGACAACATTGGAGCCGTAGTCGATCATTTCTTGAGCGTGAAAGGTGCCGATACGTCCGGTGAAGCCCTGGATCAGGATCGGCGTCTTTTCATTGATGAAGATAGCCATTGTGCGTTTCTCCGGGCTTACGCTTTTTTCGCAGCGTCGACGGCCTGCTTGGCCGCGTCAGCGAGAGTATCTGCACTGATGACGGTCAAGCCGCTGTTGTCGATGATCTTGCGGCCTTCTTCGACGTTCGTACCTGCGAGGCGAACGACGATCGGCATCTTGATCTCGAGTTCCTTCACGGCATCGACAACGCCCTTGGCAACCCAGTCGCAACGGTTGATACCGGCGAAGACGTTCACGAGGATCGCCTTGACGTTCTTGTCGCGAAGAACAGCCTTGAACGACTTGGTGACGCGTTCCGGAGACGCTCCGCCGCCAATGTCGAGAAAGTTCGCCGGCTCACCGCCTGCGAGCTTGATCATGTCGAGCGTCGCCATGGCGAGACCTGCGCCGTTGACGATGCAGCCGATGTCGCCATCGAGACCGACGTAGGAGAGGCCACGATCCGACGCGTAGGTTTCGCGCGGGTCTTCCTGGCTCTTGTCACGCAGCTCTGCGATGTGCGGACGGCGGAACAGCGCGTTGTCATCGAACGACATCTTGGCGTCGAGCGCGAGAACTTGCTTTTCCTTGGTGATGACGAGCGGGTTGACCTCAACCATGGTCGCGTCGAGATCGCGGAATGCGCGGTAGCATCCCATGATCGCCGGAACGAGCTTGTTGACGATCTCCGGATCGACGCCGAGACCAAACGCGAGTTCACGCGCCTGGAACTGCTGCATGCCGACGGCCGGATCAACGCTCACGCGGATGATCGTGTCGGGCTGGCTCGCAGAGATTTCCTCGATGTCCATGCCGCCTGCAGCGGATGCAACGACGACGATACGCTCGGAGGCGCGATCCATCACGAAGCCGAGATAAATCTCGCGATCGATGTTGGTCGCTTCTTCGATGTAAAGACGCGAGACGAGTTTGCCTGCCGGGCCGGTCTGATGCGTGACCAGCTTGCGGCCGAGCATGAACTCAGCCGCGTCTTCGATCTCTTTCTCGTTCTTGCAGACTTTGACGCCGCCGGCTTTGCCGCGCGCGCCAGAGTGAATCTGCGCCTTGACGACGACGGTGCCGCCAAGCTCGCTTGCACGATAGGTTGCCTGCTCCGGGCTGTAAGCAAGCCCGCCGCGCGCGATCGGCACGCCGAACTTCGCGAGAAGCTCTTTGGCCTGATACTCGTGAACGTCCATCTCTTGGACCCTCCTCAGGGAAATTTATGCGTTGTCTATTCGACTCGATTATTTCTTCTGAGCTGCGTGAGCGGCCTCGGCCTTCTTGATCTGCTCGGCAGTCGAGAGCAGGTTGCGCGCCATCTTTTCAGATGCGGCGTCGATCATCTTGCCGTCAAGCGACGCTGCGCCCTTACCTTGAGCTTCAGCTTCCTTCAGTGCAACGAGGATGCGTTCAGCGCGTTCGACTTCCTTCGCCGTCGGCGAATAGATTTCGTTGGCGAGTTCGATCTGCGACGGATGGATGGCCCACTTGCCTTCCATGCCGAGAGCAGCGCCACGGCGAGCGGCGGCCTTGTAGCCTTCCGGATCGTCGATGCCACCGAACGGGCCGTCGATCGGACGAAGGCCGAATGCGCGGCAGGCAACGGTCATGCGCGACAGCGGGAAGTGCCACTGGTCACCCGGGTAATCAGGGTTCAAGCCGCCGATGACGACGGTGCGTGCCTTGTTGAAGGCTGAGTAGTCAGCGACGCCGAAGTGCATGGACTCGAGGCGGCTGCTTGCCGACGCGATGGCTTCGACGTTTGCCATGCCGAGCGGCGTTTCGATGAGGGCTTCGGTGCCGATCTGGTGCGGAAGGCCCTTCGCGACTTCGATCTGGCTCACTATGCATTCGACCGTGTAGACGTCAGCCGGAACGCCGACCTTGGGAATGAGGATCGTGTCGAGCTTGGAGCCAGCCTGCTCCACGATGTCGACGACGTCGCGGTACATGTAGTGCGTGTCGAGGCCGTTGATGCGAACCGAGACGCTCTTGCCCGCGCCCTTCCAGTCGAGATCGTTCAGCGCCTGAATGATGTTCTTGCGAGCCTGTTCTTTCTCGGGCGGCGCGACGGCGTCTTCGCAATCGAGAAACACATAGTCGGCTGCGCTCTTGAGTGCGCGATCGATCATGCTCGGGTTGGAGCCCGGCACTGCGAGATACGAGCGCTGCAGGCGCTGCTTGCGGGTCGGGTAAAGCGTGTAGCTCATTGGGGGATCGCCTTCCTAGGATTGTTAGCGGATGTTTTTTTGAAGTTGGGATGGCGCGGCGAGACGGTCGCGTTCGCCGCGCGCAATCGCAGAAAATGCCCGGCCATTTGCGGCCGGGCATTTATTCGTTAGGCAGCTTTTGCCTGCTTCGGCGTCAGGGCCGTTGCGGACTTGGTTGCGGTCTTGCTGAAATATTCCGCAGCCGCGCCGGTGCCGGAGCCGAGCTTGAGGTTGACGCCGTTATCCTTGAGCGCCATTTCGGCTGCGAACAGGGCGCCGCCGATCATGACTTCATCGAGCATGCCGAGATGGCCGATGCGGAAGACTTTGCCGGCGACCTTGTTGAGGCCGAGACCGAACGACGTGTTGTAGCGATAGTACGCCGTCTTGGTGATGGCGTTGCTGTCAATGCCTTCCGGAACCAGAATGGCGGAAACCGTGTCCGAGTACCACTTCGGTTCCTTCGCGCAGAGCTTCAGGCCCCATGCGTCGACGGCAGCGCGAACGCCCGAAGCGAGACGCGTGTGGCGTGCGAAGACGTTGTCGAGACCTTCAGCGAACAGAAGATCAAGCGACGTACGGAGACCACGGAGCAACTGGGTTGCAGGCGTGTAGGGGAAGAAGCCCTGATCGTTCGTCTTGATCATGTCTTCGAACGAGAAGAAGCAACGGTTCATGCGGCCGTTCTTCGACTTGTTGATGTCGAGTGCCTTCTGGCTGACTGCGAGGATGCCGAGGCCCGTCGGGAGCATGAAGCCCTTCTGCGAACCGGAAACGCAGCAGTCCACGCCCCATTCGCCCATACGCATGTCGAGCGAACCGACCGAGGAAACGCCGTCGACCATCAAGAGGGCCGGGTGCTTCGCAGCGTCGAGTGCCTTACGGACGCCAGCAACGTCGCTGGAAACGCCGGTTGCCGTTTCGTTATGCGTAACGAAGACAGCTTTGATTTCGTGGTTCTTATCCTTGGCGAGGATGTCGGCGTACTTTTCGACCGGAACGCCCGTGCCCCACTCTTCGTCGCAAACCTCAACCTTGAGGCCAAGACGCTCACACATATCGACCCAGAGGAGCGAGAACTGACCGAAGCGGCTCATCAGAACCTTGTCGCCCGTGGCGAGCGTGTTCTCGACAGCCGATTCCCAAGCGCCCGTTCCCGACGACGGGAAGATGAATACGCGGCCGTCCTTCATTTTGAAGGCCTTCTTCAGGTCTTCAAACAGCGGCAGCGTGAATTTCGGAAATTCCGGCGAGCGCATGTCTTCCATCGGAATGTTCATGGCCATGCGGACTGCGTCGGGAATGTTGGTCGGGCCGGGAATAAAGAGGTGAGGCGTGACGGTCATGAGCGTTTCTCCGCGCTGCGTTGAGCCAAGCCGAACGACCCCTGTAAGGATACAGGGGTAGAACGTTCGGCATGCTTTGCTGATCCTTCCGCCCGTCGCATTCGCGGGCGTTGGTCTTTAACTAGCAGCCTGACCATGAAGGTGCGAACGAAAAACGATCAACACCCGGTTGGGCGAGTTTCGGCTACCCACCCAAAGGTCCAAGGAATCTACAACGCTTGCAAATATGCGGTGCTGTTCTCAGCGATGTTCGTTACGGTTAATGGAAACATGAAGCGCAACGGCCATCGCGCGGTTTGAAACACCGAGTTTATCGTAGAGATTTTTTAGATGGTATTTCACCGTATTGCGGGAGATGCCGGTGCGCGCTGCGATTTGCAGGTTGGTCCAGCCGTTCGCAAGTGCAGCAAGCAATTCCCGCTCGCGCGCGGTCAGGCTTTCGAGCGGATCGTGGTTCAAAAGATCGATGTCGACGTAAGGTAGCGACAAGCGGCCGCGCGCTACGGACACGACGGCTTCAAGCAGAACTTGCGGCTCTTCCGTCTTCGCAACGAAGCCCCATGCGCCGCTTTTGATCGCCGTACGGAGAACTTCGCTCGATCGCTCGCCCGTGTAGATGATGATGCGGGTGCGCCATTTCTCTTTACGGACGCGCGTGAGGACATCCCCACCCGTCATATCCGGCAGAGACCAGCCGACGATGACGATTTCGACGGGCTTGGTTTGAAGGGCGGCGAGAAGATCTTCTCCGGACGCGTAGATGCCGGAGACGCTGAAGCGGCCGTCGCGCACCAACAGCGTTTCCAACCCGGTACGCACGACCGGGTTTTGATCGACGATCGAGACCTCAATCTTGGATGCCATCGGCGCAACCATCTAAAAACATACGCAGGCCAACGCCGGCTTCGGTACCGGGATTGTTCGCCAAGTGGCGACCCCGGCAGGACAAACTGCGAACCTCTATGTCATTGGTACAGATAATAAAATTTTAAGGCAAGGACGGACTAATTGGCGACCCCGGCAGGATTTGAACCTGCGACCTACGGTTTAGGAAACCGTTGCTCTATCCAGCTGAGCTACGGGGCCAGCCCAAGCCTTGCGGCCGTATGTTCGGCGCACTCAAATCACGGAATGCGACGCCTCCGATGCTATGCGGTCCGCCGATGGCGAGGTCAAGATCTGCCACGCCGCGCGACAGCCTTGCGCTAACACCTTACGAGCGGTGCGCATTTTCAGCTCCTCTACTTGTAATTGAGAAAATTCGAGATCGCGAGTTATACTCATTCTGACCGCGAACGCGCGAGTGGAATTGAGAAATTCTAGCGGGCCTCGCGAGGGCCGTTCGCGGTCGTCCTCTCAGTTTTCTCTTCCAAACACCGTCTGGTTTTCGTGTTGCCGAACTTGAGCAACGCGCAAGCCGCTTGGCGATGTCCGTAGGTTATGCTCATTATCGCTTATGGGCGCGTGGGGGCGAGCGTTGTGCGTTGCTGCCGGATTGCTGAGCTTTGGTTCGGCTCCGATACCCTCTGCTGCCAGCGCCGAGCCACTTCCCACATGCACGCTTGAGCCCGGCCCGGTCGCCACGGTGAGCCGCGTTCTCGACGCGGAGACACTGGTGCTCGACACCGGGAAGGCAGTCCGCTTGATCGGCGCGCTGGCTCCACGCGCACGCGATGCGGGCGCCGAACGCGATGCCTGGCCACCCGAGACGGCGGCTGTTGCGTTCCTTTCAGATCTCGTGCTCGGAAAGAAAGTGCGGCTGGCATTCGGCGGACGTTCTACCGATCGCTATGGCCGCTATCTGGCGCAGGTTTTCGTTGAGGATCGTGGGCTGCGCGATTGGGTTCAAGGCAACATGCTCGCTGCGGGGCATGCTCGTGCCTATGGCCTGCCGGAGAGCTTTGCCTGCGCGCGCGAACTCATGGCGCACGAAGCTGAAGCGCGCGAGAAGCGCCGCGGCCTCTGGGGCAACGGCGTCTACCGCACAATGAGTGCCGAGCATCCCGGGCCGTTAATGGCGCAGCGCGAACGCTATGTGCTGGTTCGCGGTGACGTTCAAACGGTTGGCGTGACGAAGAGCGCGACGTACCTGAATTTTGGCGCCGACCGTCGCACTGACTTTACCGTGCGCATTGGCAAGCGAGTGCTTGCGGCCCATCCCGACCTTGCCTCGAAACTTCAGGCGCAGGAGGGAAGAACAGTCATCATTCGTGGTTGGATTGAGCGCCGCAACGGTCCGCAGATCGATGTCTCCGATCCATCTCAGATCGAAATGCTCGACGAAGACGATACGCCCGGCGTGGCGCATGCGCCGGTGCCTGGAGCGGCGAAGCCTGCGAACGTCATCTCGGAAGAGACGTTCGAACCTGAGCCAGACGACGCAACGGACCGGCAGAACGAATTACGCCCGGCTCCGCTAGAGTCTGCGGAGCCGGGCGCTGTAAACTTATAGTCTCTCGACGCGCGAGACGTTAGGCGGCCGCTTCACCAACGGAAGTCGCAGTCGCTTCGTTCTCAGCCAGACGACGTCCCTTTGCGCTCTTGGACAGGATGTCCGTGATGCGCTGAACCGCACCGCGTTCGTCGAGCTTTTCGACAGCGGCGAGTTCGCGGGCCATGCGATCCAGAGCATCTTCGTAGAGCTGGCGCTCAGAGTAAGACTGCTCAGGCTGTGCTTCCGAACGATAGAGGTCACGTACCACTTCGGCGATCGAGATCAGATCTCCGGAGTTGATCTTCGCGACGTACTCCTGTGCGCGGCGGCTCCACATCGTCCGCTTGACGCGGGCGCGGCCCTTCAGCGTCTCCATCGCCTTTTTGACGAGTGCTTCGTCCGCGAGCTTACGCATGCCGACGCTGGCGAGCTTGCCGGTCGGGACGCGCAGCGTGAGCTTTTCCTTGTCGAACGTGATGACAAAGAGCTCGAGCGACATGCCCGCGATTTCCTGCTCCTCGATGCCAACAATGCGGCCGACGCCGTGAGCGGGGTAAACAACGAACTCGTTCGCTTTGAAGCCGTGCCGCTGGCTCACCGGCTTCTTCTGAACAGCAAGCAACTGCTTCGCGGCTGCAGCCTTTTCAGCGATCGCCTTCGGCGTCACCGGCTGAGCAGGCTGGGGTCCAGCGAGGGGCGACGACACTTTCTGCCCGGCTGGCTTGTGTGCGCCAGCAGGCATAGCCCGCTGCTGAATGCCTGCTTTCGCGGCAACAGCTGCAAGTGCTGGCTTTTTCGCCAGAATGGCTTCCGTGGTCTTTGTTGCGGGCTTGACCGCAACGGGCTTCTTTACAGCCGTCGCCTTGGCGGCTGCGGCAGGAGCAGCCGTCTTCGCTTTCGCGACCGGCGCCTTCGATGCTTCAGCCTTCACGGGTTGTTTCACGGTTTTCTGCGCACTGGCGGTCACCTTCAAGGGAGCAGCCCTCCGAACAGCCGGTTTTGCTGCGGACTTGGGGCTGACCGGAGCTTTTTTCTTCTGCGCCATATTTGTTTTCTCACTCTCGCATACTGGGCTCGCCGTAGAATCGGCTCTGCCTTCAGGCCGCCATTCGCGGCGGGAGTTTCTGTCTCTGGCCAAACCGTCAGCCGACGACACGCACGCGACGAACCCAACCCCGTCACCTAGACGGCCGGTTCCCCGCGTGATCAGTCGTGGCCTAGCTTTGCAAACTCCGTCCGATCCTGATTAGACTGCGTAACGCCCCATAATGTTCTTTCGGCTGCCCACAATTCATGGGCGGCCTGCTTTTGTTCGCAGCCGTTTCGGATTTGTGCAGACTTTTTGCCATCCAGAACACCCTAGCACAAAGGCGCCGAGAATTGAAGGGCGACATCCTGAAACAATCTGGCCGCTCTTAAGGCACGCGCCAAAACAGGACGAAAACGGGCCCAGCTCAATATCTCTGACGACGAGCTTTCCGAGTGATCTCAGCGAGATAGAAGAAAACTCAGTCCCCAGAACCTGGATTTGGAGAAAAATACTTCTCAAATTTATCCGGTTCGTTTTGGACGGCATCGGCGTCCGGGAGGGCCGGTTTCTTAACGGTGATGTTCGGCCACTGGTCAGCGTACTGGCGGTTCAGTTCGAGCCACTTGTCGAGATTGGGTTCCGTGTCGGGCTTAATGGCTTCGGCGGGACACTCCGGCTCGCACACGCCACAATCGATGCACTCGTCAGGGTGAATGACGAGCATGTTCTCGCCTTCGTAAAAGCAGTCGACCGGGCATACCTCGACGCAATCAGTGTACTTGCACTTAATGCACTTATCGTTGACGACGTAAGTCATGCTCTTTCCTGGGGCTAGTGATCGTCGGCCGCAGCTCTTGGCGCGCGCGTCAAGACGGTCGAACACCTTAGAGCACAGCCATTGGAGGCTTGCCTAGACCAGATGGAGTCACAGGTCTGATCGGCGCTTGAACTTTTCAATCTCTCGGCGATCGCGTTTTGTGGGGCGGCCCGCGCCTTGCTCCCGGACGGCCGGATCAGCTGGCGGCATGGCGTCCTGTGTCTCGCTATCCTTCGGCTTGCGGTTGGCGATGCCTTCGCGCGGCTGAGGCGCCGTCAGGTCACGATACAGAAGCTGCGCCTCTCTCGCTGGGCCGCGCCGCACGCCAATCGCTACGATCTCAAAACTGCGGATGATGCGCCCGGCGACGAGTGTCAGGCCGTCGCCCGGTTTGACCACGGTGCTCGGCTTGACGACCTTGACGCGATTGAGCCGAACCTTGCCGCGTTCGATCAATTCCTGCGCCAGGGTTCGCGATTTTACGATACGCGCGAACCAGAGCCATTGATCGATGCGCTGCGTCGAAGCAGCAGGCTCGGCCGGCATCAGCTAGAGCCGGGCTCTTCGCCGCGCTTCTCCATTTGGGCCTTCAGCGCTGCGAGCGCCGCGAAAGGCGAAGACGCGTCGGCCGCTCCGGATTTCGGCGGCGCTGCGGAGATGACCGTTACCGGGCGGCGCTGCTCTTCACGGCGCGGGCCGCGGCCATGTCGGCCTTCGTTCTGACGGCCGCCACGTTGATCGTGCTCACGCCCGCCTTTTCCAGCGTCATCGCGGCGCGGACCGCGATCGGACGAGCGACCTTCGAAGCGCTGACGCTGCTGGCCACGGCGGTCGTTGCGGCGTTCCGAACCCGTTTCGGCCGAAGGCTGCCCCGATGCGGTCTCCGAACCGTTGGCTGCGGCACCCGCCTGAGCCGCCTCCGGCGTTGCGGCCGGGGTTTGCGTCGAGCGATTGTCGCGAGAGCGGCCGCGGTGATGGCGTCCTTGACCTTCGCGACCCTCGCGACGGTTGTTCGATCCTTCGCGGCGGGCATGACGGCGCGGACGCCAGATTTCTTCAAATGCCTGCTCTTCGACCACAGGCGCAGTTTGCTCTGAGGACGGAGCAGCCGCAGCTTCAGTCGAGGATTCCGCGTCGTTGGTTTCGGAGACAGCGACGACCGTTGCCGGTTCATCGGCTGGTTCTGCTTGTGTTGTCGAGGTCTCTGCGGCTGGCGGTGTTTCGCCGTCTGTTGCAGACGGTTGCACCTCGGCGGGGGTAGCGGGAACTGCGGATTCAATCGGGCGCTTTTCGCTACGGAACCCAAGCGCCTTCAACACTTCACCGAGTTCGCCCGCGGAACAGCCCAGGATCGACATCATGTCGTCGGTCGTGCGGAAACCACCATCGCCGGTCGAGCCCTTCGGTGGCGCATCGGGGCGGTCAGGGGATGCGCGCCACGCGAGCAGCGGCCGGATCAGATCTGCCAGACGTTCGAGAATGTCGAGCCTGACGGCGCGCGGACCGCAGACGTGGAAACCGTGCGCGCGATAGAGTGCATCAGGCGTTGCGGGATCGGTCACAACCGAGGTGAGGCCAGGACGCGGAAGGTTCGGCGGGGCATCTTCCGGCTTGCCGTTCTTCAGCTGCCAGAGGGTTGCAGCGAGATCGGCAGGGGCCGGTTTCAACATGAGCGGGAAGAATATGTTGAACGCGCCGAAGCGCAAACCGTATTTGCGCAACTCCGCGCGCGCTGCCTGATCGAGGGCATTGATCTCGTTCGCGACCGTTTCGCGCTTCAGGGCGCCCAGGCTTTCCTTGAGCTGGAACGCGATCCCGCGCGCTAGGCCCTGAAGCTCTCCTGTCTTGCCCATATCGACAAGGGGCTTGAGCTTTTCCGCAATCTGATCGCTGACCCAGGTCTTGAGGCGCGCGAGGATTTTCTCGCGGTCGGCTTCGCTCATCGTATCGTCGACGAGCAGCGAGACACCCGGCTCAAGAGGATCATCGGCACGGTCGAGCTTCGCGATCTCTTCGTCACGCCACAGGATGATTCCATCGCGCGTCAGCTTGAACGCTTCGTTCTGAGCGGCTGCCACGCGGCGCGCACGCATGCCGAGTTCGCGCGTGACAACCTGCATGGCCGCCTGGCGCGTTGCGCGTTCGTGAACGCCATCAGCGCCAGCGTCCTGCGTGAAGCGGAAACCTTTCAGGCGTCCGACAAAATGATTTTCGACCGTGATCGAACCATCGTCGCCGATATCGGCCGTCAGTTCGTCCTTGTCGCGCATTCCTTTCATTAGGGCACTCGTGCGTCGGTCAACGAAACGCTGCGTGAGACATTCATGCAGCGCGTCGGAAAGGCTGTCTTCGATTGCGCGCGTACGCGCCTGCCAGTGTTGCGGATCAGCGAGCCAGTTCGGCCGGTTGGCAACGAACGTCCACGTGCGGATGTGCGCGATACGCGTGGCGAGCGTGTCGATGTCGCCATCGGTGCGATCAGCCAGCGAGACCTGATGGGCAAACCAGTCTTCCGGAAGACGGTGGTTCCCACTCGTCAGGTGACGATAAAGATTCGAGATGAGTTCGGCGTGGCTTTGGCCGGAAATCTTCCGATAGTCCGGAACCTGGCAAACATCCCAAAGCAGCGCGACGTTGTCGCGTGTCGAAGCGATGGCCGCGATTTCGGTGTCATTGCTCAGCGCTTCGAGCGCCGCCATGTCGTCTGCCGTGCGTGCGCGTGTCAGGCGCTGCTCGCGCGGGAGCTGGCGCAGCGAGTCATGCAGAGCCGAGAGCGACGACATGTCGAGATCGCGATTGCGCCATTGCAGATTGCGCACGCTATCGAAGCTGTGCGTTTCAAGCCGTTCGACGGTATCGGCGTCGAGCGGTTCGGCGCTGCCGGTCACACCAAATGTGCCGTCATTCATGTAGCGGCCTGCACGGCCTGCGATCTGCGCAATTTCTCCAGGCGTCAGATTGCGATGGTTCTGCCCATCGAATTTCCGAAGCGCCGAGAAGGCGACGTGATCGAGATCGAGATTGAGTCCCATGCCAATCGCGTCAGTCGCGACGAGGAATTCAACGTCACCCGATTGATAGAGCGCGACCTGAGCGTTGCGTGTCCTGGGTGACAGCGCGCCAAGAACAACGGCCGCGCCACCACGCTGGCGACGGATCAACTCCGCGACGGCGTAAACTTCCTGTGCGGAAAACGCGATGATCGCAGAACGCGCCGGCAAGCGCGTGATTTTCTTTTCGCCGCTATAGGTCAGTTTTGAAAGCCGCGGCCGCGCAATGAAGTTGGCGCCGGGAATGAGATCGCCAATAGCGTCGCGCATTGTCTGCGCGCCAAGGAGCAATGTTTCAGAGCGGCCGCGCGCGTGCAGCAGTCGGTCTGTGAAAACGTGGCCACGCTCGGGGTCGCCGCAAAGCTGGATCTCGTCGATCGCGAGAAAATCGACATCGATATCGCGCGGCATGGCTTCGACTGTCGAAACCCAATAGCGCGCGCGTTCCGGCTTGATTTTTTCTTCGCCCGTTATCAGCGCAACGTTCTCAACACCGACGCGGGCTTTGATCTTGTCGTAGACTTCGCGCGCTAGCAGCCGAAGCGGCAGCCCAATCATGCCACTGGAATGACCTAACATGCGCTCGATGGCGAGATGCGTCTTACCAGTATTCGTCGGTCCAAGCACCGCGGTGACGTTTCGGATGCGGGCTTCGAGATCACTTACCATTTGGGCACTTTGACTCCGGATGAGACCCTGGCATTGCAGAGCGGAGCCCTGAGATCAAGGGGCTAAGTGTGCCATGAACCGCCAATGCGGCGGCGTGCGCGGTTTTACTGTCTCAGCGCGATCTGAGCATTGCCTGCGGATGTAATGCGGATCTCCTCGGCAGTCATGACGGCAGGACCGATGGTCGAGGGAACGGTGATCCGGTAGGGGACATAGATGCCAGCGCTCGGAATGGCGCGCAGAGCAATCTCAATATGATCGTAATCGATCCACGGATTAACGAAATCCTTGGGTTTGTGGCCGGCGATTGGAAGATATTTCACGCGGCATACCACAAGTTCACGCGGCTGCCCGGACGCCTGCTTTTCTTTGATGGCTTCGCGCCCCTTCAATGAGAGACGCAGATCGAAACGGGCCTTGCCGTCGAATATTGGAATCGTTCGATTGCAGGCGTCTGCGCCCGATGCGTTCGAAATGGCGAGCGTTGCGGAAACCGGATCGAAGACGCGAAGCAGGTTTTCCGGCTTCACTTTGACCGTTTCGGGAGCTGGCGGCTTGTTCGGCACCAGGGCGATCGTTTTCACGCCCTTGTCGCTGAACCCCATTTTTACTGAGGCGGTCTTCGACTTCGTCTGGTAGCGCATTTCGTATTTGGCGGGCTGCGGCCCGGCACTCGACACCGAGCCAGTGCTCGAAAACGTGCCGCTCCACTTGAACGCGCCAAAGAGAGCAGAAATCTTGGTGTTGCCGACGGCGGTATACGTGCTTCCGGTTGTGGTCGACTTGAAATCGTAGGCGCCGACTTCAAAGCCATTAAACGACAGCTTGTAGCGCCCCTTCACTTCGCTCGGCCAAGCGGCTTCTGTCGCCGAAGCCGGAGCTGCGGCAAAGGCTGCCAGGGCGACGAAAACGCCGAATAGGACGCCGCGAACCGGCGCTTCGGCTGTGCACGTTCCCATACCTAACGTCCCCGGATTTCTGAAACCCCGACTGCAAGCCCTTGCGTTAGGCGGACTTTGCGACGATTCTTGGACTTTCAGGGGCCGCCGAATGGCCTATCCGGCCGTCCGGAGCGGGGGTCGTTTTCACTGCGGCCTGGGCCATTTGGGTGAAATCGGCGGCTTGACGGCTATCCCGCCCCTCAATTATACACCGCTCCTGAGCGATCCCCGTGAGCGAGCCTTGCGGGGCGCATTCTTTATTTTTCTGCCTTAGCAGATATTCGACAGGCCGCTCCCCGGTAACGGGCTGCGCCGCAGGAGACCGTTATGACCAGGCGTTGTGAACTGACCGGCACTCTTCCGCTGTCAGGTCAAAACAGGAGCCACGCAGAGAACAAGTCGAAGCGCAAGTTTCGTCCGAACCTCTGCAAAGTCACGCTGATCAGCGATGTGCTGAACCGGAAAGTGCGCTTGCGCATCACGGCTCGCGCGCTGAAGTCCGTTGAGCACCGCGGTGGCCTCGATGCCTTCCTGATCAAGGCAGACAACGACGAGCTGTCGGCGGATTGCCTCAAGCTGAAGCGCGAAATTCAGAAAGTGCAGGCCGCCAAGGCCGCCGCTTAAACCGCGCACGCGATCGATACCTGATTTCAGCCCGGCCGGGATTTTCCTATGGCCGGGCTTTTGCGTGCCCGGCTTCATTCACCGTGAACTGCAACAGCAGCGTGCGCTGAATCAGATGACTGAAGTTGTCGTCTGAGATCATCGTGACCAGCACCTCGCCGGTTTTGAGGCGCGTTACCGCGAGGCCTTCCATATTGTCGATCTGGCTCTTGAGGTCGGCTTCAAGCAGAATCTCGCCTTGCATCGTCCGCCCTGGCGTGACGTCGCCCGCCGGAATGCGCCGCAACCGCATCTTGACGCCCTCGGTCCAGCGGAATCTGCGCTCCAACACGAAGAGCGTCCCGTCGTCCAGGCTCGACACGTCGGTAACGTCGAAGTCACCGATGTTCTTGAGGTACAGCTTCTGTGGGCCTTTCTTGGTCCACAGCCAGCCCGTGTGATTGCGCGACGCATCATAAAGGCGCTCTGAGAACGCGATCGGCGCGCCTTTGTAGGGTCCGCCCTTCAGCACCGTTAGCGCTTCGATACCCTGGTTTGAACGCATCTTTCGTGCGCTCGCAGGGAGTGGAAGGCCGCCGCCACGAGAAATGACGCCTGCGGACGATCCGGAATAGCGCGTGATCCTGTGACGACGCTCGAACCCGATGAGGATCGTGCCATTCGCGATCGTACCGCTTTCGAGCGCAACCGCCTCGGAGTCGCTATCGCGCTTCCGGCCCGACAGATCGCCGTCTGGCGTTTGCAACGGTCCCAGGCGCGCATCCGTAATCGCGCTCGGGCTCGTGCCGTCGTACACAATTCTCCCGCTCAACCATGTTCCGACATCTGAGATCGCGAACAGCGACTTGGCCTCATCGTCCAGCAATAAGGCGGACCATCCGCCGAAGTCCGGCGACGGCGAACTGAGAACGAGACCGCCGCGAAACGTCACCTTGCCGAGATCATTCGTGTTCGCGGCGTCGTCGAAGCGCGCGAAATTGCGAATGGGGGATGCGTCGATCCTGATCGGCGCGCCGGATTTCTCAGTGGCGGCGTGCGTACCAGAATCGGCAAGAACGCCCGCCGGAATGGCCAACTGGGTCAACGCCGCAAGTACCGCCGCCGCAACAACAGCCGTGCTCGGTCTTGATCGCCAATACTTCAAGAGGGCCTCAGTGAAGCGAAGAGCGGCGACGCGTCCGCGAGCCAGGGCGGAGTTCGGGACCGCCGGTTTCTTCAAACAGTTCAACGAGCTTTTCCGTCATTGCCCCAGCGAGTTCGGACGCATCCGTAATCGTGACTGCGCGACGGTAATAACGCGTCACGTCGTGGCCGATGCCGATCGCGATCAGTTCGACGGGCGAATAATTTTCAATCTCGTGAATCACCTGCCGAAGGTGCTGCTCGAGATAGTTGCCGGTGTTGACCGAAAGCGTCGAGTCATCGACGGGCGCGCCGTCCGAAATCATCATCAAGATGCGACGCTGTTCCGGCCGCACAACCAAACGCGAGTGCGCCCAAGCCAGCGCCTCTCCGTCGATGTTTTCTTTCAGCAGGCCTTCACGCATCATCAGCGCGAGTGCATTTTTCGAGCGGCGCCAAGGTGCGTCGGCGCGCTTATAGATGATGTGGCGAAGATCGTTCAGGCGACCGGGAGAAGGCGGCTTTCCTTCTTCCAGCCACTCTTCGCGCGCCTGACCGCCCTTCCAGGCCTTGGTCGTGAAGCCAAGAATCTCAACCTTCACACCGCACCGTTCGAGCGTCCGCGCGAGAATGTCGGCGCAGCACGCGGCGACCATGATCGGGCGGCCGCGCATCGAACCGGAATTGTCGAGCAGCAGCGTCACCACCGTATTACGAAAATCCGTGTCGCGCTCTTTCTTGTAGGTGAGCGCGCCGGTGGGATCGACGATCACGCGCGTTAGACGCGCGGCATCGAGCGTGCCTTCTTCCAGATCGAAATCCCAGCCGCGATTTTGTTGCGCCAGCAAGCGGCGTTGCAGTTTGTTGGCGAGCTTTGCAACGGCAGCCGAAAGCGTTTTGAGCTCTTTGTCCAGGAAGGCGCGCAGGCGTTCGAGTTCTTCCGGCGAAGACAGCTCAGCAGCGCCGATCTCTTCGTCGTATGCGCGCGTGAAGACTTTGTAGCCGAACGCCTCGGGGTTATCCAAAACCGTCGTGTTTGGCCGCCACGGCGCAGGCACCTCTTCTTCGCTGAGTTCGCCGTCGTCCATGTCCTGCTGATCGGTGTCGCCCATCGAGTCGACATCGTCGGCCTCAGAGACATCTCCGTCGGACGTCTGGTCTTCGCTCTCCTGGTCCTGGCCGTCGGAACCTTCCTCCTCGGACTGCTCGCTGCCCTCCGGGCCATCCTCAGATGCGCCGTCTTCGGTCTCTTCTTCTTCCTGATTGGGCGCGGCCTGATCGTTCTGATCGACCATTTCCAAGACCTTCAGGAGGTCACGGATCTGGCGGCCAAACAGTTCCTGATTTTCGGAAAGGTCTTCGATGCGCTTCAGCAGCTTGCCGCAGCGCGATTCAATTTCCGGACGCCAGAGATCGACGAGCGCCTTCGTCGACTTCGGCGGCTCCAATCCGGTGATGCGCTCGCGAATTAGAAGCGCGAGGGCATCTTCAAGCGGCGCCTGCTCGCGGTCGCGCACCGTGCTGAAGCGACCGTGGCTGTATTGTTCTTCCAGGCGAGCGGTCAGATTGGCCGCCATACCGGGCATGCGTTTGGCGCCAAGCCCTTCGACGCGCGCACGTTCGGCCGCTTCGAAGACAGCGCGCGCCGGTCCAGGCGGCGGGCAAACACGGCGATGAATCTTAGCGTCGTGACAGCCGATGCGAAGCGCCAGGCTGTCGGCCCAGCCGCGAGCCAGAGCGATATCCTTGGCGTTCGGCACACGCGGCGGCTCTGGAAGATAGACCGACTTGCCGCTGACATCACCTTGATGGCCAGGACCGAATTCGATCTCGACTTCACTGTCCCCGGCGATCGCGCGCACGGTTGGACCGAGCACGCGCTTCAGCGGCTCGGAAGGGGCTTCCCGGCGTTTCGTCGTAGGGCTCACGACCGGCCTCACTTCGCCCTTTTCGATCGGAGGCCAGCTGGATTTCGCCACGCTGTCTCAGCTCAGAGCGACGTTTGCAGTGCTTTCGGACAACTCTTCTCCGAAACAGCGCTGATAGAATTCGGCGACAAGAGGTTTCTCGAGATCATCGCACTTGTTCAAGAACGTTACGCGGAAGGCGAAGCCGATATCGTTGAAGATTTCCGCGTTCTCGGCCCACGTCATGACGGTACGCGGGCTCATCACCGTCGAGAGATCTCCGTTGATGAACGCCGAGCGCGTCAGATCCGCGACTCGCACCATGTGCGAGACGTCTTTCCGCTTGGCATCGGTCTTGGCGAAGGATTTCACTTTCGACAGCACGATCTTGGCTTCGTCGTCATGCGGCAGATAGTTGAGCGTTGCTACGATCGACCAGCGGTCCATCTGGCCCTGGTTGATCTGCTGCGTGCCGTGATAGAGCCCGGAAGTATCGCCGAGGCCAATCGTGTTCGTCGTCGCGAACAGGCGGAACGCCTTATGCGGCCTGATCACCTTCGATTGGTCGAGCAGCGTCAATTTGCCGGAAACTTCGAGCACGCGCTGGATGACGAACATCACGTCGGGGCGACCGGCGTCGTACTCGTCGAAGACGAGCGCGGTGTTGCTTTGGAGCGCCCAGGGAAGGATGCCTTCCTTGAACTCCGTGACCTGATGACCGTCCTTCAGGACGATTGCGTCTTTGCCGACGAGATCGATGCGGCTGACGTGGCTATCGAGATTCACGCGAACGCACGGCCAGTTTAGCCGCGCCGCGACCTGCTCAATGTGAGTCGACTTGCCGGTCCCGTGATAGCCTTGAATCATCACGCGGCGGTTGTGCTTGAAGCCGGCGAGGATCGCGAGCGTCACGTCGCGATTAAAAAGATAGTCGGGATCGAGATCAGGAACGTGCTCGTCCGCCTTGGAATAGGCAGGGACTTCGAGATCACTATCGATTCCGAAGACTTGCCGCACGGACAACTTCATGTCCGGCAGGGCAGCTGACGCGCCAGAGGCGCTTGGTGTCGTGCGCATGTAGTCTGGATCCCGCTCGATGCGGTAGGGCAACCGCTATGTATGGGCTGGCAAAAAAGGGCTGGCCCGCCCGCTCGTAGCTTTACATTCTCGGCTATTGCGCCAAGCCTGCTTGCTTCAAGTAATTATAGGCTTGGAGGATTTCGCGCAACTTTTCCTCGGACCGGCTATCGCCGCCGTTCGCGTCCGGATGATGAATTTTCACCAGTTCCTTGAAGCGCGCCTTGATCTCTTCGGGCTTCGCGTTTTCGCCAAGATCAAGCACCTGTAGGGACTTCCGCTCCAGCGGCTTAAGCTGGCGGCGGAATGTCGGCATCTCAGTGCGCGAAGAACGGGCACGGCGCGTCATTTTCGCCGAGCTGGCCGCAACGCGGGCAGCGGCTTCCTCGGTGCGGACATTGTCTCGCGTGCCGTGAGCCCAAGCGTTCGCGCCAGTTTGCCACGTCGGGCGGTGGCCGGTCAGCGCATCCTTGCGGAAGCGGTTGACCTCAGCGTCGCTCATACCGTCGAAATAATTATACTCGTGATTGTATTGGCGGACGTGATCCACGCAAAACTGGAAGTACTCGCCTTCGCGGCCACGGCCTTTCGGGGCCTTGTGGGACCCGGGCTTGTCACAGCCCTTCCACTGGCAGCCGGACGCACGCGTTTCCTTCTTGGCGCCTTGCGAACGCTTGGACGACACGCGGATGCTGTCGAAGTATTTTGAATCAAGTTTCATCGGCCGGACAGTATGCTGGTTTGCGGAGTGGGAAACAAGGGCGGCAATCAATCCGATTGATTTCTTCGGCTAGTGTGCAGGTGAGGGTTTAATGAGCGGTTTCCCGATGTTAAATCCGGCGGAACAGTGTCTCCAGAACTACGCGCAACAAAGAGCATTTTAATGACGGTCACCGCACGCCTCCGAGAAAAACTTATCGTCGATCTTCGGCCAACGCGGCTTGATGTCATCAATGAATCGGAACTTCACGCCGGACACCGCAATTCGCCGGGTACAGGCAACAGTCATTTCCGCATCCTGATCATTTCAGATGCGTTTACCGGAAAGAGCCGGCTCGAGCGGCATCGTCTCGTTAATGAAACTCTGAAAGACGAACTCAAGGGCGGCATCCACGCGCTTGCGCTGACGACGCTTGCTCCGGGTGAACCCGTTCCCAAGGGCGCCGGGAGCTGAACTCCGCGCGCGGGTTTCAGCCTTTCGATTCCAACGCTGCCTCAGTCTCGGACTTGGGCAATGACTTGATGCGGATTGCCGTGATTTTGTTCCGGCTCTTGCGTAGAATCTCGAAGCGATAGCGGTGGAACGTGAACATCTGGCCGGGTTCTGGAATCGTCTGGGCTTCGTGAATCACCAGACCGGCAATTGTCGTGGCCTCTTCGTCGGGAAGATCCCATCCGAGATGGCGATTGAGGTCACGGATCGCCACACCGCCATCGACGTTGACGGTGCCGTCTGACTGCATGCGGATGTGGCTATCGGGCGTGTCGTGCTCGTCGGTGATCTGGCCGACGATCTCCTCGAGAATGTCTTCCAGAGTGATGAGACCCTGCACCTCGCCGTATTCGTCGACGACGAGCGCCATCTGCGCTTTGTTCTTCAGAAACTGATTGAGCTGATCGCGAAGGCTTGTCGTGTCCGGAACGAACCACGGCTGGCTCGCGGATTTCATGATGTCGAGGCCGTCGGGCTTCCAACCGGCGCTGGAGAGCGCGAGCAGAAGATCCTTGGTGTGGAGCACGCCGACGATGTTTTCCGACTCTTCCTTCCAGAGCGGAACGCGCGTGTATTGCGACTTCATCAACTGGTCGAGAATCTTGGCTGGCGGATCGTCCGCGTTGACCGTTTCCATCTTGGTGCGATGGACCATGATGTCCGCGACCTGGAGGTCGCCGAGGTCGAGCACGCCGCCGAGCATCTCGGCATCGCCCTTCGCGACCGTGCCCTCGCGCGCCTGAAGATCGATCGTGCCGCGAATTTCCTCGTGCGCCGCAAGGATATTCGCGGCGTCGTCGTCCTTGCTCGGCGTCAGCTTGAGGATGTTGCGAACGATAATTTCGATCGCCTTGGTGATCGGCGACAAAATGTAGATGAGACCGCGCATCGGCGGCGCCACCAGCAACGCGACACGATCCGCGTAGGCGAGCGCGTATGTCTTCGGCAAAACTGCTGCGAAGATGACGATCAGGATCGTGACCGCGACCGTCGCGTAGGCAACACCGACCTCGCCATAGAGTTGCACGGCCAAGTTCGACGCCAGCGCTGCCGCCAGCACATCGACGAGCGTGTTTCCGAGCAGCACGGTGCCGATCATTTTTTCGGGTCGCGATAGCACCCGGTTCACGACACCGGCCGCGGCCTTTCCGTCTTCTTCAAGCGCGTGCATTCGTGCGCGCGAGGCGGCCGTCAGCGCGGTTTCACTGCCATTGAAGAAGGCAGACAGAACGATGAGCAGGATAACCGCAAAAATGCTAACGGCGATTGTCATGGCATTTTCATCGCTCGTCTTGGGAGATTGAACTCGTCGAGATTAACACGATGCATGCGGCTCGGCACGTTGCGTCAACGTGCAACTTCGCGTTCGAGGAATGTGTGCACTGCTTCGGGCTTGACGTCACTCGACACGAATGCCTGTCCAATCCCGCGCACGAGAATGAAAACCAGTTTTCCGGCGCGCACTTTCTTATCCTGGCCCATCAGACGCATGAGTTCATCTGCGTTGGCGCCGGACTGGGGAATGTCGCTTATCCGCGTCGGCAGGCCGACGGCCCTGAGATGAGATTCGACGCGCGCGGCTTGTCCGGCCGGGCAGAGCCCAAGGTCTTCGGAAAACCGGAACGCGAGGCTCATGCCGATCGAAACGCCTTCGCCGTGCAGCAACCGATCGGAGTAACCTGTCCATGCTTCGAGCGCGTGCCCGAACGTGTGGCCGAGGTTGAGCAAAGCCCGATCGCCGGTTTCGGTTTCATCGCGCGCGACAATGGCTGCCTTGGCCGCAACGCTCGTTTCAATGGCCTTGGTTAGAGCCGGGCCATTGTTCCCGAAGACGCCTTGCCAATTCGCTTCAAGCCACGCGAAGAATTTTGCGTCACCAAGCAGGCCATACTTGGCAACCTCAGCGTATCCAGCGCGCATTTCGCGCGGCGGCAATGTCGTCAACACGGCCGTGTCGGCGATAACGAGATTCGGCTGATGGAAGACGCCGATCAGATTTTTTCCTTGCGGCGTGTTGATGCCGGTCTTGCCGCCGACCGAACTGTCGACTTGAGCCAGCAGCGACGTCGGGATTTGGACAAAGCGAACTCCACGCCGCAGAATTCCTGCCGCAAAGCCCGCGAGATCGCCGATGACGCCGCCGCCGAACGGCAATACGACGTCGCCGCGCTCGAGCCCCATCTCCAGCAACCGTTCAGAAAGGCTCGCGAGGTCGCGGAAATTCTTTGTTCCTTCGCCCGGCTTCATGATGACGGAACCCGCGTGCAGGCCTTCCGCCTTCAGGCTTTCTTCCAGCGTCGCGAGGTGATGGCGGGCCACGTTCTCGTCTGTCACGACGCCGCACTTCACCGGGCCGAGCCGCGATTTGATGAGCGCCCCCGCGTCGCGCAACAATCCGGCTGCAATCAAAACGTCATATGAGCGATTTGCGAGATCGACATGCACCGCGCGAGATGGGCTTGCGCTTTGCGTGACCGGCGCAGGAACGGCGAGCAGGGACAAAATCTCCGCGACGGCCAGATCGTGCGGCTCGTCGCGACTTTCAACGGTCATATCAGCCTCGGCATAGACAGGGTAGCGCGTCTCCATCAGGCGACGCATCGTGGCTTCAGGATTGCCCTCGCGCAAGAGCGGACGCGTGTCGCGTTTGCTGACGCGGCGCATAAGCACGGGGAGTTCGGCACGGAGCCAGATGGAAATTCCGTTCTCACGGATGCTCTGGCGCGTCTCGGAGTGCATATAAGCCCCACCGCCGGTGGCAAGCACTTGGGGGCCGTTGGCTAGCAGGCGGGCGATGACACGACGCTCACCATCGCGGAAATGCGCTTCGCCGTGATCAGAGAAGATTTCATTGATCGTCTTCGCGGCGGCGCGCTCGATTTCATCGTCGGCGTCTATAAATGGCAGTCCGAGCTTCACTGCGAGACGTTTGCCGACCGAAGACTTGCCGCAGCCCATCAGGCCGACGAGCACGATCGAACGGCGGCCAAGCCGTTTCTTGACGACGTCAATGGCCTCGGCTTCCGTCATGGCAATCTGGAACCGCCGGACGCAGACATGCGCCCGTTGATGGCTGGCGGGAGGTTTCGCGATGGGCTCAACATTTGCGCGCCGTCATGCCACGAACGCGAGCCTGCCGCAAATCCGAAACCGGTGTCGCGACAACCAGCCAAGTGATGTTAAACGCGACCTCGCCCCATCTTAAGGTTATGTTCTAAGCCGAGTCATAATCGCGCCAACAACACTGCGCACGTAACGGGGGGAGGAAAGTTTAAGAATGCCGAGCCTTTTCCGGCTTTTGTTCGTACTGTGCGCGATCGGGGGCACAATTCTCGGCGGGCTTTACGTTCTCGCGACGCGCTTCGAACCTGAACAGCAGACCATCAGCAAGCCCGTCTCGGGCGTTAAAATCCGGCGTTAGGACACATGGGCAGGGATCATTCCGTTCGGGGGATCGGAACGGCGACCGCGATCGCTCTTGCTGGCCTCGCGGCCGTCATGGCGACGTCGGGCGCATTCAGCATCGCCGCGCACGCGCAGATTAGCGGTGGAGGCGACGCTTACACGGCGCCCGAAGCCCCGGCCGCCCCACCATCGCGAAAAAAGCGTACGCATGACGACGCCTATTCGCCGCCGCCAGAACAGCGGAGCTACTTCCCGCAAACAGCGCCGCCCGCTGGAGGACAACCCGATGGGCGCGGTGAGTCAAAAGGCTACCGTGGCGGCGACGCCAGAGGTGGAGACGCTTGGTCGCCTCCTGGCGACAGGCGCGGTGGCTCGAACGATCGTGGCCGGCAACGCGCACCTGCACCGTCGGACGTCTCGCGCGGCAATCTGCCGGTGGCTGTCGAGAAAGGTGACCTCGCGCCCGTGATGTCATCGGACGGATCCGGCTTGCCCTACGAACTTTGGCGCGGCCTCGACGTCGCGTCGATCGAGGCGCTGATCAGCACCATCGAAATCCCGCCGCGCTCGCCTGCGCTTCATCGCCTTTGGAAGAAGCTGGTGACATCGCAGTCCGGCGATTCCTCAAACCCGGACTTCACCGCTCTGCGACTCGAAGCGCTTTATCGCTCTGGGCTTGCGCGTGCCGCAGCTCAAGAAATTCAAAAGCAGGGCGGCGGCGCTGAGAGCCCACTGCTGCTGACGCTTGAAGCACGCAACGAGTTGGCGTCCGGGCGCAGCGACAAGGCGTGCGAACTCGTTGCCCGCTCCGCACACGTCAAAGGTGCGATCCCGTCGCGTCTCAAAGGCCAAACGATCATGATGGCGGGCTATTGCTCGGCCATACGCGATGATGCCGCAAGCGCGGGTCTTGCTGCCGAGATGGCGCGAGAGGAAGGCGTCGAAACGTCGATCGGCCTTGAAGCGCTCGACGCATTGTCGATCAAGTCGAAGCCGAAGTTCACAAACGTCAAACAGATTTCGCTGCTGGACTATCGCATTGCCGAACGGGTTGGCGGGCTTTCGCACAAGCTCGTTTTGGAAAAGGGGGAGCCAGCGCTGCTCGTTGCGCTCGCGACCGATCCGACGACTCCCGTCGATCTCGGCTTTCCGGCAACGGAAGCGGCTGGGCGACTGAATGCATTGACGCCCGAGACGCTCGCAGCGATCTACCGTGCGAATGCTCAAGCTGTTCCGGCTGACGAGTTACTCGCTGGGCGCGGACCGGCGGGCGAAGGACGGCGCTCGGCACTCTTCAAAGCGGCAGAGACCGAACGTTCACCGATGCGCAAAACGCGGCTCATTCGTGCGTTTCTTGATGATTGCAAGCATCCGGGTCTCGGCATGATCTGCGCGGAAATGATTGCGCCTGCAGCGGCCGATGTTCAACCGGCACCCGAGGCGAGCTGGTTCGCTGAAACCGCAATTGAAGTCGGATTGGCGTCGGGACGCTACGACTTGGCGCGCAACTGGATCAGTGTCGGCGGTGAGGGCGGTGGCAATCTCGAGCATTGGCGCGCGCTCCTGGCTATCGCAGATGCGACGCAGAGAGCTCGCGACGACGATCTCGCCGCGCTGGAAAGCGGCACCGTCGGAGGGCGCTTTTCTCCGGAAGCGCTTTACCGGCTGACAACTGTTCTTGAAGCACTCAATTACGCCGTTCCGCTTCCGTTGTGGGAGGCCGCCAATAAGGCGCCGCAGCCGTCCACCGGCTATCTTCCAGAGACCGGCGTGCTGTCGCAACTGCAGGACGCAGCGAAGAAGCAGGAGTTCGGGCGCACGGTTTTGCTGGTCATGAAAGCGCTCGGTCCCAATGGCGCTGCGGACGCAAACCTGATCGCGCTTGGCGATAGCATTCGCGCGCTGAAGCAGGCGGGACTTGAAGATGGCGCGCGTAAGCTCGGCGTCGAAGCTCTGCTGGCCTCGTGGCCGCGCATGGCGACAAACTGAGGCGAGCGAACAATGGCGGAGGGCGAGCATCGGCGCGGCGACCACCTCGCGGAATTTCTCGACATGCTCGCCGCCGAGCGTGGCGCTTCGGAAAATACCATCGAGGCCTACACGCGCGACGTCGATGGGCTTATCGCGTTTCTATCCGAGCGCGGCTTGAGCGCGACAGCAGCCTCACCGAGCGACATTCAAGCGTATCTCTCTCTGCTTGCGGCTGATGGACAAGCGCCCTCCTCACGCGCACGGCGACTTTCATCCATCCGCCAGTATTATGCGTTTTTGCACGCTGAAGGCGTCGTCGCGATCGATCCCGCATCCGGGCTACAGGGTCCGAAAAAGCAACGCGCGTTGCCGAAAGTGCTCAGCATCGCGGAAGTCGATCGATTGCTGGACGCATCCGCACGCCGATGCGAAGGGCTTTCGGGCAACGAGCTTTTCCGCGCGTTGCGCTTTCGATGCTTGCTTGAGCTGCTTTACGCAACTGGGATGCGGGTTTCGGAACTTGTGGGTCTGCCCCGCTCGGTGCTTCGCGGCGACACGCGCGTGTTCGCAATCAAAGGCAAGGGCGGGCGCGAGCGGCTGGTTCCGCTCAATCCCACGGCACGCGCGGCCCTGGACCAATTCATTGCCGTTTCGGGCCGCTTCGATAATTCGGTTTGGCTGTTTCCATCGCGATCGGCGTCCGGCCACGTTACGCGCCAGGGCTTCGCGCAAGATCTTAAAGACGTCGCTTTGGAAGCGGGACTCGACCCTGAGCGCGTTTCACCGCATGTTCTCCGCCATGCCTTCGCGAGCCACTTGCTGGATCGTGGTGCGGATCTGAGAGCGGTGCAGCAATTGCTCGGACATGCTGACATTTCGACGACCGAGATTTATACGCATGTGCTGCAGGAGCGGCTAAAAGCGCTTGTCAACGCGCATCATCCGCTTGCAAAAAACAGAAATACATAAAAAGCGCGCCTGTACATCCGGCCCCGAGCAGCGAGGAAGCCTACATGAGCGAATTTTACGGAGATATTCATCGCGCTTTGCAGATGGCTTTTGATACCCGCTCGATGGCTGACCGCCTCGAAGGCATGATCGTCAAACCGGAACTCGACGACATCGCGAAAGGCTTCGTCGAAAGCCGCGATATGTTTTTCCTGTCGACGATTGATCATCGCGGCCGCCCGACGGTTTCCTACAAGGGTGGCGCGCCGGGTTTTGTTCGCGTTCCCGATGCCTCGACGCTGCTGTTTCCCAGTTATGACGGAAACGGCATGTACCTCTCGATGGGAAACATTTCAGGGAACCCGGAGATCGGGATTCTCTTTATCGATTTTGAGCGCCCGTTCCGCCTCCGCGTTCAGGGACGCGCGGAACTTATTGTCAGCGGGCCGGAAGTCTCGCTCTTCCAAGAAGCCGAGATGGTGGTGAAGGTCTCGATCCGTGAAGCATGGATGAACTGCCCCCGCTACGTGCATCCTCACAAAAAGCTCGAAACGTCTCGCTATGCTCCCGGTGTCGAAGAGACGACGCCATTCTGCGAGTGGAAGCGGATTGACTCGATGCAGGACGTGGTTCGGCCGTCGGAACGAAAGACGGTCGAAGAGATCGGCACGACGACGATTGAAGACTGGATGGGTAAAGTCTTGACGGGCGACAAGGGCGTCTAGAGCATTCGCGGACAGGGACGCTGTGCAGACCGATCCGACGACATCCGCGGACATCGCATCGCGCGCCGGCAAACTTGGGCTCGGCGCGCACCCGCGTGGCTTGTCCACTCTCTATTTCACCGAATTGTGGGAGCGGTTTTCCTATTACGGAATGCGCGCGCTCCTGGTGCTGTTCATGGTCGCGCCGATCGAAGCGGGCGGCATGGGCTTCGAGACGCCGACGGCCGGAAGCCTCTACGGCACCTACACGATGGGCGTTTATCTGCTCGCCCTGCCCGGCGGCTTCATCGCTGATCGGCTCCTTGGTGCCAAGCAAAGCGTGTTGCTCGGCGGCGCCGCCATCGCGACTGGACACTATGCGCTCGCCATCCCGTCACTTACGAGCTTCTTTATCGGCCTGGTGCTGATCGCGGTCGGAACGGGGCTGTTCAAGCCCAATATTTCAGCGCTGGTCGGCGCGCTTTATGAGCGCGATGACACGCGGCGCGATTCCGGGTTCGCGATGTTCTACATGGGTATCAACATTGGCGCGTTCATCGCGCCGATCGTCACCGGCTTCTTAGCGCAAAGTTCCGTATTCAAGGGCTGGCTTGCGTCGGCGGGTTTTGATCCGTCCTTGAGCTGGCACTGGGGCTTTGGCGCGGCGGGCGTCGGCATGACGATTTCGATGCTGATCTTCGCGCGCAATATGCGCGGTCTAAATAACCCGGATCCGCTGCCCTCGGAGCCATCCACTCATCTTCTGCGCGATGGCGCCTTCATTCTCGCGGCGACGGTGGGGCTTCTGGCGCTGGTGATGCTCTCCGATCTCGCCGGCTTCAGGTGGCTGCGCTGGCTCTTCGTGGTTGTACCGACGATTGCGATTCTTTACGGAGCTTCTCGACCCGATCCCGATGCACGAAAGCTCGCCGCTATCGGGATTTATTTTCTGGCGGCAATCGCCTTCTGGGCAATCTTCGAGCAGGCCGGATCGACGCTCTCTCTCTTTGCCGATCAACTGACGCACAACGAGGTGATGGGCACGGCATTTCCCAGCGCGTGGTATCAATCGGCCAATCCGATTTTCGTTATCCTGTTGACGCCGATTGCGGCGCTGCTCTGGCTGAAGCTCGGCACGCGCCAGCCGAGTTCGCCGACGAAGTTTGGACTCGGCCTTACGTTTCTCGCCGCCGGATTTCTGCTCATGGTTCCCGCCGCAAACCTGGCCGCTGAGGGTCGCGTCTCGCCCTTCTGGTTGATCGGACTCTATTTCCTGTTCACGGTCGGTGAGTTGATGCTGAGCCCCGTCGGCCTTTCGACGATGACGCGGATAGCGCCCGCGCGCATGACGGGCATGGTGCTGGGCATCTGGTTCCTGGCAGCCGCTCTCGGCAACAAGCTGGCTGGCGACATCGGCGGGGCGTTCACAGCGACCGATCCCGATGCGCTGGCTCTGTCGTTCCTGGCGCAGGCCGCTCTGGTCGCCGTGGCAGCGGCGCTCATGTTTGGCCTTGCGCCGATCGTCCGGCGGCTCTCGGAGGGCCGGAGTTAACTTCTGAAACGTACTTTCGCCGCGGCCGTTTAGGCCATGTTCAGACGCCGCCTTGACACTTGGCGACCGTCGAGGCGAATGTCGCGCGCCGGGTGCTTGAGTGCCCGGCCGCACGCTTCAGTTGTAGACTTCGAGAGGCCCTTGCCCGTGAACGCCACGACCGCCCTACGCACGTATCTCGACTTCGAAAAGCCGATCCTTGAACTCGAGAACAAGGTGGCGGAGCTGAAGGCGCTCGATACCGGCGGAAAGGGACCGCAGATCGCGGACGAGATCGCCAAGCTTGAACAGAAAGCGAAGGCTGCGCTGGTCGACACCTACGCGCGCTTGACGCCGTGGCAGAAAACGCTGGTCGCGCGCCATCCGGAGCGGCCGCACGCGCTCGATTTCATCGGCGGCCTCATTGAAGATTTCACGCCTCTCGCGGGTGACCGATACTTTGCGGAAGACGAAGCGATCGTCGGCGGTCTCGGCAAGTTTCGCGGCCGCCCAGTGCTGGTGCTCGGCCACGAAAAAGGGTCCGACACGGAAAAGCGGATCAAGCACAATTTCGGCATGGCCCGTCCGGAGGGATACCGCAAAGCCGTGCGGCTGATGGAACTAGCCAACCGGTTCGGCCTTCCCATCGTGACGTTCGTGGATACGCCCGGCGCTTATCCGGGCATCGGCGCCGAGGAACGTGGACAGGCGGAAGCCATCGCGCGGTCGACCGAATGCTGCCTCCGTCTCGGTGTGCCCATCGTCGCGGTGATCGTCGGCGAGGGTGGATCGGGTGGCGCCATCGCCATCGCGACCGCGAACCGCATCCTTATGCTCGAACATGCCATTTATTCGGTGATCTCGCCGGAAGGCGCAGCCTCAATCATTTGGCGCGACAGCAATAAAAAGGAAGAAGCCGCGACCAACATGAAGATTACGGCCCAGGACCTCGATCAGCTCGGCGTCATCGACGCAATTGTGAAGGAGCCGACGGGTGGGGCGCATCGCGACCGCGAATCGGTGATTATCGCCACCGGTAACGCCATTGCGCGGATGCTGTCGGAGTTCGACGGCAAAACAGCGGATGAAATCCGCGCACAGCGGCACGAGCGCTTTTTGTCCATTGGACGATAAGCGCATCCGAAACGTCGTCTCGGGTCAGTCCCCGCAACGCCGCAATCGGATACCATACTTGAGTTGACTTGCCGCTGGTCCACTCGCAGTAGTCGTTTGAGTTTGTTCGCTTATGGTCCGCCGATTGGCGGCACGGGAAGTCCAAGCTCGGGGAAGTTACGATTTGCTGACGCGCGTCTCGCAGACGTCAAGGGTACTGATCCGCCTTTTACTCGTCGCCACGGTTGCAGCGCTCGGGGCATGCTCCAGCGCGCCCACGATTCCGCCGGCGTCGGAAGTTCCGCTTTCGAAAGCCACGCTCGCGCTGCTCGCCAAGAAGGGCATGCAGCCGGGTTCGCCCGTGTTCGTTCGCGTCTTCAAAGAAGAATCCGAACTGGAAATCTGGAAGCAGCGGGACGACGGCCGCTTCTATCACTTCAAGACCTACCCGATCTGCAATTGGTCCGGTGAGACGGGGCCGAAACTGAAGTCTGGTGACCGGCAGGCGCCGGAAGGCTTCTATTCGATCACGCCGACGCTGATGAACCCGAACTCGAAATACTACCTCTCGTTCAACATCGGTTATCCGAATGCCTACGACAAAGCATGGGGACGCACCGGCGACTCCGTGATGGTTCATGGTGGATGCCGCTCGGCGGGCTGCTATGCGATGACCGACGCGTTGATGGAGGAAATTTACGGCCTCACGCGCGAGTCCCTGAAGGCGGGGCAGCAGAGCTTCCAACTGCAAGCGTTCCCGTTCCGAATGACAAACGCACGCATGGCGAAGGAAAAGACGAACAAATGGTTCGCCTACTGGAAGCCGTTGAAGCAAGGCTATGACTACTTCGAAAAATATCGCGTGCCGCCGAATGTTGCTGTTTGCGAGCGCCGCTACGTCGTCGACGTGCTGCCGCGCAGCCGGCCCGATCCCACCGGCATGTGCCCGGCTTTCGACAGACCACCTATAACGGCCTTCACGCCGCTGCCTGAGCCGAGCGAAGTGACCGTGGCCAGCGGCAACAAGCTCAAAGGGATTGCCAATCCCGACGTTGAACCGACGATTGCCGAGATAAACGCCGCCAAGCAGCGACAGAGCACGCAGGCTATGTCCGGCATGTCGATGGCTGTATCATCACCCGTCGCAAACAACTGATGCGCGCCCGGAGCCCATGTCTCAAGGCCCGACCAGCATACCTCCGCCAAACCGCAGGAAGCGCAGACACCTTGGTCTGAAGCTTGGGCTTTTGGCGCTTGGCACAATCGCTTTCGGTGCCGCCGCGTTGGCGCTCGCGCCGCAGTGGCTGCCTCACGTTCCCGGCGGCAGCGATACACTGATCCGTTTCGAGCGCTCACATCGTCTTCTGCGCGCCGAACTTGGATTGCCGATGCCGGGTCAACCCGACCTCGATCAGTTGCCCCAGCGCCTCGCGCAGGATGGCTTGAAGGAAGGCGCACCGATCCTGGTACGCATCTTCAAGCGAGAATTCGAACTCGAGCTTTGGATGCAGCGAAACGGCGTGTTTCAAAAGTTCGCCGTCTATCCGATTTGCCGATGGTCAGGGCGCCTCGGACCGAAACTGCAGGAAGGCGACCGGCAGGCACCGGAAGGCTTCTACACCGTCGATGCGCTGGCGCTCAATCCCAACAGCCGGTGGTTCCGATCGTTCAATCTCGGCTATCCGAACGCGTTCGATCAGTCGCGCGCGAGGACCGGATCATTCATCATGGTCCACGGCGGCTGCGGATCGATCGGCTGCTTTGCGATGACGGACGCGCAGATGGCGGAAATCTGGAGGCTCGTCACGGCGGCTTTGTCGGGCGGGCAAAAGCGGTTCCAAGTTCAGGTCTATCCGTTCCGGATGTCTGACGCGATGATCGCGCGCTCCGAGCAAAAGGGCGATGCGCCGTTCTGGAAAGATCTCAAGATCGGCAACGATCTTTTCGAAGAGCGCGCGATACCGCCGAAAGTGACGGTTTGTGACGGCCGTTACGTCTTTGAAGCGGGCCAACCTGGCTCGTCCGGAGACGGCATAATTGAAACACGCTGCAACCGGACGGCGGCTGACGCTGCTGCCAAAGCACCTGCGCCTGCGCGCGCAACGCGTTGATCTTTCGCGCCTGCGCCGAGCTTCGATCCGGCGAGAAAAGCATCGTTGAAGCGCCCGTCGCCTGCGCATAAACTCACGCAATTGAAGCAATCCAGACGCGCCTTCCAACGATTGACGTGGGAGACCTTGCATGGCCGGAGCCCCGGACCGAGTCGCCGCTGTCATCGGCGCATCAAGCACACGCGTGCAGAGTCTATTTCTTGAAGTGGTCGATACGTGGCTCGCCGAAGGCGTTCGTGTCGCCGGGCTGATTGAGGAACCCATCAGCGCCGTCGAGCAGGTCTGCAGTGCTGGTGCGCTGCGCGTCATCGGCACGGACGAACGGCACTCGATCTTCCTGGACGCGCCGCCCGCCGGAACGTCCTGCCACGTCGACGCGTCCGGCGCGGAAGCGGCGTCGGCAAGCGTTCTGCGCAAGATCGCAGCGGCGGACATCGTCGTCCTCAGCAAGTTCGGAAAGCTCGAAGCCGGTGGCGGCGGCATTCGGCCAGCATTTGAAACCGCGATGCGTCTCGGCATACCGATCCTGACCGCGGTTTCAGAGAAGCATCTCGACGCGTGGCGGGCTTTCGCCCCTGTCGCAGAAGATCTGGCGCCGAACTCGACGGCATTGTTCGATTGGTTCGCGGCGCTGCGTGCTCATAAGGCCGAGGCAGCAGTTCGTAGGCCAAACGCCCAGCTTTGATCCGAACAAGCGGTTCGACGTCCGCTCCAACAGGCGGCGAATCAGGCGTGGAAATACCCGACAAACGCCTCGCCGGCGGCCCAAATTTCGGGGAGTGTTGGCAAAATGACACTTCGAAACGGTCCGGCCTCGGCAATAATAGGGGCTCGGCTCATTGGTATAATCCGGTCAAAGCGTTCCATGATGTTCCGCAGCTCATTTCAGCTGGCGATGTTCGCAGTGATGGCGCTTGCCTGGGCTGGAACCGATACTGCGCACGCTCTCACCATTGAACTCAAAGACGTCGCGGCTGATCGCGTAGAGCGGCAGCGAGCTGCGGCAGCGGGGGCACTGCCTCTGCCTGGCACGCCGAACGTCGCGATCTTGCAAGACCGGTTGCAGGAGAAGGGCGTTACGCTCTCGGACCCTATTCTCATCCGCATCTTCAAGGCCGAGTCAGAACTTGAGATATGGAAGCTCAAGAGCGGCAGATATGTTCTGTTCGCGACCTATCCGATTTGCCATTGGTCGGGCACGCTTGGGCCGAAGCTGACCGATGGCGACCGGCAAGCGCCGGAAGGTTTCTATACCATGACGCGCGCGCAGACGCGGCACGTCGGACGGTGGCCCAATTCGCTCAACATCGGCTATCCGAACATTCTCGATCAGTCGCAGGCGCGGACGGGTTCGGACATTCTCATCCACGGCGGATGCTCGTCGATTGGCTGCTTCGCCATGACGAATCCGGTCTCCGACGAAATTCACGATCTGACGACGGCTGCGGTCAATTCGGGTCAGCAGATCGTGCCGCTTCATATTCTTCCATTCCGCATGACAGAGCTGAACATGGCGGCGCATGATGCGTCTCCATGGAAAGCGTTCTGGACCAATCTCAAGGAAGGATCCGATCTTTTCGAACGGACGTTGCGGCCTCCCGCCGTCACCGCGTGTGGCGGGCGTTATATCTTCCGCGAGACAATGGCGAACGAAGCGATGACGCCGCTAAATGCGTGTGCGCCGACGCTGGCAGAAATCCGCGATCAGGAAGATTGGCTGCGGCAGGTTCCGGCACCGACGCCCGTTATGCCGAGGCTGACTGCGCGTGCTGCGCCCATTCCGCAGATCCAGTCCAGCAGCCTCGAACTCGAAAGCACACCGACGCCAACGTTCTCCTGGCCGCTTGTTCGCTAAGGATATTCGGTCGCTTAGCCCGCTACTTGTCACGGCCTCGAAGGCTCGCCACATAGGGCGCGGTCTACTTTATTCAATGAGGATCGTTCTCCTATGGCTGAGAAGTCGATTGCCAAGCGCGTCGAGATTGCTCTTGAGAACCTGCTTTTCAGTTCTCGATGGCTGCTTGCCCCATTCTATTTCGGCCTCGCTTTGGCGCTGGTCATTTTGCTGATCAAATTTCTTGCAGAACTTGTGCATCTTGGAACCGGCGCGTTCACGTCAACCGAGTCCGACGTCATCCTGGGCTTGCTGACGCTCGTCGATCTGACGCTGACGGGCTCGCTGCTGATTATTGTGATCTTTTCCGGCTACGAGAACTTCGTATCGAAGATGGATCACTCCGAGCATGGCGACCGTCCTGAATGGATGGGCACGATCGATTTCGCTGCGCTGAAGCTGAAGATGCTCTCGTCGATCGTTGCGATTTCCGCCGTGCAGTTGCTGCGGCAGTTCATGTCGCTTGGATCAGTGACACCTGAGCGCGAGAAGGAGCTGTTCTGGCTCGTCGTGATCCACATCGTGTTTGTGGTGTCGAGCGTTCTGCTCGCACTATCAGATCGCATCGCGGGGCATCAGCCAGGCCACAACACGCCGCTGGCCGATGATACAGCATCCAACGCCAGCAATACGACGAAGAGCGGAACGCACTGATCGTGCTGCGCTAGATCACCACCGGCCGAAGCATCCGATCTGGATGCGGCCGGGACAAAGAAAAACGGCGGGACGATCAAAATCGCTCCCGCCGTTTTAGTTTCAGTTAGTCCATTTTGCCGTGGCAATGCTTGTATTTCTTGCCCGATCCACACGGGCAAAGAGCATTGCGAGACACGCGACCCCACGTTGCCGGATCGCGCGGATCGAGATCACCTTCGCTGCGGCGGCTTTGAAGCGGCGCGCGCCGTTCCGGTTCCGGGCCTGCGTCGCGACGGGCTCTGGCACCAGCGATCGCGGCGCCAGCCATTGCCAGCTCGGGATCACGCTCGAACTCGTCGCGGCCGGTCGTCGGATCAAGATGGTGCGCCTGCATCGGCGGCAGATCGACGGGCTGGAGAGCCGGCTGGTCTTCCGGCGGCGCCATTTCGACATGCATCAACTGGCCGACGACGTTTTCGCGGAGACGTCCCAGCATGCCTTCAAACAGGATGAAGCCTTCCGACTTGTATTCGTTCAGCGGATCGCGCTGACCGTATGCGCGGAAGCCGATCACCTGACGCAGATGCTCAAGCGTTACGATGTGCTCGCGCCAGAGGTGATCCAGCGTCTGCAGCAGGACCATCTTTTCGATCTGGCGATAGAGCTCAGGTCCGAGTTCCTGGACCTTGGCGTCGACCTTGGCCTGCACCGCCTGGATGACGCGGTGCTTGATCTCTTCATCGGCAATGCCTTCCTCGGCTGCCCATTCGCTGATCGGCAGATCGAGCGCGAAGATATCGCTCAGTGCTTCCTTGAGGGATTCGGTGTCCCACTGCTCTGCATATGCAGACGGCGGGATGAAGCGCGTGACCAGCTCTTCCACCAACTGATCGCGCAGCTCGACAACCGTTTCCGAAACGTCTTCCTGCCCCATGATGTCCAGGCGCTGATCGAAGATGACCTTGCGCTGATCGTTCATCACGTCGTCGTATTTCAGGATCTGCTTGCGGATATCGAAGTTGCGCTCTTCGACCTTTTTCTGAGCGGTCTCGAGCGACTTGTTCATCCACGGATGGGTGATCGCTTCGCCTTCCTTGAGGCCCAGCGTCTGCAGAACCTTCTCCATCCGCTTCGAGCCGAAGATCCGCATCAGATCGTCGTCGAGCGCGAGGAAGAACTTGGAGCGGCCGGGGTCACCCTGACGGCCTGAGCGGCCGCGAAGCTGGTTGTCGATGCGGCGGCTTTCGTGGCGTTCCGTCGCGAGAACGTACAGACCACCAGCTTCCAGAGCCTGGCGCTTTTTGGTCGACACGTCAGCGTTGAACTCAGCGCGCATCTTTTTGATCGCGTCTTCGTCCGGCGGCGTGCCTTTCTTTGTCTCTTCGGTAATCCAATCGCGCAGGCGGAACTCTGCGTTACCGCCAAGCTGAATGTCGGTACCGCGGCCAGCCATGTTGGTCGCGATCGTTACCGCGCCGAGGCCGCCGGCCTGCGCGACGATGCTGGCTTCCTGCTCGTGATAGCGTGCGTTCAGAACCTGATGCGGGATCGGGTCATGCTTACCCTTTGCCGCCTCCTGCACGTACTTCTTCAGCAACCCTGACATGTCGATGAGGTGCTGGCGCAGTTCGTCATCTTTGCCCGGCTTGATCTCGTCGGCCTGCTTGTCGAGCGTCTTGGCGAGATCCAGGAAATACTTGGGGTCTTTGAGCAGCTCTGAAAGCTGCTCGGATTTCTCGATCGATGTGGTGCCGACGAGGACCGGCTGGCTGCGGCTCTTCGCGTCAGCGATGGACATCACGATCGCCGCCAGCTTTTCTTTCTGGCTGCGATAGATCTCGTCGTCTTCGTCGATGCGCCGAACTTCCAGGTTGGTCGGAATGTCGACGACCTCAAGCCCGTAGATGTCGAGGAATTCGCTTGCTTCGGTGAGGGCCGTGCCCGTCATGCCAGCAAGTTTCTTGTACAGACGGAAGTAGTTCTGGAACGTGATCTGCGCGAGCGTCTGGTTCTCGGGCTGGACCTCAACGTGTTCCTTGGCTTCGAGCGCCTGATGCAGCCCTTCCGAATAGCGACGGCCCGGCATCATGCGGCCCGTGAACTCGTCAATGATGACGACCTGTCCGCCTTTGACGATGTAATCCTTATCGCGCTGGAACATCTTGTGCGCTTTCAGCGCCTGATTGAGATGGTGCACGATCGTGACGTTGTCGATGTCGTAGAGCGAGCCGGTAAGAAGCCCGCGCTTCTCGAGCTCTTTCTCCATCTTTTCGTTGCCGACTTCCGACAGCGAGACTTGACGCTGCTTTTCGTCGAGTTCGAAATCTTCCGGCTCAAGAAGCTTCATCAGTTCATCGATGGACTGATAAAGTTCGGCGCGGTCGTCGAGCGGACCAGAAATGATGAGCGGTGTGCGCGCTTCGTCGATCAGGATCGAGTCAACTTCGTCGACGATGGCGTAGGTGTGCGGACGCTGGACCATCTCTTCGAGATTGATCTTCATGTTGTCGCGCAGATAGTCGAACCCAAGCTCATTGTTCGTCGCGTAGGTGACGTCGGCGGCGTAGGCCTTCTTGCGGTCCTCGTCGCTCATGTCGTGAATGATGCAATCGACGGTCAGGCCGAGGAAGCGGTAGACCTGTCCCATCCAGTCGGAGTCGCGCTTGGCAAGATAGTCGTTAACGGTGACGACGTGGACGCCTTTGCCCGCAAGCGCATTGAGATAAACGGGCAGCGTTGCAACGAGCGTTTTACCTTCGCCGGTTCGCATCTCGGCGATGTTGCCTTCGTGCAGAACCATGCCGCCGATCAGCTGAACGTCGAAGTGGCGCTGACCGAGTGAGCGCTTCGCCGCTTCGCGAACCGTGGCAAAAGCCGGAACGAGAAGGTCGTCGAGAGTTGCGCCTTCCGCCAGCCGTTTGCGAAATTCCTCTGTGCGCGCTCGGAGCTGATCGTCGGACAGCGCCTCGACCTCGCTTTCAAGCGCATTGATCTCAGCGACGCGACCGCGGAAACTTTTGACCTTGCGATCATTCGACGAGCCGAAAATCTTCGAAGCCAAACCACCGAACGAGAGCATTTGGAAATCCGTCCTAAAATTTCGTCACCCGCGCGCGGCGCGTTCGGGCCTCAGGTTGCATTCACCGGGTTGCATCAGCGAAAAATGCGCGGCTAGGGTATACCCGCCGCGCCTGCTTCAAGCCCTTCCCTCGGCGCGTCAAAGTGTCGAGACGGGCGCAAAGCCCATACGATCTGCGGCAGACATAAGAACTCGCCCCCCTGACTGTCAATGTTGGTTGATAGGCTATGGAGTGCTGTGTTTGCGCTGATGTTCAAATATTAACTTGGATTTCAGAGCCAGGGCCGCTATCGAGGCCCGCTCGCCGATGACCGGCGTTTTGGACAATTTAATCTCGGAGCCCCCACCGATGACGCGCATTCCGTTCGCCGCCCTCGCACTCCTATTCGGGGCTTCACTGCTGGGATCTCCGACGAGCCCTGCTTTTGCTGAAGATAAGGTCATCGCCACAATCGACGGCAAGCCGATTACCGAGGGTGATCTGGCGGTTGCCGAGAGCGAGATCGGTGGCGACCTCGGCAGCATGCCCGGCGCGCAGAAGCGCACGTCTTTGCTGGAATTTCTGATCGATAACCAGCTCTTCGCGGAAGCGGCGGAAGCTGAGAAGCTCGAGCAGTCGCCGGAATTCGCCACGCGCCTCGCGTACCTGAAGCGCCGGGCGCTCCGGGAGATGTACTTCGAAAAGACGATCAAGTCGTCCGTGACGGATGCGGATGCCCGCAAATCATATGACGAGCAAGTGAAGTTGATGCCGCCGGTCGAGGAAGTCTCGGCGCGGCATATTCTTGTCGAAACCGAAGATAAGGCCAAGGAACTCAAAGCCCAGATCGACAAGGGCGGCGACTTCGCGGAACTTGCAAAAGAAAACTCGAAAGATCCCGGCTCGAAGGACGACGGCGGAAACCTCGGTTACTTCGGCCATGGGCAGATGGTGCCGCAGTTCGAGAGCATCGTCTTCAAAATGAAAAAGGGCGAAGTTTCGGAACCGCTCAAGACTCAGTTCGGCTGGCATCTGGTCAAACTCGAAGACCGTCGCACCAAAGAGCCGCCGGCGTTCGACGTCGTGAAGGATCGCATCATTCAGTCGATGCTGCTGCAGAAGGCGCAGAAGGCCGCCGTGGCGCTCCGCTCGAAGGCGAAGATTGAAATCGTCGACCCGGAGGTCAAGAAGGCCATCTCGGAACGCGAAGCGATGGTGCAGAAGCAGGCAGAAGAGAGCAAGAAGAAGGACGCGGCTCCCGCTGACGCTGCCAAGACGGACGCGCCGAAGGCCGATGCCCCCGCAGAGGCTCCGAAGCCTTAAGCTCTGCTTCAGTCAACCGAAGCAATTCCTCATCTCTATTGTATCGGGCCGCTTGATTATGGCGGCCCGATCTGTTTCACGAAACCTCTGTCCCGGAGGTTCCCATGGCCAAAGCTTCTCCCGTCTCGCCGTTTGCACCCGCATCTCTTGCACGGCTGCCCGCCATCGATGGCGTTGCCTTTGCAACGGCTGAAGCTGGAATCCGATACAAAAAGCGCACCGATCTTCTGCTCGCGGTGATGGCCGAGGGCACGGCGGTGGCTGGCGTTCTCACGCAATCGAAAACCGCTTCCGCGCCGGTTCTCGCGTGCCGCAAACACCTGCGGAAAGGCGAAGCGCGCGCACTGGTCGTCAATTCCGGGAACGCCAACGCCTTCACTGGACAGAAGGGCCACGATGCGGTTGCCCTCACAGTCGAGTACGCCGTTGAAGCGACCGGAGCGAAACCGCACGAGGTGTTTGTGGCCTCGACGGGCGTCATCGGCGAGCCGCTGGACGCCACGAAGTTTTCGCACCTGCTGACCAGTCTCGCTGAAAGCGCGGAGCCGGATGCGTTTGAAGACGCGGCGCGGGCAATCATGACGACGGACACCTATCCGAAGCTCGCCACGCGCCAAGCCTTCATCGGCGACACCGAGGTCACGATCAACGGCTTCTGCAAGGGTGCCGGCATGATTGCACCCGATATGGCGACGATGCTTTGTTTCATCTTCACGGATGCCGCAATTTCTGCAGAGGCCCTTCAGCATCTGATCTCCGAGCACGCGCAAACGACGTTTAACTGCATGACGATCGATGGCGATACGTCGACCAGTGACACTTGCCTTGCATTCGCAACCGGCCGGGCTGCCGAGCGCGGGCAGAAGCTCGTCTCGAAGGCAAAATCGAAAAAGCTCGCTGGATTTTCTGACGCCCTGCACGATTTGATGCGCGATCTTGCAATTCAAGTTGCCAAAGACGGCGAAGGTCTTTCGAAATTCGTTACCCTTACGGTCGAGGGCGCGAAGACCTGGGCGGCGGCGCGCAAAATCGCACTCGCATGTGCCAATTCTTCGATCCTCAAGGCCGCGATTGCTGGCGAAGACCCGAATTGGGGTCGCGTTGTCATGGCGGTCGGCAAATCTGGGGAAGCGGCGAACCGCGACAAGCTTTCGATCTGGTTCGGCCCGCATTGCGTGGCGCGCAATGGAGAACGCGCAGAAAGTTACGATGAAGAAACTGCGGCTCAGTATATGAAGAATGGTGAGATCGACATTCGAATCGATGTCGGCGTCGGCAAAGCGAGCGCAACAGTCTGGACCTGTGATCTCACGCACGCGTATATCTCAATCAACGCAGATTATCGAAGCTGAGTGCGCGAACCGTATGGATAAAGCTTTTTGGGACGAACGCTGGCAACGGCGCGACATAGGCTTTCATCAGCCCCACATCCACGAGCAATTGCAGCGTTTTTGGCCTGATCTCGGCCTTCCGGTGGGGAGCTCGGTGTTCGTTCCACTGGCTGGAAAGAGCCGAGATATGGTGTGGCTCGCGGCGCAAGGGCATCGGATTGTCGGCATCGAATTGTCGGAAATCGCAATTCGGGAATTTTTCCTGGAGGGTGGCCAGCAGCCCGAGCAATCGTCTGATAGTCCGTTCGATATTTATTCGGTTGGTCCGTTCCGGCTTTATCGCGGCGATTTCTTCGATCTCACGGCGTCCGCGCTGCAAGACGTGCACGCAGTTTATGATCGTGCAGCCCTGATTGCGCTCCCCGCCGATAAGCGCCGCCAGTATGCAGATAAGCTCGCCGCCCTCATTCCGGTCGAAGCGAAAATTCTTCTGATCGGGCTCAGCTACCCCGAAAATGAGATGTCCGGGCCTCCGTTTTCGGTGCCGAAAGAGGAAGTGGAGCGGCTATACGGCAAGCTCTTTGACATCAGCGTGCTCAACGAGCGCGAGCGGCTTGAGTTCAGTCCGAGCCTTAAACGGCGCGGTGTCACCTCTCTGATCGAGACTGCGTACTTGCTGAAGCGCAAATGAAACCTCTCGTCCTTGTTGCGGCTGTCGCGCTGATCGATGACGACAAGCGCATCCTGCTCGCTCAGCGCCCGGCCGGAAAATCGATGGCGGGATTCTGGGAATTCCCTGGCGGAAAGATTGAAGCCGGCGAGACGCCGGAAGATGCGCTCTGCCGCGAAATCAAGGAAGAGCTTGGCATAGAGCTGTGCCGCACTTGCCTCGCGCCGTTTAATTTCGCGAGTCACGAGTACGAAACGTTTCACCTGCTGATGCCGCTGTATCTCTGCAAAAACTGGGACGGCGAGATCACGCCGCGCGAGGGGCAGGAGATCACCTGGGTCCGCGCGCTCGAGCTCTCGCGCTATCGGATGCCCCCCGCGGATGAACCGCTCATTCCTTGGCTTCGGGATCTTTTGAGCTAGGTTTCAAGACATCCGCCAATCGCGTCGTTGCCGAACCTGGGGCGAGCGGCTTTTGCTGGCTTTCGTGCGGCACCCAACCGGTCAATGTAATGATCTCGAACGTCGCGCGGACGCGGCCACCCGGAGCGGGGAACTTTTCGGCATAAATTTCGGCGGCGCGCAGAAGCAAAGACCGTGTGACCGGGCGGCGGCTCCGCTCGATCAGCATATTGCTCGCCGCCATCGCCTTCACATCTTGCATCAGGGCGAACGGCGACGCGTACGTTACGTCCACCACATCGCTGTCGGCCACGGGCAACGCAAACCCCGCACGCTGCAACAACGCACCCAAATCGCGAACATCTGCACACGGCGCCACTCGCGGAGACGCGCCACCCAGCACCTCTTCCTCGGCCAGCAGCCACGCTTCCCGAAGCTCCGTCAGCGTCGTTCCGCCGAGCAGCGCTGCCAGAAATAGGCCGTCCGGCCGCAAGGCGCGGTTGATCTGGACGAGCGCTCCAGGAAGATCATTCACGAGATGAAGCGCGAGCCCGGACACGACGAGATCAAGACTTTGCGGCGCGAAAGGCAAGGCTTCCTCGTCCGCCACGACCCTCTCGCCCACATCTCGGGCCGCCAAAGCAGACGAATATTCCACATCGATTATGCGGTGCAGATTTGGAAGGCGGCGCAACTCTCGCGAGAGCAATCCGTCATATGCACCGAGATTGACCGTGAGCGGAAAATCCCGGCGGATGATACCGAGCCGCTCGACAAAGTCTTCAGCGACGCGAGACAGTAGAAACTCGCATCCCGGTTTCGGTTCGCCGTTGGCGATGCGATCCCGCCGTTGGCGCAAAAGAGGTCGGTCGAAGATCTGTGGAGCGCCGGGCATTTCTACTTTTCCAAATTCAGTCTCGCTGGCGATAGCCTGTTGCGATAGGCTTCCGCAATGGAAACGACGTCGGGAAGCATGAGGCCGGTTTCGGAAATTGACGAAGAACCGACAGAGTCGGTCCGCAGAAACACTGCGTTTGCCAGCTTATCCGGCGCCGCCCGCAACCTCCTCGATATCGTCCTTCCTCCGGTATGCCTCGGATGCGCGTCGAGAATCATGGCGCACAATGCCCTTTGCCCGAAATGCTGGCGCCAGATCGATTTCGTGCGCCCGCCGCTGTGCGACCGGCTGGGGCTGCCGATGCCTTACGATACGGGCGGCGCGATGCTCTCCGCAGCCGCCGTTGCCGACCCGCCGGACTATGACCGGGCCCGCGCTGTTGCCCGCTTCGATGGCAAAATGCGCGATCTCATTCACGCATTCAAATTTCACGACAATCACAACGCGCGCGGGCTGTTCGGCCGATGGCTGATGGACGCTGGGCGCGATCTCATCGCTGGCGCTGATGTCATCGTTCCCATTCCGCTTGCTCGATGGCGGCTGCTTTCGCGTCGGTTCAATCAGGCTCAAATTCTAGCGTCGGAGATTGGGCGCCGGTCGTCGAAACCTGTGAAACCTTTCGCTTTGCAACGATCCCGGTCGACCAAGCATCAGATCGGGCTGAGCAAAGCGAAACGCCTCAGAAATGTGGCGGGTGCATTCCAGGTTTCTTCGAATGGCGTATCGGCGGTGGCGGGAAAGGCCGTACTGTTGATCGATGACGTTATTACGAGTGGCGCGACCGCTGGGGCCGCCGCCAAAGCCTTAAAACGCGCCGGAGCAAGCCGCGTTGATATCCTGGCGTTGGCAATTGTTTCCGATACGGCTCCGTAGGCGCATCATTCCGCCCGATTGGCGCGGCACAGAGGCGCAAATCGAGCGATGCGTGTTTGCATGATTGCGCGAACAAGGTAGGCTTGGGGCTGGCATGAAAACGGGCGAATGGAGACGCCGCGACGATGCACAAAGTGACGGTCTATACGGCAGGTAACTGCTGCTATTGCCATATGGCGAAGGACCTTTTGCGGCGTAAAGGCGCCGCGTTCGAGGAAGTCGATCTGACAGGGCGCAGCGACCTGCGCGCCGACCTTCGGGTACGCGCTGGCGGGCGGCATACCGTTCCGCAAATCTGGATCGACGATCTCCACGTCGGCGGATGTGACGACCTCCTGGATCTTGAGCGCTCCGGAAAACTCGACGACCTTCTTTCTCGAACCACATCGGCTTAACCAATGTCATTCGCATCGGGCTCAGGCTTTCGCGCAGCCCTCGTACAGATGTGCGCTGGCCGCGACGTATCTCGCAACGTCGCCGATGCCACCGCCCTGATCCGAGATGCGGCCTCGCAGAAGGCCGACTATATCCAGACGCCGGAATGCACAACGCTGATGGAGCTCGACGCGGATCGGCTGATGGCGGAAACGCACCCCGAAGCTGGCAACGCGGCTCTTGCGGCGTTCTCCGATACGGCGCGGGATCGCAAGGTCTGGCTGCACATTGGTTCGATCGCCGTCAAAGTTGGCGAGCGGCGGCTTACGAACCGGTCTTATCTGTTTGCGCCAAACGGCGAGATCGCAGCGCGCTACGATAAGATTCATATGTTCGACGTCGATCTCGGCAATGGCGAGATCTACAGCGAGAGCGTCAACTACCAAGCTGGAACGAGCGCCGTTCTCGCGGGCTTGCCGTGGGGCATGCTCGGAATGACGATCTGTTACGATGTGCGTTTTCCGGCGCTGCATCGCGCGCTTGCGAAGGGCGGCGCGAAGTTCATCGCATCGCCGGCCGCCTTCACCCGTATCACCGGTCAAGCGCATTGGCATACGCTCCTCAGGTCGCGCGCAATCGAAACGGAAACGTTTGTTCTGGCTGCAGGGCAGACGGGACATCACGAGAACGGGCGCGAGACGTTCGGGCATAGCCTCATCATCTCTCCGTGGGGCGAGGTTTTGGCGGACGCCGGATCCGAGCCCGGAGTTGTGGTTGCCGATATCGACGTGACGCGCATCGACGATGTTCGCCGCCGCGTGCCGTCGCTGACGCACGACCGTTCGTTCGAGGTCGTGACGATTTCGACGACCCCACTTGAGGCCGCCCACGAACAATGATCCGTTATCGCCTCGGCTGCTCCAGCGGCCACGAATTTGAAAGCTGGTTTCGATCAAGCGCAGACTATGACGTTCAGGCCAAAACGGGTGACGTTGCCTGTCCGTTGTGCGGGTCTACGACAATCGAGAAGCTGCCGATGGCGCCGGCCGTCGTATCGAGCCGTCGCGCTGCATCGGTAAAGCCGCAAGCCGAACACGCTGAAACCAATCACAATCCGTCTGAGCTGGCCGCTCTGCGCGCCGCCCGAAAGACCGTGATTGAGAATTCCGAGGACGTGGGAACGCGCTTCGCAGAGGAGGCGCGAAAGATCCATTTCGGCGAAACCGAAGAGCGCAGTATTCGCGGCAATTCGACTTTCGAAGAAGCTCGAGCCCTCTTTAACGACGGCATTCCGTTCGGTGTATTGCCCCGCCTGCCCGAAGACCTGGACTGAGCGCCGAGGCATGTCTTACCGCGCGCGGTTCATATGCGCGTCGCTTTCGTTTTCTATTCAGGATGCTCCAACGCTGCGCTAAGTCGGAGTTCGAAGCGGTGACGAACGGTAGTATTTCGCAGGCATTCGAAGCGTCCGAGGACGAGGGGTCGAATCCTGCTCCCACGGCGACGCTCGGCGAGATTATCGCACAGCGGCTGTCGCGACGAGATCTTGGGCGAGGGGTGCTCGCCGTTCTCGCGGTCGACGGCCTTCTGCCGCGTCTTGCGCCGTCTCGCGCCGAGGCCGCGAATGATGCTCCGGCGTTTTCGTTCGACGAACTCGCAGCGGGTTTCGATGAGACGCATCATGTTGCGCAAGGCTATGACGCCGACGTGCTCATTCGCTGGGGCGACCCGCTCGTCGCCCATGCGCCGGAGTTCGATCCGTCTGCACAATCTGCCGATCGCCAAGGCCGTCAGTTTGGTTACAACAACGACTTCCTTGGGTACATCCCGATCGACGGCCGATCCGATCACGGCCTCCTCGTCGTCAATCACGAATACACCTGCACAGAACTGATGTTTCCGGGGTTCGGCGATGTCGAGCGTTCGGCGCGAGCGGCCCACGCGACAGAGGACCAGGTCGCGATTGAAATGATGGCGCACGGTGGCTCCGTTCTCGAAGTCAAACGCGAGAATGGAAAGTGGCACGTCGTCAGCGACAGCAATTATGCCCGGCGCATTACGGCTGAGACCGAAATGCGTATTTCGGGACCGGCCGCCCGACATTTGAAGATGCGCACGGGAGCCGATTCATCAGGCACGCGCGTCAAAGGCATGCTCAACAACTGCGCTGGAGCCGTTACGCCGTGGGGAACGTGGCTGACGTGCGAGGAGAACATCAACGGGTATTTCATGAACATCGACGCCGCGGCGACCCACCCCGATGCCACGGCTCTCAAGCGCTATGGCATTCCGGCGATGTTTTATTCCTGGGGCCGATTCCACGATCGCTTTGACCTCGGCAAAGAGCCGAACGAATGTCATCGCTTCGGATGGGTTGTCGAGATTGATCCGTTCGATCCCGCATCGACGCCGGTTAAGCGGACGGCGCTCGGCCGTTTCAAACACGAGGGCGCGGGCAACATCGTCAACAAGGATGGCCGGTTCGTTATCTATCAGGGTGACGATCAGCGCTTCGACTACGTCTACAAATTCGTGACGACCGCACGTGTGGATACGTCCGACCGCGCAGCTAATCGCGATATTCTGGACGATGGTACGCTTTACGTGGCGCGCTTCGATGCCGATGGGACAGGGGTTTGGCTTCCACTCGTTCAGGGCCAGGGGCCGCTAACACCCGAAAACGGATTTCACACCCAAGGCGATGTCGTGATCTTCGCGCGCCTTGCTGCGGACCTGCTCGGCGCCACGAAAATGGATCGGCCCGAAGACATCGAAGCCAATCCGAAAACGAATTCCGTCTTCGTCATGCTGACAAACAATTCCAAGCGCACGCCTGAGCAAACGGACGCCGCAAATCCTCGTGCTCCCAATGCGTATGGCCACATCATCGAGATCAAGCCGGACGCCGATGATCACTCGGCAGCGGCATTCCGCTGGAACATTCTGGTCCGCTGCGGCGATCCTGCGATCGCCGACGTTGGCGCAACTTTCAATGCGCTGACGACGAAGGATGGTTGGTTCGCCAATCCGGACAACTGCGTGGTGGACGCGCTCGGGCGGCTCTGGATTGCCACCGACGGGAACTCCGAAGCGACGACCGGGCGGAACGACGGAATCTTCGCGCTCGAAACTGAGGGTTCACGGCGGGGAACCTCCAAGCTCTTCTTCCGCGTGCCTACGGGCGCGGAAATGTGTGGGCCGTATTTCACGCCTGATCTCGAAACGTTCTTCGTTGCCGTTCAGCACCCCGGCGAAGGCGACTACGACGACCCGAATGCTCCCGCCTCGACGTTCGAAGCCCCGTTGACGCGCTGGCCGGACTTCAAAGACGACATGCCCCCTCGCCCCTCCGTCATCGCGATTACGCGCAAGGGCGGAGGCAAGATCGCGGTTTGACGGGTCCCTTTCCGCCTTCTTCACCATAGTCTGCCGCCCAGTCTCTCCGGAGAGGCATTTTGACGGTTGCGGGGGTGGGCGGAAGCGGTGCAAACATCGACTCCTGGTCGGAGCTTTTGCTCCCAGCGGAGATCACCCGGAAGATGACATCGACGGTTACCCGATTTGACTCGGCCGCGCGTTCCGCATCGCGCGCCTCTTCTGCTCTTCGCCATGACTGGACCCGGACGGACGCGCTGGCGCTCTACGATCTGCCGTTCATGGACCTGCTGTACCGGGCGCAGACTGTGCACCGGTCTGCCTTCGATCCCAACAAAGTTCAAAAGAGCCGTCTGCTATCGATCAAGACGGGCGGCTGCGCCGAAGATTGCGGCTACTGCAGCCAATCAGCCCACCACAAGACCGGTCTCAAAGCCTCGAAGCTGATGGAAGTTGAGCGCGTGCTGGCCGAAGCGCGGAAGGCGAAGGCCGAGGGCTCATCGCGCTATTGCATGGGTGCCGCCTGGCGGAGCCCCAAAGCGCGCGACATGGACGTCATCGTAGCCATGGTCGAGGGCGTGAAGGCGCTCGGCATGGAAACGTGCATGACGCTCGGCATGCTTTCAGACGAGGATATCGTCAAACTGCGCGATGCCGGACTCGATTACTACAATCACAACATCGATACGTCGGAAGCCTATTACGAGAAGATCATCACGACGCGCACCTTCGCCGAACGCCTCGATACGCTGGCGCGCGTGCGTGAAGCGGGCATGAAGGTCTGCTCGGGAGGCATCGTCGGCATGGGCGAAACGCGCGAAGACCGCGCCGACATGCTGGTTACGCTCGCCAACCTCGAAGAGCATCCTGAGAGCGTGCCGATCAACATGCTCGTCGCTATTCCCGGTACGCCGCTTGAGGGCGCCGATCGCATCGACCCCATCGATTTCGTGCGCACGATTGCTGTCGCCCGCATCATGATGCCGAAGTCGTTCGTGCGGCTTTCTGCCGGGCGTACCGAGATGAGCGACGAAATGCAGGCGATGTGCTTCTTCGCTGGCGCCAATTCGATCTTCGCAGGTGACACGCTGCTGACGGCGGACAATCCTGGCGAAGACAAAGACAGCCGCCTTTTCGCGAAACTTGGCATTTCCGCGCTTGAGCTTGATCGGAGCGAAGAGAGCGACGGCTCATTTGAAAATGGAACCGGCGTTTGCGCCGGCCTCAAGGATGTCCGACAGTCATGAACGCGCACTTGAGGCGCTGGCGCGCCGAGGCCGGCTCCGCTCTCTAGCTGCGCCGCAGGGCGCTGACTTTACCTCCAACGACTATCTCGGCTTTGCGCAGTCCGCGAAAATGGGCGAGGCCGTAAAGCAAGCGCTTGCGCGTGGCGTTCCCGTTGGGGCGGGAGGATCGCGTCTTCTGCGCGGCAATCACGCGGAGCACGAAGCGCTAGAGCGCGAGGCTGCCGATTTCTTCGGCGCAGAGAGCGCGCTCTTTTTCGGCGGCGGCTTCATCGCCAACACTGCACTGCTCGCAACGCTTCCCGCACGTGGCGATCTTATCGTTTACGACGAACTCATTCATGCAAGCGCGCATGAGGGCATTCGCCTTTCCAAAGCGGACGCCGTGAGCGCTCGACACAACGATGCCGAAAGCATCGCGGCCGCAATCGATATGTGGCGCGCTGCAGGGCATTCGGGTCGACCATGGATCGTGATCGAAAGCCTGTACAGCATGGACGGCGACCAAGCGCCGATCGATGCGATTTTTGACATGGCGCAGAAGCATGACGCCATCCTGATCGTCGATGAAGCGCATGCGACGGGTGTGTTCGGACCCGACGGACGCGGGCTCGCGGCCCACCTTGAAGGCCGCGCCGACGTCATTTCCGTTCATACGTGCGGAAAGGCTCTCGGTGTGATGGGCGCTCTGGTTCTGGCGCCGCGCAGGATGCGCGATTTTCTCATCAATCGCGCCCGCTCGTTTATCTACGCAACGGCACCGTCGCCGCTCGTCGCCGCCGCCGTCCGCGCCTCGCTTCAACTTTGCCGAGACGAACCCGAGCGGCGCGATGATCTTCATCGCCTCATCGCGTTTACCGGGCGGGAGCTTTCCAAGCACACCCAATATCGGCCGTCTGGCTCTCAGATTCAGCCTATCGTTGTCGGCTCAGACGTTCGTGCGGTTGCGCTTGCGTCGGCGCTCCAAGCGCGGGGGTACGACATCCGAGCGATCCGCCCGCCGACCGTACCAGAGGGCACGGCGCGGCTTAGACTAACGATTACGCTGAATGCGACTGAAAACATGATCTCCGCGCTCGTTCGCGACCTCGCTTGTGCGGATGCGGAGACGGCCGCATGAGCGTGCGCATCGTTGTTGCAGGAACAGACACCAACATTGGCAAAACGGTTTTCGCAGCGGCGCTGACGCAGGCGCTCGGCGCGAGCTACTGGAAACCGACACAATCCGGACTCGCCGGTGAAACAGATTCCGAAGTTGTCGCGCGGCTTTCAAAGGCTGGCCCGGAGCGCATTCTGCCCGAGGGCTACCGGCTGAACAGCCCCGCTTCGCCGCATGTTTCGGCAGAGATCGACGGCCTCCAGATCGATCCGGACACGTTGCGGCCGCACGATCATCCGGCGCCACTGGTCATTGAACTGGCGGGCGGTCTCGCCGTGCCGCTAACGCGCGACCTGTTGCAGATCGATCTTCTATCGACGTGGGCTCTGCCCGTCGTGCTTTGCGCTTCGACGCGGCTTGGAACGATCAATCATTCATTGCTGTCGATCGAAGCGCTAAAACGACGGTCCATCCCGATCATGGGGATTGCCTTCATCGGCGACGAAGCCCGCGACAGCGAGCAAACGATTGCTGCATTCGGCGGCGTGAAGCATCTGGGTCGCTTGCCGCAGATCGATCCGCTCGATGCACATTCGTTACGTGCCGCATTCAACGCGAACTTCAACGTGAGCGATTTCGCGAGCGAAGGCGTGCCAAGATCATGACATCATCACCTGTCTGGCACCCTTTCACGCAACATGGCCTCGAACAGCAGTTTCCGGAAATCGTTCGCTCCGAAGGCGCTTGGCTTGAAACCCGTGATGGGCAGCGGATTTTCGACGGCATTTCGTCGTGGTGGGTCATCACCCATCGCCATCGTCACCCGAAAATCATTGAAGCCATTCGCAATCAGGCCGAGCGGCTCGATCAGGTCATCTTCGCGGGACTGACGCATGAGCCCGCAGAAGCCACGGCGCGCGCGCTTCTCGACATGGTGCCTGCGGGGCTCGCGCATGTTTTCTTTTCCGATAGTGGTTCAACAGCTGTCGAAGTCGGATTGAAGATGGCGCTTGGATATTGGCGCAACATCGGCCAAAGCCGAACGCGCGTTCTGGCGCTTGAGCACGCCTATCATGGCGATACCGTTGGCACGATGTCGGCCGGCGCGCGCGGTGTATTCAACGCTCCCTATGAACCCCTTCTCTTCGACGTGGGACGCATTCCTTTTCCGCTGGCTGGTCGACAGCAGGATACGTTCGACGCGCTCGAAGCAGAATGCCGAACCGGCGCCGTCGCCGCCTTCATCTGCGAGCCACTGGTTCTCGGTGCGGGCGGAATGCTGCTTTACGATGCCGCAACCCTGCAGGAGATGCAGCGGATTTGCGCGGCGTATGGCGTACTCTTCATCGCAGATGAAGTCATGACGGGCTTCGGCCGGACGGGCACCGCATTTGCCTGCGAACAAGCTGGTTTCACGCCTGACATTCTTTGTCTTGCGAAAGGTCTGACCGGCGGCTCAATACCGCTCGCTGTGACGCTGTGCACGTCCGCGATTTTTCAGGCGCACCTTTCCGAGGATCGCGCGCGCATGTTCTTTCATTCGAGTTCTTTTACAGCGAACCCGATTGCATGCGCGGCCGCGGTGGCAAACCTCACTATTTGGCGCGATGAGCCAGTGCTTGATCGCGTGAAGAAAATCGCAGAGGCACAGGAGCGCGGCCTCGCCGCGCTTGAGGCAACCGAGCGCTTCGAGAATCTTCGTCGTCTCGGAACCATCGCCGCTGCCGAAATCAAAGGCGGCGACAGCGGGTATCTCAACGACATTTCGCTACGTTTGCGCGCCGCGCTGCTGCGCCGGGGCGTTCTTCTCAGGCCGCTCGGAAATACGCTTTATGTGATGCCGCCTTACTGCGCGACGGATGATGATCTCGACGCCGTCTACGCTCACATTGAAGACGCGATCGATGAGGTCGGACGATGAGCGGCGTCGAAATTATCGGGCTTGGGCATTTCGCGCCGAGCCGCGTTGTACCCAACAGCGAAATCGAAAACCGTCTGGGACTCCAATCTGGATGGATCAAGCGGCGAACAGGCATCGAAGCGCGGCGCTATGCGGCGGACGACGAAGCCTTGTCCGATCTTGCCGTTGCCGCTGGCGACATGGCGTTGAAGCGTGCTGGCTTCCGCCGGGACGACGTGGCGCTGCTGCTGCTCGCGACATCGACGCCGGATCATCTATTGCCGCCGAGCGCCCCGCTCGTCGCGCATCGGCTTAGACTCGCGTCAGCGGGCGGGATCGACATGGCGGGCGCGTGCGCGGGGTTTATCTACGCGCTGACGCTCGCCGATAGTTTCGTTCGCACGCATGGCCAAGCGGTACTTGTCATCGCAGCGAATATTCTGTCCCGACGTATCAATCCGGCAGAGCGTGCGAGCAGCGTTTTGTTTGCCGACGCGGCTGGCGCCGTTCTCCTCGCGCCCAGCGAGCGGGACGACGCTGGTGTGATCGGCGCGCATCTTGCGGCCGCAGGTGCGCACTATGATCTGATAAAAATTCCAGGTGGAGGAAGCCGCAAACCGTTCGGCGCCGATTTCGATCCCGCCGAGGCGCTGATGGCCATGCCTGACGGCCAATCGGTCTATACGAAGGCCGTCGCAATGATGGCGACTGCGGCGACGACCGCGCTCGGCAAGGCGCGCGTTGACGTCTCAGACGTCAACCATTTTATTCCGCATCAGGCCAACGCACGTCTGATGGCGACTGTCGCGCATCAGATTGGCGTTCGGCCGGACGTGATGCGTTCGACCGTCGATCAATTCGGCAACAGCTCTGCTGCGACCATTCCTTTCACGATGTCGATGGCTGCCGAAAAAACTCCAAACGCGCGCGGCGATATCATCCTTATGACCGCGGCGGGTGCAGGCCTCTCCGGCGGCGGCGCTGTTTTTCGCTCGTAGGCAAACCCTACGCGATCCGTCGCAAACGCATACATAACTTTAATCTTGACTTGAGTAGTCTAGATTAGCTTAATGTCCTCGTGCCATTTGCGAGGCCTTGAACCTCGATACATTGGAGAGACACGATGAAGCGTTCACACCTTGAGGGTGAGCGAGCCGATGCGCGCGATTTGTCGAGCACCGCTTTGACTGCAACATTGTTTGCGGCTTCCGCAGGTATGATCTGGGACTTGGCAACGGGCCATGCTTCCGCTTTCGATCGCATCCTTTCAAATCTTTCCGATAGCGAAACACCGAACTCACGTTGAGCGTGAGTTCAAAGCGCAATTGCGCGCGCCTTGCGCATATTTCAATCAATCATCCCCATGCTGACGGAGAGTGACGATATGGGTGACAGCAAATCGAAAACGCCGAAATCGGATTGCTCAGGCGGAAAAGACGAACCCGTTTGCGCCGGACAAGCGCTCGGCTTTCCACTCCGCCGCACGCTTGGCTTCTCTCCTATTGAGAATGTCACGCTCGATGTTTTCCGGTGCGTTTGCGACGTCTACTCCTCCGGCTCGACCCAGCCGTGGGAAATCGCGATGAAGGCCGCTGAAGAGCATCTTGGCGATGTCGAAGGTCCAGTTCTTGTGGGCCACGTGACGGCGCTGCTGCGCGCGCTGAGGCGCGAACGGGCGCTTGGATTTTCCTATCTCAGCATCGGCTGCCATCATATCTCGCCGGACGAACTGGCCGTGACTGCCGTTCTGAAATCGGTCCATCTTAAAGATCAGGCCGCATTTGAACGCGGAATTGCTTTGATTCTCGATAACGGAAAGCGTTCCGAGAGAACACGTTCCGCCGTGCGCGCGCTTGCCGCGCATCAGTCGCGTCATAGATTGCATTCCCCTGCGTCCATGCGCGGCGCGACAGACTTCGAGACCCAATCCGTTCAAGCTACGTATCTGCACTGAGGCCCGTCACGGTTGTGGACCATAAAGTTCGACTACGCTTACGGACGTTGACGTAACTTCGATGTCAAACAAGACCAATCCGAATTTGGCATCACCCGGCAGTGCAAGCGCGGAAGCTGATCCCAAAACCGCATCGCCGATAGGCACTTCTATTGGCGGCGCAAAACCGCGGTATCGCGTGACTGACCTCATGCAGGGGCAGCGCGAAATCATTCTTGATCATCGTGGACAAGAATATCACTTGCGCATTACCGCAACTGGCAAACTAATCCTAACCAAGTAACGTTCTATCGAAGGGCTGAAATCGTATGAACGGCGCGACACGACATATAGCGGCGGCGGCAATTACACTGGCGACCGCTTTTTCTTCGGCCTTATTTATGCCTGCCCTGGCGGACGATGCGCAGCCGAAAGCGGCGCAGGATGCAAACCCTCGTATTCTTTCGCTCGGTGGCGACGTAACGGAAATTCTCTATGATCTCGGCCAAGCCGACAAAGTGGTGGCGGTGGACTCGACAAGTCAATTTCCGGCGCAGGCTCTGAAGGACAAAAAGAACGTCGGCTATCTGCGCGCGCTTTCCGCTGAGGGCGTACTGTCGATCAATCCGAATGTCATCGTTGCTTCGGAACAGGCCGGACCACCCGAGGTCGTCAAGGCGCTCAAGAGCACGAATATTCGCTACGTCGAGATCGACGACAATCCGAGCGCGGATGGCGTGCCAGCCAAGGTTCGTTCGATTGGCGATGTGGTTGGTGCGCGCGACGCGGCGGAAGCACTCGCCACCAAAATTCAAACGGAATTTGATGCGCTTGCGAGCGACCGGAAGACGCTCGGCAAGCATAAGCGCGTCCTGTTCGTTCTGTCGGTGCAGAACGGACGCGCCGTCGTTGGCGGCGGTGGAACGAGCGCAGATGCCATTTTGCAGCTCGCTGGTGCAGACAACGCAGCTGCGAAGATCTCCGGCTTCAAACCCGTAAGCGACGAGCAGCTTGCTGAGTTCGCTCCGGATGCGCTGGTCATCATGCGGCGCGGGGAAGCCAGCCGACACGGCGCTGAGCAGGCACGTAGCCTCGCCGGGCTGAGCGGCACGCCTGCGTCGAAGGAAGAGAACCTGATCGAGATGGATGGCCTTTATCTGTTAGGCTTCGGTCCCCGTGCGCCGGCGGCAGCGCGCGATTTAATGCAAAAGCTCTATCCGCAAATGGCGAACGCAACGCAGTCATCCAAACCGTGACGACGACAGAGCAGACTTTCGGAACGCACGCCAGAATCATCGGGATGCGCGGCACCATCTTTGCCGCCCTCGGTGTTCTTCTTCTTTGTGCCATCACACTCTCGCTCGCGATAGGCCCGACGGGAATTTCCTTGCAAGCGTTGCCGCGCGCGATCTCAGCATCTTTAGGCTGGGTCGATGATCCGGCGGCAGCGCGCGATCGACTCGTGTTGATCGATCTTCGATTGCCGCGGACGCTTCTTGCGGGCTTCGTTGGCGCCGCACTGGCAGTATCCGGTGCGATGATGCAGGGCATGTTCCGCAACCCTCTCGCTGATCCGGGTCTCATCGGCGTTTCTTCCGGCGCAGCGCTGGCAGCCGTCGCGACGATTGCTTTCAGTCACGGCGTTGCCGCCAACTTCATTCAGCCTTTGGGTATCTACGCTCTACCAATCGCTGCGTTTACCGGCGGCCTTATTACGACGCTGACGCTGGTTGCCATTTCCTCGCGGCGCGGACATCTCGCAATTGGAACATTGCTGCTTGCAGGCATTGCGCTTGGAGCTCTGGCGGGCGCAATTACCGGCTTTATCTCTTACTCAAGCGACGATCGCGAACTTCGTGATCTGACGCTTTGGATGATGGGTAGTCTCTCGGGCGCGAGTTGGCCTAAAGTGGGAGCGATCCTGCCTTTCGCCGTCGTTCTGGCAATTTTTGTCCCGCGGCTGATGCGCGAGCTTAACGGATTTCTGCTTGGCGAGGTTGAGGCCATGCATCTCGGCGTCGACACCGAAAAGACGAAAAAGCTTGCCGTCGTGATGACGGCGGCCGGCGTTGGCGCTGCCGTTGCCGTAGCGGGCGTTATTGGATTTGTCGGCCTCGTCGTGCCGCATGTCATGCGCCTCATCGGCGGGCCGGATCATCGCATTGTTCTTCCCGGCAGCGCGCTTCTCGGCGCCGTTCTCGTGATCTTTGCGGACATCGTTGCGCGGATGGCCGTCAGCCCTGCCGAAATGCCGGTCGGTATCGTGCTCGCAGCGATCGGCGCACCGGTGTTTCTGCATCTCGTTCTTCGCCGCGGCATGGGAGGCTGGGAGTAGCCATGCTCGAAGCGAGACACGTGACCGTCACACGCGGCGACAAAAAACTTCTCGATCAGATTTCCTTGGAAATCGTTCCCGGAAAACTAACGGCCGTCGTTGGGCCAAACGGGGCTGGAAAATCGACCCTGCTGCGCGTTCTCACCGGCGAAATCAAACCGACCGATGGCACGGCGACATTGGACGGCACAAACCTTAGCGATTTTGCGGCCGCTCAGCTCGCGGCGCGGCGCGCGGTCGTCTCGCAATCGACGACGCTGGCTTTTTCGTTCACGGTTTTAGAAGTCGTGATGCTCGGCGCAACGGTGCCCGCGTTCGGCATTTCCGATCCCGCAGCGCAAGTGGCCGCGCGTGAGGCGTTAGAAGCTGTCGGGATGGCGAAATTCGAATCCCGACCACTGCCACAACTTTCGGGCGGCGAGCGCCAGCGCGTGCACATAGCGCGTGCGCTGTGTCAGCTTCAGATGGCGCCGCGTACCGATGACCGCCCTTTGGCTCTTCTGCTAGACGAGCCAACAGCAAGCCTCGATCTGAAGTATCAGCGGAATATGCTGAAGGTCATCCGAAGTCAGGCCCAGAGTGGCAGGGCCGTGTTCCTCGTCATTCACGATCTCAATCTTGCGGCCGCGTTTGCCGACGAGATCGTTTTGATGTGCGAGGGTCGAATTGCAGCGCGCGGGCGACCCAATGATATTCTGAATGAATCGACCCTCAGCGACGTGTACGGGTGTCGCCTGTGCGTCATCAAACCAGACGGCGCGAGCCACCCGATCGTCCTTCCGATTTCAATCGATGGAAGCGACGCGGTGACGATCGCAGCGGAATGAAATTGTTAAAATAGCGCATCGCATTAACTTGACGATGTTCGTAAAGAACAATACGTTTTGGGCACAACAGGTATGCTCCTTGCCGTCGCGATGAACTTGCGACAGCGTTCATGTCAGCCAAGCCGACGAACACTCGTTGTTCGCGCTAGCCAGCCAAAACAATCTGCCCCTACTCAAGGCCAGACTCTCTTGGTCAACCGGACACGATGGTCACATACCCGTATTGGAGTTACGATGCGTCCTCGAGCTAACTGACTTTCCCGTCTCGTCGCTCTTGAACACATCGGCAGCGGATCGGATTGCTTATAACCCCAGCCACCGATCCGCTGCTTTTTTCTTTCAACGTCGGAGATACATGACCATGTTTATCGCAATGAATCGCTTCAAGGTGGCAATCGGCTCGGAGAAGGAGTTCGAGCAGGTCTGGTTCACGCGTGAGATCAATCTTCACAAAGAGCCCGGCTTTATTTCCTTCCAGATGCTGCGCGGTCCCGTGCGCGACGATCATGTGCTGTATTCCTCGCACACGCTTTGGAACTCGGTCGCTGACTTTGAGGCTTGGACGAAGTCTGAATCATTCCGCAAATCGCACTCGGGCGCGGGATCGTCGAAGAAGCTGACCCTCGGTCATCCGGAATTCGAAGGCTTTGAAGTGATTCAGGACGTCCAGAGCGACGGCACTGCCCGGATCCTTGACGCGGCCGAGTAAGTCCTCGGTTCGCAAGCCTCTCGTTTCGCGCATTTCTCATAAGGATTTCACGATGTCCGATGTTTCGACGGCGAGCCCAACGGCCGAGCGTCCCTCTCTTGTTGAGCGGATGGCGGGTAACGCCGATGGAATCCTTGAGAAGATTGCGGCCGAGTATGGCGTTAGCACACTCGACGCCGTGAAGGCGTTGCCGGAGCAATTTCGCACCATCGTGCCGGGCGCGGCATTCGAGAAGATTCTCGCCGCGCTCGTCGCATGGGGCCCCGTTGTCTTCATCGTGCATACGCCTGACATCGTGCTGGAGTGCGAGGGGCCGATCCCGCCTGGCACCTATGGGCGCGGGTATTTCAATCTGCATGGCGACAGCCCTATCGGCGGTCACATACGGGCAGAAAACTGCGAGACGATTGTTTTCGTGGCGCGGCCGTTCATGGGCCGGGAGTCGCTTTCGCTTCAGTTCTTCAACGGAGCTGGCGAAGCGATGTTCAAGGTCTTCGTCCGCCGTGACGATAAGCGCGATCTCATTGCTGAGCAGGTGGCGCTCTACAATGACTTGCGGAAGAGCTACAAAAACGGCTCGGCCTGAGATACCTCAGGCCGGCTTCCGTCCGCATCGCTATGACGCGATCGGAAAACTCACCTTTACGCGCAGCCCGGGATTGTTGTCGCCGAGAGTGATCTTCGCGCCGTGTAGTTCTGCGATCGCAGCGACAAGGCTCAGACCCAGTCCGCTTCCATCGGTAGAACGGGCATGCTCCAAGCGATAGAGGCGCCGGAAGACATTCTCGCGTTCCGATGACGGAATGCCCGGACCCGTATCGACAATCTCGACGTCATAGCTTTCGGCCGTACGCTCCAAGCGAATGGCGATCTTCGTTCCGACCGGGCAATGTCGAATGGCGTTCTCGACGAGGTTGGCGAAAAGCTGAACGAGCAGTTCGTAATCGCCACGGATCTCGGCGGCTTCTCCGAGACTTTCCGTCAGACTCAGATCCTGCCCTGCGTCTTCGGCGACAATGTCGTAGACATCGCGGACTTCGGCGAGCAGGCCCCGCAGTTCAACCGATACAAACCGATCCTTGCGAGCACCGGCTTCGATCTGTGTGATCCGCAACAATGCGTCGAATGTTCCGGTAATTGAATCGATGTCCAGCAGCGCGCTTTCAAGGTCCACGCGAACCTGCTCAGGGTTCTCGGTCTTTCTAAGCGCGTCGTCGAGGCGCTGCCGCAACCGGCCAAGTGGCTTTTTCAGATCGTGTGCGATGTCCGAAGAGGACTGATTGACGTTCTCAATGAGCCTCTGCAGATTGCCGAGCATGCCGTTGACTTGAACAGCTACCTGATCGATGTCGTCGTGAAATCCCGATATCGGTACGCGCGTTGCGATCTGTCCTTGAGATACGCGCGCCAACGTCTGCGCGAACGCATCGATGCGTTGTTGCGTCTGGCGTGCGAAGTATATCGCAGACAGCACCAAAGCGACGGCCGTGGCCAACAGGCCGAAAGCCAGAAGTTTCAGCAGAAACGACTTCATCTGCTTCACTTCGCTGTTGTCGCTTCCGACCAGAAGCCGCCCCTTGCTGAGCGGCCTCCAGATCGCAAGGAACTCGTCCGTCGGGTCGCCACGGTCGAGCGAGAAGTTGAGATCTGAACGCTGGAGCGTCATCCAATGATCGGAATTCGGCACGCCGCGGACATTGCCTGCGAGGAACGTCCCGTTCTCATCGACAAGTTCGACAATGAAATCCGGATCGCGAATTGAGACGCTTTCTTCGCCGACGACGGCCACGAGGTCGTCGAACGTTCGCTCGCCGTCGAGCACGGTCAATGTATCGATGTTGGAACGAACCCGATCACGGATATCGCTTACGAGGCGGGCACTCGCGACCAAATATATGACCGTGAAAAGAACGAGGACTGTCGTGAGGAAGAACAGAGAGAACGTTGCGGCCAAACGGATCGGCGTGCGCTTGAGAAGATCGCGCACTGTTATGCCTCGTCGTTGATCGTGTAACCGCTGCCGCGGATCGTATGGATCAGCTCCTTGCCATACGGCTTATCGATTTTCGTGCGCAGGCGCGAAATGTGCGTTTCGACGACGCTCGTTCTTGGATCGAAATGAAAGCTCCAAACTCGCTCGAGCAACATCGTGCGCGTGACGACGCGACCGCGATTTCGCATCAAGACTTCGAGCAAACGGAACTCGCGTGGCTGCAGATCGATCGTATCGCCAGCACGAGTGACTTTGCGGCTGACAAGATCAACTTCCAGGTCACCGACCTTCAGCCGCGTGTCCTCGCCCTTGCTGTGTGGACGACGAACGAGTGCGTTGACGCGCGCCAGGAGTTCGGAGAACGCAAAAGGCTTTATGAGATAGTCGTCGCCGCCTGCGTCCAGACCTTCAACGCGGTCATCAACGCCACCCAGCGCCGTCAAAAACAGGACGGGGACACGACGTCCGGCGCCGCGAATGGCCTTTATGATCGCGAGCCCATCAAGACCTGGCAGCATGCGATCGAGGATGACGACATCGTAATCCTCGTTTAGCACCTGCGCGACAGCATCGCGCCCATCAGACAAATGATCGACGTGATGTCCTTCCTCCTCAAGGCCTTTGGAAACGTACGAGGCGGTATTGGCATCGTCTTCAAGCAGGAGGATTCTCATGGCGCACCGACCGTAAATCCTATGGCCGAACCTGACGGCCGGACCGGCGGATTATAGGAACGCTGCATCCTGTGCAAAGGAATTCGTTCGTCGCGGTTACGGGCCGCAGCGCCAAAGGCCTTGCCGCGGACGCTGCCCCCACGGCAAGTGAGGCTATTTCTGGTTTCGAAGTGCGGCCGCCGACGCGGCTCGCCTAGCGGAAATAGAAGGGAATGGTGAAGCGGAGATCGTTGGGGGAGACACCCTCCGGCGGCGTTCCGAACGGTGCTGCCCTGCGCACAGCGGCCATCGCCAGCTGATCCAGGTTTGCTCTTCCGGACGATCCTGCGATCTTGACGTAGCTCAGATCGCCGGAGGCCGTCACTCCGAACGATACGCGGGTCGTTCCACTGTGACCGTCGCCCATCGGTTTATTCCGCGAGAGAACGGTGCGGATGCGTGCCGCATAATTCAGCACGTTGCCCCGGCTCGCCGATACCCGGCCGCTCTTGGCAGACTGCGCTGCGCTTGCCCGTGAGGTGGTGCTGCCCGCGGCCGAGGCGCGGGATTCTGCCTGTGCTGTCAGCTTGCGCTCGACCTTTTGTTCGGCCTCGCGTTCCTTGCTTTCAGTCTCGACCTCTTGCGTTTCGACCTGCGCTAGCTGGACCTCTTCCACCGTTTCGACGGGGTCGATGGCTTTAATCTCGCTCACCTCGTCGGGCTCGGCGGCCCCGCGGATAACGGTCAGCGGATCTTCCGTCGGGTTTAAGGCGGCAGGTGTTACCTCAGCGACCTCAAGCGGTCGGGGAGGCGGAGGCTCGGCCGCCTCGACAGCCTCTTCTGCCTCGTTGACCGGCTGAGGCGCCGACTGAGCCGCCTCAACGCTGCCAGCTTGCGAAGCCGCTGAAGCCGCGGCCGCAGTCTGGATAGATTCCGTTTCGATGGATTCGAGAACGACCGTCTGTTCCATCGCCAAGCTGATCGCGTCGGACTTTTCTGCGACCGTCCCGAACTGCTCGGCTGAATCCGACCAGTCGATCATGGTCAGCGCGATCGCGCCATGCAGGCAGAAGGAAAAGAGAATTGCAGAATTGCGCAGCCATTGCGCGGGACGCTTTGCCGATGTGATCGCAGCTGCCGCTGGAACGACTTCCAATGGCGTGCCGGGCGAAGGCTCGAAGCGACCCCTGTCGTCGAGCAGTCGCGATTGTTCGCGCCGCGTATCCGTATCGAACGAAAGAAGTTTGAGGTTGCGGCGAACGTGGCTCAGCGAAGGCGCTGGCGTGCTCCGACGCACCGGATGCTCCGGCGAGCCAAAGGCTAACGCGGGAGGCGGCTCGGTGCGCGGGATGTCTGCCTGCTCAGGGGACTGACGCGAAAACATGATGATTACGCGGTGACGAGCAATCGCAGTTGCGTGGTGGCTCTGTGGGGGCTGCGAAACTGCTGGGCAAAGAACATGTCGCCGGTCTCCATATCCGCATCATTCGCCGCGTCATGCGGCCATTCAATGCAAACACCGGCGAGCACAACGCTCGCCGATGTCACCATACTTCCCCCAGTCATGATGGCGTCGCGCGTCACGGCACGGCGCCATCCCCCGTGTTTTAGAACTGTGCTTTCGCTGTCAGATAGAATGTCCGCCCCATGCCGGTGTCGTTGCAGCCCGGCAGGTTGGAGCCGTAGCAATTCCGACCATCGAAGAAGGCGGTCGTCAGTGCTTCGGTGTATTCCTTGTCGAACAGGTTCGAGATGTTGAAGCCGAGTTCGATGTTTTCCGTGACCTTGTAGCTCGAGAAGAAGTCCACGAGCGTGTAGCCCGGCATGAACTGGCTTGCGTAGAAGCCGCCCACGTTGGTTGCGCCAACGTCGCTTTCTGAGAAGTACGAGACGCGGCCACCAAGCGTCAGCTTACGATCGAGAAGACGAACGCCAGCCGACGTTACGAGCGTATGCTCGGGCAGATAGCTGTGTGCGCCGAAGCCGTCCACCTGCGATGGCAGGTCTGTGTGCGTGTACGTGTAGCTCAAGCCGGCGAACACATAGCCCGCGTCGTACATGCTTTGCAGCTCTACGCCTTGGACCGTCGAATTGCCCTCTGCGTTGCAGAAGTACATTGAACCGAACATCGTCGAGCATGCAGCGATATAGTCGCTTACATTCTGCCGGAAGTAGTCGGCCTTCATGCGGAAGGAGTCGTCGACTGTGAACAGCCGATCCTGCTTGATGTTCGCGCCGACTTCCCAGCCGCGCTGGCTTTCAGGATTGAGGAACGGATTTGGCGAGAAGCCGATGCCTGATGCGCCTGGATGATTGCCGCCTGCGAAGAGCTCGGAGATCGTGGGCGGACGCATCGATTCAGAATATGTGATGTAGGGCTGCAGCCAGTCCGTTACTTGTGCAGCCAGCGTGACTTTCGGATCGAAGTTGCCGCCGTCCTTATCAACCGAGTAACGGCCGATTGGATACCACGGCGGAAATCCTGCGCCCGGATTGCCGACACCGGTGCCCTTGATCGCGTACATGTCGTACTTGAGACCAACGGTCAGGTCGAAAATGCTCTTTGAGAACACGGTTTCGGAAAACACCGCGCTCGTTGCCGCGTATCCCGACGAGTTCACACCACCGCCCGCCACCGGACGGAAGCGGTTGTAAGTATCGACGTCGTCGCCGAAGAATTCGTAGCCGTACTGCGATTTGACCCGGATGCTGCCGATGTTGAAGCGGGACGTATTGGACACGTCCATTCCCAGCCCGGTGTCGTCGATAACGCGGCCCCATGCCGTGCCCTGAGGTGGGTTGCCTACGGTCGGCGTCTTATCCGTGCCGTACATCATCTTGGCGTTGTTGTAGTAACCGTTCAGCCTGAAATCGATGAGATCATTGCCGATCGGGTTGTAGGCGTACTTCGCCGTATACGTCTGAGTTTTGACGTTCTGGTTATACGAGTTGGCGAAGAAATCGTTGTCATAGAAGACGCCGCCGAAGCGCAGCGACTGTTCCTGATTGAGCTGGAAGTTGATCTTGAACAGACCCGACGTCAGGTTTTGGAAGGTGTCGGGAATTTCAACTCCGGCTGCATTCTCATAGTTGTCCGGCTCACGATGGCTGATTGCGCCCGCGATGCTGACGCCGCCACTGCGCGCGGCTGCCGCCGCCATCTCCGAGAAGCCTTGATGGTTGCTGGCCCATTCAAGTTTGGTAATCGCGCCCATGTTCTTGCCAGGCAGCAGGATGTCTTCGACATCAAGCGTGCGCAGGTTTACGGCACCAGCCAAAGCGCCTGCACCACCTGCCGTCGACACAGCGCCACGCGTGACATCAACCCCGGCGACAAGCGACGAGTCGATGTACGCGAAGCCTTGTGCTTCGTGGCCGAGGAAGCGGAAATTCTGGCGCGCGCCGTCGATCGACGTGTTCACGCGGCCGGAACCTTCAAAGCCGCGAATATTGACAGCCAGACCGGCGTTCTGCGGGCTGACGCGCGTAAAAGTGCCGGGCTGCGAGCGCAGCGCATCATCTAGGTTGGAATTGCCGTACGTCGCGAGTTCATTACCCGTTATGACGCTGACGCCTGCGGGCGTGTTGTAAGGCGCATCAGAAGCAGCGGACATCGAGCCAGAACTCGCCTCTGCCGTCTCTTCATCGAAAGGCTCAGGTGCGCTGGCTTGAACCGGCTGCGGCCGCGGCTTGCTTTTCGCGGCGCTGCTTTTTTTCGGCTTCGTGCTTTGAACATCGATGCCGGGAAGTTCCGTCTCCTGCGCATGAGCGGAATTGACCGCGGCGAGCGCTGCGATTGACAATCCAAGCGTCAATGAGCGAGCGAGCGCCCGAATAACCGGTAGACCCTGAGAGACGTAGAGACGTCGCGACGGCATGAACAACCCCCCGTTGTTGTAAAACGTAATACGGGCTGGCTGGCTCGCGCTTACGCGCACCGGGCGGGCTTGCCTCGATCTCCAGCAACAAAACTCCTTGCGAGAGCGCCGACGGAGAGCTGAAGTCTTAACGACTTAGCTCGAGTACATTGCTCAACATTACAAAATAAGTCAACAAATTCACTCCGTCCGACCATGCGACGCAGACGCCGCAGCATCGCCGCTGGAATCGCGAATCTTCTGGCTTTTCCGCCTTGTTATGTATGCTGCATAAACTCTGGAATCATTCCACGGGCTGCGCTGTTGCAGATTGCACGCACCCGACCGGCGCGCCGATTTGTTTGGCCTGACGCTTAGGCCTTTTCGTCTCTCCCGGCAGAGGTCTACGCCCGTTGGAGATGATGAGCCGGATCTCTCGTCTGCTGCCGACGATCAAATTCAATTTCGGGCGCTAGCGTTGCATTTTAGCTCCGCCAGCAACCTATTGAATTTCACTGGTTTATCGCGACGCAGCGTATGCAGAGTTTTGCACAGCGTGGCATTTCCTGAGGAAGACTATTTCCCCGGTGTAGGCGGGCGAAGATTTCTGGGCAATCGTCGCGAAGAGGGCGGCGAATTTGGACGCCACTTGAGGACCCGATATGTTTGCTCAAGGAAAGCATCTGAACGATCAGTTTCGCGCGACGGTGAAGCGCGCCAAGGGGCGTCTCAGATCTCAGCATGCGAAGTGGAAGCGTCACAACTCCAAGGCCACGGTCATCGCCGTGACCGGGAGCAGTTGCAAAACCTCATCCGTATCTCTGCTCACTCATATCTTGTCGGCCGATCATCAGGTCCTTTCTCAGTCTTTGGGAAATCAACATCGCGAAGCCGTCGCCGCTCTGAGGCACCTCAAGCCCACGGACAGATTCGCTGTGCTGGAACAAGGAACGACGCGCCCCGGAGATCTCCCCGCCGCCGCGCAGCTCATCAAGCCGGATATCGCCATCGTTACGCTTGTCGCGCTGGAGCACTACACGGCATTTCGCTCTATCGAAGCCGTCGCGAATGAAAAAGCCGCGTTCGTGCAAGGTTTGTCGTCTACCGGCTTGGCAATATTGAATTTCGACGATCCGAACGTTCGTGCGATGGCGCAAAAAACCGACGCACGCATTGTCCAGTTCGGCACTCAAGGCGGCGACTACCGCGCACGCGATCTGTCGCTGTCGAAACAGGGCTATCTCAGCCTCACGCTCAGCGGCACCTCCGGCGACATTTGTTTGAATACGCAGTTCGTTGGTACGCACAATTGGCTTACGGTTACGACTGCTGCAGTCTGCGCATTGGAGCTTGGTATCCCGGCCCAAACGATCATCGATCGCGTGGCATCGTTCGCGCCAGTCTTCGGGCGCATGAGCGTGCATACCATCGCTGGCAACCGGACATTCATCCTCGATACCGCGAAGGCGCCGTTTCACAGCATCGGACTGCCTCTTGAAGCTTTGAAATCAATCGAGAGTTCCAAGAAGCGTTTTATCCTTGGTCAGATCAGCGATTATGCTGGGGCTTCTATACCGAAGTATCGCGAAACATACGCGGCCGCGGCGCAGGTCGCGGATGAGATCTGCTTTGTGGGGCCAAACGCCCATAAGGCGCGCGCACCTGCCGAGGACATTCGCAGCGGGAAGTTTCGGTCGTTTGCGACACCGAAGCAGCTATCCGAATATTTGAAGGCAACGGCGACGGAAGACGAAGTCATCGTCGTCAAATCCTCCAGCAATTTACATCTCGAGCGGTTGATGCTCGACGGCGAGGGCGACGTGGAATGTTGGCCCAGTGAATGCAAAATCAAATGCTCCTGCACCGATTGCGGTCTGTATAGAGAGCCATACTACGAGCATGACGGGCACAAAGACGTATCAAAGCAGATCTGGGGACCGCGGCGGCAAACATCGCCGATCTTCAACGATGCATAACGCACCGCTTCGTATGCGGTCGATCTGCCGATGAGTTTCCATACTGCTCCGAGACTGCAATTTTCCGCCCGGATTTCCGCACGCAGCCCTTCGCAAATCGGCCTTGCTGCACGATCGCAATTTCTAACGGCGAGCGTTGCATTTTAGCAGCCCCCGCAACCACCTGAAACTCATGTGCTTTCGGACTTACGATGCGGGCGGATTTTTCCTGCGAGCATTCGCTGGGGATCGCCTCGTTTCGAGAGTAGGCAACGGAAGCGTTGCGCTGCAATTATCGCAAGTTGGACCCTACGAGGCTCAGGCTTTCTGGTGACGAGACCCACATGCTTGCCCAAGTGACACGCGCACAGAACGGCGTTCGCTCTTCTCTGCGGCGCGCAAGGCAGTTCGTGAAGCTGCAGCAGGCAGAATGGAAGCGCTATGCCACGAAAGCTCCCGTCGTCGTTGTAACTGGAAGCAGTTGCAAGACGTCTTCGGTATTGTTGCTCACTCACATTCTGTCAGCAGACAACCAGGTCCTTTCGCAATCCGTTGGCAATAGGATTCAGCAAGCCGTCAAAGCGCTCCGCAAACTCAAACGGACAGACCAATACGTGGTGTTGGAGCAAGGCACGGCGGCACCGGGGGAGCTGCATGAAGCTGCGCGTGTGATCAAGCCGGATGTTGCTGTCGTCACGCTTGTCGCGCTGGAGCACTATTCGTCATTTCGCTCTATTGAAGCTGTCGCGAATGAAAAAGTCGCGTTCGTGCAAAGCCTGTCTTCTACGGGATTGGCTGTCTTGAATTTTGACGATCCGAACGTTCGTGCGATGGCGCAAAAAACGCGCGCAAGGGTCGTCCTGTTCGGCACTCACGGCGGAGACTATCACGCACGAGACTTATCGTTGTCTCCGGAAGGCTATCTCAGCTTTACCATCAGCAGCGATGCTGGCGACCTCCATTTGAAGACGCAATTCGTCGGTGAGCACAATTGGCTTACGGTTACGACCGCTGCCGTCTGCGCATTAGAGCTTGGTATCCCGGCCCAAACGATCATCGATCGTGTGGCTTCTTTTGCGCCACTCCTGGGACGGATGAGCGTGCATTCGTTTACGAGCGGGCCGACATTCATTCTCGACACGGCGAAGGCGCCGTTCCACAGCATCGGGCTACCTCTCGAAACGCTGAAGTCCATTCCCGGAGTAAAAAAGCGGTTCGTACTTGGCCAGATCAGCGATTTCGGCGGTCCGTCGGTACCGAAGTATCGCTCTACCTATGCCGCCGCCGCGGAGGTCGCTGACGAAATCTGCTTTGTGGGCCCGAACTCCAACAAGTCGCGCGCACCCGCTGAAGATATTCGCAGTGGGAAGTTCCGTCAGTTTTCGTCCGCGAGACAACTGTCCGAGCATCTCAAGAAAACGGCGACAGAGGGCGAAGTCATTCTCGTCAAATCTTCTCGAAACATGCACCTCGAACGCTTGATGCTCGATAGTGAAGGGGCGGTGGAATGCTGGCCCGACGAATGCAATGTGAGGTGCTCCTGTGTTGATTGCGGCCTCTATCAGAAGCCCTATTTTGAGCACAATGGAAAAGGCAAAGGATCAGTGTCTGTTTGGGAACCGAAGCGCCAAATGATCCCGATCAACAACGACGCTTGAAGGGCTCCACCAAAGATGAAACGCTGGAGTTCGAAATGATCGAATTTGTGATTGCAGTCTGTACGGCCCGACGGCCGGAGATGCTGCGCCGATGCCTCAACAGTCTGATCCATCTCGATGCGCCGAAGGACGGCCGCATTCAGATCGTCGTCATCGAGAACGACGCAACGCCTGATTCCCAATTCGTCGTGACTGAAGTCGCAAGCGGAACCGACCTGCCAATTCATTACAAGCTGCAAACGCGACGGGGAATTCCCTACGCGCGCAACGCGGCACTCGACCTCGCAACGTCTCTCAATGCCGATTGGATCGCGTTGATCGATGACGACGAGTATGCGGATCCTGAGTGGCTCGTGAAGCTTTACCAGGGATGCTTGGACTTTGCGGCTGATGTGGCGCACGGGCCAGTCAATCAAATCTGCGAGGGCGTCTCTCCGGATTGGTGGGAGCCCTACAGCCGCCCAGAGCGGAAGACGGGCGAGATCTTGCGGGGCGCGCCGACCAACAACATTCTGATGCGCGCGGAGCTGGTTCGAGATAGCGGCTACGCGATGCGCTTTGATGAGCGACTTCTTTCCGGCTCCGAAGATATCGAATTCTTTCGCCGGGCAATAAACAACGGCGCGCGGATAATTTGGGTGGCCGACGCGTGGCTGCACGAGAGCTTGCCCGCGTCGCGCTTGACGCCCCGGCGTCTTCTGGCGCGCGCGTATATGGTTGCCACGTCGCAGACCCAAGTTTCGCAAATCCAGCGCGGCAAAATTCCCGGCATGCTGGCCGTGATGCCAAAAATTTTGCGCAGGCTCGTGGTCGGCGCGATCTCGGTTCCGGTTAGTCTGCTCGTCTGGATTGTTCACCCGACTGCCGGACGGGCAATGTTTTACAGCGGTGCGTTCCGCATCGTGAAAGCGCTCGGCAGTCTATCAGGCGGCTTTGGCCATAACGGCGCATATTATCGATCGACAGACGGCCGCTAGAAGCCGCGCATGTCAGGCATCCAAGATGTCTTTGATCGCGGAGCGGTAGCGATCCTTCCGACTTCTCAGCCCCTGACGGATTTCATCAAAGGAGATTTCCCGATCCATTAGGCGCTCGTAAGTTTCAATTATGCTCGAAACGCTTGAGAGGATCGAAGCATCTGCTCCCAGCGCGATATGCAGATCCGTCGCGCCGATTTGCTCGGCGAGTGCGTATTTCTTTTGATCGTCTACGGAGGATTGCGTCGGCGAATCCAGTCGGCTGACGGCAAGCACCGGCGTCCCGTGATTCATCGCGTTGACGGTGAGATGGTAGACGTCGCTTACAATAAAGCGGCACTTCGGCACGACCTCTAAAGCGCGCGCGAATATCTTTTCCTGCGACACCCTTCGCGTACCGACGCTCCAGGGAACTTCGACCGCTGTCAGACCCGTTCGCTCGCTGATTTTTTGCACGCCCTCAGCAATATCTGCGACCCCTGATCGAGCGAAACAGTAGCCGAAGCACTCTCTCTCACGCGGATCGACGGACTCCCCAAACTCCAGGAGAAATGCGGTATCAAGCGCCGAGCGAATGTTATCTCGCGGTGCGCCGCCCGCGGCTTCGACAAGTTCTTTTTCAGAACGCGCTTCGCGCGGAAGGATCGAGATCGCGCTGTCTGCAAAAGTCTTCAGCGGCTCGAAAAGATTGTGCTCCGCGGTGGCGCTATGCGTTCCAAGGAAGCAATTTCCAATGGAGGCGATCACCGTGCTGCGGGGTAGCTCCTGCGCAAGCGATAAGTGCAACCGGGTCCAGTTCGAGATCGCATCTTGCTTCGTGCTCGCGTACCCGAATTTCATCTCGCGGTTTGCGAAGTCACGCGTGCCGTAAATGGGGTTATTCTGGAAATCACCCCAGAATAGCAGGTGCGTAAACTGCGCCAGCTTCGCAGAGGTGCGACAAACCCGGAATTTCGACGGCAGACGCCATGGCCGTTTCTGAAAATTGATGAGCGTGTGTTCAATATTCCAGGAGTTGAGAACGCTCGAGGCGGCGAGATCGACGGACAACATGCCCGTGTTTCCAGGATTGAAGGCACATACGATTCCAACTTTCCGCATTGTCAGTCCAGAATTTCATATGCCCAGGAGCCGGCGATGCCCTGTACGCCTAGTTCTATCTTGGGGTCCTGATAGCGGTGATACGCGTCGAGCACCACGAAATGTTGTGAGCTATTCGGCTTAAACGCTAGAGTGCGACACTGCCGTTCCGTATGAAATTTCTGTCGAACATCAGCTTCCACTGGAAGCGCAAATGATCGGATTGGGCAAATAGCGAGCACAGCTTCCATAACCGCCATCCCGCGCCTCTCATGGCCGCGCGCTTCCGTCGAAATTCCGGAACTCGAGCGGACCATATGGTTTGAATGGCGCGGCCCCTCGGACGCTATCGGCCCAGCGCCCGTGAATGCGAATTTCGCACTTTTGGCAGCACTTCCACTTGCGATGGCACGAGGCTGCCCTCTGCATGTGCGCGGTGCGGTCGACTCCCAGCTTCTTGCGGGCGCGGAGCGGTATACCCAGATATGGGCCCAGTGGCGGCCGGACCGCTACAAAGCCGCGAAAGTCTCGGCCGACAAAGAGACGGAGACGGAACCGAGACCCACCTCAAGAACGTGGACGTTTCCATTTTCCGGCGGCGTCGACAGCATGTTCTCCATCTTCGCCAATCGCTCGGGCGACGCTGGGCGCGATACGTGTACTCCTGGAAGCGTCTTCCTAGTACACGGCTTCGACTACGCACTAACAGACACGAAATATTTTCCAACGCTTGAGAGCCGCGTCGCGACGGTAGCGCGCGCTTTAGATCTTCCCTTTCTCGTCTGCACGACCAACTGGAAAGACTTCTGCGTTCAGTATGAGCTGGATACGCAGCTGGGGCTTGCCGCCATTGGCCAATTGCTAAGCGCCAGCCATGAAGGAGTAAACATCGCCGCAGATTTCACGTTTGGCGAAGATCTTGAGATCATGCCCTGGGGCAATAATCAGTACATGACGCACCTGCTCGGTTCGTCACAGTTTCGCGTTGCCGGCGGCGGCGCGAATACGCGGCGCGTCGACAAGATCGCTTACCTCGCGGCTGTGCCGGAAGCGCTGTCCATGCTGAGCATCTGCAGAGCGTCGAAGGGTGCGGGCAACCAAATCAACTGCGAGGTCTGCGAGAAGTGCGTTCGCACCGCTATGGGCCTCTATGCGGCAACGGGCGATGTAAAGCCGACGTTTACGCGGCGCCCGAGTCTTTCCCAGCTCCTGACGGTTGAGAGCCTGTCACAGGTCGAACTGGTGTTCTGGCAAGATATTCTTCGTCAGATACCTCGCGGCGATATCGCGGCGCGGATTGCCGTCAGGCTGCTGCTCATGCGCTCGCGTTTCGGGCTCGGGTTCAACAACATCTTCCAGCCGCTGGAGAAGAAGTATCTTCGGCCGCTGCACGCGCGGTTCCGTGCTTCACGTGCGCGCTGAACGCGTCTCGCGACTGTCTGGAATTGTACTCACCGCGACGCATATCAGGTTGCCGATCCAAGATGTGAGTGCGTGCCACGCGCGCTGGCATACTGATGCTATCGACTGCAATCGGGCTTGACGAGTAATCCACAAATCAGATTGGTTGGGGATTGCCGACAGCAGCATGTGTGCTGAGTGGTTGTTGCTCCCGGATATACGGGATCAGCCTCTACCCCGAGGTCAATATCGGCGGCGACAGAACCGAGCCGTCCCCAAATGGTTCTGTTGGAGCGATAAGCTCAAAAGAGAGCGGCCAATGCGCCGCTCTCTTTGCATTTCTGGCGGTCAATTTCATTCCCACTGTTGTTCAGGCAGCTCCTTCCGTGAGCGCGCGGCGGATTTCGCTTGCCCTGCAGAGGTCGGCGCGTTCTTGACAGTGTCGCATCACGTAACATATAAAGTATCATGAAACGAGATAGTCGCTTGTCGGGCGTTCTGCATGTCCTTCTGCACATGGCGGAACAGAAAGGTCCGGTGACTTCCGACGTTCTGGCCATGGCCATGCAGACAAATCCCGTTGTCGTCCGCCGTGTCATGGCTGGCCTACGCAGCCAAGGCTACGTTCGCTCGGAAAAAGGTCATGGCGGCGGCTGGCAGATCAATTGCGACCTTTCGAAAGTGACCCTGCGCGACGTCTACGAAGCGCTTGGAGAGCCGTCTCTCATCGCTCTTGGAAATAGGAGCGAGGCGCCGGGATGCCTCGTGGAGCAAGCTGTGAATGCTGCTCTCAATCAGGCCTTTCAGGATGCCGAAGCGCTTCTGCTGAACCGATTGGGAGACGTCACGCTCGCGATGCTCAGCGCTGACTTCCATCGGCGGCTCAAAGCGCGCGGCGGTTCGCAAGAGATCGAGACGGTTCACGCCCCGTGACGCGCGCCGCGTCAATCCGAGATTTGTCCCAATAGCAAAAGGCATCCCGCCCATGGATATCGTTGCGGCATTCTCGAACCCGGAAGCGGCTTCGCAATATGCTGACGGGCCGCCGCGGTTTGTGCCGGGCCTTGCTGACCTGCATCGCATGGCGACGCTGCTGCTATCCGAGCGCACACCACGCGACGCGCGCGTCCTCGTTTTGGGGGCTGGAGGCGGATTGGAGTTGCGCGCATTTGCTGAGGCCCGCCCTCATTGGACATTCGACGGCGTCGATCCGGCTCTTGAAATGCTTCAGCAGGCCGAGCGCACGCTTGGCTCCATGGCATCGCGCGCGACGCTGCATCACGGCTACATCGACGATGCGCCGCTTGGGCCGTTCGATGCTGCCGCTTGCCTTCTGACTCTGCATTTTCTGGGATACGCAGAACGGGTCCGCACGGCACGCGAGATCCGGCGGCGCATGAGCCCAGGCGCGCCGCTTGTGGTGGCCCACTCAAGTTTTCCGCAGCGAGATGAAGAACGCGGCGCTTGGCTATCGCGCTATGCCGAGTTTGCAATTGCTTCGGGAACAGACCCGGAAAAGGCAAACAAGGCGCGCTCTATGGTGGCCGCCCATCTTGAAGTGATGACGCCGGAGCAAGACGAGGAGATCCTGCGCGAAGCTGGGTTCTCGAACGTCAGCTTGTTTTACGCAGCATTGACGTGGCGTGGCTGGGTCGCGAATGCGTGACGCTGGATCCCCAGACGCGAACAGCATCTGGGGATCCAGCTTTTTAACTCAGTCCCAGCTCAATGCGCCGCCGTTTTGATATTCAATGACGCGCGTTTCGAAGAAGTTCTTTTCCTTCTTCAAATCCATTGCCTCGGACATCCACGGGAAGGGATTCTCGCGATCCTTGAAGACCGGTGCGAGGCCAAGCTGAGCGCACCGGCGGTTGGCGATGAACTCCATATACTGCTCTGTTAGTGCTGCGTTGAGACCGAGCAAGCCGCTCGGCATCGTATCGCGCCCGTAAGCGGCTTCGAGTTGCGCCGCATCGTGCAGCATACCGCGAACTTCGTCCTGAAATGTCTTCGTCCAGAGATGCGAATTTTCCGCCTTGATCTGGTTGATGACATCGATGCCGAAGTTCAGATGAATGCTCTCATCGCGCAGGATGTATTGGTATTGCTCGGCGATGCCGACCATCTTGTTGCGCCGACCGAGCGATAAGATCTGTGCGAAGCCGGTATAAAACCACATCCCCTCAAACACGACGTAGAAGGCAACGAGATCGCGGAGGAAAGCCTGATCCGTTTCCTTTGTTCCGGTCTGGAACGTCGGATCATCGAGGTGCTTGGTGTAAGCGAGCGCCCAGGCTGCCTTGTCCGTGATCGACGGCACTTCGCGGTACATGTTGAACAGCTCGCCTTCATCGAGGCCAAGGCTTTCAACGATGTACTGGAATGTGTGCGTATGCACGGCCTCCTCGAATGACTGACGCAACAGATACTGGCGGCATTCGGGGTTTGTCAGATGCCGATAGATCGCCAGCACGATGTTGTTGGCGACGAGCGACTCTGAGGCGGCGAAGAAACCGAGATTGCGCTTGACCATGCGACGCTCATCTTCAGTGAGCCCGTCTTTGGATTTCCAAAGCGCGATATCGGCCTGCATCGATACTTCGGTCGGCATCCAATGATTGTTGCAGCCGGCCAGGTATTTCTCCCATGCCCAGCGATATTTCAGCGGCAGAAGCTGATTGACGTCAGCGCGTGCATTGATCATCGCCTTATCGTCAACGCGAACGCGCTCGCCGCTGCGATCGATGTTTCCTAATCCCGTTGCATCGTCCTGCGGAATGATGCGTGCCGGCATACGAGTCGAGGGCAAATTTGCGGCTGGCTCTGACCAGTCGAGCATGTGACGTCTCCGTTTCGAAATTCAGATTTTAAAAGCGAAAGTTATTGGCAGGCTTCGCAGGTTGGATCGTCGATCGAGCAGGCTTTTCCGCTCATCGAATTGTTGTCCGCAGGAGCCGAATAAAGGACGGAACTGGCGACGGCGTTGAGCTTTCCGTCCGTCCGCTTCAGCGTCGATTTCTCGACATGCGTGGCAGATTGCGACCTGAGGTAATACGTGGTCTTCAATCCGCGCTCCCACGCCAAGCGGTAGAGCGCATCGAGCTTCCGTCCGTTCGGCGCCGCGATGTAAAGATTTAGCGATTGGCCTTGGTCGATCCATTTCTGTCGGCGCGCGGCGGCATCGACGAGCCAGTGCGAATCGATCTCGAACGCCGTCGCGTAAAGGGCCTTTAGGTCATCCGGCACGCGGTCGATCGATCCGAGCGAGCCGTCGAAATACTTGAGATCTGCAACCATCACCTCGTCCCACAAGCCGCGCGCCTTAAGATCCCGCACGAGAATGGGATTCACGACGGTGAAATCGCCGGACATATTCGACTTGACGTACAAGTTGCGAAACGCGGGCTCGATCGATTGCGCCACGCCGCAGATGTTCGAGATCGTAGCCGTCGGCGCGATCGCCATCGTGTTGGAATTACGCATACCAATCGTGCGCACGCGTTCACGCAGCGTTGCCCAATCGAGCGTCGACGAGGTGTCGATACGGATATCCGGGCCGCGCGCAGCCTTCAGCAACTCGATCGAGTCGATCGGCAACACGCCCTGGCTCCAGAGCGAACCATCGAACGAGGGATAACGGCCACGTTCGGCGGCGAGATCGACGGACGAGGAAATCGCGTGGAAGCTGATTGCTTCCATGCTGATATCCGCGAAGTCCACTGCCTCGTCGGACCCGTAGGCAATCTGCATCGTTTGGATGGCATCCTGGAAGCCCATCATGCCAAGCCCCACCGGACGGTGACGCAGGTTCGAGCGCCGGGCTTCCGGGATCGTGTAGAAATTGATGTCGATGACGTTGTCGAGCATGCGCATCGCGGTTTTCACCGTGCGGGCAAGCTTCTCGCGGTCGAGTCCATCAGCGGTAACGTGCGCTGCGAGATTGACAGAACCGAGATTGCAGACAGCAACTTCATCATTCGATGTGTTGAGCGTGATCTCAGTGCAGAGGTTCGAAGAATGCACAACGCCGCAATGCTGCTGCGGCGAACGCAGGTTGCATGGGTCTTTGAACGTGATCCACGGATGCCCCGTCTCGAATAGCATCGTCAGCATGCGCCGCCAGAGGTCGACAGCGCGAACGCGCCGGGCGACCTTCATTTCCATGCGCTCGGCTTTTGCTTCGTACGCCTCATAGCGCTCAGCGAATGCCGTGCCATAGAGGTCGTGCAGATCCGGCACTTCGTCCGGCGAGAACAGTGTCCACTGCCCGTCCTCGGCAACGCGCTGCATGAAGAGATCGGGAATCCAGTGCGCCGTGTTCATGTCATGCGTGCGCCGCCGGTCGTCTCCGGTGTTCTTACGCAGATCGAGAAACTCTTCGATATCGATGTGCCACGTTTCGAGATACGCGCAGACTGCGCCTTTGCGCTTGCCGCCCTGGTTGACGGCGATCGCCGTATCGTTTGCAACTTTCAGGAACGGGACGACGCCCTGGCTTTCCCCGTTGGTGCCTTTGATGTGAGCGCCTAGCCCGCGGACGCGCGACCAGTCATTCCCGAGGCCGCCGGAGTACTTCGCAAGGAGCGCGTTGTCCTTGATCGATTTGAAGATACCGTCGAGATCATCTGGCACCGACGTCAGGAAGCAGGACGACAGTTGCGGACGCGGCGTCCCCGCATTGAACAGTGTCGGCGTCGAGCACATGAAGTCGAACGACGAAATCAGATTGTAGAATTCGATTGCCTTGGCTTCGCGGTCGATCTCTCGCAGAGCCAGGCCCATCGCAACGCGCATGAAAAAGGCTTGCGGAAGCTCGAAGCGGATCCCGTTCGTCTGCAGGAAATAACGGTCATAAAGAGTCTGCAAACCGAGGTACTGGAAGATCGCGTCCCGCTCGGGTTTCAGGGCGCTGCTGATGCGCTCCAGATCGAAGCGTGCGAGTTCCGGATCGAGCAAATCCGCGGCGATACCTTTCGCAATGAATGCTTTGAAATATTCAGGATAGCGTTCGCCCATCTCGGATTGGCGTGCTTCGTCCACGCGGCCGGCAATGAACGAGAGAGCTTCGCGGCGCAGCTTGTCCATCAAGAGACGCGCTGTGACGTATGTATAGTTCGGCTCGGTTTCGATCAACGTTCGCGCGGCCAGAACCGGAGCATCGGCCAGTTCGTCGAGCGTAATTCCATCATAGAGATTGCGCTGCGTTTCGGTGAGCACGGCATCTGCAGAGATGTCTTCCAGACCTTCGCAGGACTCTCCGATGAGCTTTTGCAAACGCGCGCCATCAAGCGGCGACAGGCTTCCGTCCTTCGCTTTGACATTGATCGCGGGCACGGCGGGGGTCTGCGCCATGGCCAGCTCGGCCGCGCGCTCCCGCTTGCGATCCTCGCGATACAGAACATAGGCGCGCGCAACTTTGTGATGCTCGCCGCGCATCAAAGCGAGTTCGACCTGGTCCTGAACTTCTTCGATATGGAACGTGCGTTCCTGCGCGCTGCGCCGGGTCAATGCGGCGACGATCTGGCTCGTCAATCCTTCGACTGTCTCGTGGACACGTCGCGATGCAGCCGCGCGTCCGCCTTCGACGGCGAGAAATGCTTTCGTTAGAGCGACAGAAATTTTGCTGGCATCAAATGGTGTCACGCTGCCGTTGCGGCGGATCACTTGAAAGGCAGAACCGGATGCCGCTTTAGAAGGGCTGGTGCCGGAAGAAGAGTCGACGTGTGAGCTTCGTGCTTCAATTGTATAAGACATCGGCAAACCCCTGAAAGATAGGGGGCTTGGGTCGAATGGTACGCGCGCTCATCCTCGCGCACATGCACGGGAATAAACCAATCCACCGGGACACCCCGCCCGCGGACGAAAAAACCGTTGTCAAAGGCAGGTCTCCTGGCTCGCGGGTCATCGCCGCCTGTCTGTCCTTCCCGACGCATAAGCATCAGTGGCACTCTTCGACAGACGACTCGCCGCTCACAGTTGCGGGGGCAGCCCCGGGATTACGCCCCCATAAAGGAGATGCGCACCGGGTTCCCTCTTAGCGCCGAGCGTTGAAACTCAGCGACCCATGACGACGCCTATAAAGGGCTGATTCGGAGTGCACTCCAAGATGTTGTGTGCCAGATCACGATAAACGCAAACCCTTGTGTATCATTCGGGACAACGTGTGGATTTCTCACGCCGCGTGCTGGCAGATGTGCTTGCGGTTTCGGTCATCAAGCGAAACGAACGGCAAGCTCTCCGGCCCGATATAGTTGGCCGTTGGCCGGATAATCTTGTTGTCCTGGCGCTGTTCGATGACGTGGGCACTCCACCCGGCGATTCGTGCCATGGCGAACAGCGGCGTGAACATTGTGGCCGGAACGCCGAGAAGGTCAACCGGATGATTGAACATGTTAACGTCAAAGCAGCAGCGGTTTGTCGAGAATTATCTCCTCGATTTGAACGCAACTCGGGCGGCAATTCGTGCGGGCTATTCGAAGAAGACCGCATCGCGCATCGGTCACGAGCTACTTGAAAAAACTCAAGTTCGTAATGCGATCAACGTTGCGATGCTCGCGCGCTCGCAAGAAACGAAGATTGACGCCAATTGGGTGCTCAAGCGTCTCTCGGAAGAAGCCGAGGCGGACATTGCCCACCTGTACGATGATGCCGGCGATCTACTCCCCGTGAAGCGGTGGCCGAAGATCTGGCGGCAAGGATTGATCGTGGGTCTCGATATCGACGTTATCTCGGTCGAGGGCACCGAGATCGGCAAGGTGAAAAAGATCCGCGTGTCAGATCGCGTCAAGCGCGTTGAGTTGATCGGAAAGCATATCGGTGTGAAGGCGTTCGATGAAACCTTGAACGTCAAGGGTCTCGACGGTCTTGCGGATCGTCTGTCACGAGCAATGAAACGCGATGGCTAGTATTTGCAGACCTTTGCGTTCGGTCGCACAATCCCAAAAGCGGCCGTAAGCAACCGCAGCATCCCCTACCGACCTATAGCCGCTTTGCCGAGAGGCTGTGTGAGAACGAAGAAGCAGCCAGCTTTCTGGTAAGAAGTCCGGCCCAGTCGCCGGCCTCAGATCGCTTCCAGAAGCTGCGGCACCCCGAGGATCGCCATCACCCGCTTCAGATTGTAGGCCAGAACGTGCAATGCCATCTCGGTGGCAACGTGCTTCAGCGTTTTCATCTTGAAGTGTGTAGCACCCATCCACGCCTTGATCGTCCCGAACGGGTGCTCGACGGTCTGGCACCGTAGCGACATCTTGTTGGGATCATCGTCGAGCCGCTGTTGGACCCGCTCGAGGATGCCTTCGTGCCCCCAGCGACGGACGCGGCGTTCCTTGCTGGTAGTGCAGCGGCCTTTAATGGCGCAGCTTCCGCAGGCATCCGTCCAGTACGAGTGCAGCGTCTTTCCGGCCTCGACGCTCGTGAAGCGGTACGTCAGTCGCTCGCCGGCCGGGCAGACGTAGGCATCATCGCCGGCGATGTAGATGAAGTCGGCGCGGTCGAAGCGGCCATGGGCTGCCGCATTGGAGGTGTGCGGCTTGGGCAAGGTAACCGGGATACCAGCCTCTTCGCACGCGACGATCTCCTCGCCCTTGTAATAGCCCTTGTCGGCAAGTGCCTCGATGTCGGGGCGGGATATCTCTTCACGCGCTGCGCGCGCCATCATCGCCAGGGCGTCGCGATCGTAGCCGAGGTTCGTCACCTCATGCGCGACGATCAGATGATGGTTCGTCTCGACGGCAGTTTGAACATTGTAGCCAACGACGCGGGGCTTCCGGCTCGTCGTTGCCATGGCGCGAGCATCGGGATCTGTCAGCGAGACCTGCGTTTCCCCACTAATGTCCATTCGCTGCTCGATCGCCTTCAAGGCGTTGACCTCTCGTCGGCAGGAGGCGAGCTTCTTGATTGCACGCGCCAACCGCGCCTCGGGCACTCCCATGCCGGTCTTGCTCACCACCTCGTCGGCACGGTCGAGTTCAACGAGATATCTTTCGATGAGCGCGTCTATCTCGCCAAGACGCCGCTTGAGCTTCTCGCGCGTGAAGCTCCTGGTTTTCGCATTGACGGCTTTAAATTTGCTGCCGTCGATCGCGACGATGGCAAACCTTGCGGATGGCCGGACCGTTGTCCCTCCGGAAGTCGGCGATGGTCTTGAAATCCGGCGCCAGACGGCCCGTAAGCCAAATCAGCTCAAGATTCCTATGGCACTCGCGTTCGAGGCCGCGCGACGATTGCACTTGGTTGAGATAGCCATAGATGTAGATCTTCAAGATCGTCGCGGGATGGTAGCTCGGACGACCCGTCTCTTCAGGAACAACACCGTCGAAGCCGAGCGCAGCGAGATCGAGCGCATCGACGAAGGCGTCGACCACGCGAACCGGGTTGTCCTCGCCGACATATACGCTCCAACTCGAGGTTTCTGCGGCGATCCAAAAGCGCCGAGATGAGATCAAGGCTCTCTCTGCACTCGAAGAAAGGGTGGCCGAGCTGGAGGCCCTGAGACTTCCGGCGGCCATGGGATTGATCGCGGAAGCACGGGATGCCTTGCAGCGCGAAGATGCCTCGACGGCGGCGTCAGTTTCGAAACGTGTGGTTGACGTCACTGACGCCGAGCGGAAGGGAAGAGCATTGGCAGCGAAGCGCCGCGCCATTTTAAAGACGCTCGCAGACCTCGGCTACGAAGCACGCGAGGGCATGGAAACAGCTTGGGTCAAAGATGGCCGGCTGGTGATGCGCCGTGCTGCTAACCCTGAGATGGGTGTCGAAGTGAGAGGGGCCGAACAGCTACAGTTCCGGCCCATGCGGTTTGGCTCTGAGGCAAACGCCAACGATCACTCAAAAGATCGGGATATCGAGACGGTATGGTGCTCTGACTTCGACAAGCTTCATAAGCATGTTCTCAAAGAGCAGGGCGAGTTGAAGATCGAGCGGTCAATGCCGGTGGGAGCTATGCCAGTTCTGTTTGAATTCGAAAATGTCGGGAGTGACCAGGGCCGAACGACCGCAGCCCCACTGAAGGCGAAAGAGCGCTGACAGGAAATTTTGCGACCAATAGCTTTCGAGTGTCAGCATGTCCGACGAAGAACAGCTCCAGCGACTGCTTGTCTTCGCATCTAGTGAAGACCGCATTTGTCCGCAGCCCGGCAAGTGGGACGCCATTTGGCGATTGCTGGGACAGCCGCGCGGTGATTTAGAGCCCCCGTTGATATTATCGGGGTGGGCATTTTCGACGGATCGTGAGAAGCGAGAGCGTTTTTCAGAGCATCTGCGATTTGCGCGCAGCAAGGGGAGGCTTTACGAGGTCGATCGCTTTGTTCGGTCGCTGAAGGAGGACGACTGGCACACGTGTGATGCCGCTCATCTTGATAGGAGTTACGGCGACGCCATTCGCCAGGATCAGGAACGTCGATCGCGAGCAGTAAATCGTGTGCGAGATATAATCGCAAGTGTTGCAGACATTGAGAACAACGGTTCGGCGTTTGCACGGGAGAATCTCGCGGAATTGATCTTCCTTTTTTATCTCATGCTAGATCCGGACGACCTGCTCAGAAGATTGGAACAAACGCTTTCCGACAACGCTCGTATAGCATCGGCGGTAGAAGACGCAGAATGGTCGCTACTCGATGGAGTAGCGCCCGGGGTGTCGGATGAACTTAGGAAGATCATCAACGCTAGGAAAGCGGAAGCCGTCTTCCTTGAGATATTGGCCGCTATTCATGAATCGAGGTTGCCGCTTGATAGGGATGTGGTTGAGGAAATCGTCTCCGAAGCCTTCTATGCTCGTGACTCCTAGCGCGTTGCCGTAGACGGTCGCGCGCAGTCCGCTTGGCTTCACTCAACAGACGTCACCAGCAAGGCGCTGCCTGAGCAGTCCGCTCACATGGTGAATGTCTGCAAATGGGACCTTGCGGCTATGTCGCTTGTGGCTATGCAGAGAGGTTGTGTGAAAACGCGGGCAGTTTATCGGGTTGAGCCTCGACGCATGGTATAATCCTCGCGCTGCTTGCGGGGCTCCCATGACGCGCTTCATTGAAAGCTTGGACCGAACGCAAACGTCACTTTTGCCTGCGTACGTTGACGATTACGTTAGCGAGGAAAGCCCAGTTCGGGCCATCGATACTTTCATCGACATGCTTGATCTCGCGGCCCTCGGCTTCGATGTCGAATCGAATGCGACGGGACGGCCAGCCTATCATCCGGCGACGATGCTAAAGCTGTATCATACGGCTACCTCAACCAAGTGCAGTCGTGGCGTCTCTTCGAGCGAGAGTGCGGCCGCAATCTGGAACTGATCTGGCTGACGCGCAGTCTCAAGAAAGAAGCCGAAACGCTCCGCGCCGTCGAAAAACGCATGAACACGACCGGCGAACCGCAAGTCTCGCTGACCCATCCGGATGCCCGTTCGATGGCGACGACGAGCAAGCAGCCGCGCATCGTCGGCTATCCTAACGGCGTACCCCGAGCGTGACGAGGTACTCGCGGGGCACGCAAATGCCGAGATCGTTGCGGAAGTCCTCATGAAACGCGATGAAATCGCGCTTCAATTCCGCGCGCTTCGCATTATCGAGGCTTGCGGCGAGCGCCCGTGTTGGACCGTAAGACGTAGAGAATGTCGTCCAGGCCGCTTCCCCACTAGGCTCACGGTAGAATGAAGTGCCATTTTCAAATTTAAGATCGAACATGCCACCGAGAAGTTCCTGCACTCGCTCCATCTTGCCCCATTCAAATGGAGAGGGCGGGGGCGACGAAGGCGGGGGCGCCATATACGGCTTCATCACCATAAACATCTTAAACAGGTTGCTGTCGGGAAGCCATGTCGTGAGCGCGACGCGCCCACCCTTGCGACAAACGCGGCCGAGTTCGCCTGCCGCCGTCTCTGGTCGGCTAGAAAACATGATGCCACAAGTCGAAATCACAGCATCGAATTGACCGTCGGCATAGGGCAAGCCTTCGGCATCGCCCCGATCGTATTGGATCGTGAGATGTTCGCGCCGCGCCCGTTCCTCCGCCGCCGCGAGCAGTTCATCGCTGATGTCCACACCCGTCACGTTCGCGCCTAGCCGGGCCACTGCGCGAGATGTCCAGCCGGTGCCCGTAGCGAGGTCGAGGATTTGCTCACGAGGCTGCGGGTCGAGTCTGAGAACGCAGTGGGCAATGGAATCGGCAATGCCGCGACTGATATTATCGTACTCGCTGCCGCCTGAATTCCACACCGTCGCTACGCGCTGGTTATGGGGTTGAATAGTGGATTGCATTAGTGTCCTCCGGATTTTTTCATTTTAAGAGCGAATTGATATCGCTGGCTCGCGGTCCGAGACCTCCACCGGGAGCCCAGCTGCTTTCCATTCGGGATAGCCATCTTCCAACCTACGGACGAGGTACCCACGCGTCCGAAGTTCGGCAACGGCTTCGAAGGAGAAAATGCAATAAGGTCCGCGACAGTAGGCAATGATCTCGCGTCTCCGTGGCAGCTCCTTGAGGCGGCGTTCAAGCTCGTCGATGGGGATATTGAGTGCGCCGGCGACGTGGCCTTGCGCAAACTCATCCTCCGGACGCACATCTAGAACAGTCACGAGGCCTGCCTGAAGGCGTGTCAGAAGCTCCGTGCGCGCGACTGGTTCCAGCGCATCGCGCGCGTGGAAGAAATCCGTCATCACGCGCCCGACTTCCGCGATGTTGCGTTCTCCGACACGGCCAAGCGCGTGCATGAGACTCACAACTTCGACATCTCCCGCCAAACTATAAAGAACGCGCTTTCCGTTCCGGCGGGTTTCAACAAGGCGCGCACGGCGCAGGATCTGCAGGTGACGCGACGTGTTTGCGAAGTTCAGCTTCGCGCGAGCCGAAAGATCTTCGACGCTGCGCTCGCCTTGTCCGAGATGCTCCAAAAGCTCAAGCCGATGGTGGTGACCAAGGGCCTGCGCGACTTCGGCGAGGCTCGCAAAGATTGCCTGTTTGGGGCTGCAGCTTGACAATGGATATTTTCCTAGGCACATTCCGCATAATAATTGAATGTTAAACATTACATGTTGTGAGCGCGGAATTCAAGGCCATGGACCTCTTTCGAATTCTGCATCGGGGAGACAGTCGGAATTTTTATATTTTTGGCGTCAGAGAGCGCCCCGCCGGAGCTGACGTGGGTCGCGTCGGCAGGCCCTACCTGCTCGCGGTGGAAGAAGCGGTGATGCGCATCCATCCGCTCATCGATACCCAGCTCCGTGCTCACCATCGATCGACCGCCTGCATGCTCGGTAAGACCACGGACGAGGCACCGCGCGTCGATGACGAAACTGCTTTCGTCCACTTCATCCTCGCCAAGATTCCACCTGCTCCGCAAGATTCTCGCGCGTTACAAACCGCCAATTCCGGTTGGCCGGCGGTAACGGCCTGAGATGGACGGGGGAACGACAGCCTCACACGCATCGGTCAAGCTAGGGCTGCGCGAAAACTGGCGTCAGTTTGCCTTGCTCGTACTGGTGAATGCATTCGTCGGCGGCATGGTCGGGCTGGAGCGCACTGTGGTGCCGCTGATCGGCTCCGAGGAGTTCAAGATCGCATCGACCGCCGTTGTCGCTTCCTTCATCGTGAGCTTCGGTATCTCGAAAGCGTTCACGAACTTGCTTTCCGGTCAAATGGCCGACCGGTGGGGCCGCAAACGCGTTCTGGTTTTGGGATGGCTTATTGCTTTGCCTGTTCCCTTCCTCATCATCTGGGCGCCGAGCTGGAACTGGATCATTGTCGCCAATGCCCTGTTGGGCGTCAGTCAGGGTCTCGCCTGGTCCATGGCCGTCATCATGAAGATCGATCTTGTAGGTCCCAAGTCGCGCGGATTAGCGGTTGGGCTCAACGAATGCGCCGGCTATCTGATGGTTGGCCTGACCGCATTTCTTACCGGTTGGATTGCTGCCGAGGCAGGCGCGTTGCGGCCGGACCCCTTTTATCTGGGTATTGGCTATGGGGTGATCGGGCTAGGCCTCTCAATGCTTCTCGTCCGCGACACGAACGAGCATGTGCGGCTAGAGGCAAGTCTTCACGCAAGGATCGATCCGATCAGCTTCAAGGAGGTGTTTTTGCGCACCTCTTTCACGAACCGAACTCTGTTCGCTGCCTCCCAGGCCGGGCTCGTCAACAACCTCAACGACGGAATGAGTTGGGCAATTTTTCCCATCTTTTTCGCTGCGCGCGGGCTGGGTATCGAGCCGATCGGACTCTTAAAAGCAGTTTATCCGGCGGTGTGGGGTGTCACGCAGACAATCACGGGCCCGCTCAGCGACCGCATCGGCCGCAAGGGCCTGATCGTAGCAGGCATGTGGTTGCAGGCTGCAGCGCTGTTTATGGTGGCAGGACGGGATGGGTTCGTATGGTGGCTGGTCGCTAGCATCCTGCTCGGGCTCGGCACGGCCATGGTCTATCCGACGCTGCTGGCCACGGTCTCGGATGTGGCGCATCCCACCTGGCGAGCGCGTTCGCTCAGCATCTATCGCTTCTGGCGGGACATGGGCTACGCGGTGGGCGCGCTGATCGCAGGCTTTATCGGTGACGCGTTCGGACTGTCGTGGGCCATCGTCAGCGTTGGTCTGCTGACATTTGCCTCAGGCGTCATCGTGGCTTTCGCCATGCAGGAGACGAAGCAGGCTGGGCTTAATCAGCCAAAAAACATGTTTTCAAACCCGGAGGAAAAACATCTATGACGCGATCGATATTTGTAGGCCTCGCCAGCATTTTCATGACTTTCCCGATCTCCGCAACGGCCCTCGAACTGCCGTCGCCTCTGGTGACCACGCAGTGGCTAGCCGAGAACCAGGACAGTGTGCGGGTCATCGATGTGCGCAATGATCCCGATAGCTTCAAAGAAGGCGGGCATATCATTGGAGCCATTCGCGTAGATTTCAAAACGCTGCGCGCCACCGCGACGGAAGCAGGAATAGCTATAGAAGACATTGGTGTGCCCGCCGACGCCTTCCAGAAGGTGATGCGAGATGCCGGTGTTTCCGTCGATCAGCCAATCGTTCTCACGCATCGCAGCAGATCCCCCGACGACGTTGGATATGCCGCCTATCTTTACTGGCAGCTCAAATTACATGGCCATAACAACGTTGCGATCCTTGATGGCGGCACCAGCAAATGGATATCAGAAAGCCGAGAGGTTTGGGGCGAGGATGAAATCGTAGAAGCTGGCAATTTTGTTGCCCATCCCGCGCGCTCTGAATTCATCGCCGATACGGCCGCCGTCGAAAAAATCGTGCAAAATGGCCGTACTGACCTTCTCGACGCACGGCTTTTTGAATTCTATGTGGGCTTGGAAAAGCGGCCCGCTGTTTCGAGGGCAGGACATATCCCCGGGGCAAAGTCCTTTCCGTTCCAGGCGAACTTGAATTCGGATGGGACTTTTCGTGAGAAGGACAAGCTTGCGGCAGCCATGCGGGCTATCGGCTTAAACCCCGATCGACCGGTTGCCCCATACTGCAACACGGGACATGTCGCGGCGATAGACTGGTTCGTTCTGCATGAGCTGTTGGGCTATCAGAATGTGTCGCTCTACGATGGCTCCATGCTTGCGTGGACGAAGCATGGCCACACTGCCCAATCGGACATTCGATAATAGGGTGATGAACGCGCGCGACTTGGTTCCAGTCTCAGAAAACTGTCAGCGCATTGTCCTGCTGGCCAAGACAGAATCGGTTCCATCTCAGCCGACGATATTCCCCCCTTGTGTCGAGTGGAATTGATCGGACGAGGTTCTGGCGCATTTGCCGAGTCTCTGACGCAATCCGCCTGAGACCGGACACGGTCGGCGGCGCTTCTGCGTCGCCGATCAAGCGTCATGCGACGGCCGAAGCATCGAATTGACGCTGCTGCTTACCCTGCGCTTACCCCAACAGAGCGAGTAGGGGCCCTGTGAAAATGTTCAGAATAACTCACTTTATTCTTTAATGTTTTTGGTGGAGCCGAGGAGGATCGAACTCCTGACCTCTGCAGTGCGATTGCAGCGCTCTCCCATCTGAGCTACGGCCCCAAAGGCGCGGGCATTTAGGATTTACGCTCTTGGATTGTCAAGAAACGGAGCCGTAACTGGGCGCCGTGGCACACCGGTCTCAGGGACGCCGAATGGTCGCTCGTCGGCCCCTCAAAACCCCACATTGCAGGCCCGCACCCGATAGGCATAATCCGCGCAAGCACTTGCGATTGCTGCGATGACGAGGCTACATGGCGCAGCAGGCAACCGCGGATTCCCGATGCTCGAACTTCTGAATTTCATCAGCTATCTCATCACGCTGTACACGTACATCGTCATCGCCGTCGTCGTGGTGTCATGGCTGATGGCCTTCGGCGTCATCAATGCCTACAATCCGATGGTAAGGTCGATCTGGCAGGCTCTTAACGCTGTGACAGAGCCGCTGCTGCGCCCCATCCGGAACGCCATGCCGAACCTCGGCGGGCTCGATATTTCGCCTGTCATCCTGCTGCTTCTCTGCTACTTCGTGCAGACAGTCCTGCTGCCGAATATCGCCAAGGCATTCATTTGACCGGATCTTCGTCCGCTGGCGGCTCTCTGCGAGGGCCGTGGCGGCACGGCGCCGCGTGCGTGATTGCGCACTTCCGGGTCACGCCCAGATCCACCAAAGAGGCCATTGACGGGTTGGCACAAACCGCCGACGGTCAGGCTTTCCAGGCACGCTTGCGCGCCGTTCCCGAGGATGGCGCTGCGAACCGAGCGCTCGAAGCGCTGGTCGCGCGATGGCTGGACGTTCCAAAACGAACGGTCACCCTTTCCACGGGCGGAAAATCGCGGCTGAAGTCGGTTCGGATCGATGGCGACCCAGACTTGCTCGGCGCGAAATTGCAGTCTCACGTCGAAGCATTTTCAAACGATAGAATAATCGAGGAGGAATAAGGGGAATGTCCGGAGCCCAGGTCATCGACGGAAAGAAAATCGCGGCGGACGTTCGCGCCGAAGTCGCAGCTGAAGTTGCGCGCCTGCAGAAAGAGCATGGCTTGAAGCCCGGCCTCGCAGTTGTGCTGGTCGGTGAAGATCCAGCCAGCAAGGTCTACGTTGCGAACAAGGCGAAGCAGACGGTCGAAGTCGGCATGAACTCGTGGGAGCATCGGCTCGCCGCGGAGACCAGCGAAGCCGACGTGCTGGCTCTCGTCGAGAAGCTCAACAACGATCCGGCGTGCCACGGCATCCTCGTTCAGTTGCCGTTGCCGAAGCATATCAATTCGGAAAAGGTTCTGAACTCGATCAATCCCGACAAGGACGTCGACGGATTCCATCCGGTCAATGTCGGCCGCCTTTGGGTTGGCGAGCGTGCGCTCGTTCCCTGCACGCCGACGGGCTCGGTGATCCTTGCGAAATCAGTGCTGTCCAACCTTTCTGGCCTGAACGCCGTTGTCATTGGTCGTTCAAACATTGTCGGAAAGCCGGTCGCAGCGCTTCTGCTCCGTGAGAACTGCAGCGTTACGATCGCTCATTCGCGAACCAAGAATATCGAGGACGTCGTCAAGGGCGCGGATCTCGTCGTTGCGGCCGTCGGTATTCCGGAGATGGTCAAGGCGAGCTGGATTAAGCCCGGCGCGACGATCATCGACGTCGGCATCAATCGCGTTCCGTCCGAGAATGGCAAGACGAAGCTCGTTGGCGACGTCGCTTATGACGAGTGCGCGGCCGTTGCTGGCGCGATCACGCCGGTTCCCGGTGGCGTTGGCCCGATGACCATTGCTTGCTTGTTGCGCAATACCGCCCAAGCCGCGGCGATGCAGGCCGGTGTGAAATCGGCGTTTGCATAAGGATTTCGCCGTTTTTCTGAGTTTGGAGCGCCGGAAGCAATTCCGGCGCTTTTTCTTTTTATGCTGCGCGTGCGCGGCGTAGCGTTTCGCCGCGATAGCTCAAAGCTTCAGCGATGTGAGCACGGGCAACGCCGTCGGAGCCTTCAAGATCGGCGATGGTCCGCGCCACCTTGAGCGTGCGATGAAACCCTCGCGCCGACAGGCCCAGCGCTTCCGCCGCATGGCGCAGTAGTGCGAGCCCAGCCTCATCCGGCATCGCGGTTTGTTCGAGCAACGCGGGCGAACATTCCGCGTTTGTGCGCGTGCCCTTGACGCCGAGTTTTTGATAGCGCGTTCGCTGACGGTCGCGTGCGGCCGCAACACGGATACCGATTTCGGCGCTGCCTTCCGACGGCGACGGAAGCACCAAGTCAGCCGCGGAGATGGCCGGGACTTCGATCTGCAGGTCAATGCGATCAAGAAGTGGTCCCGAGACGCGCGCCTGATAATCATCGGCACAACGTGGACCACGTCGACAAGCTTGTCCGACGCTGCCGCCGCACTTGCATGGGTTCATCGCTGCGATGAGCTGGATGCGCGAGGGATAGGATATCCGATGATTGGCACGGGCGATGACCGTTTCGCCCGCTTCGAGCGGCTGGCGAAGCGCATCGAGGACATTCGGCTGAAACTCTGGAAGCTCGTCGAGAAAGAGCACGCCGAGATGCGCGAGCGAAACTTCTCCAGGGCGAGGCCGCGAACCGCCGCCGACGAGGGACGCCATACTGGCGGAATGATGCGGCGCGCGGAACGGCCTGGCCGTCGTCAGCTTGCCGCCGACCAGTTCGCCCGCCAGCGAATGCACCATCGAGACTTCGAGGATCTCTTCGGGTTGTAGCGGCGGCAGAATCGATGGCAGTCGCGACGCGAGCATCGACTTGCCAGATCCGGGTGGACCGACCATCAGCAAATTGTGGTTGCCAGCGGCGGCGATTTCCAACGCGCGCTTCGCCGTTTCCTGCCCTTTGATGTCACGCATATCGGCGAGAGCCGCGTCCGCCTGCATGACGTTCGGCCGTGGCCGCGACAGGGTCTGCGTGCCTTTGAAGTGATTGACGAGCGACAGGAGATGCTCCGGCGCCAGGATATCGAGGTCTTCGCTCGCCCAGGCGGCTTCCGGCCCGGACGCGGCGGGACAAATCAGGCCTTTGCGAAGCGCGTTCGCGCCAATGGCAGCGGGCAGGGTGCCCGGCACTGCGCGGATCGATCCATCTAGCGCCAGCTCTCCGATCGCCACGTACGGCGCAATGGCGTCCGGCGCGACGGCTTCCATGGCCGACATCATTGCCAAAACGATCGGCAGATGGCGTCAGAGGCGCGGGGCGGGCAAGGGCTTATCCCTTCGCCATGATCAGGGACAGGCCGATCAGCGACGAGTTGATGAATTGAATCTCGACGACCTGCTTAGTGCCCATGATGATGATGTCCATGTTTGCCGTCACATCTTTGCTTTGGACGACAATCTTGAAGCCTTTCGGCGTGACGTCACCCGTCAGGTCGCCTTCGAAGTTATGGATCGTTTCTTTCCAGTGTCCGGTCAGCTTGCCGCCCGACTCTATGAGATTGCTGACGACCTCGATGCTGCCGCCGGACGTTGCGCAGCGGATCGTCTGCTTCATCTCATTCGGCGCATCGCTTTGAATGTAGGTGGCGCGGCATTTGACGCGCTCGGGAGCGCTTGCCTTCAGGCCGAGCATGCCTTGGCCGATCCATCGCCCGAGAGCGGCGTCGAAGGGGCCAGCCGTTACGGCGATGGCCGAGGGGATGGGCGCTATCGTTGTGACGGCACACGTCGCCGCGAATAGAAGCGAACCCGCGAGCTTTCGGAAGGTGTTCGATTGCATGTGCTGGCGGAGCCTTTCTTTGGTCGCTCAGTCGGCGCCGGATTTCTTGCTTTCAATGACGTCCCAAATCATCGCGGCGATATCGTTTCCGCCGAACGTCTTGACCTGACGAATGCCGGTTGGCGACGTGACGTTGATCTCGGTGAGATACGGTCCGATAACGTCGATGCCGGTAAAAATGAGCCCCCGGCGCTTCAATTCCGGTTTGAGCCGCGCGCAAATTTCGCGTTCGCGCTCGGTGAGATCGGTCGGTGCTGCCTTGCCGCCAACGTGCAGGTTCGAGCGTGTTTCGCCCGCAGCTGGTACGCGATTTATCGCGCCGGCGATTTCGCCATCGACCAGAATGATGCGCTTGTCGCCCTGTTTCACCTCAGGACGGTACTGCTGAACCATGAATGGTTCGCGGAAGACCGTCTGAAAGAGCTCGACGAGTGAGCCAAGATTTCCATCGTCCGGCGCGATGCGGAAGACAGCGGCGCCGCCGTTGCCGTAGAGCGGCTTGATGATGATGTCTTTGTACTCGGTGCGGAATGCTGCGACGTCGGCGAGCGAGCGCGTGACGAGCGTCGGCGGCATCAGGTCGAGGAAGTCGAGCACAAACAATTTTTCCGGCGCGTTGCGGACTTGCGCGGGGTCATTGACGACGAGCGTTTCGGGATGAATCCGTTCGAGCAGATGCGTCGTCGTGATGTACGCCATATCAAATGGCGGATCCTGACGCAGAAGCACGACGTCAAGATCTGTGAGATTTTCGATGCGGGGATTGGAGACTTCGTAATGTGCGCCGTGACGGTCTTCGACCTTTAGCGTTTCACCGCGTGCAAGGAGACGGCCGCCGAGAAGCGAGAGGTTCGGCGGCGTGTAATAGAAAATCTCATGCCCGCGCTTCTGACCTTCGAGAAGGATTGCGAACGTCGAATCGCCGCCAATATCGATGCGGTCGATTGGATCCATTTGAACGGCGATACGCAGGGGCATTGGTCGCTTTCAGTCGTGTGCATCGTATCGGCGCCGAGGTGCCGGGCCGGGGTCCGTGGTAACCGATTTGCGGCCAATGCGAAATGGCGGCACGCTCGCGGCAACACCTCGATTTTTGCATATGGCAAACGGATTCAACCGGATCGCGGCTGCGGGCGCGCGGACACGTTAGAGGAAATTGTAGGGATCGATATCGACCGTGATCCGAACGTCGCTCTTAAGCTTTGGAATGGTTCCAGCCCATGCGCGCAGATAGCCCTGTAAATCGGCCTCCCGCGGCGCTTTGATGAGAAGCCGCCAACGGTGGCGGCCGCGAACGATCGCAATGGGCGCCTCGACAGGCCCCAGAACCGAGATCGTTTCTGATTGCGGGGCGCGGCGTGCGATGTCCCGCGCGGTTACCTCCGTCAGCGCCTTGTCGCGCGCTGAAACGAGGATTGCCGCGAGCCGGCCATAGGGCGGAAGCAATCCGTTCTGTCGCGTCTTGACTTCGTAATTGAGGAAAGCGTCGCGATCTCCCGCAACGATTGCGCGCATGACGGGATGATCGGGCGAGTACGTCTGCACGAGGCCACGGCCGACGAAGCTCGTTCGTCCGGCGCGCCCCGTCACCTGATGCAGCAGCTGGAACGTTCTCTCCGCCGCGCGCGGATCGGCGCCGTGCGCTAAGCCGAGGTCGCCGTCCACCACGCCGACGAGTGCGAGGCCCGGAAAGTTGTGACCCTTGGCGACAATCTGCGTTCCGATGATGATGTCGAATTCGCGGGCTTCGATACCGCGGATGATCTCGCGCATTTCCGGTAGGCCGGGTATGAGATCCGAGGAGAGCAGCGCAACACGAGCGTCTGGAAAGCGTGCAGCGACTTCCTCCTGGACGCGCTCAACACCCGGTCCGCACGCGACGAGTGACCCCGGTTCCGCGCACTTCGGACATTTCTCGGGAAGAGCGAGCGAGAACCCGCAATGGTGGCAAGTGAGCTTTTTCTTGAAGCGGTGTTCGACGAGCCAAGCCGTGCATTGCGGACACTCGAGCCGATGCCCGCAGGATCGGCAAAGCGTCAACGGCGCATAGCCGCGCCTGTTCAGAAACAGAAGCGATTGCTGACCTTTTTCGAGCGTTTCCGTTACGGCTTGGGCCAAGCCTTGCGCCAGCCATTTGCCCGTTTCGAGTTTCTGAGCGCGCAGGTCGATCAACGAAACGTCCGGCATTGCGACACCGGAAAAACGCCCCGGCAATACGGCGTGGCGATATCGGCCGATAAGCGCATTGACGTGGCTTTCGATCGATGGCGTCGCGGATGCGAGGACGACTGGAAACTTTCCGAGGTTGCCGCGAACCACGGACATATCGCGCGCTTGATAGTGAACGCGGTCTTCCTGTTTGAAACCCTGGTCATGCTCTTCGTCGACAATGACGAGGCCGAGATTTGCGTACGGAAGGAACAGCGCTGAGCGCGCACCGACGACGCAGCGAACATCGCCCCGCGCTACGCCTTTCCAGATGCGGCCACGCTCGGCCGGACTCAACGCCGAATGCCATTCAACGGGCGGCGCGCCAAACCGCCGGGCAAAGCGATCGAGAAACTGGCTCGTCAGCGCAATTTCTGGAAGCATGATGAGCGCTTGATGATCAGCTTCCAGCGCGCGCGCCACTGCTTCGAAGTAAACTTCGGTTTTGCCCGACCCTGTGACGCCGTCCAGCAGCGTTGTCGAAAAGTTTCCGGCATCGACAGCAGAGCGCAAAGATTCGACGGCGCGAGTCTGTTCCGGCGTGAATTCGGTTTCCGCGTGCTTCGGGTTGGGCCAGGGGAACGCGCGTTCGGGTATCGCGACTTCGACGAGGACTCCCGCCGCCGCGAGGCCATCGACAACGGCCGTCGAGCACGCCGCAAGATTCGCGAGATCGGATTTGGCGCGCACCAGACCGTCGGCGGCGATCTCCAGCACGCGTGTGCGGGCGGGAGTCATTTTTGACGGGAGCGCGGCGCCTTCAACAATTTGAACGCCGAACCGGTGCTTCGGCGGCTCGAACGCCTGATCGGCGCTCATCATCATGCGTGCGACCATGCCGAGCGGCGCCAGCGTGTATCTGGCCACCCATTCGGCGAAGCGCATCGAAATTTCGGGCAGCAGCGGTGCGTCGATCCGGCTCGTTACCGTCTTCATCTTGGCAGGATCGACGGGTTTGGCGTTGCCGCGCGGTTCGTCCCACACGATGCCGATCCGCGTTTGCGGGCCAAACGGCACCAGGACAAACGCGCCCGGCGCCACATCAAAGCCATCTGGCACCAGATAGTCGTAAGTCTGATCCAAGGCGACAGGCATCAGCACCGGCACGCTTCTGAGGCCGGAGGGCGGATTATTATCCGAGATATCGAGTAGGCTATCCAAAGGCACGTTCAACGGACTAGAAGCTTTCTCCAAGACTGGCACATGCTAGGTTCGTCCCAAGTTGCGGCGCACCAAAGGCAAGCCGAGACTTAAGGGACGTGCTCAGGAGAAAGAAATGAAATTCTTCGTCGATACTGCCGACGTGACCGAGATCAAGGCGTTGGCGGCTTCGGGTCTGCTGGACGGCGTGACGACCAACCCTACTCTGATTGCCAAAGCGGGTCGCGATTTCAAGGAAATCGTGAAGGAGATCTGCGACGTGGTGCCCGGCCCGGTTTCGGCTGAGGTGGCGGCCACGGAATACGATGGCATGATGCGCGAAGCCGACGTGCTTCGAAAAATCGCCAAGAACGTCACCATCAAGGTGCCGCTGACGCTGGACGGCCTGCGCGCGTGCAAGGCGCTGACGAGCGACGGCACGATGGTGAACGTCACGCTGTGCTTTTCGGCGAATCAGGCGCTGCTCGCGGCGAAGGCTGGCGCGACGTTCGTGTCGCCGTTCATTGGCCGGCTCGACGATATCGGGCTTAACGGCATGGATCTCATCCGTGAGATTCGCACGATCTATGATAATTACCCGGACCTTTCGACCGATATTCTCGCCGCGTCCATCCGCACGGTGAACCACGTCAAGGAAGCGGCCCTGATCGGCGCTGATGTTGCGACGATACCGCCGTCTATTCTGAAGGCGTTGGTGAAACATCCGCTGACGGACGCGGGACTCACCGCATTCGTGAGCGACTGGAAGAAAACCGGACAGACGATCGTTTAACCGGCGGGTGACGTGTTCCTGAAGCCTTTATCTCAAAACCTGATTGACCGTTTCGCGGAGATCGTCGGCGCGCAAAACGCGCTGACGAGTGCGGCCGATCAGGCGGGCTATCTTCGGGAATGGCGCGATCGCTATACTGGCAAGACGCCGGTCGTGCTGCGCCCGGGCTCGACGGATGAGGTCTCGCGCATCTTGGCGCTGGCGAATTCAGAAGGCGTTGCCGTCGTTCCGCAAGGCGGCAATACGGGTCTTGTTGGCGGTCAGATTCCTTCGAAGTCCGGCACCGAGATTGTGCTGTCGCTCACGCGCATGACGCGCATCCGCGACGTCGATGCGGCGGGCGGCACGATGGTCGCTGAGGCCGGTGTAACTCTCAGCGCGGTGCAGGAGGCGGCGCAGTCCGCAGGGCGACTTTTTCCGCTCAGTCTGGCTTCCGAAGGAAGCGCCACGATCGGCGGCGCACTGGCGACCAATGCTGGCGGCACGGCCGTTCTCGCTTACGGCAACGCGCGACAACTGGCACTTGGTCTCGAAGCGGTGTTGGCTGACGGGCGCGTCTGGAACGGCCTGAGACGCCTGAAAAAAGACAATACGGGATACGATCTCCGCGATCTTTTGATCGGCTCGGAAGGCACGCTCGGCATTATTACGGCGGCGGCGTTGAAGCTTTTTCCCGTACCGGTCGAGCGTGAGGTCGCCATCGTCGCGCTTGCGTCTCCGGACGCGGCGCTCGCTTTTTTTCGCATGGCAGAAGCGCGGGCCGGACAATCATTGACGGCGTTCGAGCTCTGGTCTGAGCGCGCCCTGGATTTCGCAGTCCGCTACATGCCGGGAATACGCGATCCATTTGCTGCACGCCATCCGTGGTACGCGCTGGTTGAGTTTTCGCACGGGCAAACGCTCAGCACGGCGCGCTGGCTCGAACCGCTGCTGGCGACGGCACTTGAAGACGGCATCATCCGTGATGGCGTGATTGCCGCGTCGCTCCAGCAGGGCGACGATTTCTGGCGTCTTCGCGATGCGTTTTCCGAAGCGCAGAAAGGCGCCGGCGGCAGTATCAAGCACGATATCTCCGTTCCTGTTGCGCGCATTCCGGAATTTCTCCGGCGCGCAGAATCGGTCGTGGAGCGCATCTGCCCGGGCGCGCGGCCGGTGCCGTTCGGGCATTTCGGCGACGGCAATCTGCACTACAACGTGACCCAGCCGGAGGGCATGGCTCGCGTGGACTATCTCGCTCGTTGGGACGAGATGTCGAACGCAATCTTTGATCTCGTTGCGGAACTCGATGGCTCGATTTCTGCGGAACACGGCATCGGCCAGATGAAGCGAGAGGCGCTGACGCGTTACAAGTCGCCCGTCGAACTCGATGTGATGCGCTCGATCAAACGCGCTCTAGATCCGAATGGCATTCTGAATCCCGGCAAATTGCTGTAGAACGGGCGTCGGTAACGTTTCATTAACCGAAGCCGAACAGCTCTAATCCATGGCACCGCGCGACACGACGGCGAATGTGGATGACGATGAGCTTGCGCTCGGAGGCGATCTCGATCGCGCTGTGGCGGTATGGCTCGATCATTTGCGCGGTGAGCGCGGCCAGAGCACGGCCACGATTGACGCCTATGCGCGCGACGTTCGGCAATTTCTCACCTATTTGAAAAGCCATCTTGGGCATGCGCCCTGCCTTGCCGATCTTGCCCGCGTCGACGCGAAGACGTTTCGCGGATTTCTTTCGTCGCGGCGAAAGTCGGGCGTTGTTTCGCGCTCCCTTGCGCGTTCGCTCTCAGCGTTGAGGACGTTCTTCCGCTGGCTCGAGCGAGAAGACACACTGAAAAACCGTGCCGTTCTCACGATCGCACTGCCGAAGATACCCCACGGCGTTCCGCGTCCGCTGACCGTTGATGGCGCGGCCTCTCTTGTCGCGAACCGTGGCGAAAACGACATTCCCTGGGTCGCCGCGCGCGATACCGCCGTGCTTCTGCTCCTTTACGGCGCGGGGTTGCGCATCAGCGAGGCCTTAAGCCTTACACCGCGGACAGCGCCTGTTGACGGCCGAGACGTGATGCACATTCGCGGCAAGGGCGGGCGCGAACGTCTGGTGCCTGCTCTCCCCATCGTCTCGTCGGCCATCGCGGAATACATCCGGCTCTGCGCCTATCCGCTTCCGGCAGACGGACCGTTGTTCCTGGGCGCGCGCGGGGGGCCTTTGTCGCCGCGCATCGTTCAATTGCTGATGGAGCGGTTGCGGGGCGAACTTGGACTTTCAGACACCGCGACGCCTCACGCATTGCGCCATTCCTTCGCGACGCATCTGCTTTCGGCCGGCGCGGATTTACGACAAATTCAAGAGCTTTTGGGTCATGCCTCGCTTTCGACGACGCAAATCTATACGGAAGTAGATCGAGAGCGTCTGCTGGCCGTTTACGATCAGGCGCATCCGAGGGCCGGGCGGTCCTGAACTGTTAACGTCAATGCGTTTCGAGTACCTCCGATGAGCATCACAAAGTACCGGACCGAGATCGCTGCAGCGGCGGTTGTCGCGCTGGTTTTCGTGTTCGCTGCCTTTTCGTTCCAGGACGGAAAAACCGCGCCTCCGAAATGTCTCGGCGTCGACATGCTTGCCGAAATGAGCGAGCGCGCGCCCGCCGCATACAAGACTGTGATGGACGAAGCGGGCGCCTTGCCGAACAGCGAGGCGGTGCTTTGGAAAATTGAAAAGCCCGGCGTTGACCCGTCTTATCTCCTCGGAACGATGCATCTCTCTGATCCGCGCATCGCACGGCTTTCTCCGGCGACGAAGGATGCGATTGGGCATTCGACCTCGGTCGCACTCGAAGTGGCGGATCTCTCGGACAAGGCCGTGGCTGAAGCGATGGCGAAAGCCAGTGCGCTGCTCGTCTATTCCGACGGAACGAAGCTCGACACGCGTCTATCGCCCGAGGAATTCAAGAAAGTGCAGCAGGTCGTCTCGAAATCGGGGCTTCCCGATTCTGCGTCAACTTTGATGAAGCCGTGGCTCGTCAGCATGTTGATGGCGACATCCGATTGCGAGCGCAAACAAGTCGCGTCAGGCGCTAAGGTGCTCGATCTTCTGGTTGGTGCGGAAGCGGAGAGGCGTGGCATCAAGGTCGTCGGTCTCGAAACGATTCAAGACCAGCTCGGTGCTATGGCATCGATACCTGACGACGAACAGGTCGCCATGCTGAAGGTTGGCCTCCAGTATATCGATCGCTCCAACGACCTCATGGAAACGTTGGTGCAGATGTACTTGAACCGGAAAATTTCCGCTGCCATGCCGTTTCAGATTGCGTTGGCGGCCGAGCATGGAACGCCTGCAAGCGCGTTCGACGGGTTTCAAAAAGCGCTGCTGGTCGATCGCAATGCGCGCATGGCCGAAGCCGCCTTGCCGCTTCTCGATAAGGGGAAAGCCTTCATCGGGATTGGCGCGTTGCATCTTTCCGGCCCCAAGGGCCTCGTTGCGCTGCTGCGCGAGCAGGGCTTCACCGTCACTGCCGTCGAGTAAGCAATTACAAATGGATTGCGCGGCTCGCCACGGCGAGGGCCGCTTCTTTGACCGCTTCGCTGAAGGTCGGATGCGCATGACACGTGCGTGCAAGGTCTTCGGCTGAGCCGCTGAATTCCATCAGGACCGCCGCTTCAGCGATCAACTCTCCGGCGCTCGGACCGATGATGTGGACACCGAGAACGCGGTCTGTCGTTGCGTCAGCGAGAATTTTGACGAAACCCTCAGTGGCGCGGATTGACTTGGCGCGGCCGTTCGCTGTGAATGGAAACTTACCAACGTTGTAGGCGACGCCCGCGGATTTCAGCTCTTCTTCGGTTTTGCCGACGCTTGCAACCTCGGGCGAGGTGTAGATGACGTTCGGGATGACGTCGTAGTTCACGTGGCCCGCTTTCCCCGCGATGATTTCGGCGACGGCGATGCCTTCATCTTCAGCCTTGTGCGCCAACATCGGCCCGGCGATGACGTCGCCAATGGCGAAAACTCCGGATGTGCTTGTCTGGAAATGGCCGTCCACCAGAATGCGCTTTTTGGCATCCAGCGCGACACCTGCTTCCGCCAGGCCCAGCCCTTCGATGTAGGGAACGCGTCCTACGGCGACGAGAACAACGTCTGCCTCGATCGACTCTGCGACGCCGCCAGCCGCCGGTTCGACTTTCGCCACGACGCCGCTCCGACCGGTTTCGACGGCCGCGACTTTGCTTTGCAGGCGGAACGCGATGCCCTGCTTTTCAAGGATCCGTTGAAATGCCTTCGCAACCTCCCGATCCATGCCGGGCAGGATGCGGTCGAGATACTCGATGACGAGAACTTCCGATCCGAGACGTTTCCATACGGACCCGAGTTCAAGTCCAATAACGCCTGCGCCGACGACAAGCAGTTTACGTGGGACAGCCGGAAGCTCCAGAGCGCCCGTTGAAGAGACGATGCGCTTTTCGTCGATCTCAATATTGGGAAGACGCGTCACGTCTGAGCCCGTCGCGATAACGATCGCTTTGGCTTCCAGCGTTTGCGTTTCACCGTTTCTGTCCGTGACGCTGACCTGGCCGGACTTCACGATGCGGCCGGTACCGAAGACAGTATCGATCTTGTTCTTCTTCAGCAGGTAGGCGACCCCGTCGACGTTGCCTTTTACGCCCTCGCGCTTGAATGCCTGCATCTTCGGCAGATCCAGGGACGGCGAGACTTCGATGCCCATCTCTGCGAAACCGTGCTTCGCCTCGGCGAAGGAGTGGGATGCGTGAAGCAGTGCTTTCGACGGGATGCAACCAACGTTGAGGCACGTGCCGCCGTGTGTGGAGCGCTTCTCGACGACCGCAACTTTCAAACCGAGTTGCGCGGCGCGGATGGCACAAACATATCCGCCCGGTCCGGTGCCGATAACGATCAGATCGTAGCTCATGAGACCTTGATTTCGCTGGTGGTTGCAAGCGGGGCGTTGAATGCCCAGACGTGTCCGAACGGGTCCTTCACGCGACCATAGCGGGCGCCCCAGAAAACGTCACCAGCCGGTAGAAGAACGTCAGCACCCGCTTCAGATGCCATTGCGATTGCTGCGTCGACGTCCGCTGGCTTTGGCAGATTGATGCTGATCGCGAACGTCGTTCCATTGAGCGTCGTTGGCGCCATCACATCGCCGCCAAATTCGGGAAACTCGTCGTGCAGCATCACCTCGCCGCCATAGACGGCGATGTTGGCGTGCAAAACGCGAACACCGTCTTCGGCCATGGCCTTGAATGTTATCTTGGCCCCAAACGCCTTCTCGTAAAAGGCGAGCGCTGCAACGCCATCGCGCACGCAGATGTGCGCCTGGATCGGCGGCGGATTGGGGCCAAATGCCATGTCAAAGCTCCAGAATGAAGCGCTGCGGATCCTCCAGGCATTCCTTGACGCGGACAAGGAACGTCACAGCCTCTTTGCCGTCAACGATGCGATGATCGTAGGACAGCGCGAGATACATCATCGGCCGCGCCACGATCTGTCCGCCGCGAACGACGGGGCGTTCTTCGATACGGTGCATACCGAGAATGCCGGATTGCGGCGCGTTCAGGATCGGTGTCGACATCAGCGAGCCGTAGACGCCGCCATTCGAGATTGTGAATGTGCCGCCCTGCATGTCGTCGATCGACAATTTGCCATCTCGTGCACGTTTACCGAAGGCATGGATCTGCTGTTCGATCTCGGCGAGCGTCAATCGATCAGCGTCGCGCACGACCGGCACGACGAGACCCTTCTCGGTGCCGACTGCCACGCCGAGGTGGTAGTAATTCTTGTAGACGATTTCATCGCCGTCGATTTCGGCGTTGACGGACGGCACGTCGCGAAGCGCCTGGATGCAGGCTTTCACGAACAGTCCCATGAAGCCCAGCTTGACGCCGTGCCGTTTTTCAAACGCGTCCTTATACTGCGCGCGCAACGCCATCACCGCGCTCATATCGACGTCGTTGAACGTCGTGAGCATAGCCGCCGTATTCTGCGCTTCCTTCAAGCGTCGCGCGATCGTTTGACGAAGCCGCGTCATCTTGAGGCGTTCTTCGCGCGTTTCATCGTTGGCGGGTGATGGCAGCCGCGCATCCTGCATCGCTTTGAATTCGGTCGTTGGCGTCTGCTTCAGCGCGACCGCCGTCTGTTGCGCGGCGGCGGGTTCCGGCGCACGCGGTGGCGGCGGCGGTGCCTGGCGAGGCGCCGCGGCAGCGAGGGCGTTTGCGATGTCTTCTTTCAGGATCTGCCCGCGCCGGCCGGAACCCTGCACATCGCTCGGTTCGAGGCCCGCTTCCATCATCGCTCTCAGCGCGGCAGGAGTGGGCGGCGGAACCTCGCGCGATGGCTCGCTGCCTGAGGCCGCGGCTGGAGCAGGCTCCTTCGCTGACGTGGGAGCAGGTTTGGGTTCGGGTTGCGATTGAGGCTGCGGTTTTGGTTCAGGCGGTTGCGGTGCAGCCGTCGGCGCAGCAGCTGCTCCGCCCTTTCCTTCATTCAGTGCCGCGAGCACCGAGCCGACCGCAACAGTTGACCCAGATTGCACGAGAATGTCGCCCAACACGCCTGACGCCGGCGCGGGGACTTCTACCGTGACCTTATCCGTTTCCAGTTCGACAAGCGGTTCGTCAGCATTGACGGTTTCGCCCGTCGTCTTGAACCACTTACCGACGGTCGCTTCCGTTACGCTTTCTCCGAGCGTGGGGACGCGAATTTCGATCGACATTTCAGCCTCTCGTTATGTTCCGAGCGCTTCCGCGACGAGCGCGGTTTGCTCCTTGATATGCTGCGAAAGAAGGCCTGTTGCCGTCGAGGCGGAAGCCGAGCGTCCGGCGTACCGGGCGCGCGACTGGCTATAGCCCAAATGGTTCAGCACCCATTCTATATTGGGGTCCATAAAATTCCAGGCGCCCATATTCTTCGGCTCTTCCTGACACCAGACGAACTCAGCCGCTTTGAAGCGTCCCAATTCGTGGAGCAGAGCGCGCGCGGGGAACGGATAAAGCTGTTCCAGACGCAAGAGATAGATGTCGTCGCGGCCTTGCGTGTCGCGCGCGTCCAAGAGGTCGTAGTAGACCTTGCCGGTGCACAGAACGACCCGCTTGATCTCATCGTCCGGCCGAAGCGTGACGGTTGATGACCCGCGCTCCGCATCGTCCCACAGGATGCGGTGGAAGCTGGTGTTGGGACCGAATTCATCGAGCTTCGACGTGACGCGCTTGTGACGCAAAAGCGATTTCGGCGTCATCAGGATCAGCGGCTTGCGGAAGTTGCGATGAAGCTGACGCCGCAGGATATGGAAGTAATTTGCGGGCGTCGTGCAGTTTGCAACCTGCCAGTTATCCTCGGCGGAAAGCTGCAGGAAGCGTTCGAGGCGAGCCGATGAGTGCTCCGGGCCTTGACCTTCATATCCGTGCGGCAGCAAGCAGACGAGGCCGGACATGCGGAGCCATTTGCGCTCGGCCGACGAGATGAACTGATCGAAGATGACTTGTGCGCCGTTGGCGAAGTCTCCGAACTGGGCCTCCCAAAGTGTCAGCGCGTTCGGCTCGGCGAGCGAGTAGCCGTATTCGAAACCGAGAACGGCTTCTTCCGACAGCATCGAGTTGACGATTTCGAACCGCGCCTGGTTGGGCGCGAGATGCTTCAGCGGCGCAAATCGGCGTTCGGTTTCTTGATCGATAAAAACGGCATGGCGTTGGGAGAACGTGCCGCGTTCACAGTCCTGCCCGGAAAGGCGGACGCGGAAACCTTCCATCAGCAGTGATGCGAACGCTAGGTGTTCGCCCATTGCCCAATCGATGCCGGTGCCCTTCTCAACCATTTCACGGCGGCGCTCCAAAAGGCGGCTCACCGTTTTGTGGATGTGAAAATCGTTTGGAATGGCGGTCAGTCGGCGCCCGACGTCTTTCAGCGTTTCGATCGGAATGCCGGTGTTGCCGCGCCAGTCGTCGCTGTCGGATCGGGTGAAGCCGGACCAGCGACCGTCGAGCCAATCGGCTTTGTTCGGCTTGTAGCCGTCCGAAAAGCTGAACTCGTTGTCGAGGTTCGCGCGTACCGTATCTTTCATCTCGGTGAATTCGGCCGCTGTCAGCACGCCTTCATCGATCAGATACTTCGAATAAATTTCGACGACCGTCGGATGCGCTTTGATACGACGATACATGGCCGGCTGCGTGAACATCGGCTCGTCGGTTTCGTTGTGACCGTGACGGCGATAGCAGAACATGTCGATGACGACAGGCTTCTGGAAGCGCTGACGGAACTCGGTCGCAATCTTGGCGACATGAACGACGGCTTCGGGGCTGTCACCGTTCACGTGGAAAATCGGCGCTTCGATCATCAGTGCAACGTCGGAACAATAGGGAGACGAGCGCGAATGGTGCGGCGCTGTCGTGAAGCCGATCTGGTTGTTGATGATGAAATGGATCGAGCCGCCGGTGCGATGCCCCCGCAGACCCGAAAGGCCGAAGCATTCCGCTACGACGCCCTGACCCGCGAACGCGGCGTCCCCATGAATGAGGAGCGGGAGAACCGGTCCGCGCTCGTTCCCTGAGCAGCCGTATTGATCTTGTTTCGCGCGCACTTTTCCGAGCACGACAGGATCGACGATTTCGAGATGCGACGGGTTCGCCGTGAGTGACAAGTGTACCGTGTTGCCGTCGAACATACGGTCTGACGACGCGCCGAGGTGGTACTTCACGTCACCGGAGCCTTCCACATCATCCGGCTTGAACGAACCGCCCTTGAACTCCTTGAAGATGGCGCGCAACGGCTTCGACATAACGTTCGCGAGCACGTTCAAGCGGCCACGGTGGGCCATACCCAGCGCGATGTCGCGCACGCCCAAGTGACCGCCGCGCTTGATGATCTGCTCCAGAGCCGGAATCATGGCTTCCGCGCCATCCAGGCCGAAACGCTTGGTGCCCGTATATTTCAAATCACAGAACTTCTCGAACGTTTCCGTTTCGATCAGCTTGTTCAGGATTGCCTTCTGGCCTTCCGGCGTGAAGCGAATGTCCTTTTCTGGACCTTCGATCCGTTCCTGAATCCACGCCTTCTGCGTCGGGTCTGTGATGTGCGCGAACTGGAAGCCGACCTGTCGACAGTATGTGCGCCGGAGGATCGTCAGAATCTGGCGCATCGATGCCGTTTCAAGACCCATGATGCGATCAATGAAAATCGGTCGATCAAGATCAGCTTCGGTGAAACCATACGTTTCCGGCAACAATTCGCGATGAATGCGACGGTCGGCGAGACCGAGCGGGTCGAGATCAGCCGCGAGATGGCCAATGAAGCGATAGGCGCGGATCAGCATCAGCGCGCGGATTGAATCCTGCGTCGCGCGGAACGAAACGGCTGGCGACATTTCAAAGCCAACCGATTGCGCGCGTCGTTCGATCTTGTTGCGGATTGTGCGTTCAAGCTCGCCGTAATCGCCGGTGAGCGCGCCGACAAGGTCGCGTTCGACGCTATTCGCCTCGCGGTTGACGAGGCTTTCGAGCGGCGGCGCCCATGCGGGCCCATCCGCGGCAGTGGACGATGCGGGAAGCGGCTCTTTGATGCTTTCGAAGAAGCGCCGCCATTCGTCGCTTACGGCGCCCGGATTGCGCTCGTACTCGGCTTGCATATCCTCGATGTAAGGTGCGTTCGCCGCACTGAGAAACGACGTTCTCAGGAAAGCTTCATTCTGGACATTTCGCGACATGGAATTCGGCCTCTCATGCTTCGGAATGTCAACGCCGCAAGCGGCGAACGACGAGCTGCAAAGGCGGGTTACCCGCCCGCCATTGCAATTCCGCTAATAATGCGCCTTACGCACGCAACACTTCGATCAGAGTACGGCCAAGCGCGGCGGGGCTCGGCGCAATTGCGATACCTGCCGCTTTCATGGCCTCAAGTTTGTCCTCGGCCTTACCCTTGCCTCCGGAAATGATGGCGCCAGCGTGACCCATGCGCCGACCGGGAGGCGCGGTAACTCCGGCGATGAAACCGACCATCGGCTTCTTGCGACCCTTGCGTGCTTCACGCACCAGGAATTCGGCCGCGTCTTCTTCTGCCGAGCCGCCAATTTCGCCGATCATGATGATGGATTGCGTGTGCTCATCAGACAGAAACAGATCCAAAACGTCGATAAATTCCGTGCCTTTGACGGGATCGCCACCAATGCCCACCGCCGTCGTCTGGCCAAGTTCGACATCCGTCGTCTGTTTCACTGCTTCGTATGTGAGCGTTCCAGAGCGAGAAACAATGCCAACCGTTCCTGCGCGGAAGATATTTCCCGGCATGATCCCGATTTTGCATTCGTCCGGCGTTAGAACTCCGGGGCAGTTGGGACCAACGAGGCGCGATTTCGAACCGTCGAGCGCGCGCTTGACGCGCACCATGTCCATGACTGGAATGCCTTCGGTGATGCAGATGATGAGCGGCACCTCGGCATCGATCGCTTCGAGAATTGCGTCGGCCGCGAATGGCGGCGGCACATAAATCGAAGTTGCATTCGCACCGGTCTTCGCAACGGCCTCAGCGACGCTGTCGAACAGCGGCACGCTGCCGAGCTCTGCATCGGGGTGCTTGCTGCCGCCCTTCCCCGGCGTCACGCCGCCGACGATTTGGGTGCCGTACTCTTTCGATTGCTTGGTGTGGAACGTGCCCTGGCTGCCAGTAATACCCTGACAGATCACCTTCGTATTTCGGTCGACTAGAATTGACATGCCATTCCCGCATTAGCCTGCCGTCGTAACGGCAATGTTGCGCATTTTTTGCAGTGCAGCAAGATAGACTCTCGTCCTACGTGCTGGTCTCAAGCGGAACTTTGGGGTGCGGAGACACCCTGAAGCCGCTCACGCCGCCTTTTTAAGTTCGGCCGTGATTTTCTCGGCAGCGTCTCCCAGGTCGTCGGCAGGGATGATCTTAAGTCCCGAGTCCTTCAGAATTTTCTTGCCGAGTTCGACGTTGGTGCCTTCCAGACGCACGACGAGCGGAACCTTGATGTCCATTTCCCGAGCCGCCGCGATGACGCCTTCCGCGATGATGTCACAACGCATGATGCCGCCGAAGATGTTGACCAGGATGCCCTTCACGGACGGGTCAGCGAGGATGATCTTGAAGGCCTCGCGTACCTTTTCCTTTGATGCGCCGCCGCCGACATCGAGAAAGTTCGCCGGTTCCGCGCCATAGAGCTTGATGATGTCCATCGTGGCCATCGCAAGGCCCGCGCCGTTGACGAGGCAGCCGATGTTGCCATCGAGTTTGACGAATGCGAGGTCGTGTTTCGACGCTTCGATTTCGGTCGGATCTTCTTCGCCGAGGTCGCGGAGGGCCACGATCTCAGGATGGCGATAGAGCGCATTCGAATCAAAGTTCATCTTTCCGTCGAGGCACACGAGCCGGCCGTCTTTCGTGACGACGAGCGGATTGATTTCGAGCAGGCTCATGTCCTTCTCGACCACCATCCGGTAGAGATTTGCGATAAGGGTGCCGCACTGTTTCGCGGCATCTCCTTTGAGGCCCAGCGCCGAAGCGACTTTGCGACCATGGAACGGCTGGTAGCCCGTCGCGGGATCAATCGTCAGCGTGTGGATCTTTTCGGGCGTGTCGTGCGCGACCTCTTCGATGTTCATGCCGCCCGCTTCGCTGGCGATGAACGCGACGCGAGACGTCTCGCGGTCGACCAATGCTGAGAGATAGAGCTCACGTTCGATTGCCGAACCGTCTTCTATATAGAGGCGATTGACGACGCGTCCGTTGGCTCCTGTCTGAGCCGTCACCAGTGTGTGCCCCAGCATTTCCGTGGCAGCGGTGCGCACTTCGTCGATCGACTTCGCGATCCGGACGCCGCCTTTATCTCCGGCGGCTGCTTCCTTGAATTTTCCCTTGCCGCGTCCGCCGGCATGAATTTGCGCCTTTACGACCCATACTGGCCCGGGCAATTTTTTGGCCGCTTCCACCGCTTCTTCGACGGAAAACGCCGCAAAACCGTTTGGGGTTGGCACCGCGTATTCGCGATACAGGTCCTTGGCTTGGTGTTCGTGGATATTCATACGTTAGCTCCGTAGGGGTCTTTGTCGTTATTTCTGAACGTGGGATGCCGTCTTTATGCCCACTTTAGCGGCCGTAACAGATACGGCTCTCGCCAAAGTGTCTGGAAAACCGGCGCACGTCGCTTGAGCCGCGGTCGGGCGCCGTTTTAAGTCCCAATTTTTAATTTGTTTGATCAACATCGGGGAGCGTCCATGTCTACGCAGTTTTCTTGCATCAATATCGATGGTTTGAAGGCGGCTCGCACGGGCCGTGCTCCATACAATTTTCTCGTCGGCGACAATTTCATTCAGTCGCAAGCGGTCGACCCGTTGAAGGCGGACTATCCGGCGATCAAGGAGCCGGGCTTTTTCACCGAGACGGACATTGGGGACAAGCTCCACGGCGTGTTTGCGAAGCTGCTGGCCGATCTCAAGAGCCCGGAAGTTTCGAAGATCGTGTCCGAGAAGCTCGATATCGATCTCGTCGACAAGCCGAAGATGATCACCATTCGCAAGATCTCGCAGGCGAAGGATGGCCGCATCCATACCGACGGCGAAGCGAAGATCGCGACAATGCTGACGTATCTCAATGACAATTGGGACGGCACCGGTGCTGGCTGTCTCAGAGTTCTCAATGGCGAAAAAGACTTCGAAGACTACGTCGAGCAGATCAGCCCGCTGACGGGAACCGTCTTCGCCTTCCGGCGCTCGGACCAGTCCTGGCACGGGCACACACCGTTTGTTGGTGAGCGTCGCGTTGTGCAGATGACGTGGCTCAGAAGCGAAGCCGATGTCGCGCGCAAGGAAAAGCGTGGAGCGCTTTCTCATAGCCTCAAGAAAATCTTCCGGTTCGGCTGAGCGTCGAACCCGGCTGGACTGCAGCTGAACCGAACCACGCGAACAAAAGTCGAGGCGCCGCGCTGACAATGAGTGGCGCCTCACTTTTTTTAGCCAGCCAATGCGGGATTGATTTTGCGGCAAGCCTCGATCAACCCCTGAACGGACGCCACGGATTTGGCGAACCCGGTCTTCTCGTCGCCTTCGAGCGGTAACTCGATCACTCTCTCGACGCCGCCCGCTCCGATGACTGCCGGAACGCCCACATACGTATCTGAGACGCCGTACTCTCCGTTGAGATAGGCGGCGCAGGGCAGCATACGTTTCTTATCGCGCAGATAGCTTTCCGCCATGGCGATGGCCGACGCTGCGGGCGCATAAAACGCCGAACCGTTGCCGAGCAGCCCGACGATTTCACCACCGCCGCCGCGCGTGCGTTTGATCATGGCGTCGAGGCTTTCCTGAGTAAAGAATCCGAGCTTCACACAATCCGGAAGCGGAACACCGCCGATCGTCGAATATCGGATGAGCGGCACCATGTCGTCGCCATGTCCGCCGAGCGTGATGGCGCGCACATCTTCAATCGAAACACCGGCCGCTTCGGCCAGGAAGCACGAAAAGCGCGCACTATCGAGAACGCCCGCCATGCCGACGACCATGTGCGACGGCAGGCCGGAGAATTTGCGCAATGCCCAAACCATCGCATCCAGCGGGTTTGTAATGCAGACGACGAATGCTTTCGGTGCATGCTCTTTTATCGCGCTACCGACGTCTGCCATCACCTTGAGATTCACGCCCAGAAGATCGTCGCGGCTCATGCCGGGCTTGCGCGGAATACCGGCCGTCACGATGCAGACGTCTGCGCCAGCGATCGCGGCATACTCATCGGTGCCGGCGCCGGAGAGCTTTGCGTCATACCCTTCGACAGACGCCGCCTGCGCGAGATCCAGCGCTTTGCCTTTGGCCACGCCCGGCATGATGTCCGTCAGCACGATGTCGCCGAGTTCTTTCAGGCCAGCGAGCAGCGCCAGCGTGCCGCCAATTTGTCCCGAGCCGATCAATGCGATTTTGGCGCGCGCCATAGCGACTTCCTTTGAAGTTATTATTGTTTCCACCCGACGGGATCGGCGATCCCGCTGCTACTCAAATTGGTCAGCGGCCCAAACGCAAGCCGCAACTTTCGTCCGATAGTGCAATTGCGAAGACGTACTTGATGAAACATGGTCAGCGGCGCCAACGTCCCCCCGAATGACCCGCTAGATAGGCCTCAGACCGCATCTCCATCAGGCGCGATGCCGTGCGCTGAAAGAGGTCTGCGCCATCGCCCTTGGGATAGAGTGCCGCGGGCTTGGCTGCGGCCGAGGCAATCAGGCAGATGCGTCCATCATAGAGAGCGTCCACCAGATTGATGAACCGGCGCGCGATATCGCGACGCTCCGGTGACAGGATCGGGATGTGGTCGATGATGACGGTATGGAATGCGTGCGCGATGGCGAGATAATCGCCGGTGCCGAGAGGGCGATCGCATAAATCTTCGAACGGAAATCGCGCCACGCCCGCTGCGGCGCTCGGGACCACCAAAGTCCGTCCTTTGACCTCCAGCGCGCGCGGCTTGCCGTCTCGTTTGCCCGTCAGCTTAAGCCAATGCGCGTCAAGCTCAGCCCGCGCGGCGTCATCGTCTGGATAGAAGTAGAGCTGCGCGCCAGAGAGCTTATCGAGTCGGAAATCCTTCTCGGACTTGAGCTCGACGACATCGAGATGCGCGGTCAGATGATCGATGAAGGGCAGGAAAAGCTGCCGATTGAGGCCATTCTTATAAAGTTCGGTCGGGTGTGCGTTCGACGTTGCGACAACCGTCGTGCCACCCGCGAAAAGACCATCGAACAAGCGGCCCAGGATCATTGCGTCGGCGATATCCGTCACCTGGAGTTCGTCGAAGCATAACAGTTGCGCGTCTTTCGTAAGGGCGCGTGCGACGTGCGGGATGGGATCGCCCGGCGTTTCCTCACGCGCTGCCGCGATGCGTTCGTGAACGTCCGCCATGAATTCATGAAAGTGGGCGCGGCGCTTCCTTTCGAATTCGGTTTCCTCGAAGAAGAGATCCATCAACATCGACTTGCCGCGGCCGACCGAACCCCAAATGTACAGTCCCTTCGGAGGCGTGGCCCTTCGGCCGAGAAGGCGCGCGAGCGTCGTCTGCGATCGCTGCGCCGTCATCAACTCGACCTGCAGGGCATCGAGACGGCGCGCAAGATCCATTTGGGCTGCGTCAGGCTCTATTTCACGATCAGCGAGGCGCTGCTGATAGACGTCAATGATCGTGCCCATTCGTCCCCACGGGAGATTTCTGCACCTCGGTAATAGCGAGGCCGTGACGAGCGCAACTCATTGGCGCGCTTTGCCCGATTTCGATCGCGCGACCGAATGTCACCAGCGTGCGCGCGGCCGCATAACACCCGTTTCCCGCGCGTTCGGGCTCATTTTCCCGGTCCGTCGTACAAATTTGCATTGCTGCAATGCAGCATAATGTATCGCTTCGCACAAAAAACGCACCATCTCTCGTTTACCAAAGCGACTTCGGCTGTCCGCGGGGGCAGCCGGTTCGACACGAGGATTATTACCATGACCCAAGACGCACAAAACGGCGGCGAGGAAATGGGGTTTGGCTTTATTCGGCGCCTTCTCGCAAGCGAAAGCTATTTGCTGCGCGATCATCTCCTGCGCCTTAACTCCGAAGCACGCCATCGCCGTTTCGGGCATGATGTTTCAGACGCATTCATCAGTGAGCATGCTCGCGGAGCAAGCGATTTCGGAAATGTTACGTTCGGATACTTCGTTGAAGGCGAGATACGCGGCGTTGCAGAATTTCGCCCCGGCTCGTTGATGCAGACGGACAATGCGGAAGTTGCGTTCTCCGTTGAACAGCCGTTCGTCAATCGCGGCATCGCTACGCAACTGATGAGCCGAGTCATCCGAACAGCGCGAAACCGCGGCTTTCGTCATCTCATTCTCGTCTGCTTGCCAGAGAACGCGAAGATGCAGGCGATCGCTCGTCACTATGGCGCCGATCTCAAAGTCGAAGACGGATCGGTCGTTGCCGACATCATTCCACGACGCGCCGACTATGGATCGATGGTGTCGGAAATCATCGACGAACCGCTCACGTATCTGCACTCGGCGTTCGACATGCAAAAGCGTGTTCGGGGAGCGATCGATTTCTAATTGGACGACCTGTTGAGCGATATCGGCAATCGAATTGCGATTCGAATTTTGATTCAAACAGGGCCGGAATCTCATTTCCGAGTCGGCTGAAAGTCCAAGAGGCTGCCAAAAATAAGAAAAGTTGCGACATTCATGCAACAATTCTGGTTAATAAACGCCTTTTTATTCGTTGAATCAAACTTCTCCGTCCACAAATTTCGAGAAGTTGCTCATGTTTAGTTTGTTCGAGCTGATTCGAACCCTAGAGGGAGACTAATCCTATGGCTAAAGCAGCAAAGAAAACCGCATCTAAGACCGCCGCCAAGACGAAGGCTCCGGCAAAAAGAAAGAAACCCGTTGCCAAGAAGGCAGCCGCCAAGAAGACGGTTCGCAAGCCGGCTAAGAAGGCCGCAAAGCGCCGGGCGGCCTAAGTCGGTTCAACGGTTTCCGGGTTCTGGACTGGGCATTCGGGACCGAAAACCGAACCGAACAACGGCAGAGAGGCGCAAAACGCGCCAATCTTATTCAAATGGCCGGCGATTGCGATACGCGTCACCGGCCATATTTTTTTGCCCGCTTCCATCTCGCGCCATCTGGGCGATCATTCCGGCAGATGGGTCACGGCCTCGATATTGTGGCCGTCAGGGTCGAGTACAAAGCCGCCATAGTAGTTCGCGTGGTAGTGCGGCCTGAGGCCAGGGGCGCCGTTATCGCGGCCGCCAGCGGCCAATGCGGCGTCATAAAACTCTTGCACCTGCTCGCGGTCCAGGGCCGCAAACGCGACGTGCAGCCGCCCTGAGAGGACGCTGCCGGTTCCGATCCAGAACTGCGGTCGCTCGCGCCCGAACCCTGCGTAACCGTCGCGCCCGTCTTCCGACAGACTGAACTCCTTCAGGAGCTTGATGCCAAGCGGCGCCAAGGCAGCCTTGTAAAAGGCGAGGGACTTGGCGAAATCGCTGACGGGAAAGCCGACGTGATCAAGGATGTCCATTCGCAACCTATGTTCGAAAACCGACAGCGGCCGTCATCGTACGTCAGACCCGGCGCTCCACCATCAATTTCTTCAATTCCGCAATTGCTTTCGCCGGAGACAGCCCCTTCGGGCAGGCTTTGGCGCAATTCAGGATGGTGTGGCAGCGGTAAAGACGGAATGGGTCTTCGAGGTTATCGAGACGATCGCCGGTTGCTTCGTCGCGACTATCGATCACCCACCGATATGCCTGCAAGAGGATTGCCGGTCCCAGATAGCGATCGGAATTCCACCAGTAGCTCGGGCATGACGTTGAGCAACAGGCGCACAGAATGCACTCGTAGAGGCCATCCAGCTTGCTGCGATCTTCACGCGACTGCTTCCACTCTTTTGGCGGAGTCGGCGTGTCGGTCTTCAACCACGGCTCGATCGATTGATGCTGGGCGTAGAAGTTCGTCATGTCCGGCACGAGGTCTTTGATGACCTCCATGTGCGGGAGCGGATAGATTTTCACGGCGCCGCTGATGTCGTCGATCCCCTTGAGGCAGGCGAGCGTGTTGGTGCCGTCGATATTCATCGCGCATGAGCCGCAGATGCCCTCGCGACATGACCGACGGAACGTCAACGTCGGATCAATCTCATTCTTGATCTTGATGAGAGCGTCGAGAACCATGGGTCCGCATTGCTTGCGGTCCACATGGTAGATGTCGATATGGGGATTTTCGCTATCGTCCGGATTCCAGCGATAGATGCGAAATTCCTTCCAGTCGCCGTCGCGATCCGGCGCGTTCCAGGTTTTTCCTGCGCGAATCTTTGAATTCTTTGGAAGAGTGAGCTGCACCATCTGAGCCGGACGTCCCGTACAAGGTCTATTGTGATCGAAAGAAGCTCCAACGAGGGCTGCTGTCAACGTCGCCTCTTGGCAGGCGCCGCGTGCGGCCTCAGCCGGTCTTCTGATACTTTTTCATTTCGCGCACCAGGGCCACCAGACGCTCGGCGATCTCGGTGCCCGTATCCACGACGACACGCAGCGTGGGACGAGACTGGATGAGGGAATTCAGGCGGTCCTGCTCCTCGCCGAAGCCAAAGAAGATCTCCTCCGGTGCGTCGATATCGCCGTCCTCTATCGCCGTCATGACGTCGAAGGCGTTTGTTGCGGCGAGCACGAGCATCGAGGCGATGTCGTTCATAAGTTGCAGATAGAGCCTCTGCGCATCGGCGCGAATGCGCTGGCCGTGAACACCGAATTTCAGCGGCGCGGCGGCCTGTCCGCCTTCTCCCGCAAAGACGCGAGGATGGCGCTGAAAGCGGCGAAAGATTTCGACGAGACCCATCGCGCAGGTTTCGAGATCGCGGAGCGCCGCGCCGGTTTTTCGTTTCGTGCGGGTGCGCGTTGCGATCTTGCTTTCACCCGCCCAATTGATGGCAGCGATCGACGCGATTGCGCCGAGTGCCGAAAGAGCAGGCAAAACGGCCGCGAACGGATCGGGCGGCATCCGGGTATCTTGATCTTCGTTGTCGGGGTGGGACTTGCTCAACGGATCAAAGCCTCGTTCCGGACGGGCGCGACGGACTCGTCACTCGCCGCGCCGCTTGCCTCGGGCTGCCTGAGGTCCACCAATCAATATACGCGGGCCTTCGGCTCAATGTATTTGACCTCGTTGGTCATCGTGACTGTATGAACGGGGCGCTCGTCGAGCTTCACTGAGCGCGTCTCGTGGTCGACCCAGGCGAGCGTGTGCTTCATCCAATTGACGTCGTCACGCTTCGGGAAATCTTCGCGAGCGTGTGCGCCGCGGCTTTCTTTGCGGTTCTCCGCACCAACGACCGTCACCGCAGCCTGCGCGATCAAGTTGTCGAATTCGAGTGTTTCGACGAGATCCGAATTCCAGATCAGCGAACGGTCGGTGACGGAAATATCCGCTACGTCGCGCCAGACCTCACCGATTTTTTCGATGCCTTCCTTCAGAACCGGGCCGTCGCGGAAGACGGCGCAATAGGTCTGCATTGTCTTCTGCATTCGCAGCCGGAGGGCGGACGTCGGCGTTTTGCCTTTCGCGTAACGCAGCTTGTCGAGACGGGCGAGCGCCGGTTCATGCGCCGTCTTGGAGAGTTCAGGCTGAAAGCCCCCGTTTTCGATCGTTTCGGCACAGCGCAACCCGGCTGCGCGTCCAAACACAACGAGGTCGATCAGCGAGTTTGAGCCGAGGCGGTTCGCGCCATGCACCGACACGCAGGCCGCTTCGCCGATCGCCATCAGTCCTGGCACGACATGGTCGGGATCGGCGCCCTTCTTGGTCAGAACCTCACCGTGATAGTTCGTCGGAATGCCGCCCATGTTGTAGTGAACCGTCGGCAGAACGGGTATCGGCTGGCGACGGAGATCGACACCTGCGAACACCTTTGCGCTTTCGGTGATGCCTGGCAGACGTTCCGCGAGGATTTTCGGATCGAGATGGTCCAGGTGGAGGAAGATGTGATCGCCCTCAGGGCCAACGCCACGGCCTTCGCGGATCTCGATCGTCATCGAGCGCGAAACGACATCGCGTGACGCCAAATCCTTGGCGTGCGGCGCGTAGCGCTCCATGAAGCGCTCACCCTTGGAATTCGTCAGATAGCCGCCTTCGCCGCGAGCGCCTTCAGTGATCAGCACGCCCGCGCCATAAACGCCGGTGGGATGGAACTGCACGAACTCCATATCCTGCAGCGGAAGGCCTGCGCGCAGAACCATCGCGTTGCCGTCGCCCGTGCACGTATGTGCCGACGTGCAAGAGAAGTAGGTGCGTCCGTAACCGCCTGTCGCGAGAATCGTCTTGCTGGCGCGGAAGCGGTGGATCGTGCCGTCATCAAGGTTCAAGGCCAGCAGACCGCGGCAAGCGCCGTCCGAATCCATAATTAGATCGAGCGCGAAGTACTCGACGAAAAACTCTGCCGAATAGCGCAATGACTGGCCATAAAGCGTGTGCAGCATGGCGTGGCCGGTGCGGTCGGCGGCGGCGCATGTGCGCTGCGCCGGAGGGCCTTCGCCGTAATCGGTCGTCATGCCGCCGAACGGGCGCTGATAGATCTTGCCGTCTTCCGTACGGGAGAACGGCACGCCGTAATGCTCCATCTCGTATACGGCGGCGGGCGCGTTGCGGCACAGATATTCGATTGCATCTTGGTCGCCGAGCCAATCCGACCCTTTGACGGTATCGAACATATGCCAACGCCAGTCGTCCGGCCCCATGTTGCCCAGCGCGGCTGCAACGCCACCCTGCGCCGCCACGGTGTGCGAGCGCGTCGGGAAAACTTTCGTCACGCACGCCGTTTTCAGACCTGCTTCGGCGCATCCGAGCGTGGCGCGCAAACCAGCGCCGCCTGCGCCGACAACGACGACGTCATATTGATGATCGACGATCGGGTAGGCGTTGCCCGTGACGGCCGGTGCCGACGTTCCGTTACCCTTGCCATTCGTTCCAGACATGCGGCTTAGGCTCCGAGACTTAGTTTCAAGATTGAGAAGATGCAGGCGAGCGCGATGGCACCGGCGAAGAACGTGTTCAGCATCAGCGCCACGATCTTCAGCCCTTCGCTATGGACGTAATCTTCGATGATCGTTTGCATGCCCATGCGCATATGGACTGTGCCCGACACGACGAGCGCGATCAGAGCAAGATCGACGAAGGGGTTCGCTAAGCGCTGTTTCACAACGGCGTAATCAGCGCCAACGGTCGATGCGATCAGCCAGACGAGAAAGATCACGAGAAAAAGGTTGGCGACGGCGGTGAGGCGCATCTGCCAGAAATGGTCAGCACCTTCCTTGGCGGATCCAAGATAGCGCACGGATTTGAGCGGGGTTCGCATGGACATTGTCAGGCGCCTCCAAATCCGAAGCCGACGACGCCAATCCAGATCAGCGCGGTGAGTGCGAGAGACAGCGCCAAGGAGCCCCAGGACAGTAGATCGATCGTCTTCAGATCGTAGCCTGCGCCGGTATCCCAGATGAAATGCCGAACGCCGCCGACCAGGTGATGCATCAACGCCCAGGTGTATCCCAAGAGAATGAGCTGCACAGGAATGGTCACCAGCCAGCTCGACACGTAAGCGTAGCACTCCGGACCCGTTGCCGCCGCGATCAGCCAAATAGCGAGAATCACCGAGCCGAAGTACAGCGCCGCGCCTGTGATGCGATGAAGAATCGACATCATCATATTGATGAGCGGCGAGTAAACCTGAAGATGCGGTGAGAGCGGACGCTCACGCGCGGTCCTGCCTGGGGTGGCTTGCATCGGATACCTTCTCGATTGGTAGAGAGTGGTTCTAACCCCTCGCAATCGAAGCGGCAATTCACCAAATGCCACATTCTGGGGCGGGCGGCCGCTAGCCCGATCAGGTCAACGCCGCAACCATAGCGCGACCCAGGCTGGTGCCGCTTTCGAACGCATCTTCCGCGGTCGCGCCTCGGCACCAGTCACCGGCCACGCCTGCGTTCTGATCCTTCGCAAAGAGATGCGATTGGCCGAGTGCCGAGGTGGTCAACCCGTCTCGCCAGAGATGAGCGATCATATGCGACGGCCGCAGAGGCGCTAGCGAGAGTGCGTCGCACGCGTCGGCCCATAATTCTTCCGCGGCCGCCTGCGGGTCGAGGTGTCTCGCGCCCTCGTTCCATTGCGCCGATCCGAGGATGACCATCGCGTCGCCGCGCGGGTTGCGACCCGGCTTCGTGTTGTCACGCGTGAGCCAGCGGATGGATTTGGAGACGTTATGCATGACGTCGATCGGCGGCATCACGTGGTTCTGCGTTGCGATCATCAGTGTCCAGCACGGCTCCATGCGCACACTGGCAAGCGCATCCGAAAGGACGGGAACGTGCACGAGGAGACGCGCCGTTTCATTTGCCGGAACGGTTACGGCGACGGCTTGAAACGGCCCCGCCGAACTCTCATCGTCAAACCAAAGATGCCAATCCTTGCCTCTTCGCTCCAATTGTCTGACGCGGCGCCCGGTGGTGATGCGCATACCTTCCGCCAGAGGACGCAGAAGCGAGGCCATGCCCGGTGTTCCGACGATCCATGGGGACGATTCCGGCGCGCCATTACTTTGCGTTTCGCCTTGTTCGACGCGCGGAGACCAGCCCGCAGCGCAGCCGAGACCCGTGAGATCCGTCAACAGCTCGGAGAATTGAGGCGTGCGTGCCGAAACGTACTGAGCGCCGTGATCGAAGGTCAGGCTGTTCACCCGCATCGTCGCGATGCGGCCGCCGATGCTTGCGGTTCGCTCAAAGATCTCGACGGGCAAGCGAGCGTTTTTCAGGGTTTGAGCGCAGGAAAGACCAGCGAGCCCTGCACCAATGATTGCTGTCTTGCCTGCCACGAAATCCGATCCGAGTCCTATGGGATATCAAATTACGGAAATCAAAGTTTTGAGGTAATTGAACTAAGGTGCTGAACGATGCGCAATTAAGGCCGCATACGGATTATTGCGACGCCTGTAGCAGAAACATCGAGTGCCGTCAGTCTTTTTTCAAAATTCCGCAGGCGACGCGCGGTTCTGCACCGCCTTCCGGGTCGGTGCGATAGTCATCCGGATTCGCAAACACGACGATTGCCGCGCCATCGGAGTCGATCAGCGCGTCTTCGGCGTCCGTTCTCAGATGAATGAACGGCGATAACATTTCCGCCGTTGCCGTGCCGTCGGCCGCAGCGTGCACATTTGGAAGATCACCCGCCATCGGGCCTTCCTCATTCATGAATCCGTGCCCGGCGCCGAGAGGATTAAAAATCTCGCCAGCTGAGGAAAAATCTCCTTCGCACTTGCCGACGGAATGCACGTGAAAGCCGTGCGGTCCGGGCTTCAAGCCCTTCAGTTCGACCTTTAGCAGTACCCCGGCGGACGTTTCCATGAACTTGACTGTGCCCGCGTCGGCGCCGTCGACGAGCTTCAGCGTGGCGCTCGCGGTGTTACTCTCGGCCGAAGCCCTTAGAGGGGCGAGTGCGAAGCAGGCCGTTGCCGCGATCAGCAGCGCGGCTTGAACGTGGCTCACTGTCATGGGATCCCTCCGATGTCCGGCCTTGGTCGAGGTTGCGACCGCCTCAACGCGGCAGGATGAGCCACGTATCCAGATCGAGCACAACACCTTCAGCATACTCGCCGCCTTCCGTTTTCAACGGGAAGGCAGAACAATCCTGATTCTTGACGCCAACGAGACGGACGCGCAGCGCGCCAATGTCCCGGCGTTCCGGGATCTCGGCTTTCTCGAGAACTTCGGACCACGCGTAGATCGTATCGCCAGCAAAGGTTGGGGCGACGTGGCGGCCGCCGTTGATGGCCGCCAGATGGAAGGCATTGCCAAGGCCGTTGTACGACAGAGCGCGCACGAGCGAGATGACGACGCCGCCATAAACAATGCGCTTACCGAAGCGGCCCTTGGATTCGGTGTGCTGGTTGAAATGTACCTTCGCGGTATTCTGATAGAGGCGCGTCGCCGTCTGGTGCTCGGCTTCTTCCAGCGTCATGCCATCGACGTGATCGATTTTTTCGCCCACATCGTAATCACCCCAACGATGAGGAGAACCGGCAAGGGCCAGGTCGTATTTTGCAACGTCGAGCGCGGGCACGCCCAGCGCCAGATCTTTCGGATCAACGCGCTCTGGCAGCTTCGGCACGATTGCTTCGGGCGCCGGTGATCCCTTCGAGCGCTTCCTGACCATGACCCAGCGGCAATACTGCAGAACGATCTGACCGTCCTGATCGCGTCCGGTTGAGCGCACGTAAACGGTGCCCGTTTCGCCGTTTGAGTTTTCCTTGAGGCCGATGACTTCCGAAACCGACGTCAGCGTATCGCCGGGATAGACGGGGCGCAAAAATTTGCAGTCCGCGTATCCGAGGTTGGCGATAGCGTTGAGCGAGATGTCCGGCGTCGTTTTCCCGAAGACGACGTGAAAGGTCAGCAGGTCGTCAAGCGGCGAACGCGGATAGCCGATCGCCTTGGCGAACGTGTCGGCGGACTGAACGGCGAAGCGCGAGCCATAGAGCGCGGTATAGAGTGCCGCGTCGCCGACGGTGACTGTGCGCGGCGTCGCGTGGTTGATGATCTGGCCAAAGGAAAAGTCTTCGAAGAAATTGCCTGCGTTGGTTTTCGTGCCCGACATCGCCCTGCCTTCGCTATCGCTATTCGTTTCGGCCCTTTTTCGGGATGTGCGACGGCAATCGCAACCCTTTTCGGGCCAACTGGACGCGCTCTAGGGCCGCAGAAGCCGGTAACGATGTTTGCCAGGTCAGAACCAGGGCTCTTCGACCCTGGAGCGAGCGGCAATGGAGTCGGCAATCGCCGCGACGCGCTTCGCCATGACCAAATGCAAGCGCTCGACCATTCGACCTTCGACGGTGATCACCCCTTTACGAGCATTTTCCGGCTCCTCGAACGCGCGGATGATCTTCTTCGCCCAATCGATCTCTTCGTCGGTTGGGGAGAATACCTCGTTGCAGGGAATGACTTGTGACGGGTGGATCAGCGTCTTGCCGTCCATGCCAAGGGTGCGTCCGTGCTCGCATTCGGCGCGGAACCCCGAGTCGTCGCGGAAATCGTTGTAGACACCGTCAATCACATCCAGGCCATATGCGCGAGCGGCGACCAGTGTCATGGCCAGCCATGGCACAACGGCGAAGCGCCGGTTGCTGGAGCGCGCGCGGCTTTCCTTCAGCAGATCGTTGGTGCCGAGGACGAAGCAGGCGAGGCGGTTGTCCTGGTCAGGAGCGCAGGCCGCGATCTCACGCGCATTGATAATGCCCATCGGCGTTTCGATCATGGCCCAGAGGCGCGTGCGCGGATTTCCGTCCGCCGCCTTCACGACTTTGGCCGTTCCAAGAATATCGCCGGGCTGAGAGACCTTCGGGATGAGGATCGCGTCTGGCGCGACCGCAATCGCGGCATGGAGATCGACCATGCCCCACGGCGTCTCGAGCGGATTGACCCGGATTACGACCTCGCGCGTGCCGAATCCGCCCTCGCGGACAATGGCTGCCGCCTGCTTTCGGGCGAGTTCCTTGTTCGCCGGGGCGACCGAGTCTTCAAGATCGATGATGATCGAATCGGTCGGCAGCGTTTTCGCTTTTTCGAGCGCGTGCTCCTTGTCTCCCGGCACGTAAAGGACACTTCGGCGGGGTTTCATCGGAAGCGTCATCGGTCTCACTCCGGCTAATCTTGCTGCGACGCAACATAGCGGAATCGCGCCGACTGCGAAATATCAACTTCGGCCGCGCGGCTTTGTGCGCAGGCGGCGCGTGCTAAGAGTTTAAACACGGGCAGTCCATAAGTTGCCGGCACCATTTGAAGACTGCAGAGGGCCATGACCCGAATTCTCGTCATCTCATCTTACGTTGCATTCGACCCCATCGGGCTCGCGCCAGCAGTCGCGCCAATGCAGCGTGCTGGGTTCGACGTCGTGCAACTGCCGACGATCGTTCTGTCCAACCACCCGGCGCGCGAACATGTCGGCGGAACGCGGATTACGCCAACAATTCTCGGCGAAATGACCGATGCGATCGAAGCGAACCGCTGGCTCGGCACGTTCGACGCGATCTATTCGGGCTATCTGCCATCGCTTGCGCACGTTCAGTGGGTTCGCGATCTCGTCACGCATCTGAGAGCGCTCAATCCGGCCATCACATATATCTGCGACCCGATTATCGGCGACGATCCGGAAGGCGTTTACATCGATGACGCTGCAGCGGAGGCTGTCCGCGACGCGCTCGTTCCGATGGCCGATATTTTGACGCCCAACAGGTTTGAACTCGGTTGGCTGACGGGGCAAAACATTCTGTCGGTGCAAGATGCAATGCGCGCGGCCGCGACGCTCGGGCGCCCTACAATGGCCGCGACGTCGATACCGGTTGGTGTCGCCAAACTGGCCAACATCCTGCTGTCCGACGGCCGCGTGATTATGCGGGAGGTGACGAAACTCCCTGACGTGCCGCATGGAACGGGCGATCTCTTCGCCGGGCTTCTTATTTCGGATTTGCTGCAAGGACGCTCGGCAGAGGCTGCTCTGACTCATGCCGTCGCCAGTGTGGAAGCTGTTTTAACCGCAAGCCGCGGCCAGGACAGGCTGCTTCTGTCTGCGCTTCCTTAAGACCTTCCTGCGCCGCTTCCTTGCGTTGGACTTCTCACGCTGGTTAAATCGGCCGATCGGCTTCACCGAGATCATCCCATGAAACCAGAGACACACGCGACAGGCATCAGCCGCGAGGCTTTGGCCGGATTGGTGCTGCTGATTTCCGCCGTGCTTGCGCTGATCGTCGCCAATTCATCGCTGGGGGAAGGCTATACGCGGCTGTTCGATACGCGCGTGTCGATCGGGATTGCGCCGCTGGTTCTGTCGAAGTCGTTGCTGCATTGGATCAACGACGGCCTGATGGTGATTTTCTTTTTCGTCGTCGGTCTTGAGATCAAACGCGAACTTCTCGCTGGCGCGCTGGCGAAGCGAAAAACTGCGATGCTTCCGGTTATTGCAGCGGTCGGTGGCATGGCGATGCCCGCGCTCATTTATACCGCGTTCAATTGGAGCAATCCCATTGCGCTCAAGGGATGGGCAATACCGGCGGCGACCGATATTGCATTTGCCGTTGGCGTAATGGCGGCGCTTGGATCGCGCGTGCCGATTGCGCTGAAAGTATTCCTGCTGGCACTCGCAATCATCGACGATCTCGGCGCAATTCTCATCATCGCGTTCTTTTACGCGAGCGATCTTTCGCTTTCCGCGCTGGCACTCGCGGCGGCCGGCGGTGCGGCGCTGTTTCTGCTGAACGCGTCAAACGTGATGCGCGTGTGGCCTTATCTTCTGGTCGGCTTTTTCGTTTGGCTGGCCGTATTGAATTCCGGCGTTCACGCAACGATCGCCGGTGTGGTTACTGCGCTTGCCGTACCGCTCAAGGGGCAACGTGGCAGCACGAGCGGCCCGCTTGAAACGCTCGAACATTGGCTCAGCCCGTGGGTCACCTTTCTCATTCTTCCGATATTCGCTTTTGCAAATGCCGGCGTTTCATTCGCCGGAATGTCTGCTGCAAATCTTCTATCGCCAATACCGCTCGGTATTGCGCTTGGACTTATCATTGGAAAGCCATTGGGTATCTATGGTTTTTCCCGCTTGGCAATTGCCAGTGGGGCGTGTGAAAAGCCCGCTGGCGCAACGGACATGCAGCTATTCGGCGCGGCAATTCTCGGCGGTATCGGCTTCACTATGAGCTTATTCATCGGCATGTTGGCGTTCCCTGATCCGTATACCAGCGCCGATGTACGATTGGGCGTTCTAGCCGGTTCGCTCGTTTCCGCGACCGCCGGCTACCTCGTTTTATCCCGACGTCCTACTGCATGAACGATAACGGGCCCGACGCGCGCGGGCTCCCTTAGGAGGCACATATTTAATGGGTAGTTTTCCGGAAAATCTTACAGACCGTTACCGCCGCTTCAAGAACCGTCATTTCGTGCCTAACGCGGCGCACTATGAAGAACTTGCGACGCTTGGCCAGAACCCCGACACGATGGTCATTGCGTGTTCCGACAGCCGCGTCGATCCGGAAACCATTTTCAGCGCGTTGCCCGGCGAACTGTTCGTTCTGCGGAATGTCGCCGCGCTCGTGCCGCCTTACGAAACCGGCGGTAAATTTCACGGCGTCAGCTCGGCCATCGAATTTGCGGTTCTCAATTTGCGGATCCGCCACCTGATCGTTCTTGGACATTCGGGATGCGGCGGCATCAAAGCGGCACTCGATCAGAGCGCGGCAATCCAAACGGAAGCGCATTTCATTTCGCGCTGGATGTCGATGCTCGATGAAGCACGCATTGCCGTCGTCAACAAATATCCCGATGGACCGAATGCTGCCCGGCAGACGGCGCTGGAACAGGAAGGTGTCAAGCAGACCATCACCAACCTGCGGACGTTTCCATTCGTCAGCCAGCAGGAAGAGAGCGGGCGGCTTTCGCTGCACGGCGCCGTTTTCGATATCAAAACGGGTTCGCTCAATGTGCTGAACGATTCGCGCGGCGAGTTTTTTGCGCTCGCCTAACACGACGCCGTCGCGGCGCTTCAGCCTTGGGGGAGCGCCGCGGATGCTCTGGCTTTTTCGATAGCCGGAAGCAATTTCATCTTCAGGGATTGTTCTGAAATCGGGCCGACGTGTTTGTAGACGATTTCGCCTCGGCCGTTCACGACAAACGTTTCGGGCGTTCCATAGACGCCCCAGTCGATCGCGGTGCGGCCCTGTAAATCGGTGCCGACAGCCGTGTAGGGGTTGCCATACCGACCGATGAAACGGCGCGCCGCGGACGCCCGGTCTTTGTAATTGACGCCAAACACGTCGACGTCTGCGGTCTCTTTCAGACGCTCGAGCAGCGGGTGCTCTTCAACGCAGGGACCACACCAGGACGCCCAATAGTTCACGACCGACACCTTGCCCTTGGCGAGGTCGGCGCTGGTGAAACCCTGATCCGGCTTGCCGTTCGTTTCCAAGCCTTCGAGTGGCGGGAATTTGCTTTCGGGGACCTGCTTGCCCACCATTGTCGACGGCAATAGCGATGGGTCGCCCGACCGTAGCGCGAGTGCAAAGAAGCCCGCGACGAGCGCGAAAATCAGAACCGGCACCAGACGCACGAGGGAGGATCGGCCTTCACTCACGATGTTACTCCGGCGTGCCGACTTGGCGGCGACGAATGCCACGCTGCTGAAGTTCCGCAAGCCCGCGAGCTTGCTTTCGTCCGTCCATCACCAGCCAGACGATCAGTCCGGCAACCGTGATCGCTACGGCGAGATAGGAGAGGATGATAAAGGCGGCGTGCTGTCCAAGATCCATGGCTTATTCCGAAACCCCTTGCGTCGCCAAACGGTCGCGTCCGGCCACGGCCTGGGCCTGAAGCGATTTGAGCCTGCGGCGCATGATTTCGTTGCGCATCGCTTTGAGGTGCATGGCGAAGAACATCAGCGTGAACCCCAGCGCCATGATAAGAAGCGGCAGACGCATGCTCGGATCGACGCTCGAGGTGAAGCCCGTCGATGGCTGATGCAGCGTATTCCACCAATCGACCGAGAACTTGATGATCGGCAGAAGCGTGACGCCGACGAGCGCGAGAACAGCCGCCAACTTCGCGGCCGACGACTCGTCTTCGATCGACGAGCGGAGTGCGATCAGGCCGATGTAAAGGAAGAACAAGATGAGGACCGACGTCAAACGCGCGTCCCACACCCAATACGTTCCCCACATCGGTTTGCCCCAAAGGGAGCCGGTCAGAAGTGCGAGGAACGTGAATGCAGCGCCAAGTGGCGCGGCGGCTTTGGCCGATACGTCTGCGAGCGGATGGCGGAAAACCAATAGCCCAAAGCTCGACATCGCAATCAGGCTGTAGATCATCATTGCCAGCCAAGCGCATGGCACATGGATGTACATGATGCGTACGGTTTCGCCCTGCTGATAGTCAGCGGGAGATGCGAAGAACGCGAGATACAATCCATAGACGAGCAAAGCCGCGGCGGTTGCCGAGATAAACGGCAACAGGCGAGCGGAAAGCTCCATGAAACGGGTCGGGTTCGCGAGGCGCTGCGTGACGGTCTGCATTTTCTCGATTTAAGCTGTTCTAATGTAAGACGCAACGAACGCGAACATTACGGTTCATTGAAGTTGCACGCGCAGCGCTGCCGCAGATGCGACGGGACCGAGAACAACCGCAATCAGAGATACGGCGGCCAAGATCAGCAGCGACGGGGAAGCGCCAGCCGGGCTGGCGATGGCGGCGATTGCCGTAATGCCAAAAATGAGCGTTGGCACGTAAAGCGGAAGAACCACGAGAGCAAGCAACAGCCCGCCGCGGCGCGCTTTGACCGTTAACGCTGCACCGATCGCACCAAGAAAACTGACGGCTGGCGTGCCGATGAGCGTTGTTGCCATCAGCACAGGATAAGCGCTCAGGTCGAGATTGAGAAGAATCCCGAGCAACGGCGCACACACTGCGAGCGGCACGCCCGTCGTCAGCCAGTGGGCGAGAGACTTCGCCGCCGCAACGAGTTCAAGCGGCAGTCGCCCGGTGGCGAGCACGTCGAGTGTGCCATCGTCGTAGTCGGCTTCGAAGATCCTGTTGAGCGAAAGAAGCGCTGCGAGAAGCAGAGCGATCCACAAGACACCCGGCGCAATTCGCGACAATAGATTGAGGTCTGGCCCGAGCCCGAGCGGCATCAGCGAGACGACAATCACGAAGAAACCCAGCGCCGTGCCGATCGCACCACCTTCACGCACGGCAAGACGAAGATCGCGGCGAACGAGAACCCAGAAACTCTTCACGCCGTCATCTTTCCGGATGCGATGCGCAGGGTGCGGGCGCGTTCGAGGCCGAGCGGAAGATGTGTTGCGATGACAGCCAATCCGCCAGCCAGTGTGTGCTCGTTGACGGCAGCGGCGAAGCGTTCGGCAGAGGCCGAGTCGAGCGAAACAGTCGGCTCGTCGAGAAGCCAGAGCGGGCGATGTGCAGCGAGAAGCCGCGCGAGACCAAGGCGGCGTTTCTGCCCGGCGGAGAGAATGGCCGCAGGAAATTCAACCAGATCTTCGAGGCCGAAATGCTGGAGCGCCTTTGAAACGCGTTCCGGCCGCGGTGCTGGGCCCGTCAGATACTCTGACCAGAAGGTTGTATTCTCGCCAACTGTCATGCTCGATTTCACCGCGTTCGCATGACCGACGACGTGGGCCTGTTCGCTCAGCGTTAACTCCGGATCGCCGCCTTGAAGACGGATCGATCCAGCCAATGGCCGCAGAAAGCCTGCGAGCGTGCGCAGCAGCGTCGTCTTTCCCGCTCCGTTCGGACCAGCAAGAACGACGGCTTCTCCGGAGCCGACAGCAAACGACATGCCGTCGATCACCCGGCGGCCACCGCGTTCCACAACCAAGTCTTCGGCTTCCAGTCGCACCCAGCCCTCAAACCTTTCTGCGGTCAGACGTCGCGGAAGACTGCCCGCGCCAAATCGCCAAATCGTGAAGGGTTCCACTTTTGAATGAGATTATATAAAAGAGAGCTACTATCCTTCGCTAGCGCAAAAGCGAGGGTCGTGTGACTGCCATTCGGGCCGACACATGATGTCCTCGATTCCGTCGGCGCTCCGGCGGCGCAGCCCTTCGTTTTATGCTTCGGAGGCCTGACCCATGAGCGCACTCACACCTAATTCCGACGACAGCTTCAGTTGCCGCAAGACTCTCACAGTCGATGGCAAGGAATACGTTTACTATTCGCTGCCCGATGCTGAGGCCAACGGCCTCAAGGGCATTTCCCAGCTTCCCTATTCGATGAAGGTTCTTCTTGAGAACCTGCTTCGCCATGAAGACGGACGCACCGTCACCAAGGCGGACATCGTCGCCATTTCCGAGTGGCTGGAGAACAAAGGCAAGGCCGGAAAAGAAATCGGCTTCCGGCCCGCGCGCGTTCTTATGCAAGACTTCACCGGCGTTCCGGCGGTTGTCGATCTCGCCGCGATGCGCGACGGCATGACGAAGCTCGGCGGCGATCCGGCGAAAATCAATCCGCTCGTTCCCGTCGATCTGGTTATCGATCACTCCGTCATCGTCGATGAGTTCGGCACACCCCGAGCGCTCTCCGATAACGTCACGCTCGAATACGAGCGCAATGGTGAGCGATATAATTTTCTGAAGTGGGGCCAGGGCGCGTTTCAAAACTTCCGCGTCGTGCCGCCCGGCACCGGCATCTGCCATCAGGTCAATCTCGAATATCTGTCGCAGACCGTCTGGACCAATCAGCTTGCTGACGGTTCCACCGTTGCATTCCCGGATACGCTCGTTGGCACGGATAGCCATACAACAATGGTCAATGGCCTCGCTGTGCTTGGCTGGGGTGTCGGCGGTATCGAGGCGGAAGCTGCGATGTTGGGCCAACCGCAGTCGATGCTCATTCCGGAAGTCATTGGCTTCCGCCTGACGGGCCGCCTGAAAGAGGGCGTGACCGCGACCGACCTCGTCCTGACCGTTACGCAGATGCTGCGCAAGAAGGGCGTCGTGAACAAGTTCGTAGAATTCTACGGACCAGGTCTCGACAGCATGACGCTGGCGGACCGCGCGACGATCGGAAACATGGCGCCAGAGTACGGCGCGACATGCGGATTCTTCCCGGTCGACAAAGAGACGATCAACTATCTCACGATGTCGGGCCGCGAGTCGCACCGCATCGCGCTGGTTGAAGCCTATTGCAAGGCGCAGGGCCTCTTCCGCGACTCGAAATCCGCGGAACCTGTCTTCACCGATACGCTGTCGCTCGATCTCGCGGACGTCGTTCCGTCGATGGCGGGACCGAAGCGGCCGGAAGGGCGGCTGGCGCTGGCAGATATCGGCACCGGATTTAAGACCGCGCTCGAAACCGAATACCGTAAACCGGGCGAATTGGATAAGCGCGTTCCCGTTGAAGGGAAGCCGTTCCAACTCGGGCACGGCGACGTCGTCATCGCCGCCATTACGAGCTGCACCAATACGTCGAATCCGAGCGTGCTGATCGCGGCCGGTCTTTTGGCGCGCAACGCGGTCAAGCTCGGCTTGGCGCGCAAGCCGTGGGTCAAGACTTCTCTGGCACCGGGATCGCAGGTCGTGGCGGCATATCTTGAGAAGTCGGGTCTGCAAACGTACCTCGACCAGCTTGGGTTCAATCTCGTCGGATTCGGCTGCACAACGTGCATCGGAAATTCAGGCCCGCTAGCGCCCGAGATTTCGAAGTCGATCAACGACAATGGTCTCGTCGCCGCTGCGGTTCTTTCGGGCAACCGCAACTTCGAAGGCCGCGTAAGCCCCGACGTGCAGGCGAACTATCTCGCTTCGCCGCCGCTCGTCGTGGCGCATGCGCTCGCTGGAACCGTTGCCAAGGATCTGACCAAGGAGCCACTTGGCAAAGGTTCGGATGGCCGCGACGTCTATCTCAAGGACATCTGGCCGTCTGCGCAGGAGATTCAGCAGTTCATCGCCGAGAACGTTACGCGCGAGATGTTCAAGTCTCGATATGCAGACGTGTTCAAGGGCGACGAAAACTGGCAGGCCATCGCGATCGGCGGCGGGCTGACATACGGCTGGGACGGCGAGTCCACCTATGTGCAGAATCCACCGTACTTCCGCACGCTCGCGCGCGAAGCCAAAACCGTGACCGACATCGCCGATGCGCGTATTCTTGGCCTCTTCGGCGATAAGATCACGACGGACCACATCTCGCCTGCTGGCTCGATCAAGGCTTCGAGCCCGGCCGGAAAGTATCTCATCGACCACGGCGTGCAGCCGATTGATTTCAATCAGTACGGCACGCGGCGCGGAAACCATGAGGTGATGATGCGCGGCACGTTCGCGAACATTCGCATTAAGAACCACATGGTTCGTGACGCGAACGGCAACGTGAAAGAAGGCGGTCTGACGATTCATTATCCGTCGGGCCAGGAAATGCCGATCTATGACGCCGCGATGCTCTACGCGAAAGAAAATGTGCCGCTCGTCGTGTTTGCCGGTGTCGAATATGGCAACGGCTCATCGCGAGACTGGGCAGCCAAAGGCACGAACCTTCTCGGGGTGCGCGCCGTCATTGCGCAGTCGTTCGAACGCATTCATCGCTCGAATCTGGTCGGCATGGGCGTCGTTCCGTTTACCTTTACCAACGATGCCTCGTGGGAATCGCTTGGCCTCAAGGGAGACGAGCGCGTTTCCATTGCTGGACTGGAGCGCGTGAAGCCCCGCGCGGTGCTCGACCTCAACGTCGTGCGCGCGGACGGCTCCTCGTTCACCGTTCCCATTCTGTGCCGCATCGATACCCTGGACGAGCTCGAATATTTCCGGAACGGCGGTATTTTGCAGTACGTGCTGCGAAATCTGGCGGCTTAGGCATTCGCCCTCTACCGGTTGTGACGTCTCACAGGCCATCGCCATTCACCAATGGCGGTGGCCTTTATGTTTCCGCTCACCCCTTCGTGAGCCGCCTTTCCCGTCTTTCACTTTTTCATTGCGCGCCGGACGGATAAAGTAACATCAACACTCGCGTCACCGGATCCGATCAGGCTTCCTGCAATGCGTTCGCGCCACCGATTTCTGGAACTTCTTGCCGCTGCCGCTCTGGCAATGCTTGCGCTGGCTTTGCCTGCTGCCGCCGACGAGAATGAAGTCCATACGCCGGAGCCTCCGGTGCAGCTTCGCGGCGTGATCGAACTTTTCACGAGCCAAGGGTGCGCCGCCTGTCCCCCGGCTGACGCGGTGCTTAAAGCGCTCGCAACCGACCCCTCGCTGATCGCCCTCTCCCTTCCGGTCGACTACTGGAACTATCTGGGCTGGAAGGACACGTTCGGCTCACCGCGCAACAGCGAGCGGCAGCGCAATTATGCGCGCGCGCGGGGCGACGGCTCGATCTTTACACCGCAAGCGGTGGTCAATGGCGTAATGCCGGTGAACGGCAGTTCGCGTCCGTCAATCGAGCAAGCTCTGGCGATGACGTCGGACAAGGCGGGACCGCAACACATTCCGGTGCTGTTCCGTCAGCAGAGTAACACGCTCAATTTTTCGCTCGGCGGAGAAGAGCCCGGACATTCCCGGCGCGAGGCAACGATCTGGCTCGGCGTCGTTCAGTCGACCGGAGACGTCGAAATCAAGGAAGGGGAGAACGAGGGTAAGAAACTCACCTATACGAACATCGTGCGCGAACTCACGCCCATCGGCATTTGGAAAGGCCAGCCGATGGAGATCCAACTGCCCCGCGCAGCGCTGATGCAGGCGGAGGTTCAGAAGATCGTTGTGCTGCTGCAGGAAGGGCGCAGCGGCGCGATCATCGGCGGTATGCTAGCCGGACTCTGGTAGCCGTCGCCCGTTTCCCCGGCGCAATCAAGCCGCGCGATTCAAGCCGCGAGGCCACGTTTTTCAAGCAAGCGATCGATCTTTGGCGGACGGCCGCGGAACGCAACGTACGCCGCGTGCGGGTCTCGACGGTTGCCTGCGGAATAGATGTATTCGTAAAGCTTCTTGGCCGTCGAACGGTGGAACACGTCGCCCGCCTCTTCGAAGGCTGCGAACGCGTCCGCATCCATAACTTCAGACCAAAGATAGCTGTAATAGCCCGCCGCATAGCCGGACATGATGTGCATGAAATGCGGAAGGCGGTGCCGCATAACGATTTCATCGGGCATGCCGATGCCGTTCAGCGTCTCGCGTTCAAAGCGCTCGATGTCGCCGATCTCGGTGCCTTCGGCCGAATAGAGCGCCATGTCGACAAGCGCGGACGAGGTGTATTCGACCGTTGCAAATCCCTGATTGAAATTACGCGCGGCGAACAGCCGGTCACGCAAGTCTTTCGGCATCGGTTCGCCCGTCTTGTAGTGAAGCGCGTACTTTTCGAGCACTTCCGGCGTTGATAGCCAATGCTCGTAGAGCTGCGATGGAAGCTCTACGAAATCGCGGGACACGGCCGTGCCCGAGATCGACGGATACGTGACGTCCGAGAGCAGGCCGTGCAGCGCATGACCGAACTCGTGAAACAGCGTGCGCGCATCGTCGAAGGACAACAATGCGGGTTCGCCGTCGCCCCCTTTGGTGAAGTTCATCACGTTGACGATGACCGGCTTCTGGCCTTTCGCAAGCTTATGCTGCGCGCGGAAATCGGACATCCATGCGCCCGAGCGCTTTTCCGGCCGGGCGAAATAATCGCCCATGAAGATGCCGATGTGCTCGCCGTTTCGGTCTTGAACCTCCCAGGCGCGCACTTCAGGATGGTAACGCGGAAGATCGGGTCGAGGCTTGAACTGCAAGCCGAACAAGCGCGTCGCGCATCCAAACGCAGCGGCAATCATGTTGTCGAGGGCGAGGTATGGCTTTAAGCGCCCTTCGTCGAAATCATATTTCGCGGCGCGGACCTTTTCCGAATAATAGCGCCAGTCCGACGGCATGATCGGTGCGTTATCGCCGGAATCGCGGGCCTGCGTCTCAAGCGCGGCGCGCTCATCTTTGGCCCGTGCGACGGCCTTTTCCCAAACTGCCTGCAACAGCTCAGCGGCTGTTCCGGGCGTTTTCGCCATCGTGTCCTGTAGGGAAAAATCTGCGTAGGTTTTGAAGCCCATCAGACGCGCATATTCGCCCCGAAGCGCCACGGCTTCCGAGACGATCCGTCTGTTATCGGTATCGCCATCGTGCGCACCGCGGGAAATCCAGGCGGTAAATGCTTTTTCACGCAGATCGCGCCGCGCAGAGAACGTCAGGAAACCTTCAACGCTTGACCGCGCCAAAGTGATGATTGCTTTTCCCGGTAGCCCCGCATCCGTGGCGGCGCGTTCCGCACTTTCGCGCAAGGCGGGCGGCAGGCCGGCGCGATCATTCTCGGATTCGAGAACAAGCTGCCAGGTTTGTTCGTCCTTGAGAACGTTCTGCATGAACTGCGTTACGAGCGTCGCGAGGCGGGCGTTGATTTCTTTGACCCGTGATTTGTCTGCCGGAGACAGCTTGGCGCCTGCTCGCTCGAATTCGAGATGATGACGTTCTAGAACGCGGCGTTCTTCGTCGTTGAGCTTGAGCGCATCACGCTCAGCGTAGAGATCATCGACGCGTTTGAATAAGCGCTTGTCGAGCCGGATGCGCGTCTCATGCGCTGCGAAGCGGGGGGCCATATCCCGCGCGACTTCTTGCAATTCAGGTGAAGAGTTCGCCGCTTCCAAATTCCAGAAAGCGGAGGCGATGCGCGACAACTGCGTGCCGCTTTTTTCGAGCGCGACGATGGTGTTTGCGAATGTCGGCTTGGCCTTGTTGGCCGCAATTTTCTCGATCTCTGCCTTGTGTTCGCGAAAGGCCGCCTCTAGCGCGGGCTTGAAATGGCGGACTTCGATTTTCTCGAATGGGGGAAGTGCGAATTCACCATTCCACTTCGCCAGCAAGGGGTTAGAGCGGGATTTCCGTGGCGCCGTGTTTGCGGTCTTACCTTTTTTCGTCATGTAACGCTCGATCTCCGAGTGCGTCCGATGTGTTACATTATATAGGCACATGGAGCCGATCGGGTAGGCTATTTGGCAAAGCGGATGCGCAAAAAAAGAAGGACCGGAAATTCCGGTCCTTCGAGGCTTAATCGTAGTTAGGTTTCGGACCGGCTCGAGTGGGGACTCTCGAGACGGGAGGGCATCGGGGAGAGTTGCCCAGGGACCCAACCCCGAAACTGGCCCCGGGGGGCTGGGGGGCTGAGTGTCCAGAGCCGACATTGAAGAAGGGTCCCGGGCAACGGTTATCTCTATCGCGATTTAATGCGGCCGTTTGTGGCCGCGGATCGGTCGCCAATTTGACGGGCGCGGGGTATTTCCGTGCCGTTGATTCACGTGAAAGCACACGACGGCTGCGCAAGAGTCTGAGACGCCTCTTGCTTTCGCCCGGCATTGGCGCAATCCTTCGTACATCAGCGATGGATGACGCGATTGAGCGAAACATCTGAACCGATACTTTTTCGCCCGCGGCGTGCGGGCGAAGTTCCGGCTTCCGAGCCACACGTTGCGGCTGAGCCTGGGCGGCGCACCGCCTTCGACCGCTACGAACTCGCAGCCATTCTTGATCTATATGGGCGCAAGGTTGCCTTGGGTCTGTGGCGCGATTACGCAATCGATCATTTGAAGGATCGCGCTGTGTTCTCGGTCTACCGCAGAGCCAGCGAGTATGCGCTTTACCGCATCGAGAAAGATATGCGGCTGGCGCGGAAGCAAGGCGCCTACAGCGTGATTGCGGCTGGCGGACTTATCATGAAGCGCGGCCACGATCTCAAGCGCGTCCTTAGCGTTCTGGAAGACAAGCCTGGCCTCGTGCAGCGCTGATTTCGCAGCGTTTCCTTAGCAAAACGCGCAAAAACAAAGGGCCCCGTTTCCGAGGCCCTTTGCGAAATGATGAGTGATCAGCGGCTTAATCGTTGCTGTTCATGATGCCCAAGATGTTCAGGATGTGGATGAACAGCGTCACGAACGAACCGTAGAGCATGAAGGCGCCGAAGATCGACGAACGCTTCAGCTGTGCTTCACCGCCGTACTGAGCATTCTCGATGTACATCGACTTGATGGCCTGTGTTTCGAAGGCCGTGATGACAGAGAAGAGCAGAACAACGACGCTGGAGATCAGCAGGCTAACGGTTTTGCTCGTGCCCGGATCGGTGACGAAGAAGAAGCTCACCAGCATGACGATGATCATGCCGATCGACGCCATGGAGAGGAAGCCGCTCCAGCCCGTCATGTCCTTCTTGGTCGTGTAGCCGATGAGGCTCGTCGCCGCGAACGTTGCCGCCGCGATGAAGAATGCCTGACCGACGAGGCCAGCGAGGCCCTGCGATACGAACAGCGAGATCATCGGCGCCATAAGCGCGCCCCAGAGCGCGCAGTAGAGCCAATAGGCACCGTGTGCGACGGCGGCGCTACCCGAGAAGAACAACCGGGGTGCAAACCAGCCGAGGCCAAAAATTGCAGCAAACAAGACCCACTTCATGGGTCCGACGGCAATCGCCTGCATCACTGCGGGGTTTGCCATCAACAACATGACGACGACGGCCGTTCCGGCAACGCCGAGCGCCATATAATTGTAGGTACCCAGCATGAACGAGCGAAGGCCCTGATCGATTGCGCCGGATGTTCTCGCGCCGCCGAGAGGCCCTGTCGGTCGCGTAAAAACTTCAGCCATTGTGGTCTTTTCCTCACGTTAACCGGCACAACCCGCCGGATTTGTCCAACATATGACCCCGGGGGATCACCGTTTCAAGGTGGCAGGCGTTAGAAAACCTTACCTAATCTGCTCTTAAGTATGGCACTGGCCGGGCCCGAAGCACGGCCCAGGTTCCCAGCGCACCAAAAACAGAGATCATCAGTGCAGCAACAGTCAGGGTGGTCAAAACCGCGGCTGGTGTAAAGACGAAATCGAGCTCCAGGATGCGTGTGACCGCGATCCAGGCCACGAGACCTCCCACAACCGTCGATACCAGGGCCGCAATGAGGGCCAGCAGCGCATATTCATAGCCATGCACTTTGAGGATTTGGCGACGGCGCGCGCCGATGGTTTTCAAAATTACCGCTTCGAGCGTTCGCCGCCGCTGCGCGGCCGCGAGTGCCCCGGCAAGCACCAATGCTCCGGCCGCCAGCGTGACGCTGCCTGCCGCCTCAACGGCGATCATGACCTTTTCGAAAATTTTGCTGAATTGCTCGATGGCGTCGCGCACGCGCACAGCGCTGACGGACGGGAACGTCTTTCCAAGGTCGCGGACCATGGCCGACTCGTCCTGGCGCGAGGTGCCTTCCGGCAGACGCAACGTCGCCAGGAGATTATGCGGCGCGGCGCGAAGCGTATTCGGCGTGAACACCATCACAAAGTTCAGTGACAAACTTTCCCAGTTCACCTCTCTGAGATTTGCGACTTTTGCGTCGACGTTCCGGCCAAGCACGTTGACGGTTACCGAGTCGCCGATCTTTAAGCCCAGCTTGTGCGCGATTTCGGTTTCAAACGAAACGAGCGGCGGACCGTCGTAGTCTTTGCTCCACCACGTGCCTTCCGTAACTTTCGATCCGTCCGGCACAGTGTCGGAGTAGCTGAGGCCGCGGTCTCCATTCATCACCCAGCCGATGTCGGCCGGAACTTTCAGATTTTCGACCGGAACACCACGCACGGCGACCATGCGTCCGCGCAGCATCGGCGCGTCGTACAGCTTCGCCTTTGGAACGAACGTATCGATCCGCGTTTTCAAAGCGCCGAAGTCATTAGGACTTATGTCGAGCAGGAAATAATCGGGCGCTTCTTCAGGTAGCCGCTCTTGAAGGTCGGCGACGAGCGCCGCGTTGGAAAGCGCCACGGCTACAAGGATCGACAAACCCGTGCCGAGCGACAGGACGACAGACCGCGTTAGCCCGTCGGGCGCCGCGATATTGCGCAACGCGAGCGCCAGCTCGGGTGAACGCGGTCGCGGCAGACGCGCCGCCAAGCGAGCAACAAATCCGCCAAGCCAGCCGAAGACCGCCAGCATCAAAGCAAGACCGGCGGCGACGTAGAGCGCGATCTTCGGAGGATCAGACGTCAGAACCGCAACACCGACCAGCAGTGCAACCGTGACCGCCGTTGCCGCCATGATCGCGGCGCGCGGACGTCCTCCGGCCGTGCTCATGGAATTGCGAAACAAGACCGCCGCGCGCACGTTCTCAACCCGGCCAAGGGGCCAAAGCGCGAAGACCAGCGCGACGAGGACGCCATAGAGCGTTGCGATTCCCAAGCTTCGCGGCGAGACGACAAGGTCCGCGCGAACAGGCAAGAGATCCCCGTAGAAATAATCGACGAGCGGAGGCACCGCCATGCCGCAAAGCAAGCCAATGCCTATGCCGATCGCGCTCATCAAAAGGATCTGGACGAGAAAAATCGAGATGATCTGGCTGCCCGTCGCGCCGACGCTGCGCAATGTGGCGATCACCTTCACGCGTTTGTCCACGTATGTCGCGACGGCATTGGCAATGCCGACACCGCCGACGAGCAGCGACGCGAGGCCGATCAGAATAAGGAATTGGCGCAGACGTTCGAGCGTGCGCGTCACCTGCGGCGACGGGTTGTAGCGGTCAATGCTGGAAAAGCCCGCTTCGGGCAATTTTTCGCTGACGGATTTGCGAAGCTGAGCAAGCGCCTCAGCATCCGACGGCGCGTCAGCCGGAAGTTTCAAAGCGTACCGCCAGCGAATAAGCGTTCCGGGTTTCACCAACCCCGTCTGCTCGAGCGTTGCGAGCGACATGAACATGCGTGGACCGTACGTCATGCGATCGGCCACGGCGTCTGGTTCTGACGCCAGAATCCCGGCGACCTTCACCTCAGCGTCGCCGATGCGGACATTGTCACCGATTTTGATGTTCAGCCTTTCGGCGAGCATCGGATCGAGCACGGCGCCGTTGCCGGCGATCGCGGCGGCGAATGGTTTGTCGCCTTCCAGCGTGACGGATCCGGTGAGCGGATATGCGTCGTCGACGGCTTTCAGCTCTGTCAGCGCTTGATCGGATCCATCGAGACGCCGCGCCATCGAGCGCATTGTTGCCGTTTCGCTCACGCGACCTAGGGCGTGTAATGTCTCCAGCTCCTGCGCCGTTGCCCGCGTATGCGAGCGCGCAAAGGTGACGTCGCCTCCGAGGATCGTTTCGCCCTGGCTGGCGAGACCGGCGCGCAACGCGTCGGCAAGCGCGCCGACCGCGGCGATGACCATGACGCCCAGCGCAAGACAGGCGATGAAAATGCGAAACCCTTTGAAGCCCGCACGCAATTCGCGAAGGCCAAGTCGCAGAATATCAACGGTCCCTGCGCGGCGGACGGCGCGCGTCGACTCCGTCGTCGAAGCCATCGTCATGACGATACCGCGCGGGTGGCCACATTGGTCAGTTCGTCGGAAACGATGTTGCCGTCGGCCATGCGGATGACGCGATCAGCCATAGCTGCGAGGCGTTCGTCGTGCGTAACGATAATCATCGTCGCGTTGCGCCGGGCGTGCGCGCCGAAAAGAAGCTCTACGATCTGGCGGCCTGTGCGGCCGTCCAAGTTGCCGGTCGGCTCATCGGCCAGCACGATGCGCGGCTGGCGCACGAGCGCGCGGGCAATCGCCACCCGTTGCTGTTCACCGCCAGACAACTCCGCCGGGAAATGATCGACGCGTTCAGCCAGCCCCACCTCTTTCAAGAGCTGATGCGCGTTGTCGAACGCGTTCGCTTCGCCTGCGAGCTCCATGGGGAGCGCGACGTTTTCGAGCGCCGTCATCGTCGGTACCAGATGGAATGACTGGAATATGACGCCCATGTCAGCGCCACGGAGCAGGGCGAGTTCGTCTTCCGACATCGCAGCCAGGGACTTCCCTGCGGCGACGACCTTGCCGCCCGTTGCCTGTTCGAGCCCCGCCATCACCATCAAGAGCGACGTCTTGCCCGATCCCGACGGGCCGAGGATCGCGGCCGACTGACCTCGCGGCACCGTCAACGAAACGCCGCGTAAAATGTGCACGGGCCCGGCTTTGCTTGTCAGCGTCAATTGGACATTATCGAGTTCGATGATGGGGTCGCTCAAGCTGCGTGCCTTTGTTTGAATGAAAGAATCTCGACGCCCGGACTTGTTTCGCCGAATTCGAGGCTATACGTCAGCATCATGATGTGCGCGATGGGTGGGGCCGAAAAATGAACGTGCTCGAACCGATCCGGATGCTGGCTTTGGCAATCGTACTCTCGTTGCTTTCCTCCCCCTTGTCGGCAGTGGACGCCGCGGACGTACCAACGACGCCTGTTACGATCCTGGCGTTCGGCGACAGCCTGACGGCGGGTTACGGCGTAAAGGCCACGGAGGCCTTCCCGGCGCAGCTTCAGATGGCACTCGAAGCGAAAGGCTACAAGGTCACCGTGCTCAATGGCGGCGTTTCCGGGGATACGACGTCGGGCGGCGCCCAGCGGCTTGACTGGGCGCTGGAGCCGCCGCCGGATGGCGTGATCCTGGAACTTGGCGCGAACGACGCGTTGCGCGGCATCGATCCAAAAGAGCCGCGCGCCAATCTCGACGCCATGCTGGAAAAGCTGAAAGCCAAAAACATTGCCGTGCTGATCGCGGGCATGCGTGCGCCGAACAATTGGGGCGCCGACTATTCGAAAGCTTTCGATGCAATCTATCCGGATCTCGCGGCGAAATACGGCTATCCGCTGTATCCGTTTTTTCTTGATGGCGTTGCTCTCGACCGGAGCTTTTCGCAATCTGACGGACTGCATCCGACAGCAGCGGGCATCGCGGAGATCGTGAAACGCATTCTGCCCGAGGTCGAAACCTTGGTGCAGACGATTGCCCAGCGCAAGACGTCGGTAAAGTAACGGCGCGCCGCTGTCCGTTTCGAGTTTCGACAACGAGCGAGGTGTTCAAATGCCCCGATTGTTCAGCGCTATCGAAATTCCCGACGACATCGGGGACGACCTTCACCGCATGCGTGTGCCGCTGCCCGGCGCGCGCTGGATCACGCCCGAGAGCTACCACATCACGTTGCGGTTTGCGGGCGACATCGGCAACGCGGAAGCGCGCGAATTGATGGCCAATCTTGCGCGTATCGAGACTGACGGGTTCGAGCTTCGCCTTTCGGGCCTCGGCGTTTTCGGCGGCGACAATCCGCACAGTCTTTGGGCCGGGCTTGAGCCGGAGCCGAAGCTCGATGAGCTGGCGCGGGCCCATGAGAAGGCGGCCCGAAATGCAGGCCTACCGCCGGATACGCGCGCCTTTCGTCCGCATGTCACGCTCGCGCGCCTCAGGCATTCGGACCCTGAAGCGATCGCGCGATTCCTCACGCGAAACGGCGGCTATAAGTCAGAACCGTTCTTTGTAACGCGCATCGTTCTTATGTCGTCGCGGCCGGGTGTCGGCGGCGGGCCGTACGGCATCGAAGACACGTATCCGGTGCGCGGAATGGAGTTTCTTTCAGGAGACGGCGAAGCCGCGTGGTGATGGCGGCCTCGAGGCGGCGTTGCCTCCCCACTCACCAAGCGTCGTCGCTCACTTCCAGTTTGTGAAAGAGTGCGCGACGGCCGGCTCTGCCGGACATGCTCGTGTCGCTTTCAAAGTATTCGCGCGCGGCGGCGGCCGAGATCTCGGCGCTGGCTTTCGCGCCCTGCGCTGCAGCCAGGCTGGCCGCAAGAGCGTCCCGGTTGCGCTGAGCTTCTATCTCTTTGACAGCGTAGTCGCGATGGCGCTCCTTGGCTTCCGCTGACCAGGGCGCTGCGCGGCAGGCACATCCGGGTTTTGCGCCAGCCTGAAAAGCGAAGGCGTTCGCTTCGTTCGCATACTTGCGGCCGTCGAGATCGATCATCGTCGCCGGAGCGCCGCGGCCCCTTGGAAAATAGAAGAGACGCGCTTCCGATTGACAGGCCGAACGGCAGGCATTTGCGTCAGCAGCAAAATTTTCGCGCACGGCATTCTGCCGGATCGGGAAATAAAATCCATCGCACGAGCGCACGCACATCGTCTGATAAAGCTCGGAAGCGACGGATGGTGTCTTCGCCGTGGGATCAATCGGTGGCTCCGCCGAGGCCGCGCCTGCGAATGCATTTACAATCGCGATGAACGCAGCTTGGCGCGACATACGCCGTCGAGCGTGGGGAGCGACTGACATTTCCGGCGGCCTGTGAAACGCAAATTCGGCAACGCCTGAAATAATCGCGGTAGTGGAAAGATTGCTTGAATTCGAAATCAACAATTCAAGCGTTCTGCGGGTGGTCAGGTTCCTATCGTCAACACAACCTTACCGGCCGCCTCGCGCCGGTCCAAAATCGCAAGCGCATCCTTGATCGAATCGAGTGCATAAAGCCCATGGGTCACCGGCTTCAAACGTCCGTCTGCGACCCACTCCAGAAGCTGGCGCATGTTTGCCCGATGTCCCGCTGGGTCGCGCCGGACCGAGTCACCCCAGAAGACGCCCGATGCCTCGGCGCCCTTGAGCATAAGAAGATTGAGCGGGATTTTTGGAATTTCGCCCGAAGCGAAGCCGACGACGAGAAACCGCCCTTGCCAGCGAAGCGCGCGCAGCAACGGCTCGGACACCGGCCCACCAACACAATCGTAAATGATGTCCGCACCATCGCCGCCCGTCAGCGCGCGAACACCGGCCTTCAAATCGGTAGATGGAAATTCGAGGGTCTCGTCCGCGCCCGCAGCGGTTGCGATGGCGCATTTTTCCGGCGAGGACGCAACGGCAATGACGCGCGCGCCCATGAGCTTGGCGATCTCGACGGCGGCTTGGCCCGCGCCGCCTGCTGCGCCGGTGACGACGACTGTTTCGCCCGGCTGCAACCTGCCGCGGTCACGCAAGCCATGGATCGCCGTTCCGAACGTCACCGGCAATCCGGCGGCCGTCGTCAGCGGGACGGCGTCAGGCACCGTGATGAGGGCTTCGAGATCGACGGCGATCTTCTCGGCGGCACCGCCCCAGTTCACATAGGCCATGACGCGTTGTCCCAGCGCGAGCCCTGCGCCTTCGCCGGAAATGTGTTCGATTTCTCCGGCGATCTCGGCGCCCGGTGAGAACGGCAGCTCCGGCTTGAACTGGTATTTGCCGCGCGTAATCAGCGTGTCCGCGAAGTTGAGGCCCACCGCTTTCACGCGCACGATCGCCTGTCCCGGCTTCGCGTGCGGCTCTGGCACATCTTCGATGACGAGGCCGGGCGGTCCGTCAAGAGTCTTGCATAGAGCGGCCTTCATATGAGACGTCCCCTTCCATTCTCCTCTCTGACAGTCATGAGCGCGACGCGATGTCAAGAAATGCAACGGTTTGGCCTCCGCTTCCCAAGGGCTATTTCGCCATTGGCGCCGAGCGGATGTCGAAATCGCTTAATCTCGGAAACCTGATGCGGTCGGCGCACGCGTTTGGCGCGAGCTTCACGTTTACCGTCGGTGCGACATACCGGGCTGCCGAAGCGCACGCCGATACGTCCAAGAGCCAGCTGCACCTGCCGCACTACAATTGGCAGACTCTCGACGAGCTTGCCCTTCCAGGTGGCTGCAAGCTCGTCGGCATCGAACTGCTGGACGAGGCAATCGACTTGCCGAGCTTCCGTCATCCTCTCCGCGCGGCTTATGTGCTCGGGCCGGAGCTTGGCTCTTTGTCGCCGCCGCTCGTCGAAAGGTGTGACTACGTCGTCAAAATCCCTTCGCGGTTCTGCATCAATGTTGCGATGGCGGGGGCAATCGTGATGTATGACCGCATGAAATCTCTCGCACGTTTTGCAGATCGTCCGGTGCGGGAAGGAGGGCCCTGAATGCAGGTCACGCGACGTTTCGTTGCGACCTTGATTGTTGCACTATCCGCCGTTACCGCGGCGCATGGAGACGAAGCTGTGTCACAGGTCGAGACATTCGGCGACTGGACGCTGCTTGCCGATTCTGAATCGCCGCATCTCTTCTGCTTCGTCACCAGCGAAGCGCGCGCCAGCTCTCCCAAGGACAGTCATCGCGAGACACCCCGCGCCTATATCTCGGCTTGGCCGAAGGATGGCATTCGCGCCGAAGTCAGCTTCCGCGTGGGCTATCGTTTCGAGAAGGGCGCGGAAGGGAACGTCGCTGTTGGAAGCGCGAATTTCGAGATATTCGGCACGGACCACCGCGCATTTGTCTCCGAGCCAACGCAAGAGCTGAAGTTGATCGAGGCTATGCGCAAGGGCAACACGATGACCGTTGCCTCTTCTTCCGACGATGGCTCACACATAACCGATACGTATTCGCTTTACGGGCTCGGCCTCGCACTGCAGAGACTGCAAACGCTTTGCTTCTGAAGTCCGGCTAGCTTCGTCCATTGGATCGCACGTGGACGTAGATCGCACCCTCGCCGCCGTGCTGGATTGCGGCAACCGTGTACCCGACCACGATGGCGCGCAGTTCCGGTTCGTCGAGCCAGCGCGGTACATTTCGTTTCAGGATGCCGCGCTCGCGTTCCATGCCGCCGTGCTCGGCTGGGCCCGTGGTTTTGCCTTTGCCGGTAATCACCAACACGTAGCGCAATTGGCGCGTCTGGCAGCGAAATAAAAATGCGCGGAGCGCAGCGTGCGCTTCGTCCTGGCGCATCCCGTGTAAATCTATGCGCGCTTCGATCTCGATACGGCCGATGCGGATCTTGCGTGCGTTCTTTCGATCGATCGCGGCGATCGGAGGCGGCTCGCTCGAGCGTTTGACCGGTGCGGTTCGCGGTTGCGCGCGTTCGACGGCAGGTGTTGGGCTGGCTGGTTTTTTTGAAGATGTTTTTGTCTTCGAGGGTGGAAGGGCGAGCGCCTCTGCCTGATCGAGAAGCACGCGCCCCTTGGCACGCTTCAGCGGCTCGATGCTGGCCGCCGTGTAGCTCCAAACCGCATCATCGTCATCGTGGCTCACCGCTGGCGATTTGCGGCTGCGCGTACCGGTTGGCTTTTTCACGGACGACGATCCGCTTTGCGTCCACTCAGCGGCTGATCCCGCGGAATGAGGACGATGAAAGTGCCCGGTTCCTTTGTGATTCCTGCAAGACGCCCAGCTTTGTCTCCCGAACCGAAATAAATATCGCCGCGCTGGGGACCTTTGATTGCGGAGCCGACGTCGTGCGCGATCATCAGGCGGTGAAAGCCACCGGACTTGGTCGCGTGCGTGAGTTTCGGTGCTTCGACGAAGATCGGCGTTCCGAGAACATGAAACGCGGTGTCGACGGCCAAGCTGCGGCCCGTCTGAAGCGGAATGTTGTTCGCGCCGATCGGCCCCTTCGCGTCGCTGCCGGTAAGCTCACGAAAGAACACATACGACTTGTTGTGCCACATCAGCTCTCGGCCGCGGATGGCATCAGCGCGCAACCATTGCTTCAGCGCCTGCAGCGACATCGTTTCGGCGGTGAGTTCGCCCCGGTCGATCAGCACGCGGCCGATGGATGTATACGGGTATCCATTCTTGCCATCGTAGGCGACGCGGATCTCCGTGCCGTCCGGCAGTTGCACGCGGCCGGAGCCCTGGACCTGCAGGAAGAAGACGTCCACAGGGTCCTTGAAGTAGACGAGCTCAAGCCCCTTGCCCTCGAGGCCACCCTGCTCGATCTCGGCGCGCGTCAGATACGGCTTCTTCGTTCCGCTCCCCAAGTCACGCATATGCGTGAAGGCCGCGGTTGTTGCACCACGCTCGCTTTCGGCGACGATGTTCACGAGGTCTGACGGGCGACGATAAATCGGTGTCGCAAATTCCGCGTCCTGCTTTCGTGCCCCTTTGATGAGGGGCTCGTAATAGCCGGTGAGGAGGCCCGTTCCTGTCGGAGAAACGACCCTGTTCGGCGCGAAATGGGTTTCGAAAAAGTGCCGGGCGTCGTGGCGGGTGCGGACTTTCTTTGCCGCGCCCGCTGAGAGGGCACGGCGGCAGACATTCAACAGCGCCGAGACCGGTGGCGCGGCCTGAGAGGCTGGGGCGCGCGGCGGCGCAGAGAGCACTGCGTCGCACGATGAGAGAAACGCCTTCCAGGCGAGGAGATGATCGTCCTCTCGCCAACCAGGAATGGCGCTATAGGGGATTGGCGCGTAGCTGACCGCATTCGATGGCATGGCGGCTTTGGGCTTTTTGGGTGAGGCCTCGGCGGCGTTGGAGCTGCCATGGTCTAGCGGAAAAGTGCCCGTCAGCAACCCCGCCGTAACGGCGGCGAAGCCTACAAACAGCCGCCGTCGTCGCGTCCCGATCACGAGCCCTCGTCGCCTGACCCGTTGTCCAAGCCTTCCTGCCGCCCTGGCAGCGGTTAAGACCGCCAGTGCACGGATTCTGGCCTAATTCGGCGCTTGTGTCGCGTCCAATCGCCAATTGAGATCGGAGCGGGCACGCGCGGTCGAGACATCACGGCAGAACGTCCAGATGTCGGTCACGTCCGTGATGGTCTGCGGATCGCCGGAGATGACGTTGCCGGTCTTGTCGCGGACCGCCGAAATCAGCTCGCTGGCGAAGCGCACCGTCAAATAGGCGACGCCGCCCTTGAGTTCGGCTTCGATGATCTCAGCCTTCTTGATGCCGACGAACTGCTGATCCACCGTTTCTTCGCGCGATTCACGGTCGGCGATGGCCGCAGTGAAGCCGTCGAGCACGTCCTTGCTCAACAGGTCCCTCAACATGCGGCGATTGCCTTCCGCAAAGGCGGAGACGATCATTTCGTAGGCTTGGCCAGCGCCCGTCAGGAAGGCATCGGGATCGAGCGCCGGATCGAGCTTTGCGATCTCGAGGAGGCCCGCCGTTACCGCAGGATCGGTCGCCGGATAGGCCTTGATGCGTGTTTCGGCGTTCGCGGTCAGCGTCTCAGCCGTCGCGGCAGGTGCTGGAACATCCCGGTCGCGACGCGGCATCGTGATGACATCGGCCGAGCCCGATTCCGGTCCCGCGCGCTGCCTTGCTTCCCGTTCCCGGGTCTTCAGGCGCTCAACACGTTGTTCATCCTCATCCGTACGGTGGCCGAGCACGCTGCGCAGCTTAATGATGGCGGCGACGGCCACAACGAGGGCAATCAGGGTGATAATATCAAATTGGCCAGACATTTCTTTAGGCTTATGCCTCCGGGTGGGCAGGGGCTGAGTGAGTATACCGCGTCGAATTGCCCGCCATGCTAGCACCGTATGTAGGGATGCGACGACGGTATTTGTACGTTGAACGTCTAACAGCTTTCGTTCGGCTGGTCTTCCGACAGCTTCGTCTAAAGAAGAACGTCTTTGGGCACTTTACGATACGAATACGGTTGAAACGCTTAATGGAGGCGGGTCCGTGGCGGTGACGGGCGGATTAAGTCCGCGTTAAGGTGCCGCAAGCCCCATCTGCGAGAGCACATGTCCCGAGCCCTCAAAACTGCGATCGTCCTCTTTCTCTGCGCGCTGCCCTTGATCGAGCTCGCGCTGCTGGTCCGTATCGGCCAGGCAATCGGGCTCGGCTGGCTCGCGGTCATTATTCTTGGCACCGCGTTTCTTGGCGCCGGGATTATCCGGCATGTCGGGCTATCGGTCTTTGAACGCGGGCTTTCGAGGCTTGGCTCCGAGCGCGAGAGTTTTCCGCCGCTGTTCGATGGGTTCCTGAAGGTCCTCGCCGGATTGTTTCTGATCTTTCCTGGCGTGATCGCGGACGCAATCGGACTTGTGCTGCTGATCCCGCAGGTGCGCTCGTTCGTTATTCATACCGGGGTGTTGAAACTCGTTCGGCTGTTTCACTATCAAGCCGAGGCGGGGCGCGGGTCATTCCGGTCTGCCTCACGCGGAGAACCGGCGGCCGACGCTGACGGCATCGTGATCGAAGGTGAATATGAGCGCGTGAGCGAGCGGCCGGTTGGCGCGGGACGCTCGGTTCAGCCCCGGCGGCGCAACGGCTGATCAATTGCGAAATGTCCGGCGTAGCGCGGGAAGGGTTCCGTTGCGCGGCTGGGCATGACGTGGTAGCGACCCCGCTAACATTGGCTAAATATAATCAAGAGGGTGGAATGGCTGAGAATGGAAACGGCGCCGCAGGTGCAACGTCTGAGACGGCACCGCCGCCGATTCAAGCCAAGATCGTCAGCCAGTATGTGAAGGATCTTTCGTTCGAAAATCCGAACGTGCGCAAACTGATCTCGGGCAAGGGCGACCAGCCGAACATTCAGGTTGAAGTGAACGTCGGCGCCCAGCGCGTCGAGAATGATCTGTTCGAAAGTTCGATCGAGTTCAAGGCGACAGCAACGAACAACCTCGGCACCATCTACGTCATCGAGACCGTGTATGCGGGCCTGATGAAAATCGAAAGCATCCCGGAAGAGTCGCTTGAGCCGTTCCTGCTCATCTCCGGGCCGACAATGGTTTTCCCATTTCTGCGCCGCCTCGTTGCTGACGTGACGCGCGAAGGCGGGTTCCCGCCGCTGCTTCTCGATCCGATCGATTTTGCGTCGCTTTACATGCGCCGGCAGCAACAGCAGCAGGCCGAAGCGTCAAAAGCCAACGCTTAAGCTGACGACCATTCAGAGAAGTTCGGGCCTGATTTAAGCAGCCCGAACCTTTTCCCAGATCCGAAGCCAAAGCGACTTTTCTCCCATCGCCTCGATAAACGCGTGATGTGCCGCGACATCGGCCTCCGTCACGCGCGAGGGCAATGGTGTGGGGCGCGCTTTGGCGGCGACACGCTTTCCCGGACGCCGGTCAGCGGATGCCAATGCGGTGTTGGCGGTTTGCAGGCCGAACGTCGCCTGACGCTCTCCAAGCAACTCCACATAGACTTCGGCCAGCAACAAACTATCGACCAACGCGCCATGCTTCGTGCGCTTGGAATTGTCGATGCCATAGCGTTTGCAGAGCGCATCGAGTGAGTTCGGTCCTGCCGGATGGCGGCGGCGCGCAAGCGCGAGCGTATCGACGACGCGATCAAAGCTCAGTGGATTTTGCCGTTCGCGCTGCAGTTCGAAATTCAAGAACATCACGTCAAACTGAGCGTTGTGAATGACGAGTTGGTCGTCGCCGATGAACGCCAGAAAGTCTTTCATGACATCGCGGAACAGCGGCTTTCCGATCAGGAACTCCGTCGATATGCCATGAATTCTCTGCGCTTCTTCCGGCACATTGCGTTCGGGATTGATAAAGCAGTGGTACTCGCGACCCGTCGGGATGCGGTTGAACAATTCAACCGCGCCGATTTCAATGAGCCGATCTCCGGTCTTTGGATCGAGGCCTGTCGTTTCCGTATCGAGAACGATTTCGCGTATCGTCACAGTCTTCGAGTCCCATCAGTTACGCCAATAACGGTCGAATGCTTCGCCGTTACGCGCGCGAATCTTAGCGATGATGAGATCGATCTGCCTGTGGCAGTTTTCGACGGTTTCTCCAGTGTCCACAATATAATCAGCGCGGGCGCGCTTTTGGTCTTCCGGCAACTGACGTGCGACGACGGTTGCGAATTTTTCCGCCGTCATGCCAGGCCTTTCGAGAACGCGCTGGCGTTGTATCTCGCGCGTTGTGGTGACGACGATTTTCACATCGACCGCGGAGTCACCACCTGCTTCGAACAGCAACGGCACTTCAAGAACGGCCATTTCGGCGCCGCGCGCATGTTCCGCCTGCAGAAACTGACGTTCCGATGCGCGCACCCGCGGATGGACGATGGCTTCGAGATCCTTGAAACGCTCCGGTGATTTCAATAGCGCTGCCGAGAGCGCCACGCGATCGACCTTGCCGTCGTGCGTCGTGCCGGGGAAGGCGTTTTTGATCTCTTCCGAGAGCGGACCAGCATAGAGGCGATGCACTTCTCCGTCGGCATCGAACACGGCGATACCCCGTTCGCGGAAGCGCTGGGCGGCGGTCGATTTGCCCATGCCGATCGAGCCGGTTAGTCCTATCACCAACATCACGACCCGCCGATTTCTTGCACAATATGCGCGCGCAGAGCGGGTGTGACGTCCGGGCGAACGCCGAACCATTTCTCAAATCCCGGCACTGCCTGATGCAGCAGCATACCCAGACCATCAACGGTTGCGAGACGTTGCTCGCGCGCCGATTTCAGAAACGGCGTTTCGAGCGGCACATAAACGAGATCAGCGGCAACTGCCGTTTTCGGAGCATTGGCAAAATCGATGTCCGGATTACCGTCGCCATTCAACCCGAGCGTGGTTGTGTTGATAATCAACGCGGCGTTCGAGACGTGATCGTTGCGCTCGTCCCAGCGCAACGGCGTTACGCCCTTGCTGAAATGCGTGGCGAGTTCTGTGGCTCGTTCCAGCGAGCGATTGAACACACGTATGTCTTCGCGTCCTGCCTGAAGCAGTCCGTACACGACGGCACGCGCTGAACCGCCGGCGCCGAGCACGAGGACGGGGCCGCTATTTTCTCGCCATTGCGGAGCGGTCGCGTCGAGGTTGGCCATAAACCCGTAGGTGTCGGTATTGGCGCACGCCAGGCGCCCGTTTTCGAACCAGACCGTATTGGCGGCGCCGACTGCAGTGGCTGACGGATCGTGGATAACTGCCGCTGCGAACGTCTTTTCCTTATGCGGTACCGTGACGTTGCAGCCAGCAAAACCCTGCACTTCGAGCGAGGCCAGAAATGCGTTCAGGTCCTTCGGAAGGACGGCCTCTTTCGTATAAGACCCCTCGATGCCGTAAAGGTGAAGCCAGAAATTATGGATGAGGGGCGAACGCGAATGCGCGATGGGCCAGCCGATGACACACGCACGTTTCATGCGAGCACCATGTTCTCATCGCGAAGGCATGCGAGCAACGGTAGCAATGGCAAACCGAGGATGGTGAAATAATCGCCTTCGATGCGTTCGAATAGCTGCACGCCGAGACCTTCCAGTTCGTAACAACCGACGCACGAGAGAATACGCTCGCCAGAATTTTCCAGATAGCTTTCGAGGAATGCCGTCGAAAAATTTCGCATCGTGAGTTTTGCCGTGTCACTCGATTGCCAAACGACTGCGCCGTTGCGCGCGAGCGCTACCGCAGAGACGAGCATGTGTGATTTTCCACGCAACTCCAAAAGCGTTTGCCGTGCGCCGGATATCGAATGCTCTTTCGACAGTATGCGGTTTTCGAAAGCCAGCACCTGATCCGCGCCAATAACCAATGCTTCGGGATATGCTCGCGATACGGCCTGAGCTTTTTCCGATGCGAGCAAACCGGCGATCGCGGCCGGCGAAACATCTTTGCCCGAGGCTTCTGCGGCGGTGCGGATAGCCGGTTCATCAACATCCGCCGGCACGACACGAAACGTCAGTCCGGCGGCTTCCAGCATGGATCGGCGAGCGGCGCTTCCGGATGCAAGAATGAGGCGGTTCGCCTCAGACATGAGATCGCTCCGGCTCGGGTTTGGTGCCAGCTTTGCGATCATGCAGGAGCTTTAGAATCATCGTTGCCGATTCTTCGATCGAACGGCGCGTCACATCTATAATCGGCCAGCCGTACTGCGCCGCTAGCCGACGCGTGTATGCGATTTCCGCGGTTATCGCGTCGCGATCAACGTATGTTTCGAGATCGCGATCCGCCATCAGCATCGCGCGGTTGCGGCGCACGTCCGCGATTCGATCGACGTTTGCAATAAGACAGACAACAAAAGCGGTGTGCGGCTCCAAGAGTTCGTGCGGCAGTTCGACCTGCGGAACGAGCGGCAGGTTCGTCGTTTTGTATCCGCGCTGGGCGAGATAGAGACTCGTCGGTGTCTTCGAGGTGCGCGATATGCCGAGCAGGATAATGTCGGCGTCGCTCAAGTTGTCGGGCAAACGTCCATCATCATGCGCCATCGTGAAGTTCATCGCGTCGATGCGACGGAAATAGTCGGCATCGAGAACATGCTGGCCAGCAACTGTCGGCGTTTGCGGCGCTCCGAGATAACTTTCGAACACCTGCATGATCGGCCGGAGTACAGCGAGGCAGGGAATTTTCAGCGCCTGACAATGCTTCTCGAGTTCATCAGCAAGCGCCTTATTGACGACCGTATAGAGAACGATGCCGGGTTCCTGTGCGATGTCCGTCAGAACACGTTTCAACTGGCGGTTTGTTCGCACCAACGGATGCACGTGTTCGATTGCGCGGGTGTTTTGATACTGCACCGTGGCGGCTTTTGCGATCGCGACGAGCGTTTCGCCGGTCGAGTCTGAAACAAGGTGCATGTGGAACATGCTGGGCAACGCCATGGCCGGCACCTCACAAATATCAGGACGTGAGCCTGTTCAAAACTCGCTCGTTATACAGGGCGCGGGGCGTGCGGGGCCGGGTTGAGAGAACAACTATCGTTTCATCCTCGTCGATACCCACATCTCGGCAAAGGCGAAAGACATTCTCCGTGCAATCCGGCATCCCAAGGGACAAGCGATCTGTCCGATGCTCCTACCGGTGTTGTCAACATCCTCTGCACGCGGGTTGGTGATGCAGGAAAGAAGCAAGTTTTTGATTTTCTGGCGATATTGGCGTCTATTGCCGAACCGGCCGAAAACACACTATCGGTCGTGCCTGAGGATTTGCCGTGTGGATGACTTGTGGGCTAGTCGGGGAGTGAGGGGTAACCCCCGAAACCCACGGCGCTAAGAGTCATAAGAGTAACCTTTAAGAAATCTGATTTTCTAAAGTGAAGGGAGTGAAGTGGTGCGTGACATGGACGGGGAGCACCCCGAGCGAAAGTTTCTCGCGCCCTTCACTGGCAAGCCGATGGCACCGCCTCCGGTCTGGCTGATGCGCCAGGCGGGACGGTATCTGCCGGAGTACCGGCAGGTTCGTGCCGAGGCCGGGGGATTTCTCGATCTGTGCTACACGCCGCGGCTCGCCACCGAGGTAACGCTGCAACCGATCCGCCGGTTCGGGTTCGATGCTGCGATTTTGTTTTCGGATATTTTGGTCGTCCCGGATGCGCTGGGGCAGGCGGTTCGGTTTGCGGAAGGCGAAGGCCCTCGGCTTGACCCCATTCGCGGTGTTGAAGATTTGAACCGACTCGACGTATCGAGAACGGGGCCGAAGTTTTCGCTCGTGTGGGAGACGGTCGAACGGTTACGCCAAGAGCTGCCGCAGGAAACGGCATTGATTGGTTTTTGTGGGGCGCCGTGGACGGTGGCGACCTATGTGGTTGGGGGACGGGGATCGACGGATCAGGCCGCGGCGCGGACATGGGCTTATCGCGATCCGGCTGGTTTCCAGCAGCTCATCGATACGCTGGTGGATGCGTCGATCGCGTATCTTTCGGGCCAGGTTGAAGCGGGTGCGGATGTTTTGCAGATCTTCGACAGTTGGGCCGGGAGCTTGGCTGAAGATCAATTCACACGGTGGGTGATCGAGCCGACGGCGAAGATCGTCATGCGGGTGAAGGCGCGCTATCCGCATGTTCCGATCATTGGATTTCCGCGCGGATCGACTGCGGAATTGCAGCGGTTCGTTGAGCTGACCGGCGTCGATGGGGTTAGTTGCGATACGAGTTGTCCGTTGAGTGCGATGCAGAAGGTTGCGGAACGTGGAACGGTTGCACAGGGGAATCTCGATCCGTTGCTTCTTGTCGAAGGTGGCAGTGCCCTTGACCGGCGCGTTGATGAGATCCGATCGGCCATGAACGGGTTGCCGTTCGTCTTCAATCTCGGCCACGGCATCGTGCCTGAAACGCCGCCGGAAAATGTCGGGCGGCTCGTCTCGCGGTTGAGAGAAGCTGTATGAGTTCGACTGAACCGAAGGTCCAGGATCACGTTGCGAAGCGCGCCATCGCTGCGCTGCTTGTGACGGCGGTTGTTGCCGCGATCCTGATTTTCGGTATTGGCGATCCGGCCTATCCGTGGATCAAAGCGCTGCATGTCATCGCGATTATTTCGTGGATGGCCGGCATGCTCTATCTGCCGCGGCTGTTCGTTTATCACTCTGAAGCGCCTGTCGGCTCACCGCAGTCGGAAATTTTCAAAGTGATGGAAGGGCGGCTTTTGCGCCTGATCATCAATCCGGCGATGATCTTCGCCTGGGTGCTGGGTCTCTGGCTTGCCTGGCGCGGCGGGTATTGGTCGGCGCCGTGGTTCCACGGAAAGCTGGTGCTGGTCATTCTGATGTCTGGTTTGCACGGGCACCTTTCGGCGGCGACGCGCGCCTTTCGCGATGACCGAAACGTGAAGACGGCGCGTCATTGGCGGATCGTCAACGAAATCCCGGCCCTGCTGATGATCGGGATTGTGATCCTGGCGATCGTGAAGCCCTGGAGCGGTTGAATGTTCAGACCCAGCGCAAAAACGGACGCTGGCTCTCCATGCTCAAACTGATGCGCAGGCTCCCATATTGATCTCTTTTCAGGCGCTGGCGGATCTGATATAGAGCGCTCGTCCTCATAAGGATTTTGGCCGACGGCCCCGTTTCGACGCGGTTATGCAACCCGTCAACGTCCCGCAACATTATGACAAGGCGCCCGCCTTGCCGCCGTTCGGCCAGCTCATTCCACTTCCTCACCACTATCTACGCCGCATTGAGCGGTGCTCTTCGGAGTTCTTTCCCAGATGAAACAAATGAAGCTCGAGGACTTGAAGGGGAAAACCCCCGCCGAGCTCGTCACCTTTGCCGAAGAGGCGGGTGTTGAGAATGCCTCGACCCTGCGCAAGCAGGAGCTCATGTTCGCGACGCTGAAACAGCTCGCCACGCAAGAAACGGAAATCACGGCGGTTGGCGTCGTGGAAGTTTTGCAGGACGGTTTCGGTTTCCTACGGTCGCCTGAGGCCAACTACCTGCCCGGGCCAGATGATATTTATGTTTCGCCCTCACAGATCCGGCGCTTTGCGCTGCGCACCGGCGATACCGTCGAAGGGCAGATCCGCTCGCCGAAGGAAGGCGAACGCTACTTCGCATTGCTCAAGGTTTCGAACGTCAATTTCGAAGATCCGGAGAAGGCGAAGCACAAGAGCCACTTCGACAACCTGACGCCGCTTTATCCAACGAAGTGGCTGAAGCTCGAAATCGAAGATCCGACGATCAAGGATTTCTCGTCGCGTGTCATCGATATCGTGTCGCCACTCGGCAAGGGCCAGCGCGCACTGATCGTGGCGCCGCCGCGCACCGGTAAGACCGTGCTGCTGCAGAACATTGCGCATTCGATCACGGCCAATCACCCAGAATGCTATCTGATCGTTCTGCTGATCGACGAACGTCCGGAAGAAGTCACAGACATGCAGCGCTCAGTGAAGGGCGAAGTCATTTCGTCGACGTTCGATGAGCCGCCGTCTCGACACGTTCAGGTCTCGGAGATGGTGATCGAGAAAGCTAAGCGTCTCGTTGAGCATAAGCGGGACGTCGTTATTCTCCTCGACTCGATTACGCGTCTTGGTCGTGCCTACAACACGGTTGTTCCGTCTTCCGGCAAGGTGCTGACGGGCGGCGTCGACTCGAATGCGTTGCAGAGGCCGAAGCGCTTCTTCGGCGCGGCGCGCAATATCGAAGAAGGCGGCTCGCTGACCATCATCGCGACGGCGCTGATCGATACCGGCTCGCGCATGGACGAAGTGATCTTCGAAGAGTTCAAGGGTACAGGCAACTCGGAAATCATCCTGGATCGGAAGGTCTCCGACAAGCGCGTGTTCCCGGCGATCGACGTCGCTCGCTCTGGAACGCGCAAGGAAGACCTGCTGGTGCCGCGCGATCAGCTCAAGAAGGTCTACGTGCTCCGCCGCATCCTGAACCCGATGGGCACGATGGACGCGATCGAGTTCCTGATCGACAAGCTGCGCTCGACCAAGACAAACGGCGAGTTCTTCCAGTCGATGAACACCTAAGCTCAGCGCTTCAGGTTGTATGCGAATATGAAAAGGCCGCCTCGTATTGGGCGGCTTTTTTGTTGCTTGGGATGCGCTACTTGGTTCAGCAACCCATGTTCGGTGGAACGCAAGGGTCAGCCTAGTTCACAAGTTATCCACAGATAACCAGTGGGATGGCAGGCGCGAAAGCTCATGAAACGCTTCAAGAAAGCGGTCTGAGTTGTAAGAGCTGTGGATAAATTCGGGTAGGGGCTGGCGATACCGGGTTATCCGGCTACCAGGCATTGTCGGATCCTACCACGATCGGTGCTGCGAGCAGTCCGGGAACCTGCCAGCGGACCGATATCTACCGGCAGGTCGAAAGCGGAAAGTTACTCCGCCGCCTGAATCATGGCGCGGGCTTCCTGCGCGGGCGTCTGCTTTTCAGCGAGCTTCTTGTAGCGTTCGGGCTCGCCCTTCCCGGGTTCGTAGATGAACGGCAGCATCATCTGTTCGACGAAGCTCTTCGGGAAATGCGGAAGCTCATCGATGCCCATATCCTTTGAGGTGATGGGGCGCGGCGGTTTCTCGTGGAACGTGCCGAGCAGCTTATCCCAGACCGTCAGCAAGAGGCCAAAGTTGCAGTCACCCTCGGTGCCCCAGTTCACGTGATGGAGGTGATGGATCCGGCCGATCGACAGGTGCGGGGTCAGCGGTCCGAGCCGGGCATCGACGTTGGAATGCTGCACGATCAGCGTGATCGAAATCAGGAAGCCGAGAACGACCGCCACGTGCACGGGCATACCCATGATGACGAGCGGCATGTTGCCGATCACCATGTCGAGGATCTGATGCAGCGGATGGCGGATGACGCCATTCAATCCATAGAGGCGGCCGACGCCATGATGCACGGAGTGCAGTCGCCACAGCGTTGGATAGCGGTGGCTGAGATAGTGCATCATCATGAAGGCGAAGTCGGCGACTAGGAACGCCATCAGCACTTGCGCCCACATCGGCCATTCGGTCGGCCACAAGCCCTGGAACGGGAACAGCCAGCAGATGACAGGAATGAGAAGCACACCATTCATCGCTGACATCTCGTAAGCGATGACGTGGAAGATGTTCGTCTGCGTGTCGCCGTGTTCGGCGTTGTCGTTCCATTCGGTATAGAACGGCGCAATGCGCTCTGCGGCGAACGCGGTGACATACGCGACGCCAAGCAACGGCAGTATCAGCAGATAGGCCCATGTATGGCCCTCCGCGATGACGAGCTCCGAAACAATCCAATAGGCAACACCCGTCAACCCGATCATCATGAAGGGGGCGTAGCCGTATCGAACAATTGCGCGCAGTGCATTCATGTCAGCAAAACTCCAGGGCCTCCATCTTGGCCCGTACGCCGGCTTTCGCCAAGCGTTAGAACTCCGAGACGTTTCAACGCGGTAAAGGCCTATGCTTCCATCGGCGTTCCAGTGCGGACTTGCCGCAGCCTTTCGGCCAAGGCGGCATTCGTCTGGATGGGCAATCCGCAGACCGGACCAACGCAGACGTAAGCCGTTGATTTGCCGTCAATTGGGGTTTTTCCGCTGAGCGGCGAGCCGGTCTCCGCGAGGTCTCCGCGGCTGACGAACTCAAGCGCGCCTGGCAGCGAGATTGTCTTGAGCACATTTGCGAGAGCATCGTCTTTCGCAAGGCAGATGCCCACTTGAACCATGCCATCCAAATCCAATTCGGCGGCCAACAACCCACAATGGCCGATCGGCGCGCGGGCGACAGACGGAGCGAATGCCTTCTGAATTTCACGGGCGCGCTTCTCATAAGCGGCGTCACCCGTGATGGTGGCCAGTGCCAGAAGATTTGAAAGTTGTATGGGGTTAGCATTCGGCGTCGCATCGTCATTCGCCGATTTCATGCGAACGATGAGATCGGTGGTGTCATCGGCTGAGGTGAAATAGCCCCCGGCGGATTCGTCCCAATAGTGCGCGTCGAGCGTCCGGGTCCACGCTTTGGCATGCGCGAGATACGTTTCGGAGCCGGTGGCTTCAAACAGGCGGAGGGCCGCCCACGTCATGTTCGCGAAATCAGATGCAGTGGCTGGCGCTTTGGCGAGATTGGCGCGATAGGCGTGAAAGAGCCGGGACGCGTCCTTCGTGGCGGCGAGCTTCGTGACGATCGCTTCGAATGCGCGCTCAGCGACCTTCAACCAGTTCGGTTCGTCGAAGACGATCGCGGCGCGGGCCAAGGCGGCGATCATCAATCCGTTCCAGTCGGCGAGGATCTTGTCGTCCCAACCGGGACGGATGCGCTGCCCGCGACGCTCAAGAAGTTTGGCGCGCAATGTTGCGAGGTGCGCTTCTTCTTCATGTGAAAGACGCGCCATCTGATCCAGGCGATTGAGGATGGTCGCGCCCTCGAAGTTTCCTTCCGGCGTCACGCCATAGGTGCGCGCGAAGAATGCAGCATCCTCTGAGCCGAGGACGTCTGCGATTTCGGATGCGCTCCAGACGTAGAACTTGCCTTCTTCGCCTTCGCTGTCCGCGTCGAGAGATGACGCAAATCCTCCGGACTCGCCGATCATTTCGCGTTCGAGCCAGGCGACCGTTTCTGCAACGCGCGCAGCGAATAACGGCTCCTGTGTTTCGCGCCAGACCTCCGTCAACAGATCGATCAAAAGAGCGTTGTCGTAGAGCATTTTCTCGAAGTGCGGCACGAGCCAATTCTCATCGACCGAATAGCGCGCGAAGCCACCGCCGAGATGATCGTAGATGCCGCCCTGGCAGATGTTGCGTAACGTGATGATGACAGCGTGACGTGCACTCTCATCATCGAAGCGGATACCTGCGCGCCAGAGCAACCAGAAGATACTTCGCTGCGGAAACTTGGGAGCGCCGGAGAGACCGCCGCGCGTGATGTCTGTGGCGCGGACGAGTGCGGCGGCGACGTCCTTCATGGAAGGTTTCGCTGAAGTGTTTTCACCATCGCTTTCGTGTCCGTCTGCGCGCAGCGACGCGATCAGAGCTTCCGCATTCTTGCGCACGTTCTCAGGCTGACTTTGGAAGGCCTCAGCGATGCGCAACAGGACAGCGACGAATGCCGGTCGCCCATATGCGGACTCACGCGGGAAGTATGTTCCGCCCCAGAAGGGTCGTGCATCGCTGTCGAGAAACATCGTCAGCGGCCAACCGCCTTGCTCTCCGAGACGATGCAATGCGCCCATGTAGATCGCATCGATATCGGGGCGTTCCTCGCGGTCCACTTTGATGTTCACGAACAGCTCGTTCATGACGTTCGCGGTGCCGACGTCTTCGAAGCTTTCATGCGCCATGACATGGCACCAGTGGCAGGCCGCATAGCCGACCGAAAGAAGGATCGGTTTGCCGGTTCGCTTTGCCTCGGCCAGTGCGTCCGGTTCCCATGCCCACCAGTGAACCGGGTTGTCCTTGTGCTGCAGAAGGTAAGGGCTCGTTTCGTATTGCAGACGATTTTCACTCATCGAGACAGGGCACCTTTGCTGGATCGGTTGCGCACGAGAGGATGTGCAGGTAGGCGAAGTCTATGGGAGATGCCTCAACCATCTATGCGCTGTCGAGTGGCGCTGGGCGCGCCGGAGTCGCGGTGATCCGTGTTTCGGGTCCGGCTGCGCATGCTTCGTTGGTGCAGATGGTAAAGTCGCCGCCGCTTCCGCGCTACGGGGCGTTCCGCACGATCCGCCATCCTAGAACGCACGAGATCATAGATGGTGCCGTGGTTCTATGGTTCGAAGCGCGCTCGAGCGAGACCGGCGAAGACGTTGTCGAATTCCAGGTGCACGGCAGCCGCGCGGTTATCACCGCGATGTTTGCGGCGCTGAAAGAGATCGATGGATGCCGCCTGGCGGAGCCTGGCGAATTCGCGCGCCGGGCGTTTGAAAACGGCAAGCTGGACCTGGCTCAGGTTGAGGGATTGGCCGACCTCATCGATGCGGAAACGGAATCGCAGCGGCGGCAGGCCGTGGCACAGACAGCGGGAGCGCTGTCGAAACTCTACGAGAGCTGGCGCTCGCGATTGATCGAGATTGCCGGGCTCGTCGAAGCGGCCATCGATTTTTCAGATGAAGGTGATGTGGCGGCGTCCGCCGTCAGTGATGCGCGGCAACGGGCTTCGGTGCTGTCCGATGAGATCGCTCGGCACTTGGACGACGGGCATCGTGGTGAGATCCTTCGTGAAGGGTTTCGCGTGGCACTGCTTGGCGCACCGAATGCGGGCAAGTCGAGCCTGCTCAATGCGCTCGCGCGCCGGGACGCGGCGATCGTTTCCGCCGAGGCGGGTACGACGCGTGACGTGATCGAAGTCCGATTGGATCTTGGCGGGCTGCCGGTCATCGTGTCGGACACGGCGGGTATTCGCGAGGCGGCGAGCGATATCGAGCGAGAAGGGATCCGGCGAAGCCTTGCCGTGGCGCGCGAGGCTGATTTGGTGGTGTGGCTGAGCGAAACCTGCGACTCAAACATTCCGCAGGGGATTTCACGTGAAACAAGCCTTGCAATTTGTTCCAAAGCTGACCTCGCGAGAGAATCAAATGGCTCGGACCTCCGTGTTTCGGCTCTGACCGGTGAAGGGCTCGACAGACTGATCGGGGAGATTTCTCGGCGCGCCCATACGGCCGTCGGGGCAAGCAGCGAACCCGCGTTGACGCGAGTCCGGCATCGGCAAAATCTGGAAGCGGCCCTCGAAAGCATTCGTGCGTTTCTTGGTGGCAACGTCGAGGCGGTCGAGCTGCGGGCTGAGGACGTTCGACGTGCATCTCACGCGCTTGGGCGGATCACCGGACGTGTCGACGTTGAAGACGTGCTGGACCAAATTTTCAGCCGTTTTTGCATTGGTAAATGAATTGTTTCACGTGAATCCGTTTCACGTGAATCTTTTTGAATCATTCAAAACAGATTTGTTGAGACATTCCGGCCCGCATCTGCCGTGATATGGCGCGCGTGAAGCCGCTTTCGCGGCGGTGGCCGATGCGCTAATCCACGGCCCATGAACAAGCAGACCTATGACGTCATTGTCGTCGGGGGTGGGCACGCCGGGACTGAGGCTGCGGCCGCGGCGGCGCGCATGGGGGCGCGCACGGCCCTTGTAACCCATTCCCGGGCGACCATCGGCGAGATGTCTTGCAATCCGGCCATCGGGGGGCTCGGGAAGGGCCATCTCGTGCGCGAGATCGATGCGCTCGACGGGCTGATGGGGCGGGTCGCCGATGCGGCGGGCATTCAGTTTCGACTGCTGAACCGATCCAAGGGCCCGGCGGTGCATGGGCCGCGGACCCAGGCGGATCGCAAGCTTTACCGGCAGGCGATGCAGGCTGAAATCGCGGCGACGCCTAGACTTGATGTGATTGAGGGCGGTGTCGAAGACCTTATCGTGGTGCCGGGAGCATCTGGCGACCGGGTTGCCGGGGTCGTAACGGCGACCGGGGTCACGCTTTCGGCCGGAGCCGTGGTCCTGACGACCGGCACGTTTCTGAACGGCCTCATCCATATGGGCGAGGAGACCATTCCGGCGGGGCGGGTTGGGGAAGCGCCGGCGCTCAAGCTGTCCGACCGGCTCTATGCGCTGGGGTTGCGGCTCGGGCGTCTGAAGACCGGGACACCGGCTCGGCTTGCACGCGACTCAATTGAGTGGTCCGCGCTCGAGATGCAGTTGGCGGACGACGAGCCCGTGCCATTTTCGTTTTTGACCGGGCGAATCGCCAATCCTCAGATCGCCTGCGGGATCACACATACGACAGCGGCGACGCACGAGATCATTCGCGCGAATCTGCAGAAATCGCCTGTTTATTCGGGCCAAATCAGAAGCGTCGGGCCACGCTATTGCCCGTCGATCGAAGACAAGGTTGTTCGGTTTGCTGACCGGTCCTCGCACCAGGTCTTTCTCGAACCCGAGGGGCTGGACGACGACACGGTCTACCCCAACGGCGTTTCGACGGCATTGCCGGTGGCTGTGCAGGACGCCTTTCTGCGTACGATGCGGGGCTTGGAACACGTTGTCATCAAGCGGCCCGGATACGCGATCGAATACGATTACGTCGATCCGCGCGAACTCAGTCCGGTGCTGGAAGTCCGGCGGCTTCCGGGGCTGTTCCTCGCGGGGCAGATCAACGGTACGACGGGGTACGAGGAAGCTGGTGCGCAGGGCATTCTCGCCGGGATCAATGCTGCTCTGCTGGCGTCCGGTGGTGGCCGCTCCTTCAGCGTTTCGCGGACTGAGGGGTATCTCGGCGTGATGGTCGATGACCTCGTGACCCGGGGTGTGTCCGAGCCCTATCGTATGTTTACGTCGCGCGCCGAGTTCCGATTGAAATTGCGAGCAGACAATGCAGATCAACGGCTTACGGCCGCAGGCATAGGAATCGGTTGCGTTGGCGCGACTCGCAAGGCGGCGTTCGATCTCAAGGCGAAAGCGCTGGCTGATGGCTTCGATCTGCTGAACCGGCTGTCGTTGACGCCGACGGAAGCTGGACGGCATGGGCTGGCTGTTAATCGCGACGGTCGGCGGCGGACGGCGTTCGAGTTGCTGTCTTTGCCGGAGATTTCTCTGGAGCGACTCGAATCGGTCTGGCCGGAGATCAAGGGACTGGATTCGCGAATCGGGTCGCAGCTTGAAGTCGATGCCCGGTATGCCGTGTATCTCAGCCGGCAGGACGAGGACGTGGCTCAGTTGCAGCGAGACGAAGCTATCGCTATCCCGGAAGACTTTGATTTTGCGTCGATTTCCGGATTGTCGGCTGAGGCCAAAGCGAAGCTGATCCGGCATCGGCCGGCGACCATCGCTCAGGCCGGCCGCCTTGAGGGGATGACGCCTGCGGCGCTTCTCGTGCTGTTGGCCCGCCTCAAGGCCGACCGGCGCACGAGACAGTCGGCGTGACGGGGGTTATCGGCCCGATCGATGGGCCCGAATCATTCGCCGCCAACTTTCCAATTTCACGTGAAACCCGTGATCGGCTGGTCGTTTACGCCGAGCTACTGGGCCGCTGGCAGAAAGCCATCAACCTCGTGGCGCCCAAAACGCTCGGGGATTTGTGGCAGCGGCACATGGCGGATAGTGCCCAGCTTTGGCGCTTTCGGCCGCCCGAATCACACTTGTGGCTGGATCTTGGCTCGGGGGCCGGGTTTCCGGGCCTTGTTTTGGCTATTCTCGGGGCGGAAACTGGCGAAACGCGTCATACGCTGGTCGAAAGCGACAATCGAAAGGCGGCATTTTTGCGGGAAGCGGCCCGTGTGACGGGCATCGCTGTGGACATCCTGTGTATGCGCAGCGAAAATTCCGAGACTCGCGCTAAGGTGGGCGCGGTGGACTGCGTCACGGCACGCGCGCTCGCGCCGCTTCCTCGGCTTGTCGAGCTCGCTGCCCCCTATTATGGGCCGTCGACGCTCGGGTTGTTTCTAAAAGGCCGCGAGGTTGCGGCGGAAATCGACGAAGCGGCTCAAACCTGGCACTTCGCCTATGAGCTGCAACCGAGCCTGACGGACGAAAGTGGTCGCGTACTGTTGCTCAAAGCGTTGAAGTCCAAGACGGAGGAGTGAGCCCGTGGCCGGCTATGTTTCTGGCGCAGGCGGCGCGAACGGCGGCCCACGGGTCGTCGCGATCGCCAATCAGAAGGGCGGGGTCGGCAAGACCACAACCGCTATCAATCTTGGAACGGCGCTCGCGGCGGTTGGCGAGCGCGTGCTTGTGCTTGATCTCGATTCGCAGGGCAACGCCTCGACCGGGCTCGGCATCGATACGGAATCTCGCTTTAAAACGTCCTTCGATGTTCTGGCTGGCAAGGCCAGTATTCTCGACACCGTTCTGAAAACCGCGGTGCCGGGTGTGTTCGTCGTTCCGGCAAACAGCGATCTCGTCGGTATCGACAGTGCGCTTGCTGGCGATCAATCGCGGCCCTTCAAACTGCGTGATGCGGTGACGGCACTTGTCGGTCAACAGCGCGCGCGGCCGAACGATACGCAATTCAGCTACGTGCTGATCGATTGTCCGCCGTCACTCAATGTCTTGACGCTCAACGCGATGACGGCGGCGCATGCGGTGATTGTTCCGGTGCAATGTGAGTTCTTCGCGCTTGAAGGAATTTCGCAGCTAAAGGATTCTATTGAGCAGATCCGCGCGACGCTCAATCCGCGCCTCGAAATTCAAGGCGTGGTGCTGACGATGCATGATGCGCGAACGTCGTTATCGCGTGAAGTCGCGGATAACGTGCGGGCGTTCTTCGGGCCGAAGGTCTACGACACGGTGATCCCGCGCAACACGCGGGTGGCGGAGGCGCCATCACACGGCAAGCCCATCCTTCTTTACGACTACGATTGCGCCGGAAGCCAAGCGTACATTCGGTTGGCGACGGAGATCATTGAACGGGAACGACGCTACAAAGCGGCCTAAAACAGCAGTGTTTTGGCGCTTTTCGCGGGGATAGATTTCTAGCAGGGGAAGAATAGCAGATGAACTCCGTTGTACCGAAGAGTCGGCTTGGCCGCGGTCTCGCTTCTTTGATCGGCGAGCCGGCGCCTCTCGGACATCATCTGCCCCCCGAAGGCGAGCAGCGCATGGTTGCGATCGCAGAGATCCGTTCGAGCCCGCTCAATCCGCGTAAGGATTTTCGCGACGAAGAACTGGCTGAGCTTGCCGAATCGATCCGCACGAAAGGTTTGGTGCAGCCCATCGTCGTTCGGCCGAACGGCATGGCGGGTGGATTCGAAATCGTTGCAGGCGAGCGGCGTTGGCGCGCGGCGCAGAAGGCGGGCATCCATACCGTTCCCGTCATTGTGCGTGAACTGACCGATCGCGAATTGCTCGAGCTGGCGATCATCGAAAACGTTCAGCGCCAGGACCTCAACTCGATTGAAGAAGCGACGGGCTATCGTGAGCTTGTCGAGCGTTTCGACTACAGCCAGGAGAAGCTGTCTGAAATCATCGGCAAGAGCCGCAGCCACGTCGCGAACACGCTTCGTCTGCTGAAGCTGCCCACTGAGGTGCAGGAGCTGGTTCAAGATGGGCGGCTGACGGCTGGCCACGCGCGGGCGTTAATCGGGCGGGAAGACGCCGCGACGCTGGCCCGCAAGATTATCGATGACGGTCTGAATGTGCGTGATGTCGAGAGCTTGGTGCAGGGGCTCGGTGAGCCGGGCGCAACAGGCGGTGCGCGCCGCCGGAAGGATAAGGACGCCGATACCCGGGCGTTCGAGAAAGAACTGACCGATCTGCTTGGCCTTAAGGTTGAGATCAAGCTGGCTTCGGGCGAAAGCGGAACGATGGTCATCAAGTTTGGCAGCTTCGACCAGCTCGATTATATTCGTCAGCGGCTTGGAGGCGGCTGAGTTTTTAAGACTTTGGCGGTTCACTCTGGCTGCCGTTCATATTCCGGTGCGTGTGCCGATTTCCGCAATCGCACGCGCACCGAGATTTTTTGTTCCACGAGACGTTGAGTAGATGAGTGATACCGACACGTTGCAGCGTCTGGCTGCACTGATCCGATCGCGGCGGTCCGAAAGCGCCGACAGCTCCTATACGGCGCAATTGTTGACCGCGGGCACGGTCAAATGTGCGCGGAAGCTCGGCGAGGAAGCGATCGAGACGGTCATCGCGGCCATCGACGGGTCGCCCGAGGAACTGACAGCGGAAGCTGCAGATACACTTTATCATCTTCTCGTTGTGCTTGAGTCGCGGGGCGTCGATTTCGACGACGTCCTACGGGTGCTGGCCGGGCGCATGGGAATGTCCGGCCTTGCCGAAAAGGCATCGCGACCGCGGAGCCCTTCGTGAGCAGACGTCACCGAGCCCTTAAGAGCGCAAAAGAGAGCGACCTCGAAGAGGGTGGAGAAAATCTCGTGTTCTCACCCTACCGTGTATTTTCGCGCGAGGAGTGGGCGCGGCTGCGTGCCGATACGCCGATGACGCTTGCACCGCATGAGCTGGAGCAGCTTTCCGGTATAATCGAGGAAGTGTCTGTCGACGAAGTCGAACAGATTTATCTGCCGCTCTCGCGTCTTCTTAATCTCTATGTGGCGGCGGCGCAGAAGCTCTATTCCGTGAGCACGGAGTTTCTCGGCCGGAAGGATACGAAGGTTCCGTTCATCATTGGTGTGACGGGGTCAGTCGCAGTCGGGAAGAGTACGACAGCGCGTATTTTGCGGGCGCTTTTGGCGCGTTGGCCTGACCATCCACGCGTCGATCTGATTACGACGGACGGCTTTTTGTATCCGAACGCAGAGCTTCAACGTCTCGGTCTGATGGATCGGAAGGGATTTCCCGAAAGCTTCGATACCGAGCTTCTTTTGCGGTTTTTGGGCGACGTCAAATCCGGCATGGCGCAGGTCGAGGCGCCGGTCTATTCGCATTTCCAATACGACATTCTATCCGGTCAGAAATTGCTGATTGAGCAGCCGGATATTTTGATCATCGAAGGGCTGAATATTCTTCAGCCTGCAGAGATGCCCAAGGGCGGCGGAACGATTCCGTTTGTTTCCGATTTCATCGATTTCTCGATTTATATGGATGCCCAGATTTCCATTATCGAGAAGTGGTATCTGATGCGATTCATGCGCCTTCGGACGACGGCGTTTCGCGATCCCGGGTCCTATTTTCACAAGTATGCGGAAATGACTCCGGATGAGGCGCGGCGCTCTGCCTTGCGGCTTTGGCAGGACATCAATCTCAAGAACCTCGAAGAAAACATCCTACCGACGCGGAGCCGGGCGCATCTCATTCTGCAAAAGGGTGAGAGCCACAGCGTTGAAAAGGCGTCGCTGAGAAAGCTCTGAGCGCATGCGTGTATACGCGCAAAAAAAAAGGCCGCTTGGGGCAGCGGCCGGTCGAGACATCACAGGGTGGGTCTCTTTATTCAAGTTGAGGAGAGTTGTGTGCGTTAGCGCGTCTCAATGGAGGCCGCGGGCGTGCGTTTCTGCTCCGAAGATCCGGCATTTGATGACGGGACGAAACCTTTGAGAAATGAGGTTTCGCCGGTCAAAGCGAAGATCTTGTATTTGTCACGGAGCCGGCGAATAGCCGAGGGATCGGAATATCCCATTTGGCGAATTGCAGTGGTTGGACGCAGCTCAGGATGGATCCGTAGCAGTTCTCCAATACGCGCGAGGCGTTCGGTGTCATCAATGCCGGTGCCTTTGGGCCGGCCACGACGTACTGCATTCTGGATCATCAGGCGAACCTCAAACCAATCCGATTCGTTGTTTGGAGATTGCGCGATTAATTCCGTTAATTCCAGGGAGATTAAATAGTATTCGGAATTGGACACGAAATACCCCCTAAACATTCTCCTTTTGAACATCGTTCATGGAGAATAGAAGGGGGTATATCCGGGATTCGTCTATTTTCGCCGCGGGCGAACTCAGGGAATGAGTCGGCGCTGACGGGCCAATTCAGCTAGCGGCACCTCGGGGCGAGCGCCCAAATGTCCGATAATTTCGGCTGCGGCCAAACTGGCCAATTGGCCAGACGTTTCGAGTGATAATCCGCGCGCATATCCGAATAGAAATCCTGCTGCATATAAATCACCGGCGCCGGTCGTATCGACGACCTGTTCGATCGGATCGGCAGATATTTCGACGCTCTTATTATCGGCTAAAATAATCGAGCCCTTGGCACTCCGTGTCAGCACAGCGAGCGGGATGTCGGAGCTGGCTTGTTTCGCTGCAAGATCGAACGATTCCGTTTGATAGAGCGATTTGATCTCGGATTCATTGGCGAAAAGAATATCGATGCCAGAGCGAATAAGCTCGAGGAATTCGCCGCGATGGCGATCAACGCAGAAGCCGTCCGACAGCGTCAGAGAAACTTTTCGTCCAGCTTTCTTTGCAGTGTCGAGTGCAAGACGAAATGCTTTCTGAGCTTGCGGGCGATCGAAGAGATATCCTTCGAGATAAAGAATTGCGGACTCGCGAATTAAATCGAGATTGAGATGCGTTTCGTCGAGGTCCGTCGAGATTCCGAGGAACGTATTCATCGTGCGCTCGCCATCCGGCGTGACGAGAATGAGTGAGCGCGAGGTGGGTGCGCCATTTGCAATTGGCTGGGATTCGTACGTCACACCGAGAGAGCGAATATCGTGCGAGAAGATCCGGCCGAATTCATCGTCGGCGATCGTTCCGATATATGCAGCGCGTCCGCCGAACGACGCGACGCCTGCGATGGTGTTCGCGCCTGATCCGCCCGAGATTTCGACGGCGGGTCCCATCGTCTGGTAGATCTTCTGGACGTCGCCGGCTTCGACCAGGCGCATGCTGCCTTTCGCAGCGCCGATCTCGGTCAAATACGATTCATCGCAGCGTCCAATGATGTCGACAATTGCATTGCCGATACCGATGACGTCGTGGCGTGCGTCAGCCATTTTTGGGTTCCCCGTTTGGTTTTGCGGGCACTATAGGAAGCGAGGCCTAGGCCGCAAGGCGTGTCAGCGGCGCTGGGCCGCGGCAGATGCGGCGGCGGCCATCGATCCGAGGGCAAGCAGCAGGCGCTCGGTGTGAACGTCGCGCTGCGTTGGCGAAAGGCGTGCTGTCTTCGCCGTTTCGGCGATGCGCTTCAGGGCCTGATTGAGCTGCGGGGCGGCCCAGCCGCGAACCTGTCGAGCGAAGGCGTCGCGTTGTTTGAAAAACAGCGGTGGCCTGAGTGATTTCAAGGCGTCGTCGAGGCGCTGGCCAGCGTCCACATCCCCGCGCACTTTATGCAGCTTCAGGAAATACCGCTGCGTGATGGCGATGACGGCTTCCGCGCTTTCGCCGGACGCGAGCGCCCGGCCAAAATCGGAAATAGCCGCTTTGGTGCGGCCTTCGGCAACGGCTTCGGCAATGCGCTCCAACGCGAGGTCGGCGGCATCGCCGACGATCGTTTCAACATCTTCGAGGGTGATTTGTTCGCGGCCTGTGCAGAAGAGCGCGAGCTTCTCGATTTCGGCGCGTGACAACGCGCGGTCAGCGCCGAGGCGGCTCTGCAGTAGCATCCGCGCATCCATGCCGATCGTCAGAGAAAACGGGGCGAGGGTTTCCTGGATGAGGTTTTCGATGTCGGCTTCGGTGTCAGGATAACAAGCAACCGCTGCGCACGCCGGATTCTTTTCGAACAGCGCGCGCAATGCATCGTCGGGTTTCAAGTTGCCCGCTTCGACGATCAAGAAGCCTTCGAGCGGCGCACCGGATAGCAAAGGTTTGAGCATCGCGGCGGCTATGCGGCGTCCAGCGATGGCGCGAACGATGCGCCGCGACGAAAACATCGGCCGCATTTGCAACTCGGTCTCGAGGCGGTCGGGGGTTTGGTCGACGTCCGTATCATCAAGCCGCAAGATTTCGCCGGGCGGGTTTTCGCGTTGGGCAAGCGTGCGCGCGAGCACGGCGGAGCGTTCGCTGACGAGACCGGGATCGGTGCCGAAGAACAGCACTGCTACGAGGCTTGCGGGTGGCGCTTGCAGAAAGGCGTGCGCTTGATGGGCTTTGATGGCGACCATGCGTCAAGTCCGCTTACGAGAAACGATGCGGCTGGCGATTACTCAGGCGGTCGTCGACAGGATTGCAAGGAGACGGGTTCTCAGCTCTTCGCCAACCGTCTGTGCAGCGCGGTTCTCCGCGTCCTGACGGGCTTCGACGTTGGCGAAAACCGACGACACACGGTCGAAGGACGCGCGGCCAAAGCTCTTGCCCGAGGCGACGACAGTTTTGTCTTCGATGCGGATCAGGTTGTACGCCGCTTCGATGTTGTAGATCTGGCCGCCAGCGTTGCCGTCTTTGCGAACCATCGTCGAGATGACGGTTTCACGGATTGCGATGTCGAGGCGGTATTTCGGCGGGGCTGGCGTTCCGCCGCCCGTCGTCTGGAAGATGAGTTCGTTGCGGATGCGCTGACCAACGCGGCCCGGGATCGGCGCGATATCCACCGTCGCCAGCTTCTCCTGAGCGCCGACGCCGCCAAGGCTGGCGGTGCCGTAAAGCGGACGGAACCCGGCGTCGCCGCATCCACCCAGGACGCAAAGCGCCGCGAGCCCCAAAGCCGAGAGAACCAGTCTCCGGCTCTGCGCCCTGCAGTTGCTTGTCCGTCCGTAAAGCCCCTCAGCCAACGACATTCACGATCCTTTGCGGAACGACGATGACTTTTTTCGGAGTGCGCCCATCAAGTGCACGCACGACCGAATCAAGCTGCAATGCCGCCGCTTCTACTTCTTCGGATTTCGCTGTTCGCGAAACCACAAGTTCGTCCCGTCGCTTACCATTCACCTGTACGGCAATGGTCACTTGATCGTCAACGAGTAGGTCCGGTTCAACGGCCGGCCAGGGTTCGTTCGCGAGCAGCGTGTTGTATCCCAGCCGCGCCCAGCATTCTTCCGCCAAATGCGGCATCATCGGGCCGATGAGGATGGAAAGGTAGCCGCCCGCTTCCCGGGCCGCCCACTGCACGTCGGGACCGCTCTTCGTTAGGCCGGTCTGGAGAACATTGCAGAACTCATGGATGTGAGCGACCGCGACGTTGAACCTGAGGGCTTCGATGGCGCGTCCGACCTGATCAATGGCGCGGTGGCCCGCTTTGCGGATCGCCAACGCGTCGGGTCCGAACGTTGTCGGCTTGGCGGCCGTCTTGTCCGGTGCTGTTTCAGCAATGTCTTCGATGATGCGCCAGAGACGCTGAATGAAACGGCCAGCGCCGGTCACGCCTGCTTCGGTCCAGATCACGTCGCGTTCCGGGGGGCTGTCGGACAGCATGAACCAGCGCGCGCAGTCGGCACCGAAGTGGGCGATGATGTCGTCCGGGTCGACGAGGTTCTTTTTCGATTTCGACATCTTCTCGATGCTGCCGATCGAAGCGGGACGGCCTGTTGACGTTTCGATCGCGCGCCGGTTTGCGCCTTCGCCTTCGAGCGTGACGTCGCCCGGCAGGAGCCAGAAGCCGTCTTCCGATTTGTACGTTTCGTGCGTCACCATTCCCTGCGTGAAGAGCGCGTTGAACGGCTCGCGCGTGTTCGTTGCAAACGCGAGATGGCCCGTGTCGGAGATCGCACGGGAGAAGAAGCGCGAATAGAGCAGATGCAGAATCGCGTGCTCGATGCCGCCGATGTATTGATCGACCGGCAGCCAGTATTTCGCCGCGTCCTGATCGACCGGCGTTGTCGCTTCGGGTGCGGTGAAGCGAACGTAATACCAAGACGAGTCGACGAACGTATCCATCGTGTCGGTTTCGCGCGTCGCTTCCGCTCCGCACTTCGGGCAGGGCACATGCTTCCACGTCGGATGACGTTCGAGCGGGTTGCCGGGTTTGTCGAACGTTGCGTCCTCGGGAAGGACGACCGGCAAATCTTTCGCCGGAACCGGAACCACGCCGCACGTTTTGCAATGAACGATCGGGATGGGGCAGCCCCAATAGCGCTGGCGCGAAATGCCCCAATCGCGCAGGCGGAAGTTGACCTTGCGGCTGCCCTGCGGACGGCCGGCAAGCTTTTGTTTTTCAAGACGCGATGCGGCTTCTTCGAACGCGGCCTTGGTGGTCAGCCCATCGAGGAAGCGCGAGTTGATCATCGTTCCTTCGTCCTCGTAGGCTTTGCCTTTGAGGTCGAATGTTTCCGCCTTTTCGCCGGGCGGTAGAACGACGGGGACGGTTGGCAGTTCGTAGCGAGTCGCGAAATCCATGTCGCGCTGATCGCCCGAGGGACAGCCAAAGATGGCGCCGGTGCCGTAATCCATCAGGATGAAGTTCGCGACGTAAACCGGAAGCTGCCAGCTCTTGTCGAATGGATGGACGGCGCGGATGCCGGTGTCGAAGCCGCGCTTTTCGGCGGCCTCGATGTCAGCGACTGACGTTCCCATGCGCCGGCATTCGTCGCAGAAGGCTGCCAGTTCGGGATTGTTTTCGGCGGCCTGCTTCGCGAGCGGATGATCGGCGGCGACTGCGAGGAATGACGCTCCGAAAAGTGTGTCGGGGCGTGTCGTGTAGACTTCGAGCTCGGTGAAGCCTTTCGGAGCGGCGTCCTTGTCGAGCGCCCAACGGACGGCGAGGCCTTCCGAGCGACCGATCCAGTTCGCCTGCATCAGGCGCACTTTTTCCGGCCAGTTGACGAGCGTGTCGAGGCCGGTGAGCAGTTCGTCGGCGTAGTCGGTGATTTTGAAGAACCACTGCGTCAGCTCGCGGCTTTCAACGAGCGCGCCGGACCGCCAGCCGCGGCCGTCGATCACCTGTTCGTTGGCGAGCACGGTGTGGTCGACCGGGTCCCAATTGACCTTCGAAGATTTCCGGTAGGCGAGCCCCTTGGCCAGCAAATCGAGAAACAGCTTCTGCTGATGCCGGTAGTATGTGGGCGAGCAGGTTGCGATCTCGCGCGACCAATCGAGCGACAGGCCCATCGACTTGAGCTGGCCGCGCATTGTGTCGATGTTGGCGTAGGTCCACTTGCCCGGATGGACCTTGCGTTCCATGGCGGCATTTTCCGCCGGCATGCCGAATGCGTCCCATCCCATCGGATGGAGAACGTTGAAGCCCTTAGCGCGCTTGTAGCGGGCAAAAACGTCGCCCATCGCATAGTTGCGCACATGCCCCATGTGGATGCGTCCCGACGGATACGGGAACATCTCAAGGACGTAACACTTTGGCTTTGCAGGATCTTCTGTTGCGCGGAAGATCTGATTTTTTTCCCACACCTGTTGCCAATGGCGTTCACGGTCGGGGGCGTTGTAGCGTTCTATGGCCATGGGGCCCGTTCTTTCTGGGAAATTTGAATTGGTTAGCGCGTAAGAAGCCTGAAAGGTCGAGAGGGTCAAGTCGCCCGCGTTTTTGACACATGTCGTAAAAATCTGATTATTGCGACATGTTTTGAGAACATGTCGTGAGTGGCGACACGTTTCGGTTTATATGTCGTAGAAATTCATATTTTGCGACATATTCCTGCTATATGTCGCCGTTGCCGACATATCCGCGTGAGGTGTCGCCAAACCACGGATTTTGCGACAGATGAAAGTCTTCGATCCTACAATTCCGCACAATAGCCTGCCCAAGCTGCCGCCTCCGGGTGATCTGGAGACGAAGGCCGTCTTGAAGAAGTGCGCTTCCGTCCATGCCGCGCTTGCCGCTCTGAAGGAGCGAGGCCGCCGCATTCCCGACCAGACCGTGCTCATCAATGCCATCCCCATCATGGAAGCCAAAGACAGCTCGGCGATTGAAAACATCGTCACGACGAGCGACGCGTTGTTTCGCGACCAGAGTCTTAGCGATGACAGCGACGCGGACCCTGCGACGAAGGAGGCATCGCGTTATCGATCAGCACTTCAACTCGGTTTTCATGCGCTCGCACATCGGCCGATCACGACTCGCACCGCCGTCGATATTTGCTCCGATCTCAAGGGCGTCGATCTCAACGTGCGGAGTGTTCCAGGGACCAAGCTGAGAAATGCGAATACCGGCGACGTTATTTATACGCCGCCTGAAGGTGAAACGCTGCTGCGCGAGCTGCTGACAAATTGGGAGCGCTTCCTGAACGATGCGACTGAACTCGATCCTGTCGTTCGGATGGCCGTCGGACACTATCAGTTCGAAGCTATTCATCCGTTCATTGACGGAAACGGCCGCACAGGCCGGGTCATCAACATTCTGTTTCTGATCGAACAGGGATTGCTCGAGCTCCCGACGCTCTATCTCAGCCGGTATATTTTGGCGAACCGCGCGGATTACTACCGCCTTCTTCTCGAGGTGACGACGAAGCAAGCGTGGGAGCCGTGGGTGCTCTTTATGCTCGACGGTATCGAGAATACGGCGCGATGGACGGCTGCCAAGATCGGCGCGATTCACGATCTCATGGATGTGACGGTTTCATACGTTCGGGATGCAGCGCCGAAAACCTACACGCGCGAACTTGTCGACGTGATTTTCATGCAGCCATACAGCCGCATTCAAAACGTTGTCGAGCGCGGGCTTGCGCATCGGGAAAAGGCGTCGAGAGACCTGAAGCAGCTCGTGTCGATCGGCGTGCTGCGTGAAATCAAAGTCGGGCGCGAAAAGCTCTTCCTCAATGTCAGATATGCGGCTCTTCTCGGCAATGATGCCAATACGTGGGAGCCGTTTCCGGAGATCAAGCAAACGCAGGTCGATCGCGCGCGCAACAAAAAGGGCCGCGCCTAAGCGCGACCCTTCGTGAGATCTGATCGTAACGACGAGCGTCCGATCAACACGTATGCGCGCTCGCGCCTGCCTCGGCGACTTGCTGATCCTGCACGCCGCTTCCGCCCGATACGCCGATCGCGCCGATGACGACACCGTGCTGATCCTTGAGCGGAATGCCGCCAGCAAAGATCATTACGCGGTCATGGTTCGATACATGAATGCCATAGAACTGGTCGCCGGGCTGGCTGTTCTCAGCAAGCTCCTTGGTCGAAATGTTGAACGCGCGCGCGGTGAAAGCCTTGTTGATTGCGATGTTGATCGAACCGATCCAGGCCTTATCCATGCGAATGTGGGAAATGAGGTTCGCGCCCTCGTCGACAACGGCGATATTCATCGGCTGACCGATTTCGGCGGCCTTCTTTTCTGCGGCGTCAATGATGCGGCGGGCGTCAGCGAGTGTCAGCATGAATGTGTCCTCTGTATTCGAGATGCAGCATGTAGGTGCCCTATAGGCCTTATAAATTGCGACACTTGTTCGCTCGGGCCTGATACGAAGGGCGTATAAAGACGTCAGGAGTAGATTTAGGAGATACCGTGACCGGCGACGAATACCAGGAAACAGCGCCCGAGAGGTTAAAGCGCATTAAAGTCGAGATTGCGGACGCGGCTAAAGGCGCTGGGCGGAGCGCTTCGGATGTCACGTTGATTGCTGTTTCCAAGACGTTCGATGCGGATGCTGTCGAACCCGTTCTCGCAGCGGGACATCGCCAGTTCGGCGAAAACCGAGTTCAGGAAGCCGAACGTAAATGGCCCGGTCTTCGTTCCAAATTTCCCGACGTCACACTTCATCTCATCGGGCCGCTGCAATCGAACAAGGTGAAAGATGCGGTGGCGCTGTTCGATGCCATCCATACGATCGATCGTGAAAAGATTGCGCGTGCGGTTGCCGCTGAAGTTGCAAGCCAGCAGCGCCGGCTCGACCTATTCGTTCAAGTGAATACGGGCGAGGAGGCACAAAAGGCCGGTGTGTTTCCGCGCGAAGCGAAGGCGTTCGTCGATTTTTGCCGCAACGATCTGCAGCTCACGATTCGCGGATTGATGTGTATTCCGCCGGTCGAGGAAGAGCCTTCCGTCCATTTTGCCTTTTTGGCGAAGCTGGCGCGTGAAGCCGGACTTGACGCGTTGAGCATGGGCATGAGCGGCGATTTTGAAGCTGCCATCGCGCTCGGTGCGACGCATGTTCGCGTCGGCTCAGCGATTTTCGGTCACCGTTGAGGCGTTTCCCACCACAAAATTTCTCTTCGCCACTTGGAGCCTGATTGGCGGTGTTAGCCTTCCACGCTGATTCGCCATGAAGCGTCGTAAGCGCACGACAGGGGTTCCGATATGACCGCGTCTTCGCAGAAGAAAGATCCGTTGGTGGCAGAAGCGAACGCCGCAGCTGCCGAAGCAGCGCGCGATGCACGTGCCGAAGTGCTGGAGAAAGCGAAGACAGAGAAGGCGGAGACGACAGCGGCGAAGACTGCTGTTTCGAAGCTCGAGAAGTCAGCGGGGGACGCTTCAAAGGCCGCGCGCACCAAGTGGCATGATTTCGATATTCAAGTCTGGCTCACGAATTTCAATTCGATCGAATTCGGTTTCTGGAAGCGCGATCGCAATCGCGGTAAGTCGCGGCAGTTCACCAGCGATATGGATATCTTCGCGGAGGTGGTGGAGAACGGGCAGCGCACCGGCGTGCTCGGATATCGCAAAGAGCTTTGGAAAGATGCGGAGGGCATGAAGAAGCGCCTCGTGCTCAAGCTCTTTTCCGAAACGCTCAATTGGCGCGCGAGTATGGACTTGATGCTGGGCCGCTCTATCCAGCAGACGCTTGGTGCGCGCGGCTTGCCTGTCACGGCCTATTCCGTGAATACCAGTCCGGATGATTACATCGTCTATCTCGAACGCTCCGCGAACAAGTGGCCGTTCATGCCGGAAAACTTTTCGTTCTTTCTGATGGAGCGCGGTCAGCCGAAGTTCTATCGCTTGCGGCGTGACTTCATAAATATCGGCGGTGACTACACGCTGATCGACGCCCGGGGCGAACACGTTGGCCATCTTGATGGCGCGATCCTAACGATTGGCGGGAAGTGGCGCTGCAAGGTGCGCGGCGATCATGCCGATCCGCGGCTCATCATGGTGCTGAAGTTGTTCGTCGGGATGATCGCGTTCAATCGCCAGGCGCGGAAGCATGTGAAGCAGATGGCGCGAGATATCCGCGACGGTGTCGTGACGCCCGATATCGAGCGGCAGGAAGCGGATCTCTATCTCAATCCGCGCCGCGTGCGCTGAACGCTTTCGCTCATTCGAACGCTCTATTCGACGGCGACTGGATTCTTCACCGAACTCGACTTGCGATCGGCGGACACAACGCGCCAAATCTTATTGCCGACGTCATCAGCGACAAGCAGAGCTCCATCCTTGCCGAACGCAACGCCAACCGGGCGTCCGCGGGCGTCACTCTTGCTATCGACGAAATCGGTGAGAATGTCTTCGGGCGGACCGCTGGGCTTGCCGTTCGCGAACGGAACGAAAATCACTTTGTATCCGCTCAATTCGCTGCGGTTCCAGGATCCGTGCTGGCCGATGAATGCGCCGTGCGCCAGCCGAGCCGGAAGTGCGGAATGCTCCGGTGAAAATGCGAGCCCCAGTGACGCGGTATGCGCGCCGATCGCGTAGTCGGGTGGAATCGCCTTCGCGACGAGATCGGGTTTTTGAGGCTTGACCCTCTCGTCAACGTGCTGACCGAAGTAGCTATAAGGCCAACCGTAGAATGCGCCGTCTTTTACTGACGTCAGATAATCGGGCACGAGGTTGTCACCGATTTCATCGCGCTCGTTGACAACGGTCCAGAGGCTTTTGGTTTCCGGTTCCCAAGCAAGACCGTTTGGATTGCGCAAGCCGGACGCAAATTGGCGCGAAGCGCCTGTTGCGGGATCTATTTCAAGAATGCCCGCGCGATTGACTTCGGCATCCATTCCGTTCTCGGCGACGTTGCTGTTCGATCCGACGGTGACGTAAAGTTTCGTTCCGTCGGCATTGGCGATGACGTTCTTGGTCCAGTGATGATTGATCGGGCCGCCGGGAAGGTCTGCGACTTTCACAGCCGGCGCCGTGATCTGCGTGTCGCCGGGGCGATAATTGAATTTGACGAGTGCATCCGCGTTCGCGACGTAAAGCGTATTGCCGACGAGCGTCATGCCAAAGGGCGAATTCAGATTTTCAAGGAATGTCGTGCGCATCTCTGCGCTCCCGTCGGGCTTCAAACCCCGGAGGAGTGTTATGCGATTTGCGCTCGGAACTTTGGCGCCGGCATGCTTCTGAAAAAGACTAGCGACCCAGGCTTTCAGCCCGGTGCCGTCTTTCGGACGCTCTGGCGCATTTGTTTCGGCGACGAGAACGTCCCCGTTTGGCAGAACATAGAGCCAGCGCGGGTGCAATAGTCCCGATGCGTAGGACGTCACCGTGAGATCGGCGGAAGCGGCGGGCTTCACCCCATCTGGCCAGCCGGTCGCGCGCGCGACTTTCATCGTCGGGAGGAATGTCGATTGGGGCGCTGGCAATTCGGGATTCGGTCCGAAGCCTGGCGCGTAACGCGTTTCTGCTACGGCGGGGCTCGTAATCAAAAATGCCAATCCCGCGGCCCATGACATTGCTGCAATACGCGACACGGTGGCCTCCCGGTATTTGCGTTGCTTAATCCAACACAACAAATTGGCCGTGGGCGGAGTTCCCCACTTTGCTTGTCGTGCGCTAGACGGGCGGGGGGTTGCGCTCGGAAAAGCCGTCCTGGTGCCAGTATGGATAGGGCTTCGTGGTTGCGCTTGCTTCGTCGAGTTTTTTAATTTGCTCAGAGTTCAAGTTCCAACCGATCGCGCCGAGGTTTTCCTTCAATTGCGCTTCGCTGCGCGCGCCGATGATGACGCTTGCAACAGTTGGGCGCTGGAACAGCCAATTGAGCGCAATCTGCGGGATTGTTTTGCCGGTCTCGCTCGCGATTTCATCAAGCGCGTCAACGATGCGATAGACGTGCTCGTCGCTGACGGGCGGTCCTTTGTCGGCCGTTTTATGAAGACGGCTGACTTTGGGCAGGGGACTGCCGCGCCGAATTTTGCCTGTTAAGCGACCCCATCCAAGCGGGCTCCAGACAATCGCGCCGAGCCCTTGATCGAGCCCGAGAGGCATCAGCTCCCATTCATAGTCGCGGCCGAGCAACGAATAGTATGTCTGATTGGCGACGTAGCGCGGGTAGCCGTATCGGTCGGCCACGGCGAGCGACTTCATAATGTGCCAGCCGGAAAAGTTCGATACGCCGACGTATCGGATCTTACCGGCGCGCACCAACTGGTCGAGCGTCGACAACATTTCTTCCGCTGGTGTGCGCGCGTCAAAGCCGTGAAGCTGAAAGATGTCGATGTGATCGGTTGCGAGGCGTTTCAATGCGTCTTCGCAAGACTTGATGAGGTGGAAACGCGAGGAGCCGACGGCGTTTGGACCATTACCGAAGCGGAATGTGGCCTTCGTTGAAATGAGAACCTTATCGCGGCGTCCCTTCAGCGCTTCGCCAAGAACGGATTCCGAAGCGCCATCCGAATAGATGTCAGCGGTGTCGAACAGTGTGACACCGGCATCGAGGCACAGATCGACAAGGCGACGGGCTTCCGCCGGTCCCGTCGCGCCCCATTCTTTGAAGAACTCCGATGTTCCGCCGAATGTGGCGGCTCCGAAACTCAGGAGCGGAACGGCTAGTCCGGACGCTCCCAGTTGGCGATATTCCATTCGGGTTCCCTCTAATTGCGATATGAATTCCGGATGAATGCCAATGCGCATTCGATGTGTAGGATCGCCGCATCTATATCGATATTAAGCACGTGGTATTCGGCAAAAGCCGATCACAGAACGAATAAAATCGCTCTCAATCTTCACAATTTTTTCGCTTATTGGTAGCGAACGGACTTTCCGGATACGGATTGCTCGCAACTAACCCCTGAAAATTCCAGAACGAATCTCCCAGCTCGCAACGGTTGCGGCCGCGAATGACGATATGTCGCGCGGCGAATCCTCTCTTGTTTTCGCCGCATTAGACGGCTGGATGCGCGCCGTTTGTGAAGACAGTTAAGGAGAGTTACTATGCGACTGAGCTTGTTCGCGGCTGCAGCGCTTTTGGCAGGACTTGCCGGCGCGCCGTCCGTCGAAGCGCATCCGTCCCATGGGTATAAACATTCCCGGGCCCATGGCACTCCAGCGAATTGGAATGGAAAGCGGCGCTATTCGAACCGCGCCTATTCGCAACGTGGCAATCGTTATTCGCAGCGTGGACATCGTTATTCAAACCGCTACGCATCACGCTCGAGTTCCCATCGCAGATATGGAAACCAGTACCGTGGACAGCGGCACTACGCCCAGCACACGGGTCGCCGGTACGCCAGTGGTGGACGTCCGCGCGCTTGGTGCGGATGGTGGATGCGCACCCAGCTTGGCGGCGGTCCTGAATTCAATCTGGCCGCGAACTGGCGGCGTTACGGTCGCGCAAGCGGCCCGCGCGTTGGAGCCGTTGTCGTATGGCCGCATCACGTCGGCATCATCACGGGACGTGCTGCCAACGGTAAATGGATCGTTAAGTCGGGCAACGACGGCAACGCCGTTCGTGAGCGCGCACGCTCTGTTGCCGGAGCCGTCTTCCGCGTCGGCTAAGTGCGGGTGGTTACGGGGGCAGGCCATGTGGCCTGCCCGGCCTCCCTGATCTTTTTTCATCCAGCTTTGCTACGCGTTCGGCCGTTGCGTGCCCCTTATGGGTGCTGGCACAACGCATGTTCGGCCAAAGTTGCGGGCTCTCGGCCGACTTTCTGGTCCTGAAACACCAGATATTCCGTTTTTCTCAACGTCATCCGGCTTTCTGCTTGGGCCGGTAACCTTATCGCAACCCACTCCCGTCAAGGTTACCGTAGTTGCCTATCCGGCTGCTGCGATTCCGTAGCTCCTGCGCGCATGATCGGCGCGCGCTTCAACGGTCCGTCGTAGTGGTTGGACAGCGCTCGAACGCACGATTTTCGTGCCGCGTCCAAAGAGTACGTTCGCTGCGATGTCGCTTGATGCACGAGGGATCGATCCCCAGCGGCTGCTTCCGCAGTCCTTGGAAGATCGGCTTTTAGGTTGGCTGGGCCGCTGCGGCGGCGCGGCGCTCCTCGTCGCGACGGTCGCCATCTGGGCGAGCCTCGTCTCCTGGTCTGTGTTCGATCCAAGCTTGACGCACACGACGACAGCCTCAGCGCGCAATTTCGCTGGGCCGGTCGGAGCAATTATCTCCGACCTTCTCTTTCAGATGCTGGGCTTTGCTGCGGTGCTGGCGCTTGTTGCCCCGCTGGTGTGGAGCGTTGAGATGCTGCGCTCGGAGCGCGTGTCCGGCGGCCGTACGAAGCTCGGGTTTTATCCGCTTTCTGTGCTTGCTATTTCGGGAGCGATATCGGCGCTGCCTCTGTTTGAGGGTTGGCCGCTGCGTCATGGCTACGGCGGGCTGCTGGGCGACGGCGTGTTGCATCTCTTTACGAAAGTCTTCTCCTTCATCAATGCGGACCGCGCGGGATTGGCGGCGGGCGTTATTCTCGGCGCGGCGGCGGTGCAGATGGCTGGAAAGGCCATCGGCTTTGAGGGCGAGTCTCTCATCAAGGGTCTTTTGAGTGCTCTTCGTTCTCTGGTTACGCGCTCGCAGGCGGCGGCCAAGGAAAGCGTTGTTGCGGCTCGCGTGCATCGTTCGTCATTCGACTCACTTGAGCTGGCGGAGCCGTCCATCGAACATGAGGCGGCAACCGATCGCCAGGAGCCTGCGTTCGAGCGTCGAAGCAGTTCGCGTCCTACGTTGTCGATCGACGATCCCGTCGAGACTTTTGCGCCTCAGCCAAAGGCGAGACCTAGCCTGTCCGCCGGGCTGCAGACGGTCGAGCGTCGTCGCTCCGACGACGATGGCCTGGAAGACTTCGTTGACGACGAGATCGAAGTGGATCTTGGCTCAGACGCAAGTAGCATCGCAATTGCACGCCGCTTTGCGCCGGAATCGGCAAAGAATGCGCGGCCACATGCGCCGTTAGAAGAGTCGCTGCCGATTGCAGCCCCGGTTCGGACACCACGCCCCGCGCCGCGCGCTGCGGAGCCGCCTTCGCCTCCTCCTCCTCCGCCGCCACCTGAGGCAGCTCTCGCAAAAGCGAGCGGATTACTTGGTGGATTTGTGCGCGGTCGCGCGGAGTCGGAATGGAAGCGGCCGTCGCTGAATGTGTTCAAGCGGCCAGGCCCATCGAAACCGAAGCCCGAACTTTCGCAGACGGTTATGCGCGGCAATGCGCGGCTGCTTGAAGACGTGCTGGCGGATTTCGGCGTCAAGGGCGAAGTGAGAGATATTCGGCCGGGTCCGGTCGTGACGCTGTTCGAGTTCGAGCCGTCGCGCGGAACGAAGTCATCGCGTGTCATTGGTCTTGCAGAAGACATTGCGCGCTCGATGAGCATCGGAAGCGTGCGTGCGGCTGTTGTCTCGGGCCGGAATGCGATCGGATTGGAATTGCCGAACGCGCGGCGCGAAACGGTTCTGTTACGCGAAATTCTTGAGTCCGATACGTTCAAATCGGATGGCGCTGGGTTGCCGCTTGGTCTTGGCAAGTCGATCGGTGGCGATCCCGTCGTTGTCGATCTCGCACGCATGCCGCATCTGCTGGTGGCTGGTACGACCGGCTCCGGTAAATCGGTCGGCATCAACTCGATGGTGCTTTCGCTGCTCTATCGGCACGCGCCGGAAGACTGCCGCATGCTGATGATCGATCCGAAAATGCTGGAGCTTTCCGTCTACAATGGAATTCCGCATCTGTTGACGCCCGTCATCACCGACCCGCACAAGGCGGTGGCCGCACTCAACTGGGTCGTGCGCGAGATGGAAGAGCGCTACAAGCGCATGGCGGCAATCTCGGTTCGTAACATCGACGTCTTCAACAACCGCGTTCGCAACGCGAAGAAGCGCGGCGAAATTCTGTCTCGCACGGTTCAGACCGGATTCGATAAGTCGGGACAGGCGCGTTTCGAAACGCAGCAGATGGAACTCGAGCCGTTCCCGCGCATCGTTGTCATCGTCGATGAGTTCGCCGACCTGATGCTGGTTGCAGGGCGCGAAGTCGAAGGTTCCGTGCAGCGGTTGGCGCAGATGGCGCGGGCGGCGGGCATTCATCTCATCATGGCGACGCAGCGTCCGTCGGTCGATATCATCACCGGTACGATCAAGGCGAATTTCCCGACGCGCATCTCTTTCAAGGTCACGTCGAAGATCGATAGCCGGACGATCCTCAACGAGCAGGGCGCAGAGCAGCTGCTCGGTCAGGGCGATATGCTCTATTCGAACGGGGCGGGGCAGTCTGTGCGTGTACACGGTGCCTTCGTGTCGGACGAGGAAGTCGTTGCGTTCTCGGATGCGTTGCGCGCTGCGGCGCCGCCTAATTATGTCGAAGGCATCACCGACGCGCCGCCGCAATCAGAGATTGCGCCGAGCGGACGCGAAGGGGGCGATCAGGATCTCTATGATCGCGCCGTTGCCATTGTGCTCAAAGATGGCAAAGCCTCGACGAGCTACATCCAGCGTCGTCTTTCGATCGGCTACAATCGCGCCGCCGACTTGATTGAGCGCATGGAGCGTGAGGGTTTGATCTCGGCGGCGAACAGCGTGGGCAAGCGGGAAATTCTTGCTGCCTGACGCGAAGAGTCATCCGCGTAGTCGCGTTCGCGGATAACTCACACCGATGACACACAGATTGAGTTGCCATTTCGATGGTTGCCGGGCTAGGCAGGCAACGAGCACGCTGATTTGCCAAGTTCTCGACGCAATCTTTGTTGAAACGGTAATCTGCGAATTGAGCCCGTGAGGGTTCGGGGGGCTGTGGGGGCCACGCAATGGGATCAAGCATGAGATTTTGTCAGCGCCTTTTGGCGACCGCAGCACTTGTGACTCTCTGCGGGGGTGCCACGCTGGCCGAAGATGCGAATGGTCCAAGCGAAGCATTGAAATCAGTGCCCGCCGTCAAGGCGACGGCCGTGCAGGGATGGACCGGAAAGGTCGCCACCGCCAAGAACGAAGGCATCGTGCTCGACGATAGCCAAACGAAACTCGTTCATGATGTGAGCGCGTACTTTGGGTCGCTGACGAACCTGAAGGGTGCGTTCGTGCAGATCGATTCCGCGAACAAGCGGATGCGCGGAAAATTTTTCGTCAAACGGCCAGGCCGATTCCGTTTTGACTACGCATTGCCGTCGCGCCAGGTCATCGTTTCCGATGGTCAAAATCTAGCCATTCAGGATCTCGATCTGAACAACGAAGATCGTGTGTCGATCGATCAGACTCCTTTCCGGCTGCTCTTGCGCAAAGACGTCGATCTGTTGCGCGATGCGAAAATCACCGAGGTGCAGCACTCGGACGACCTGATCGTGCTGGGTCTCGAAGATAAAAATCCCGACGCGCCGGGCCACATCAAGCTCTTCATCGCGACCAAGCCGACGATGGAATTGAAGGAGTGGGTGACGACGGACGCCCAGGGCTTGGACACGCGAATCGAAGTGTCGGGTCTGGTTCAAACAGACGATCTCGACGGAAATTTATTTAAAATTCAACCGCTTGGGCCGCATCGCACGACGCCAAACTGACGATTCGTGAGCGAAATCAGTCCGTTGCGTATTTGCCGCTTGGCAATGCGCAATCTGTGGATATTTTTGTGTAGCCGATCACAATTTCGTGAAGTCCTCAAAGGCCCCCTATTGAATTTGCGGGCTTTGCGCTTAACTCATGAGCATGCAGGCGGCGTCACCCTGTATTCGGTAGTGCCCCCCGTCTAGCCGAAGACGCCGCCTCTGGTATCGGTTTCCCTCCCGATACCGAGCGCGATAAGCGCATAGCGCCCAGTCCCTCCCCCCGGGACTGGGCGCACTCTTTTCAGGCACCCCTTTGATATTTTTTTTCGCAGCGTGCTCTCGTGAATTTTTTCCGAGACGCAGTTTGTAAAATCCGATGACGTTGCGCGTGGTGTCGTAATCCTCAGGATAGAGAAAGACTGCTCAATTCAGAAACGCGTGGCAGACGTGCAGGGTCGGCTGCATTCGCGAGCACCGCATCGATCGTCGTCAGGTCTTCAGCCAACAGTTGTAATCGCGAAAGTATGCAGGACGAGAAATGCCTCGCGAGGCTTGGGTCCTGCATCATCGCGTCGTGCATTTTTTCCCGAGTCAATCTGAGCGCTCGCACCTGATCCTTCGCAATGATCGTTGCGGGGTGAACCGTTTCGACAACCATTGCAAGCTCTGCAATCAGCGAGCCTTCCGGAACGATGTCTTCCCGCATCTCCGCGTCTTCACTCAATCGCACACACCGTCCTGACACAACGAGAATTGCCGCTTCGCTTGTGTGATTTTCCATAACGATCATATCGCCCGGACGATACACGATGCGCTCAGCACTGTTCACGATCGCTTCGAGCTGTGCTGGCTTCAAATTGCGAAAAATCGGAAGCGCTAAAAATGGTTTGACCAGGGCTTCTATCGCCATTGGGTGAATCCATGGATGACTAAAACCGGACTCAAACACAACGAAACAGAAGCCATACGGGCCGCGCACTTCATACACCAACTGCGCGACGAGAGACACCCATAACCAATCGAAGGGTGTCGGCCTGTGGACGGACTTGGATGGCGTGTGGAGAGACTACATCGCGCGGCGTGCGCAACACGCGCGTCAAGGCGCGAGTTTGTAGCCGCCGCTTTCCGTGATCAGGAGCTCTGCGTTCGACGGATCTTTCTCGATCTTCTGGCGCAGGCGATAGATGTGGGTTTCGAGCGTGTGTGTCGTCACGCCCGCGTTATATCCCCAAACTTCGTGCAGCAGCACATCGCGCGATACCACCTTGTCGCCTGAGCGATAGAGGTATTTCAGGATCGATGTTTCTTTCTCGGTCAGCCGGATTTTGTTGCCGGAGTGATCGACGAGAAGTTTCGATGCGGGACGGAACGTGTAGTGGCCGATCGCGAATACGGCGTCTTCGCTCTGCTCGTGCTGACGCAACTGAGCACGCACTCGTGCGAGAAACACTGCGAATTTGAAAGGCTTCAGAACATAGTCATTGGCACCGGCGTCAAGGCCGAGGATCTGATCGGCGTCGGAGGTATTGCCGGTCAGCATGACGATCGGCGTTTTGAATCCGGATTTGCGGAGCAGCTTGACGGCTTCGCGACCGTCCATATCCGGCAGGCCGACATCGAAAACGACGAGGTCGAACCGTCCGGCTTTTGCGGCTTCCATGCCCTTGCTGGCCGTGCCCGCTTCGGAAACTTCGAATTCGTCGTGTAAGACCAGTTGATCCTTCAGCGAGGTGCGGAGATCTTCATCGTCGTCTACGAGGAGGACCTTGCGGGCCGTGCTCATGGATCAAACTCCATTTTCTTTTGCGGTCGTTCGCAACGCCAAACACTAGCATCGCGTGCGAGGGCAACATAGGCTTTGATGGCGAACAGACAAGAGGATTGGCGGTTCCGATGATCCGTCCCAAGCCGGAACACCAACAACGAACGGCGGGGCGGCTCATCGTTAGAGCCCTGAATGCGTCCGCGCAGCGCGGATATTTGCAGTTTGGCACGAATTTGGTGCCGTGTGCGCTTGGGACCGGCGGAATTCGGGCGATCAAGCGCGAAGGCGATGGCGCTGCGCCGCGCGGGCGGTTTCGATTGCTCAGCGTTTTTTACCGGCCCGATGGCAAAAGGCCGCGCTCGGGTTTGCCGGTTAGGGCCATCCGCAAGATGGATGGATGGTGCGATAGCGTCAATGATCGCAACTACAATCGCCGTGTTTCGCTGCCGTATCCGCAAAGCACGGAACCGCTATGGCGCGCGGATCGGCTTTACGACGTTATCGTTGTGCTTGGATACAACGATGTGCCGCGCGTGCGTGGACGCGGCAGTGCGATCTTCATTCATGTTGCTCGCGAGGGATTTACGCCGACGGAAGGGTGCGTTGCTCTTCGTGCCAGCGATTTGCGACGTATGCTGTGCAACCTTCATCGTGGCAGCGATATCGTCATAGCGGTTTGAGCGTATAAAAAACCCGGCACTTGGGAAAGCGCCGGGCAAGTTGAGCACGTGTTGTCGAGATGCGTGCTCGGGAGGGCGGGCAGCGCGGCCGCATCCGATTTGCGAATGCGACCGCGTTGGATTTGTGCGTTACGGAACGGTTTCGCCGTGGAGCCGAGCATCGAGACCTTCGATCTCGACGTCTTCCGGTACGCGCAAGCCCATGATGACCTTCAGCACCAGAAGGATCACGAACGTCGCGACCGCACACCAGATGATGGTGGCCAGAACGCCGTAGACCTGGATGCCAAACTGCGCCGCGTTGCCTTCCAGGACGCCGGCAGTGCCGCCGATTTCCTTGACGGCGAAGACGCCGGTGAGAAGTGCGCCGATGATGCCGCCGACGCCGTGGACGCCGAAGACGTCAAGGCTGTCGTCGTAACCCAGGGCCTTCTTGAGAGTCGTCGCTGCGAAATAGCAGCCGACGCCTGCTGCGAGGCCGATGAGCATCGCGCCCTTGGCATCGACAAAGCCAGCTGCAGGCGTGATGGCGACGAGGCCAGCAACCGCACCCGACGTGATGCCGAGGATCGTCGGCTTACGATGGATCAGCCATTCGGTGAACATCCAGCCGAGAGCTGCTGCCGCCGTCGCGACCTGGGTGGCGAGCGCGGCCATCGATGCAGAGGTTCCTGCGCTGACGGCAGAACCCGCGTTGAAGCCGAACCAACCGACCCACAGCAACGAGGCGCCGATCATCGTGAGCACGAGATTGTGCGGCATCATGTTTTCGTGGCCGTAGCCCTTGCGGCGTCCGACCATGATGCACGCCACGAGACCGGCGATACCGGCGTTGATGTGCACGACTGTGCCGCCTGCGAAGTCAAGGACGCCGTCCTTGCTCAGGAAGCCGCCGCCCCATACCCAGTGGCAAACAGGGAGGTAAACGATCACGAGCCAAAGGCACATGAAGACGAGCAATGTCGAAAACTTCATGCGGTCGACAACGGCACCGATGATGAGTGCCGGTGTGATGGCTGCGAACGTCATCTGGAAGAAGACGAACAGCGCTTCCGGGATCGTTCCCTGCAGGCTGTCCTTGGTGACGCCTGCCAGCATGGCCTTGCTCAGGCCGCCGATGTAGGCGTTCATCTCGCCGCCATCCGTGAAGGCGAGCGAATAACCAAAGAACGTCCAGATGATCGACATCAGACAGACGGTCGCGAAGACCATCAGCGAGGTGTTGAGGATGTTCTTTTTGCGGACCATGCCGCCGTAGAACAACGCCAGTCCTGGCAAGCTCATCATCAGCACGATGACGGATGATGTCAGCATCCATGCCGTGTCGCCGCTATCGAGCGTTGGAGCGGGTGCTGCTGCCGGAGCGGCTTCCTGAGCCAAAGCCGGACTGACCAACGCGATCGCGCCGAGGGCCCCTAGCACCCCTGCGCATCGCGCTATCTTTCTGAACTTCATATGGTGTTCTCCCTGATTGATGTCATGAAAGCTCGGTGGGGTGGGGTCAGAGTGCGTCGTCATCGACTTCTCCGGTGCGGATGCGCACGGTGTTCTCGATGGGCGACACGAAGATTTTTCCGTCGCCGATCTGACCGGTTTTCGCGGCACGCTGGATCGCAGCGAGCGCCTTGTTGACTTCGCCGGCCGTGACGACGACCTCGATCTTGAGTTTGGGCAGGAAGCTGACGGCGTATTCGGCGCCGCGGTAGATTTCCGTATGGCCCTTCTGGCGGCCGTAGCCTTTGACTTCGGTGACCGTCATCCCTTGGAGGCCGAGGTCCGTGAGAGCCGACCGCACCTCTTCCAGCTTGAACGGTTTGATAATCGCAGTGATGAGCTTCATGAGCGTCCCCTCTTTGGACCGGCCATTGCCGGGTGCCTGACGAACGGTTCCGCCGCGCGGTTGGGCGACGAAACGTTAAGAGGGAGTCAAATCGCGTGCCAACTGAGAGATATCTCAGCAAGCTATTGAAATATAATATAGAAAATAGATTCTTGGAATTTTGGGCGGGCGCGATGAGCGCGATTTATGCTTGAAAATTATGCAATGAAAATGGTGTGCATATTATTTCAGCATGAAGGCGGTCTCGCGGCGGCGCATCAAACCTTCCTGCGCGACGGACGCGATCAAGCGGCCCTCACGATCGAATACAGAGCCCCTGCAGAAGGCCCGGGCGCCATCGGCGCTGGGGCTGTCCTGGACGTACAGAAGCCAATCATCGGCCCGGAAACTGCGATGAAACCACATCGCGTGATCGAGGCTCGCCAGTTGGACGTCGCTGTCGAAAAGAAGCTTCCCGTGCGCAATCAGCGCGGTGTCGAGCAGCGTGAAATCCGACGCATAGGCCAGGACGGCCTGGTGCAGGTAGGGGCTGTCCGGCAGGGTTCCGTTTGCTTTCAGCCATAGGGACTGGGCGGCGGCCTGCGGGCGGCGGCTGATGTAGCGCGAGGGGTCGACGATGCGGACGTCGATCGGGTGCTCGCGGCGCCAATAGGCGCTCATGTTCTCTGGAAGATTGGCCATCATGCCCGTCATGAGATCCTTGGCGCTGGGCAAGGATTCCGGCGAGGGCACCTCCGGCATCGCCGATTGGTGTTGAAAGCCGTCTTCAGTCTTATGGAACGAGGCGCTCATCGAGAAGATGGCCTGCCCGTGCTGAATCGCGCGGACGCGGCGCGTCGTGAAGCTGCCGCCATCGCGGATGCGTTCGCTATCGTAGATGATCTCGCGCTTCGGATCGCCCGCGAGCAGGAAGTAGCCGTGCAACGAGTGGATGGTTCGCGTGGGGTCGACCGTTAACGCCGCGGCGACAAGGGATTGGCTTAGAACGAGCCCGCCGTATACCCGTTGCCAGCCTTCGTTCGACTTCGGGCCGCGAAAAAGGTTGTCTTCAAGCGGTTCGAGCGTCAGCGTTGCCAGCAGCGTATCGAGAGCCGAGCGGCCGGGAGCGGGCGTTGCGGTCATAATCGATGTTCCGGTTCGTTCGGGGTGGACTGCGGCAGGCGGAGACAGTGCGCGTCGGACCGCCTAAGCTGGCACCGATATCGTGAAATGCAAGTTGAGGTAATGCCACGTGCCAGGCGGCGCTGATACCACAAGATATGACGTTGCGATTGCCGGGGGCAGTTTCGCTGGCCTCGCGTTGGCGCGCGGGCTTTTGCAGGCGCTCGGACCGGATGTTCGGATCGCTATCGTGGATCGTTCCGCGGCGCCCGCTGCACCGATCAACGATGGCCGGGCGTTTGCCGTCTGGGCCGGTGCAAAGGCAACGCTCGATAGCCTTGGCGTGTGGAGCGCGATTGCAAATGTCGCGCAGCCGCTGACGTCCATCGAGATTTCGGATTCGGTTGTCTCGGACGGCATCAAGCAAACGCGCCTCACATACGACGCTAAAACGGAGAGCGGAGAGCCGGCGGCCTTTATGGTCCCGGCCTCGGTGTTGAGCGAAGCGCTGCGCGCAAGCATTGCCGATCGTCCGTCGATTACGTGGATCGCACCGGCGGAGGCCGAGACGCTGACGCTCGGTGAGCGCGGTGCGCGGATCGGTTTGCGTGATGGCCGCGTGATCGAGGCGGCGCTCTGTGTGGCGGCGGACGGAAAGACGTCGAAACTGCGCGACGCCGCGGGCATCAAGACCGTCGGGCATGGCTATGAGCAGACGGGCATCGTGGCCACCGTCGCATTCAGCGAGCCGCATGACGGCGTTGCGATTCAGCATTTTTTTCCGGGTGGACCGTTTGCCATTCTGCCGCTGCAGAACAATCGCGCGTGCATCACCTGGAGTGCAGCGCGGAGCGATGCGGAGCGTGTGCTCGCCCTCGACGACGCGGCTTTCCAGGCCGAACTCGATATGCGCATCGGCGGACGCTTTGGTGCGGTTTCGCTTGCCGGGCCGCGTCAGTCTTGGCCGCTCGATATTGTTCTTCCGCGTGCGCTCATCGCGCGCCGGTTTGTGCTGATGGGTGACGCGGCGCACGGTGTGCATCCCGTCGCCGGGCAGGGTGTGAACCTTGCGTTACGTGATGCGGCTGCTTTGATTGAAGTTTTGTCGGATGCGGCGCGTGTCGGTGGCGATTTCGGAGATGGCGTGCATCTCGAGCGTTATCAGCGGTGGCGCCGGTTTGACTCTCTGATGTCGGCGTCGATTTACGACGGAATCAATCGGGTATTCGGCGTCGACGATATGATGCTGCGTGCTGGGCGTGGGGCTGCGCTGGGACTTGTTGACCGGCTTGGAGCGGTCAAGAAAACGATCCTGGCCGAAGCTGCCGGACTAACGGGTGAGTTACCGAAGCTGGCGCGCGGATTGCCGGTGTAGCAACGGCGCGAGGCACGACTTTCAATTTTCGTCGTCACTCGAAGCGTCGACTTCGCCTTCGTCGTTTTCATCATTGCCTGTCGTGGTGGGTATGATGATGACGGCGGTGCGCTGTTCGAGATCGATCGTGGGCACCCACTGAGTTTCGAAGGGGATGAACTCTGACGGCGCGCCGCTGGCTGGCTTCAGTTCCAGAAGATCGCCGCCGCCGAAGTTCTGCATCGATACGATTTCGCCGAGCGCGGACCCATCCGGATTAAGCGCTTTGAGGCCGATGAGATCGGCATGATAAAATTCCGACGCGCTGGCTTCCGGCAATTGGCTGCGCTCGACATAGAGCTTCGTGCCGCGCAGGCCCTCCGCGGCCGTGCGGTCCTTGATGCCCTCGACGCGTGCGACGATGCCTTTGTCCGTCACGCGATGGACGGTGAGCGAAAGTTTCTTATTCCCCATTCCATCCAAAAGCGGACCGTATGTCGCAATTGCGTCTAAAGGGTCGGTATAGCTGCGAACCATTAGATCGCCGCGAATTCCATGCACGCCCGTTATTTCGCCGAGAAGTATGAGTTTGGCCTTTTGTTCATTTGCCATTTTATCGTGCTTCCCGTGTATTTTGTTTGGGTTCGGAAAGATCGATTTCACCAGAAATCGGAATTCTCGTGACCGAGGCGGGCGTTCCCACACTTTGAGGCGATCTCCAGCGGGGCTGCTCACATACGGCACTGAGGCTGCTGCCGCGCTTCAGTTTGCCGCTATATATACGACCGCTGTAATCGGCTCCGAACAACTGCCCGCCGCGACATGCGATAATAACGTATCGCTTTGGCCTATTCGATGTGGGGCTTTTTCGAATTGCTATTTCATATAGCCCGTAAATGTCCTGGGTCCGAGTCAATTCCGTATCCTTTTTGGATAGTATCCTTTTGAATCGATATCTCCAAGTCTCGGGCCAATTGGGTCGTTAAATGCAAAAAACCCCTCGGAAGTTATCCGAGAGGTTACATTTGCAATTGTAATAAAATTCGATCAGGTGGCGTCGGCCGGTGCTGCGGCGGCCTCTGCTGCTGCCTTTGCCTTTTCTTCGGCAGCGGCGGCGCGTTCCTGAGCCTTCTTCTTCGGCTTTGCTTTGTTCGGATTGTTGGACGGCGTGCGCTTTGCGAGGCCTTGCGCGTCGAGCAGACGCAGCACGCGATCGGTCGGCTGCGCGCCAACGCTGATCCAATGCTTCACGCGGTCTTCGAGAAACTTCGCGCGGTTGGGATCGTCCTTCTTGAGCATCGGATCGAACGTGCCGATCTGCTCGATGTAGCGTCCGTCACGCGGGCTCGTGGCGTGTGCAACGACGACGTAATAGTAAGGGCGCTTCTTGGCGCCGCCGCGCGAAAGACGAATTTTTACGGCCATTCTCGTTTCTCCTGATGATCAGTTTGTTCTGTGTATGCGTATGCGTTTATTTCTTCTTCCCAGGCAGCCCTGGGAATTTCGGTAGTGAGCCGCCGAGGCCCGGTAATCCTTTGGGAAGTCCGCCGCCAAGACCGGCAAGGCCGCGTCCGATGGACGGCAGTGAGCCGCCCAGTCCTTTAGCCACCTGATCCTTGAGTTCTGGCGGCAATTGCTCCAGCGCCTTGGGATCCATCTTGGCGAGTTCGGCCTGCATCGACTGCATGTCGGCTTCCGAAGGACCAGCGCCGGTGCGGCCGAGAAACTTGTTCAGCATGCCGCCGTTCTTGCCCATCGTCTTCATCATGTCCGCCATCTGACGGTGCATCTTCAGAAGCTTGTTGATGTCCTCGACTTTGGTTCCGGATCCGGCCGCGATGCGCCGCTTCCTTTTGGCGTCGAGAACTTTCGGGCTGCGGCGCTCCTGCGGCGTCATCGAAGAGATGATGGCGCGTTGGTGCACGAGGCTCTTGTCGAGGCCCGCTTCGTTGATCTTGCCTTTGATTTTCGAGACGCCCGGCATCATGCCGAGGATGCCGCCCATGCCGCCGAGCTTCTGCATCTGCTTGAGCTGCTCGGAAAGATCTTCGAGGTCGAACGACCCCTTCTTCATTTTTTCGGCGATCTTCGTCGCTTTTTCGACGTCGATCGTTTGTGCGGCTTTCTCGACGAGGCTGACGACGTCGCCCATGCCGAGGATGCGCGAAGCAATGCGGCCTGGGTGGAAGTCTTCGAGTGCGTCCCAGCGTTCGCCGGTACCGATCAGCTTGATCGGCTTGCCGGTGACGGCGCGCATCGAAAGCGCGGCGCCGCCGCGTCCGTCACCGTCGGCGCGGGTCAGCACGATGCCGGTGACACCGATGCGGCCATCGAATGCTTTCGCGGTGTTGACCGCGTCTTGGCCGGTTAGCGAGTCTGCGACGAGCAGTACTTCGTGCGGATGGGTTGCGGCTTTGACGTCGCGAACCTCATCCATCAACTCGTCGTCGACCGTTACGCGGCCTGCGGTGTCGTAGATGATAACGTCGAAGCCGCCGAGCTTTGCAGCGTCTTCAGCGCGCCGCGCGATCTGCAGCGGCGTTTGCCCGGCGATGATCGGAAGCGTTGCGACGTTGGTCTGCTCGCCGAGAACGCGAAGCTGCTCCTGCGCAGCCGGGCGGCGTGTGTCGAGCGACGCCATAAGAACTTTTTTGCGGTCGCGGTTCGTCAGGCGGTAAGCGATTTTCGCCGTGGTCGTGGTTTTACCGGAGCCTTGCAGGCCGACCATCAGGATGCCGAGGGGCGGAGTGGCGCGCAGGTCGATCGGGTCCGCTTCGGAGCCCAGAACCGCAACGAGTTCGTCGTTGACGATCTTGACGACCATCTGGCCTGGCGTGACCGAGCGCAGGACTTCCGAGCCGATAGCCTTGGCTTTGACCTTCTCGGTGAAGTCTTTGACGACGTCGAGCGCCACGTCGGCTTCCAGCAGCGCGCGGCGAACTTCGCGCATTGCTTCCGCGACGTCGCTTTCTGTGAGCGCGCCGCGGCGCGTCAGCTTATCGAGAACACCAGAAAGTCGGTCTGAGAGGCTTTGAAACATATTATCCGCTTATGCCGAGATCACTTGGCTGCCCGCTTGGGGCGGCATTTTTTCGAGGTGATGTCGTCACTCTGCTCCTTCAAGACCGCGCAAAACACGAACGCACCCGGGGGCGCCACGCGCTGCCGGATGTTAACCCCCCTGCCTCCCGGACCAGTTCTGGCCATGTGCAGGGCGGCGGCTCTGGGTTCAGGGCCGTCGGAATGGCGTGGATATGCGGGAAGGAGGGCGGAAAGTCAATTGCGCGCCCGGTCGCCGGTTTTCCCCCGCCCAAGGCTGCCCAAGAGGGTTAACAGCGGTTAACGGGGCCCGGTCGACACGTGCCTAGAAGCGGTATCCGTAGCGGACACCAATGCGGTCCAGGCCCTCGTTGTATTTCTGGGTGTAGGCGTTCGAGGTGTGCTCGAAATAGACCGAGAGATCGTTGTGCTCATCAAGGTGATAGCCAACTTCGGCGGGGATATGGAAGAGCACGCGTGAGCCCAGCCATTTGCTGTCTGGATCGGCATTGACGCCGCCGGTCTCGCCGTCATGCACGGCCGCGCCGAGGCCTATGCCGAAAAACAGGCCGGATGGGCAGTCGCCCTGCCACCGGGCGTCGATGTAGGCATGACTGGTGTCGCCGCGGGTGTTGATCGTGCCGCCGATGACGGGGCGGATCGCACCCCAGGGAAGCGCCCAGGCGGCCGCGAACTGCGCTTCGATATTGATGTCGACCGTGTCGTGTTCGACTTGGAAGCCGCTCCAAAGATCGGGAACATCGTGCGCAAGTGCGCCGAGTTTTACGGCGTACAGCAAATCACCCGCTTCGGCAGGGACTGCGATGAGGCAAACTAGAACCGCGATCCCGATGACAAGCCGAGCGAGCGCGATCATTGGCGGCCGTTTCCCCTAATAGACGCGCAGGAAGATGTGCGCCCATTTTTAGCGGGTCACAAGCGGCGCCAATCGAAATCTCGGCCGCGTGGGGTGCACGCCACAGCCAGAGATTGTCGTGTTCAGGAGGCGTGTTTGAGACGTTCGTGCGCGAGGCGATCGGCTTCGTATTTCAATGCCCGGCTCCATGCGCGGGCCAGCCGGAATACGCGGCGTTCGTAGCGGCGTTCTTCGCGCGTGAGGCAGATGCAGCCGTAGCAGTAGCACGGCCGGGCGCGGGCATAGGCAACGCGGAAAAGCAGTGACCGGGGGCGGTCGCGCAGGGGAGATTGACGGGCGGGAGGTAGGGCCATGCGGCTGCTCGCGATTGCGGTCTCAAAAAAGGCGTTGGGCTCAAGGAAGGCGTGGGGATGATCGGCTAACGGCGGGTTGCTGACGATTGTTCCGATTTACGGTGGCGCAGCCATGGGATTACAAGAAATTCGCTCTGGGGCCGCAGCGAATTGTCAATTGCAACGCTTCTCGCCATATATGGCGACATGAGCCCGACCCCGCCCCTTCCCTTTCTGAAAATGAACGGCCTCGGAAACGAGATTGTCGTCGTGGATCTGCGTGGCAGCTCGAAGATTTTTGCGCCGGGCGAAGCGGCGGCGATCGCCGCGGATCGCGGGTCGCGGTTCGACCAGCTCATGGTGCTGCACGATCCAAAGCTCTCCGGCACCGAGGCGTTCGTTCGCATCTACAATGCGGATGGATCGGAGGCTGGTGCGTGCGGAAATGGCATGCGCTGTGTCGCCTGGATGCTGGAGCGCGCGGGCAGCGGCAAGACGTTCGCGGTTGAGACGCGGGCAGGGCGGCTTTCTGCAGTCGTCGCTGACGAAACCGCGATCACGGTCGACATGGGGAAGCCGCGGTTCGATTGGCAGGATATTCCGCTCGCAGAAGAGTTTCGCGATACGCGCTCGATTGAGCTGCAGGTTGGTCCGATTGATGATCCCGTGCTGCATTCGCCGTCTGTCGTGAATGTCGGCAATCCGCATGCGATTTTTTGGGTCGATGACGTCGAGGCCTACGATCTTGAGCGCTTCGGACCGCTGCTGGAAAATCATCCGATCTTTCCGGAGCGAGCGAACATATCGCTTGCGCAAGTGTTGTCGCGCGATGCGTTGCGGGTCAGGACATGGGAACGCGGAGCGGGCCTCACCAAGGCCTGTGGATCGGCGGCTTGTGCAAGTGCGGTGACGGCGGCGCGCAAGCGGCTGACCGATCGCAAGGTAAATGTGATGCTGCCGGGTGGATCGCTTACTATCGAGTGGCGGCCCGACGATCATATTCTCATGACCGGACCGGTCGAATTCGAGTACGAAGGCGCTATCGATCTTTCGAAGTTGGCCGCAGCGGTTTAATCGCGGCATCAGCGCATGCTCACGCGTTCGGCTTCATCTCGCATAGGTACTACATTGCACACGCGAAATTCACGTCATGCGTGATCCAGAAGTCATAACGCTCGGTTGCCGGCTCAATGCGTATGAGTCGGAGGTGATGGGCCGACACGCGCGCGAAGCGGGGCTCGACGATGCGATCATCGTCAACACTTGCGCCGTTACCGCCGAAGCGGTGCGTCAGGCCGCGCAAACAATCCGGCGGCTGCGGCGCGATAAGCCGAACGCGCGGATCATCGTGACGGGATGCGCGGCGCAGACGGAAGCGCAGCGGTTCGCGGCTATGCCGGAGGTCGATCATGTGATCGGCAACGCGGAGAAGATGCGGGCGGAAACATTCGCGGGGCTTTCAACGGAAACGAGCGCGCGGGTGCAAGTCAACGACATCATGCGCGTGCGTGAGCAGGCTCTGCACATGATCGACGGATTTGGATCGCAGACGCGGGCCTACGTCGAAATTCAGAACGGTTGCGATCACCGTTGCACGTTTTGCATCATCCCATTCGGCCGCGGCCCGTCGCGCTCCGTACCGGCTGGCGCCGTCGTCGATCAGGTGCGGCGGCTGGTCCAGAACGGTTACGCAGAGATTGTATTGACCGGCGTCGATGTTACATCCTACGGGCGAGAGCTTCCCGGCGAGATGACGCTCGGAACGCTCGTGCGCCAGGTTCTGAAGCATGTGCCGGAGCTTGCGCGCCTGCGGCTATCGTCCATCGATCAGGTGGAAGTTGATGCCGATCTGATGCGCGCGCTTGCCGAGGAAGACCGGTTTATGCCGCATCTGCATTTGTCGCTTCAGGCAGGCGACGACATGACACTCAAGCGTATGAAACGCCGCCATAGCCGCGCCGAAGCGATTGCGTTCTGCCGAGACGCTCGAGCGCTTCGACCAGACGTCGTGTTTGGCGCGGATCTGATTGCAGGGTTTCCGACGGAAACGGATGAGATGTTTGAAAATTCGCGACGTATCGTCGATGAGTGCGGTTTGACCTACCTTCACGTTTTCCCCTATTCAGCGCGCGAGGGAACGCCCGCGGCGCGCATGCCGCGTGTTCCTGGTCCGGTAATCAAAGAGCGTGCGATGCGGCTTCGTGCTGAAGGTGAGCGGGTGCTCGGGGATTATTTCTCTGGGCAAATTGGCCAGGTCGCCGACATTCTGATGGAAAAAGGCGGCAAAGGACGCACGCCGCAATTTGCGGAAGTTGAAATGCCAGGTCTCAACGCGTACCGCGTTGGCGCCGTAGTTCGAGCGCGCATCACCGGCAAAACGGCGACGCGCTTGATGGGTGAGGCCGTGCAGTGACGGAACCGCGTGAAAAGAAGGGATTGTTCGGGCGGCTTCTTGGCGTCGGACGTTCGACGGCTCCCGATCCGGCGCAAGAGACGCCGGAAGTTGCCGCGGATACACCCGCAGAGACGGTGACGCCGACTGAGCCGGTGAAAGCCGTTGTTGTCGCTCCGGCGGCTACCGTCCCCGCTGCTCCTGCAGCGGCGTCTGGCGGATGGTTTCAACGGCTGAAATCTGGCCTCGGCCGGACGTCGTCGAAGCTGACGACCGGCATCACGGATCTGTTTTCCAAGAAGAAGCTCGACGCGGAGACGATCGACGATCTCGAAGATCTGCTGATCCAGTCGGATCTTGGCATCGCGACGGCGTCGCGCATCACGGCGGCCATCGGCAAGGGCCGTTTTGAAAAGGGGATCCCGCCCGAAGAGGTTCGCGGGATTCTGGCGCGCGAAGTTGAGCGCGTGCTGCAGCCGGTGGCGAAGCCCTTATCGATTTCATCAGAGCGCAAGCCGCACGTCGTGATGATGGTGGGCGTGAACGGTACCGGCAAGACGACGACGATCGGCAAACTTGCGCAGAAACTTCGGGCCGAGGGTAAGTCTGTGGTCCTGGCGGCGGGCGATACCTTTCGCGCTGCAGCGATCGACCAGCTCAAGGTTTGGGGCGAGCGCACGGGGTGTCCAGTTGTCGCGCGCGAGGTTGGCGGTGACGCCGCGGGGCTCGCGTATGACGCGCTGAAATCCGCGCAAGCCTCTGGCGCCGATGTGCTTTTGCTCGATACCGCAGGTCGGCTCCAGAACAAACAAGCACTTATGGAAGAACTTGAAAAAGTCATCCGCGTTCTAAAAAAGCTCGATTCAACTGCTCCGCATGACGTCGTTCTCGTGCTTGATGCGACCACCGGGCAAAATGCGCTGCAGCAGGTCGAGGTGTTCCGCGATCGCGCGGGTGTCACCGGGTTGGTTATGACGAAGCTCGACGGCACCGCGCGCGGCGGAATTCTGGTCGCTATTGCGGAGAAGTTTGCTTTGCCAGTGCATGCCATTGGTATTGGGGAGGGCGTGGACGACCTGCAGCCATTCGCGGCGGGTGAGTTCGCGCAGGCTATTGCCGGCACCTGAGATGACGAGGGGAACTGAGGCTCGAATGACGCAAGACGCCAACATGGGGACGACCACGAACAGGCCCGCGCGCAAGCGCTGGTTTCCCTTCAATGCTGAGCAGACGATCAACCTGCTGAGCGAGTTCGGCCCGCTCGTGACGATGTTCGTCATAAATGCCTTCTACGGCATCAACGCGGGCACGTGGGCGCTGATTGTCACGACCGTGATGGCGATCGCGGTGATGTTTTATATGTTCCGCCGCCCGCCGATCTTTCCGCTCATCGCATCGACCGTGACGGTGGTGTTTGGCGCGCTCACGATCGCGACGCAGGATCCGATGTGGATCCAAATCAAGGTGACGATCTTCAACGCGCTGTTCGGTGCGTTCCTGGTTTCGGGCCTTTGGCTGAAGAAGAACTTTTTCAAGTATGTCTTCGAGAAGACGTTCCACTACACCGACGAAGGTTGGAATAAGTTCACCTGGAGCTTTGCGATCTTCTTTTTCCTGACAGCCATCGCGAATGAGTATGTGCGCCGCGTCTATCACGACGATCAGTTCTACAACCTGTTCGGACATGAAATGAATGGCGTGAACGTCTGGATTTTGTTCAAGGTTGCGATCGTGCTGCCGGTGACGGGACTCTATGCCTGGGTCATGACGCGGCACCTTCAGAAATATCGGATTCCCGATCCGTCCCAAGAGCGAGGCTGAGCGGCTATGAGCGAGCAAGACAAACCGTCCGGCGCCGAGGCCGAGGAGAACAGCGGGCCGCAGTTCGATCGCAAGCAACTCCTCAAGATGGCGATCGAGTTTGGGCCGCTGGTGGTGTTCTTCTTCGCGAACAGTCAGTACGGCATCTTCGCCGGAACCGCGGCGTTTATGGTGGCGACCGTGGTGTCGCTGATTGCGTCGTGGTCGCTGCTCGGCAAGATCGCAACGATGCCGCTGGTCACCGGCGTGTTTGTCATGGTGTTCGGCGCGCTGACGCTATGGCTGCAGGACGATCACTTCATCAAGGTGAAGCCGACGATCGTGAACGGCTTGTTTGCTGCCATTCTGTTTGGCGGGCTCTTGGCCAACCGGCTGTTTCTCAAAATCGTATTTGGCGACGTTATGCGTTTGGAAGAGGAAGGCTGGCGCATTCTTACCGTGCGCTGGGCGCTGTTCTTCGTGTTTCTCGCCGGGCTGAATGAAGTGGTTTGGCGGACGTGCACCACCGATACGTGGGTCGCCTTCAAGGTGTTCGCGATTATGCCGATCACCTTTGTTTTTGCGCTAGCACAAGTTGGGATACTGAAAAAATATGAGCTTTCAACCTCAGGAAGCAGATAATTGTAAGTGTATTTTACGTATTTAACTTGGCGTTTATCAGTATGCGTCGGGTTCCCTTGCGCATTAGATTTTTTTTCTTGTAGAATAGAAATTCGACTAGACGAGATGCTGCTCATCGTGTTTTTGAGCTGAAGGAAAACTTCTCAAAAGAAGCGTTTCACTTTGCGAAACCTGCGGGACGGGCGGGTGCTCGCAGGGATTCTGGGCGCGTGAGCGAAACGTGTGGGGCACATGAATGGGACGAGATTCTCCGAACAACCGTCTGGAGCGTTCGCCGCTGCATTTGTTGCATCGGGCAGGACAATGCGCGGCGGAGCTTTTTCAGCTGGAGACTGCAGGCGAGACGCTGACACCTCGGCAGTATGCGTTGCTGGTGGTTGTCGCCAATAACGAGGGCTTGAGCCAGACGCAGCTTGTCGAGTTGACCGGTATCGATCGTTCGACGCTCGCCGACGTGGTGCGGCGGATGATGAAGAAGGGTTTGCTACAGCGGCGACGGACGCGGGACGATGCGCGAGCTTACGCTGTGAAGCTGACGGAGCTCGGCGTTAAGACGCTGAAGAGCCATGATCCGCTGGCGCGTCGTGTCGACGAGCGCCTGCTTTCGACGCTGTCCGCTTCGGATCGCGATCGTTTCGTCAAAAACCTGAACGCGATTGTTCAGGCGACGGGTCGGACGAAGACGAAAGTTGACGGGAAGGCAAAGTATTGAGGCTGGTGTCACCACCAGCCTCGCAGCATATTTAGCGATGCTTTCATACGGCGCCGATCTGACGATCCGGCGCCGTAAACGTATCAAGCGGCCTGACGCACAAGACGCTGGTTGATGAGCGTTTCGGCGATCTGCACCGCGTTGAGGGCGGCGCCCTTCAAGAGGTTGTCCGATACGATCCACATCGAGAGGCCGTTCTCGACCGTTGCGTCTTCGCGGATGCGGGACACGAACGTCGAGAATTCGCCAGCCGACTCGACCGGCGTGACGTAGCCGCCGGGTTCACGCTTATCGACAACCATGATGCCAGGCGCCGAGCGCAGAATCTCGCGGGCCTCATCCGATGAAATCGGCTTTTCGAATTCGATGTTGACCGCTTCCGAATGGCCGACGAACACCGGCACGCGCACGCACGTGGCCGTGAGCTTGATCTTGGGATCGAGAATCTTCTTCGTCTCGACCAGCATCTTCCATTCCTCTTTCGTGTAGCCGTCTTCCATGAAGACGTCGATGTGAGGAATGCAGTTGAAGGCGATCTGCTTCGGAAACTTCTTCGGTTCGACTTCCTGGCCGGGCACATACTTGCCCTTGGTCTGCTGCCAGAGTTCGTCCATTGCGTCCTTGCCCGCACCTGACACCGACTGATAGGTCGAGACGGTGACGCGCTTGATCGTTGCAGCATCGTGCAACGGCTTCAGCGTGACGACGAGCTGCGCGGTGGAGCAGTTCGGATTGGCAATGATGTTCTTCTTCGTGAAGCCAGCCAGCGCGTCGGCGTTGACCTCAGGCACGACCAACGGCACGTCCTGGTCGTAGCGCCAGCACGACGAGTTATCGATGACGATCGTGCCCTGCGCACCAATGCGCGGCGACCATTCCTTCGAGACGGTCGAACCGGCCGACATGAGGCAGAAGTCGACGCCCTTGAAGTCGAACGTCTCAAGGTCGCGGCATTTGAGAACCTTATCGCCGTAGGAGACTTCCGTTCCGATGGAACGGCGCGAGGCGAGGGGATAGAGTTCGCTAACCGGGAAATTACGTTCCGCGAGCACGTTCAGCATTTCGCGGCCGACGTTACCGGTAGCGCCGACGATGGCGACCTTGTAGCCCATAAGTGCATGTCCTTGAATTGCCGGGGTGCGCGGACGTCCGATCCGCGCGACGCATAGTTCCGGTTCGATCACATACGCGGCCCGGGTTCGAGATTCAAGGTCAGCGCGGGTGTCGCCAGCGTCACGCGTCACATTCTATTCACCATTTGGCGCTCCAATCACAGTGATCGCGAGGGATGCCATGCTGCCGAGACTAGCTGCCGTTTTTCTTGCGTTGGCGCTTGTTGGCGCTGGGTTGAGCCAGCGGGCGCAGGCGGTGCAGACCGTTTGGCTGACCGACAGCGAGATAACCGAGCATTTCGCCGATACGACGATCGATGGCCGCTATGCCAGCGGACGGGCGTTTACGGAGCGCTATGATCGCGATGGGCGGCTGACATACATCGAGCGCGGGGTGACGATGACGGGCCATTGGTCCGCCACCGAAGGCACGCTGTGCACGATCTACCAGTCTGACGCGTCCGGCGGCTGTTACCGGGTGGCGCGTGTCGATACCAACTGCTTCGAGTTCTATTTCGTATCCCGCACCGAGGAAGCGGCGCCGGGTCCGCCGGGTGGCAAACCACGCTGGACGGCGCGGGGAGCCATCCAAGGCCGCCCAAGCGCGTGCCGGGACGAACCGTCGGTTTGATGGTCGAGTTTTCGGTTGCGCCTTCCGACCTTCCGACCTTCTTAGAGAGAGCCAGCCGGAAGGCGCGAACGCGGATTGTGGGCTTAGGCCGCGAGTGCCTTGAGCTCGGTTTCGATCGCTTGGCCCATGCCGCTCGTGCCGACTTTGGTCATGCCGTCCTGCATGATGTCGCTCGTGCGAAGCCCCTTATCGAGCACGCGCGCGATGGCCTGATCCACGAGATCGGCTTCGGCACCCATATCGAAGGAGTAGCGCAGGGCCATGCCGAAGGAGGCAATGGTGGCTATCGGATTGGCGAGGCCCTTGCCTGCGATGTCGGGAGCGGAGCCGTGCACCGGCTCGTAAAGTGCTTTGCGGCGGCCCGTTTCGGGATCAACTGAACCGAGAGAAGCGGACGGCAGCATGCCGAGCGAGCCCGTCATCATCGCGGCTTCATCGGACAGCACGTCGCCGAAGAGATTGTCGGTGACGATGACGTCGAACTGCTTCGGATTGCGAATGAGCTGCATGGCGCAGTTATCAGCCAAGATGTGCTCAAGCTGCACGTCCGGCGCGTAAGCCGCGTGTACGGCCGTCACGACTTCCTTCCAGAGGACGCCGGTGCGCATGACGTTGTGCTTCTCAGCGGAGTGCACCTTGCCGCCGCGCTTGCGGGCGAGGTCGAAGGCGACCTTGGCGATGCGCTCGATTTCATGCGTGCTGTAGATCTGCGTATCGACGGCGCGTTTTTCACCGTTTTCGAGCGTGACGATTTCCTTCGGCTCTCCGAAGTAAACGCCGCCGGTCAGTTCGCGCACGATCATCAGGTCGAGGCCTTCGACGAGTTCGCGCTTCAGGCTCGATGCGTCCGCGAGGGCCGGATAGCAGATTGCCGGGCGCAAGTTGGCGAAGAGACCGAGATCCTTGCGCAGGCGCAGAAGACCCGCTTCCGGGCGATGCTGATAGGGAACGCCGGCCCACTTCGGTCCACCGACCGAGCCGAAAATGACGGCCCCGGCACGCTCGGCCTTGGCCATCGCTGCGTCAGTGATCGCCACGCCGTGCGCGTCATAGGCGGCACCACCGACCAGATCGCGATCGATTTCAAAGCGCGCTGTGTTGCTGCGGGCGTTGAAGAACGCGATCACGCGTTCGACTTCGGCGATGGTCTCGACGCCAATGCCGTCACCTGGAAGGAGAAGAAGCGCGTGTGTGGTCATGGAGGAAAGCCTCTGGCAGGGCTGCGGAGGAATGGAGTGGTCCGAGTGCTAGCCCTCCGACCCGCGCCGAGCAAGCGGCTCAGGGAAAAAAGAACACTTTGGCGCATGTCACGGTGAAGGCGGCGTGATGTGCGGGATGTGGCACAGCGGGGTGCGCCGTGCCTAGCCCGCGAACGGCAAGGGGAAGGCCAGCGTGAAGCCGCCGACCGTCGAGAGGATTCCCAACCCACCGAGAAGGAAGCTGCCAAATAGCAGGAAGTTTCCGCCCGAGATGATCGCCACGGATGCCAACACGATTGCGATCTGCAACAGCGCTTGTCCGTAATCGAAATACGGTCCGCGTTTGATCGCTTCATCGCGCTCGCCCTCGAGCGCCTTGCCCTTATTGAAGAGTTCGTCGAGGCCCTCGCCGCTTACGGGATCGGACGTGAGCTTCTTGTCCTGCTCTTTGTAGTCGCTGATTTTTGCTTCGATGAGTTTGCGGACGTCTTCGGGCATTCCCGGCGTCGCTTTCAAGCGGATGTCGAGTTCGTCAACGTGCAGCCGGAGAGCCTGGCGGCGCGCATTCTTGGCTTGAAAAAAGGCCCAGACGTTCGAAGCGGCGATGTTCTGGCGATTGGAGTCTTGATCGGCGTTGCTGGCGCCTAAGCTGCAAATCGCGAGGATGACGGCGAGAATGCCGATATAGACGCCGACGAGCCGGTCGCGCGTTCTCATGTTCTCGCGGTCTGAGTCGAGCCCCAATTCCTCCAAAGCCATCTCGCGTTTCCCCCTCTCAGACAGCTTTTAAATGATGCGATCTTCCGGTGGCGCCGCGAGTGATCGCGCGGGCAGCAGATCCTTGCGGTCGATGGCGCGGCCGTCGGCGCCGAGGCGATAGAGAATGGGGGCCCCAGTCGCGAGTTCGCGCTGCAGGATTTCGTCGCCTGACAAGCCCTCGAGGATCATGAGGAGTGCGCGCAGCGAATTGCCGTGCGCGGTGATGATGACGTTCTTGCCCTGCGTAATCTGCGGCCAGATCGCCTTGTCGTAATAAGGCTGCACGCGCGCGAGCGTATCTTTCAGACTTTCGCCGCCGGGCGGGGGAATGTCGTACGAGCGGCGCCAGAGCTGCACCTGCGGTTCGCCCCACTTCTTGCGCGCTTCGTCTTTGTTCAAGCCGGACAGTTCGCCGTAGTCGCGTTCGTTGAGCGCCTCGTTTCGAATGATGGGAAGATCCGTCTGATGAAGTTCGGACAGGATGATGTCGAGTGTGCGCTGGGCGCGCTTGAGCGAACTCGTAAAGCCGATATCGAATTTGACGCGATGGTCGCGGATCATGCGGCCTGCGACGCGTGCTTCGATGACACCCTTCTCGGTGAGATCTGGATTGCGCCAACCGGTGAAAAGGTTGAGGCGATTCCATTCGCTTTCGCCATGGCGAACAAGAACGAGGATATTGTCTGTGAGCGCGTCTGTCATATCGCAGTCAGTTATTACCTCAGCGTTGTGTTTCTACGTCGATCAGATCCCGAGAACGTCAGCCATGCTGTAGAGACCGGGCGGCCGGTCCTTCGTCCAGACGGCGGCTTTCACGGCACCGCGGGCGAATATTCCGCGGTCGGTGGCGCGGTGCGTGAGTTCGATCCGTTCGCCCGGCCCGGCGAAATAAACGGTGTGCTCGCCGACGACATTGCCGCCGCGCAAGGTGGCGAACCCGATGTCTCCGGGTTTGCGTGCGCCCGTATGCCCGTCACGGACGCGGACGGAATGGTCTTCAAGGCCGATGTTGCGTCCGGCAGCCGCCGCGTCTCCGAGCATAAGCGCCGTTCCGGAGGGCGCGTCGACCTTCATCCGGTGATGCATTTCTACTATTTCGATGTCGTATTCGTTCCCGAGCACGGCCGCGACGCGCTTCGTCAGCGCGGCAAGCAGATTGACACCGAGGCTCATGTTTCCGGCTTTGACGATCGCTGTCTGCTTCGCAGCGTCTGCGATTGCGCGCTCGCCTGCCGCATCGAAACCTGTGGTTCCCAAAATATGCGCGGTGCGCGATTGCGCGGCGAGGCGCGCGAATTCAACGCTGGCTTTCGGAACCGTGAAATCGACGATGGCGTCGGCGGCGGCGATGACAGCGGCCGCGTCGCTCGTGACGGTTACGCCGAGACGTTCGGTGCCGGCGAGCTCGCCCGCATCCTTGCCAAGCTCCGGAGAGCCAGCGCTTTCGGTTGCGCCACTAACGGTACAGCCGGGCTCAGCTGCGATCGCCAAGATCAGTTCGCGACCCATACGGCCGGCCGCGCCCATGACGGCAATCTTCATTGCTGCTCCATTCGTGTCGTGAACCGGCAACCCCGGCGAGCCGATATAGCAATGCTACCGGGTGAGAGGAAGGCTGGCGGCGCTGAAATTGTCTGTTCAGAGTGTTTCAGCGCTCGCGCGACCGCTTTAAACCGGGGATTTCTGCCCCGAGACGCGGCCCATCGCCTCGACGATCAGCGACTTGGCTTCGTCGACATGGCCCCAGTGCTTGATCTTCACCCACTTGCCGGGTTCGAGGTCTTTGTAGTGGGCGAAAAAGTGCTCGATCTGTTCCAGCGAAATCGGCGGCAGATCGGTGAAGGTTTTGATCGAGTCGTAGCGCTTCGTGAGGGCTCTTGACGGTACGGCAATAATTTTCTCGTCGCCGCCGCCGTCATCTTCCATCACCAGGACGCCGACAGGCCGGCAATTGATGACCGCGCCCGGGACGATTGCGCGCGTATTGCAGACGAGAACGTCGATCGGGTCGCCGTCGCGGGAGAGGGTGTGGGGTACGAAGCCGTAGTTCCCGGGATAGCGCATTGGCGTGTAGAGGAAGCGGTCGACGACGAGCGCGCCGGATGCTTTGTCCATCTCATATTTAATCGGCTCGCCACCGACGGGTACTTCGACAACGACATTGATGTCTTCGGGGGGCGTGATGCCGACTTTGATCGCGTCGAGACGCATGGCTGGCCTTCTTCATGTTTCTGGTGGTGTGCTTGAGCGATGGAATGCAGCGAAACGCCATCCCGTACAACCGAGCTTAAGTCGCACCCTGGAGGGGGCGCTGCCGTGTCACAAGGGCGTCGTTCTTACCACTCGTAGGAAATGCGTGTGGTGATGACTTTTCCGGTGCGTATGCACGAGCTGCGGCCGGGGCGGCCGCCGCATCGAAGGTAAAAATTGCGCGCGCCTTCGTTCTCGGTCAGAGCCCAGACGACGAGGCGTTCGAACCCAAGGTCGTCCAGGGTGGCGCGGCAGGTCTCGAACAAATGCTCTCCGAGGCCAAAGCCTTGGTAAACGGGAGCAAGATACAGCTCATAGATTTCCCCGGTATCGCGCCGCCCGCCGCGGGCGCGGCCGCAGGACGCGTAACCGACGACGAACTCGCCATGCTGCAGCACGATGAGGTTGCGTTCGGTCGAGATCGTGCGCCGCCACCAGGCGGGATCGCGCCGCAGGATCTCATGCTCGATATGCTGGGAGGGGAGGATGCCAGTGTAGGCAAGGCGCCAGGATTCGGAAAAAATGCGGGCGAGTGCCGAAGCGTCGCTCGGGAGTGCATGTCGGACTGAAACATCGAGACGTTGGTTCAACATGGGCGCAGTCTAGCGCCAACTTGAGCTTTGTGCATCTCTCGTATCGAGGGATCGGCAATAAAAAACGCGAGGCAATATTAGCCTCGCGTCGAGTAACGTCGTGGAGTGCCCCGTTACGAAGCCCCCGCAGAGCGGGAGCGTCGAAATCAGCCGGCGTTCTTGAACTGGTCGAAGGACTTCGTCGTCGCGGCGCCAACCGTTTCGAGAGCCTGCTTCGTAACCTTGCTCGACAGTTCGAAGAGTTCCTTCGACTGCGAACCGGCGACTGCAAACTGCTGCTGCCAGTAGTTGGCCTGGAGACGGGCGATTTCCGGGAACGTGCGTGCACGAGCAATTGCCTGAGCAGCTTCGAAAGCGGCTTCGGTGTTTGCGAACGTGTTGGCGACGATCTTCTCGCTGATCGACTTAGCGCCAGCCTGCGTCGTCAGGAGGACTTCCTCAGCGACCTTGGCGTTGTCTTTCGCGAGCGAAGCGAACTTGTGGTACGCGTCGCGCGACTTAGCGATCGCGTCTTCTGCGAAAGCCGAAATGTTTTCCGGAACCTTGGCGTCTTTGCCAGCGGTAAACATCTCTTGAGCCTGACGGGTAAAGTCTTGGACTTGACGGGTGAAGACGTCGTTCATGGGGGACACTCCTAATCTCTGAAAAGCGGCTTGTGTCTTGAATGCTGCGGGTGGACGCCCTGCGGCGAAACCATGCCCGTGATATAGCTCAGTCCGTTGTGCAGCGCAATATGTTTTTTGCGGTGCCTTCCAAAAAGCGGTCTGCGGAAGCCGATTTTTAAGACATTATGTCTCGACTATAGTCCTATATTAACTCTTCTGGGCAGGTTTGTCCCTACCCCACGCTTCGCATTTGCGAAACGGAGTCTGCGACTCAATGTGCAGCTGCAAGTCTCGGAAATACATCACGATACCCAAGTGCCTCTGGATCGAACATGACGTCGCGGCGGGTTAGCGGACGGGCCAGAGCGAGGCCTTCGAGGGTCCGGCACCGCGACAAAGCTACATAAGTCTGGCCATGCGCGAAGGTTCCCCCGCCCAGATCAACATAGACCTTGTCGAGCGTCAGCCCCTGCGCCTTGTGAATCGTGAGAGCCCAAGCGAGGCGCAGCGGAAACTGCTTGAAGGTGCCGGCGACCGTCTCGACAATTTTTTCCGACGCTTGGTCGAAGGCGTAACGCCGATGTTCCCACGCGGCGGGTTCGACCTCATGCTCGCGGTCACCAATCTCAACGAACACCTGATTGTGTGTGAGGCGAGAAATGCGGGCAATCGTTCCGTTCACCCAACGCTTGTCGGGATCGTTCCGCAGCAACATCACTTTGGCGCCGGGCTTGAGTTCAAGTGCTGTTTCGGCCGGTTCGACGGTGGTTGAAAAGTCGCCGGTTACCGTCGCGTCGAAACGCTGGACGGGCCCTTCGAGGGCTGCGAGATAGCGGCTGTTGATGCGGCGCGCGGCGGCGTTGGTGGTGGTCAGGATGACATAAGGTTCGCCTTCCGAAAGCGTTCGGATCGGGCTGACGCGTTTGTTGATGAAAGCGAGATCTTCGTCGCTGACGTTGCCGTCACGGACGGCGTTAAGGACACGGATCAGGCTTGAATCCGTCTGGCGGAAGATCTGTTCGAGTTCCAGCAGTGCCGTGCCAGGTCCTTCCTGCAGAGCGGGCACGCGAAAGAAAAAGGGACTGCCATGGGTTTCGATCAGGTGCGTCAGGACTTCGGGTTCCTGCACGACAGGCGGCAGTTGATGCAGATCGGCAAATAGCAGCATTCGCACGCCGCCGAACGGTTCGCGCGCGCGTCCGCGATTTACTCTCAGTGCTTTGTCGATTGCCCACATCAGGTCGGAGCGGACCATCGATGCTTCGTCGATGACGAGGTATTCGAGTTTGCGCATCACGCGGCCGTTGCGGCTCCGGCGAATGTCGCTTTCCTGCACGAGACGCGGTGGAAATCCGAAAAACGAATGGATCGTCTGTCCGCCGATGTTGATCGCGGCGAGACCGGTCGGCGCCAGAACAACCATGCGTTCGGCATAGGCGTCGCGGAGCGCTTTCAGCAGGGTTGATTTGCCGGTGCCCGCGCGTCCCGTCACGAATAGATTGCCGCCGCCGCGCTCTTCAAGAAAAGCCGCCGCGCGCTCGAATGCGGGAGTGGGCGTCACGTCTTTTGGCCAAGCGATCACGCTACCATCCGGAAAATTGGGTCATGGAAGCGGAGCTGGCCTTGGGCGCTCGCCGGGCAATGGCCCAGCGGCCGATTCAGTTGGATTGTCAAAAGAGAAACAAAGCAGCCCGGAGAAGTCAAATCCAGAGAGTGGCTGGACGCGATACAAAACGGGCGGCCCGATTGGGACCGCCCGCGAAAATGACTGTCGGAGAGATTAGTCAGCCGAGAGGACGATCAACTTGAAGTCCTTGTCGAACTTCAGGTCGTAGTTGCGGCCGTCCTTGCACTTGGCGTCGTCAAGTTCATACACGCCGGTGCCTTCGGTTTCCTTTTCCCACTTGCCGCCTTCGCAGCCCCAGGCTGCAGCCGCTGCGGTTGCGCTTTTCGCTTCCTCATCGCTGAGTGGTGTGTCTGCGAACGCAGGGGCAGACAGAGCGAACAAAGCACAAGCTGCAATTGCAGAACGGTTCATGGAGGTCTCCTTCGGTAGGGTTCGAAGTTTAACACATGGAGCGGGAACAAGTTCCCGACGTGTTTCTATAAGTTCCCTAGCGAGACTCACTCATGAGGCACGGCGGCGCATTAAGCTGCGCCGCGTTCCGTTTCACGTTTGCGTTCTTGACGTTTGCGCTCATTGGGATCGAGCCAACGCTTCCGCAGGCGGATCGATTTCGGCGTGATCTCCACCAACTCTTCGTCGGTGATGTAGCTCATTGCCTTTTCAAGCGTGAGGCGCATCGGCGGTGTCAGCAACACAGCATCGTCTTTGCCGGAAGCGCGGACGTTCGTGAGCTTCTTGCCTTTGAGAACGTTGACCTCGAGATCATTCTCGCGCGAGTGCTCGCCGACGATCATACCTTCGTAGACGCGATCTTGCGGGCTGACCATGAAGGGGCCGCGGTCCTGCAAATTGAAGATCGCGTAAGCAACTGCTTCGCCTGTTCCGTTCGAAATAAGCACGCCTGTGCGGCGTCCGGCGATGTCGCCTTTGAACGGTTTGTAGGCGTGAAAGAGCTTGTTCATGATGCCAGTGCCGCGCGTGTCCGACAGCAGCTCTGCCTGATAGCCAAGCAGGCCGCGCGTCGGAACATGAAGCACCATGCGCGTGCGTCCGCCGCCTGACGGGCGCATTTCCAGCAAGTCGCCTTTGCGCTCGGAGAGCTTCGATACGACGACGCCGGTATATCCGTCGTCGACGTCGACGATGACTTCTTCGATGGGTTCGAGGCGCTGCCCGGATTCGGGATCGATTTCAAACACGACCTTGGGTCGCGAGACCGTCAGCTCGAAGCCTTCGCGGCGCATGTTCTCAAGCAGAATTGCAAGCTGAAGCTCGCCGCGGCCGGAGACGGTGAAGCTGTCCTTGTCTTCATTTTCAACAACGCGGATGGCGATGTTGCGCTCAGCTTCCTTCAGCAAGCGGTCGCGGATCACGCGGCTCTGAACCTTGTCGCCTTCCTGACCGGCAAAGGGGCCGTCGTTGATGCGGAAGTTCATCGACAGCGTCGGCGGATCGACGGGCTGCGCGGGAAGCGGCTCTTCGACAGAAGGATCGCACAACGTATCGGCGACGTTCGCCAAGCTCATTCCGGCCAGTGCGATGATGTCTCCAGCGCCAGCGGATTCGACCGGACTTCTTTCCAAGCCGCGAAACGCAAGCACTTTTTGCACGCGGAACTGCTCAAGCACGTTGCCGTCGCGATCGAGGGCTTTGAGAGATTGGTTCGGCTTGACGGTTCCCGATGTGACGCGGCCGGTCAGAATTCGACCGAGGAACGGGTCGGCGTCGAGGGTCGTCGCAAGCATGCGGAACGGACCGTCGTCGACTGCCGGCGGCGGCACGTGATCGAGGATGAGATCGAACATCGGCGCGAGGTTTTCTTGCGGACCCGAAGGATCGCGCGCCATCCAGCCGTTGCGGCCGGATCCGTAGAGAATGGGAAAGTCGAGCTGCTCGTCGGTGGCGTCGAGATTGGCGAACAGGTCGAAGACTTCATTGAGCACGTCGAGGTGGCGCTCGTCGGGGCGGTCGATCTTGTTGATGGCGACGATCGGGCGGAGACCGCGCTTCAGCGCTTTGGAGACGACGAATTTCGTCTGCGGAAGCGGGCCTTCCGAAGCGTCGACCAGAACGATGACGCCGTCGACCATGTTGAGGATGCGTTCGACCTCGCCGCCGAAGTCGGCGTGGCCCGGCGTATCAACGATGTTGATGTGCGTGCCTTTCCACTCGACGCTCGTGCACTTGGCGAGAATGGTAATGCCGCGCTCGCGCTCGATGTCGTTGGAGTCCATGGCCCGTTCCGCGACCTTCTGATTCTCGCGGAAGGAGCCGGACTGTTTCAGAAGTTCGTCGACGAGTGTCGTTTTGCCATGGTCGACGTGTGCAATGATCGCGATGTTGCGAAGGGCTGCCATCTTTATCCCGAATTCAGAAGCGCCAGCTGCTGCGGCGCAATAAGGGTTGGCAACTAGCACAGCCAATGGGTGCGCGGCTAGGCGCGCGTGCGAGACGCGCCCTGCGGCGTATCTGTCGCAGGGTCAGCTCCGGGGGCGCTCATCCTGCTCGTTGGCCCGAAGTCCGTTCAAAAAGGTGTCCAAGTCCGGTCTGGACGTCGGATCGCGCTCCAAGCGGCGGCGCTGGTTTTCTTCCATCACGCGAGCGGACACGTCCGCCCCAGCGGTCTTCAGGCGCCGTGCTCCCGAAATCAGCAGAGGGTGGTTTGGCTCTTCGAGGTCCAGTTCTTCGAGGAACGTTTCGCGCAGGGCATAGAACGCCTGGAGGATCGCGTCGCGGACGAGGGTCTTTTGCTCGATCGTCACTTCGCCCGCCGTGCGGCGCGGATCGAGCGTTTCAAGCGCCCGGCGCATGTCGTGCAGCGGGGCATAGGGGTAGAGGCCGATCAGGCCGCCGGTTTCGCCCGCGTTGCGGTAGACGATGCGCATCGTGTCGATGGTTTCGCTGACCTTGTAGAAGGCCGCGAGATAGTCATCGGTCGCGAGATAAGGCTTCTCGCAGGTGCTGAGCAGCAGCGATTTGGTGCGGACGATGTTGCGCCATTCCTCTTCGAGGCTTTCGACGAACTTCGAGCGCTTCTGGAAAATGTTGGAAATGTAGGCGACGCCGCCGGTGGCAATCAGCAACGACATATCGCGCATGAAGTCGTAGATTTTGTTGGCTGCGGAAATGACGAACGGCGGCAGGCCGGGGACGTCTTCGGCGAACTTCGACGCGAGCAAAAGTATCAATACGATCGCCAGCAGCCAGTAAAGGCGCGTCAGCGTGCGGTTTACGGAAACGCGGGTCATGGGTTCGCCGTTGGGGATGCCATCGAGATTGGCCGTGATGGCGCACCTTAGCCCTCTCGCGAGGGGAGCGGGGGCGTCGGGTCAAGTTTGACGGACGTTTCAAGGCCGCGTTATGGCCGCAGAGCAACCCTCCGCGGCCTGAAGGCCTGAACTCCGGCCCGATCCGGGATCAAATTCGATCCTCCGCTACTCGGCGCGGCGGATCGTGAACTTGATCGCGTCTTCGCCGAAGCCACTCAATTCGACCGCGAAGGGGCCGGGCGCAATCTCAAAGCGGACACTCTTTCGCAGGCCCTCACAATCGGTTTTGCCTGAGTGAAGACGACGACTTAAGCGCTTTGCCGTTCTGGACGACGTTGATCCAGCCCTTCTTCGGCAGCGAGATTTGATACGTGGCTGCGTCTGACAGGCCTGCAAAATGCACGACACCGCCCAAGGCGTCCGCTGGCGCGTCCTTGGCTTTGTCGGAATCCGCCGCTGTTAAGCCCGCCTTTGCAATTGGCACGAGGCTCAGCGCGATGGCTTTGCCCGGCAAGGTGGCAAGCGTGGCACCGGACGCGGCGGGCTCGGCGTCGGACGCCTTCAACCATTCGATTTCCGTTGTAACGGGCCAGGCAAATGACGCGCAGCCGCCCGGCTCGGCAGCAAACGTGCCGACGCTGAGCGGAAGGGCGAACAAACCTGCGCAGATGATCCGCGCGCAAACGGTATTGTGTTTCATCAGTCGATCGCAACCATAACGTCCGACGACTTGATGATAGCAGAGGCGGTCTGGCCCTTCTTCAAGCCGAGGTCATCAACCGATTCATTGGTGATCGACGCGGTTACGATTGCGCCGCCAACATCAATGCGGACGTGAGCCGTCGTCGTTCCTTTGACGACGTCGACGATTGTGCCTTTGAGGACGTTTCGTGCGCTGATCTTCATGGGGGACTCCAGGTCTCATCAGTTGTGAACGGCAGGCTAGCAAAGAATTCGCGAATTGGCTCCTGAGTTTTCCATCAGATCCTAGATGATGCTTTTTGCGTAGAGGTCTGTGCGGCGATCGCGGAAGAAACCCCAGTCGGCGCGGTAGTTCGCAATCTCATCGAGATTGAAGGTGTGCGCGAGAGTGCCTTCGTCGGTCGCGCCGAGCGACTCAACAACTTCGCCTGTGTGATCGACGATGAACGAGTGGCCGTAGAATTTCTGACGCGCGCCGTCGTTGTCTTCCTCGCCGAGGCGGTTGGCTGCAACGACCGGAATTGCGTTTGAAACAGCGTGGCCCTGCATGGCGCGCTGCCATTGCAGATGGGTATCGAGTGTCGAGTCGTAAGGCTCCGATCCGATCGCGGTTGGATAGAACAGAATTTCCGCGCCTTCGAGCACCATTGCGCGTGCGCATTCCGGGTACCACTGGTCCCAGCAGATGCCGACGCCGATCCGTCCATGCTTCGTCGTCCAGGCTTTGAAGCCGGTATCGCCAGGACGGAAGTAATATTTCTCCTGGTAGCCCGGGCCATCAGGAATATGGCTTTTGCGATAGATGCCAAGGATCGTGCCGTCAGCGTCGGCAATTGCGATGCTGTTGTAATAACGCGGGCCGTCCTTCTCGAAGAACGAGATCGGAATGACGACGCCGAGTTCTTTGGCGAGATCCTTGAATCTCAGGACGCAGGGATGCTCGGCGGCCGCGTGAGCCGTTGCGAACCATTTCGGATCCTGGCGCGTGCAGAAGTAGATGCCCTGGAACAGTTCCGACGGCAGAATGACTTGCGCGCCCTTCTTCGCAGCGTCGCGAACGAGGCGCTCGGTCTTGGCGATGTTGGCTTCGAGATCATGTCCGTAGGAGGTTTGAATCGCTCCGACGGTGATCTCACGAGTCCGCTTCGACATCAGGCCGGCTCCTGCTGGGTGATGCAATGAAAAGATCCGCCGCCCGCTGTGCCGCATCCAAGAAGGCCGCGCGAAGATACTCCGACGACGGCGCGGGTGGTGAAGACGGTTTGCAGTGCTTGAAGCGCTGCGGCTTCCGTTTCGGTGCCATAGATTGGAACGACGACGACGCCATTGGCGATGACGAAATTCATATGCGAGGCCGGTGAGATGTCGCCCAAAGCATTGCGGTAAAGTCCGACGCCCGGAATGCGCACGACTTCGAGCTTGCGGCCGGTTGCATCGGTTTCGCGTTCAAGTGTTGCAGCGATCGCGTCGAGCGTCGCAGCGTTGGGGTCATCGGGACCGGCGGGCGCCTGGCAGACAACGCGACCCGGAGCGACGAAGCGGGCGATGTTATCGATGTGACCATCGGTGTGGTCGTTCTGAAGTCCTTCGTCGATCCAGATGATCTTTTTCGCACCAAAGGCTTCGGTGAGGGCCGCTTCCGCGTCCGCGTTGGACCATCCGTTGCGATTGGGATTCAGCAGCGTCTGTCGCGTCGTTAGAATGGTGCCCTGGCCGTCATGATCGACCGCGCCGCCTTCGAGCACGAACGGAAAGCGGCGGACGTTCGTTTTCGCTAAGCGAGCGATGTCGTCGCCCACGGTCGCGTCGTCCGGCAAATCGTATTTGCCACCCCAGCTATTGGTCGCAAAACGGAGGGCGACGGGCGCTGCGCCGTCGTGCGCGAAAATCGGACCCGTATCGCGTAGCCAGATGTCGCCGTACTTGGCCGGGATGACTTCGGCGATGTCGGTTGAGAACGCGGCGTGTGCAGTCGCCTCGGCCTCAGGGCCGTTGGCGAGGATGCGAACTTTATTGCCTGCCACGCTGAGCGCGCGTACGAGGGCCGCCACGTCACGCCGCGGCGTTTCGAGGTCGCCGTTCCATTCGTCGGCGTTCGCGGGCCATGCCGTCCAGATTGCTTTCTGCGGCGCCCATTCGGCGGGGGTCGTGACGGCGGCGCTGGACAATGCAGTCTCCATGACTTCAGCGGGTCTTCGGCTTTTGGTGGGCGTAGCACGGCGCAACGCGCGCCGCCTGGTGCCGCGTGACCGCATGTCGTGGACCGCGCGCGAGGTGTCAAGCCCAACGGCTCAAGGCATTTATTATCAGGTTACCATGACGACCATTGCGTCAGCGATTTCCTGCGGTCCCTGGACCACATGAGTTGCGCCACAGGCCGTCAGATGGTCGACCTCGTCGTCGGAGCGGCCGCGGGCGATGATCGGCAGCGTCGGATTGGCGGCTCGCGCCTGAGCCACGATCTGGCCGCCTTCGAAGCCGTCGGGCACTGCCACCAGCAGCCACCTTGCCTGCTCGATGTTGGAATACTGCAGCAGTTCGACGCCGTTTCCAGCCACGGCTTCGACGTTGCGCTCGTTGAGCTTGGCAACGGCGCCGTCGTTTTCGTCGATGACGTAAAGCGCTATGCCGCGACTTTCGAGTGCGTCGCCGATGCGATGACCAACCCGGTCGTAACCAACCAAAACCGCATGCCCGGTCAGCGTCGACTTATCGATTTTGACGACCGGATCGTCCGGCTCGGGCGCCGCGAGTTCGGGCGGCGCGTGCTTGGCCCTGTAGGCTTGATAGCGATCGAGTGCATGGAACAGGAACGGGTTCAACATGATCGACACGAGCGCACCGGCGAGAATCAACTCGCGGCCGAGATCCGGCAAGACACCGAGCGCGGTGCCAAGGCCTGCGAGGATAAATGAGAACTCGCCGATCTGCGCCAGACTGACGGAGATCGTCAGCGCCGTCATCGTGCTGTAGCCGAAAATGCGCACAATGGCGAAGGCCGCTATCGATTTGCCGAACAGGATGATCCCTAGCGTCGCGAGCACGATGAGAGGTTCGCGCACCAGGATCGCGGGGTCGAACAGCATGCCGACGGATATGAAGAAGAGCACGGCAAACGCGTCGCGCAGAGGCAGCGTCTCGGTGGCGGCCTGCTGACTGAGCGTCGATTCACTCAGGATCATGCCGGCGAAGAACGCACCAAGCGCAAACGACACGCCGAACAGGTGAGCCGACACGAACGCCGTTCCGAGCGCGATGGCCAACACGGCGAGGCGGAACAACTCGCGGGATCCCGTGTGCGCGGCGTAGTGGAGGATCCAGGGGATGACGCGACGGCCGATAAACAGCATCGCGATAAAGAACGTCACGATCTGAGCCATCGTGAATGCGAACGTCATCAGGACGTCGCTCTGGGGCATCTTTCCGGCAGATTTTCCAGCGCCGAGCAGGCCGACGATCGCGGGCAGAAGGACCAGCGTCAGAACCATGACGAGGTCTTCGACGATCAGCCAGCCGACGGCAATGCGACCGCGGTCGGTGTTGAGCAGGCGCCGGGCCTGCATCGCGCGCAGCAGAACGACTGTGCTGGCGCAAGAGAGCGAGAGGCCAAGCACGAAGCCAGCGCCCGGGTCCCAGCCGATGAAGTACGAAAGTAGGACGCCAAGAATGGTGGCGACGCAGATTTGAACGATGGCGCCGGGGATCGCGATTTTGCGGACCGACCAAAGCTCCTGCAGCGAAAAATGCAGGCCGACGCCAAACATCAGAAGGATGATGCCGACTTCGGCCAACTCTGACGCGATGGCCTGGTCGGCAACGAAGCCGGGGGTTCTTGGCCCCAGGACGACGCCTGCGAGCAGGTATCCGACCAGTGGAGATGCACGAAGCCGCTGAGCGATAGCCCCGAAAATGAACGCGAGGCTCAATCCGGCGACAATTGTAGCGACTAGCGGTGTTTCGTGCACCATTAGGGTTTGTGCGTCTCCAATAGGAAGACGCACACTCTTCATTACGCGCGTAACGATTGCAACCGGTTACGCAATTATTCTCGCGCGACTAATTTGTGACGCATAGAGACGATCAACGATCGCGTTTTCCCAGCGTCCTCAGGCGGAGCGCATTGAGCTTGATGAAGCCCTGGGCGTCCTTCTGGTCGTAGGCGCCCTTGTCGTCCTCGAACGTGACGAGCGTTGGCGCATAAAGGGATTTCGGACTTTCGCGGCCGGTGACGATGACGTTGCCCTTGTAGAGTTCGAGGGTAACTTCGCCTTCGACATGCTCCTGGCTCTTGTCGATGAGGGCTTGAAGCATCTCGCGCTCGGGGGCGAACCAGAAGCCATTGTAAATCAGCTCGGCGTAGCGCGGCATGATCTCGTCCTTGAGATGGGCCGCGCCACGGTCGAGCGTGACGGACTCGATGGCGCGGTGCGCCGTCAAAAGGATCGTGCCGCCGGGGGTTTCATACACGCCGCGAGATTTCATGCCGACGAAGCGGTTTTCGACGAGGTCGAGGCGGCCGATGCCGTTGTCGCGGCCGAGGTCATTCAGGGCCTTCAACAAAGTCGCGGGCGAGAGCTTCTTGCCGTCGATAGAGACGGCATCGCCCTTCGAGAAGCCGATGCGGATCGTCGTCACCTTGTCGGGAGCGTCCATCGGCGAGATGGTGCGCTGATAGACGATCTCGGGCGCTTTCTTGGCCGGGTCTTCCAGCACTTTGCCCTCGGAGGAGGAGTGCAGCAGGTTGGCGTCAACCGAGAACGGCGCTTCGCCTTCCTTGTCCTTGGCAACGGGAATCTGATTGCGGCGTGCGAAGTCCAGCAGGTCATCGCGACCCTTGAACGTCCATTCGCGCCAGGGGGCAATAATCTTGATGCCCGGCTCCAGCGCATAGTAGCCGAGTTCGAAACGAACCTGGTCGTTGCCCTTGCCGGTCGCGCCGTGACAGACGGCATCGGCGCCAACCTTGCGGGCGATCTCAATCTGCTTTTTCGAGATCAGCGGCCGGGCGATCGAGGTGCCGAGAAGGTAGACGCCCTCGTAGACGGCGTTGGCGCGGAACATCGGGAACACGTAGTCACGAACGAATTCCTCGCGCAGGTCTTCGATGAAGATGTTCTCTTCCTTGATGCCGAGCATCAGGGCCTTTTCCCGGGCGGGGGCAAGTTCTTCGCCCTGACCAAGATCGGCCGTGAAGGTTACGACTTCGGCGCCGTAGGTTTCCTGCAGCCATTTCAGAATAATCGACGTATCGAGGCCGCCCGAATAGGCGAGAACGACTTTCTTTACGGATTTGGAGGCGGCGCTCATAGGTGATCTGACTTTCGCGAATGGCTTAAGGGAAACGCGCGGCACTATAGGGAGAGAGCCGCGCCTCGCAAGAGTCTCGAAAGCGGCAACGCGACACGGCTCAGCCGTTAAGACAGATGCATGACAGGATTATGAGGGTCAAATGCAGCCCACGGTTCAGTTCTGGTATGAATTTGCTTCGACTTATAGCTATCTCGCCGCGATGCGGATCGAGGCGGTGGCGAAACGCAGTGGCGTTCGCGTTGTCTGGCGGCCATTTCTGCTCGGGCCGATATTCAAATCGCAGGGGTGGACGACGTCGCCTTTCAATATCTACCCGCTCAAGGGCCGCTACATGGTTCGGGATATCGAACGCGTTGCGGCCGCGCGTGGGCTCGAGTTTCAAATGCCGCCGGTCTTTCCCGCGAATGGGTTAAAAGCGGCGCGGCTTGCAATCGCGGCTTCGCATTGGGATGGCACGGCGGACTTTTCGCGCGCCGTCTATGGGGCTGCGTTCGGGCGTGGCTTGGATATTGGCAACGATGATGTGTTGCGGGGTTGCCTTGCCGCTGCGCAGCTTCCGGTGGAAAGCGTTTGGGCCGAGAGCCTCGGAGACGATGTGAAGGGGGCGCTGCGGTCAAACACCGAAGACGCTCAGGCTCGGGGTATTTTCGGGGCGCCGAGTTTCACGACGGACGACAACGAGCTCTTTTGGGGCGATGACCGTTTGGACCAAGCCATTGCCTGGGCCGCGCGCGCCGCCGCCTAATTGGCCGGGCAAACGTCGTGCCCGACTGACTATATTCATTTTCCGCCCGGTATTTAGCGGATCGTATTGCACCGCACATATTGCGAAAGGCAAAAAGGCGCGGAAAAGCTCGATTTTTCGTGTCTCTGCTCAATTTGAGGTGATAAACGGACGGGAATAATTCTGCGGGGTGAATCGTGTCGAGAAATATCGGATTTCTTTCAGCGTTCCTTCTGGCAGGCGCTGTCGCGGTGTTTCCGGCGATGGCCGAGGAAATCACCGTAACTGTTCCGATGGATACGCCTGCTGAAGCTCCTGCCGAGGCGGCAGAGACGCACGAAGTCGAATACGCGGAACCGGCGGCGCCAGCTTCTGTTGCGGAAGATACGTCCGGCGCATCGGCGGCACCCGACGTCGAAGAGGCTCCCGCTGCTGCTCCGGCCGCAGAGGCCGAGGCTCCGGCTCCGGTGGTCGAGGCACCTGCGCCTGCCGCCGAACCTCAGCATGCTGTAGAAGAAGCACCAGCGCCCGCCGAAAAGAGCGTGGCGCCTAAGGCGGCGATTGCTCCGGCGAAGCCCAAGAAGACGGCAAAGTCCTGCAAGGATCTCGACGCAGACGCATGCGGGAAAAACAAGCTTTGCATCTGGGTGGTCGATGCGACCGCCGTGAAAACGACCGGCACAACCGCCGCGAATGACGACACGAAGGCGAGCTGTCGCTCACTGGCTCTCATGAAGAAAGAAGCGAAAAAGCACGCGAAAGCTGCGAAAGACGAAGTGCTGCCGTGGGCAGCTGCACCGGCCGCGCCATCGGGCTCGGGCAATAAGGCTGCGGCTGTGCATGGCACCACCGGCGCTTCAGAGGCGGCACCGGCCGCCGCTCAGTGATGCCGTTGCGGGCGCAGCGGTCGATATGTCCCTAGTGAACGGACACAGACCAGCCCATCGGTGACATCAACTGTCGGATGGTGGACGAAGGATCGTTCTTGCCCGTCAGCATCAATCGCCATTGCGCGCACGCCGCATCCGCAGCGTCCATGGCCGATGTGCTGGCTCGGGCGGTCGGCGCGGCGACGGCATAGGGCACGCCATACGACAGCATGAACGCCATCATCGGCGCTTGGTAGAAGCTGCGCGGCGTGTTGTTCCAGATCGCCATTGCGACGGACGATTGCCATTCCATCATTGCTGCGGTGAGACCGGTCGGGTCGTTGGCGCAGAATGCTTGCGCTGCGGGCTGTGGTGTAACCCAATTGGGTGTGAACGATGGGAGCGCGGGTTTTGCCGGCTGACCGGCCCACGCCTCGAACCACGATTTCCAGGCCGCGCAGCCGTCGGCTGCTGCCTGCCAGGCTCCGGCCGGGTCCATCGGGATCGCGACATGCACCGGCTCCGGCCGACGCGGTTGGGGTATATCCCATGCGCTCGCGACCGGCCCAGTGCCGAAGGCTGAGTTAAACTGATTGTGGAGACTGCTCTGCCACGCGAGGTTCGCCGCGACAGAGGCTTGCGATAGTTCGAAAAAGGCTTCCGTTGCCTTTTCCATGAACCGGAAGTGGAGCGCGAAATCGAACACAGCGATGCCCCCGAAAAATTACCCATAGCAGATCTGTTGCATCGCAGCAACGATAAGATGGTTAATTGTTCGCACGCTGTAAATTTCTTGGGCGAGGGCACCAAGCGCGCGTCCGAAATTCAGGTCGCTTCGCGACGCTCGGCACCGGCTTCGTGTCTGCTTTCTTCGTCGTCTTCGGCCTTGGCCGAAGACGTAGCGTGCTGTGAAAGCTTGAGGCGATTCAGCAGGGATGCGGAGTTGAATGTCCGCTCTGTTGCGGGCTCAGGATCGGCGACGACGGGTTTGGTTTCAGCATCGCTCGCGTCGGCCATGCGGCTCGTAGTTCTGGAGTCGATCGGCACGATTTCAACCGGATCCGAGTTTCGCGCATCTTGCGGAGCGCGCCCTGCAAATTGACCAGCGGCGAGCCAATAGACGAATCCGCCGAAGAAGCCCGACGTCAGGAATGTCTTCAAAGCGTAGTTGTTCAGGATGGTCGGTTGGCCGGAAACTTCGCTCGAGTACTGGGCGAAAAAGCCGAGTGCGGAAATGGCGGCACCTGCGATCAGATAATAGGGTAGGCTGCGCACCGAGAGCCATTCCGCCATCGCCGCGATGATCAGCACGAATACGAAGGCGAACAGCGCAGTGTGCGTCGCCGTCAAAAGAGCGAGATCGAAGATTTCGCTTGCTGTTTGAGGTAGCCGATCGATCGGCTCGGCCAGAACGCCGATCGGCGTATTGACGAACAGAACCGTCACGAATCCGGCTGCGATGCAGGCAAGCACGAATCCAAATAGCACGCGCGCCAACGCCGCAAGGAACTTCAACACCGCGACCCCCGTACGCACGCGACCCCAAGACGGGGTCATTTAATGGGGGCTTCGGCCCGGTCTCAATAGGAATATAGGCAGCGTCGTGCGAGTGCAGATCGACTGTTGCCTTCAGGCCGGATCGGCATCGCGGCGTTCGCTTGCACGCAATTTGAGGCTTTCCGATCGTAGCTGACCGCAAGCTGCGAGAATATCGCGCCCACGCGGTGTGCGGACGGGGCTCGCGTAGCCTGCATGATTGACGACCTCGGCGAAGCGCTCGATCGTTTCCCAGTCCGAGCACTCGTAGCGTGTTGCGGGCCAAGGATTGAACGGGATCAGGTTGATCTTCGCCGGAATGCCTGCGAGCAGCTTCACGAGCGCGCGGGCTTCGGCCAGGCTGTCGTTCACGCCTTTCAGCATGACGTATTCGAACGTGATGCGGCGCGCGTTGGAGAGACCGGGGTAATTCCGGCAGGCGTCCATCAATTGTGCGATCGGGTATTTGCGATTGATCGGCACGAGTTCGTCGCGCAGCGCGTCATTGGTGGCGTGCAGCGAAATTGCGAGCATCGTGTCGGCTTCTTCGCCCCAACGAGGAATTTCGGGAACGACGCCAGACGTCGAAAGCGTGATGCGCCGCTTCGACAGCGACAGCCCTTCGCCGTCGGACGCGACTTCCATCGCGGCGCGCACGTTGTCGAAATTATAGAGCGGTTCGCCCATGCCCATCAGAACGACGTTGGTGATCTTGCGGTCGCTGTTGGGAAGCAGCCGCCCGTCGGCAGGGCCTGCCGCGCCCGGCCAATCGCCAATGCGGTCGCGCGCCAGCATGATCTGCGCAACGATCTCGGCCGCATCAAGATTGCGCACAAGGCGCTGGGTTCCGGTGTGGCAGAACGAGCAGGTGAGCGTGCAGCCGATCTGGCTCGAAATGCAAAGCGTGCCGCGGCCGCTTTCGGGGATGTAGACAGTTTCGATTTCCGGCGCTCGGGCTTCATGTCCGCGCTTCGCCAAGCGGAGCAGCCATTTGCGCGTACCGTCGATAGAGATCTGTTCGGACACGATCTCAGGGCGATCGAGCGTGTAGGCCGTCTTGAGGTGTGCGCGCAGATCTCTCGACACGTCGGTCATCTGATCGAAGTCGGTGACGCCGCGAACATAGATCCAGCTCCAGAGCTGGCCGACGCGCATGCGAAGCTGCTTTTCAGGCACGCCCGCGGCGGTGAGCGCGGCCTTCAGCCCGTCGCGCGTCAGCCCCGCCAGCGAGGGTTTCGCGGAGGCTGGCACGGCATCGAGATTGATGAGCGGCGCGGCGGTCATGACGGTCTAATGCTGTCCGGAATTTCAGGGTTCCAGCGTCTTCTATAACCGTTCGGGGATTGTGAATAGCTGGCGCATGGTCGCCGGGGGCGCGCTCGACGCCCCCGGAGCGCCCACGATTAGAGGATGAACCGGCTCAGATCGGCGTTTTTCGACAGTGCGCCGACGCGGTCTGTGACGTAGGCACGGTCGATAACCAAGGTTTGCCCGGTTCTGTCTGACGCCTCGAACGAGATGTCGTCCAGCACGCGTTCGAGGATCGTTTGCAGCCTGCGCGCTCCGATGTTCTCGACGGTTGAATTTACTTCGACGGCAGCATCCGCCAAAGCGTCGATGGCGTCCGGCGTGAACTCGAGTGTAAAGCCTTCCGTCGCCATCAGAGCGATGTACTGCTTGATAAGGCTCGCCTGGGGTTCGGTGAGAATGCGTTTCATGTCGTCACGCGTGAGAGCGCTTAACTCGACGCGGATCGGCAATCGCCCCTGCAGTTCGGGGAGCAAGTCCGACGGTTTGGCAACGTGAAATGCGCCCGACGCAATGAAGAGGATGTGGTCTGTTTTGACGGGGCCGTGCTTGGTCGTGACGGTGGTGCCCTCGATGAGAGGAAGCAGGTCGCGTTGCACGCCTTCGCGCGAGACGTCTGCGCCGCCGCGTGTGCCATCGCCGCGCGAGCAGATCTTGTCGAGTTCATCCAGGAACACGATGCCGTTGTTTTGAACGGCGGCAACCGCATCGGCCGTGATTTGCTCGTTGTCGATCAGCTTGTCGCTTTCGTCTGCGATCAGAATTTCATAGCTGTCCTTGACGGTCACGTGGCGCGGCTTGGTGCGCTGACCGAGGGCCTTGCCGAGCATTTCACCGATGTTGATCGAGGCCATCGACGCGCCGCCCGGCATATCGAACATCGGGATCTGCGGCGCCTGATCGGCGACGAGAATGTCGATTTCCTTGTCGTTCAGCTCATTGTTGCGCAGCTTTTTGCGGAAGCTTTCGCGCGTTGCCGGGGATGCGTTGCTGCCGACCAGCGCATCAATCACGCGTTCTTCGGCGACCTTCTCGGCGCGTGCACGTACGTCTTTTCGTTTCATGTCACGGACGAGCACGATGCCGACTTCGACGAGATCGCGGATGATGCTTTCGACGTCGCGGCCGACGTAGCCGACTTCGGTGAACTTGGTCGCCTCGATCTTGAGAAACGGTGCGCCTGCGAGCTTCGCCAGTCGTCGTGAGATTTCTGTTTTGCCGACGCCAGTCGGGCCGATCATCAGAATGTTTTTCGGCAGCACTTCGTCACGCAGATCGCCCGTCAACTGCTGGCGGCGCCAGCGGTTGCGGAGTGCGATTGCGACGGCGCGCTTGGCGTCGTTCTGGCCGACGATGTAGCGATCGAGTTCGGATACGATTTCACGCGGAGAAAAGTTGGTCATTGCCTTGCCGGTGGGAGATGACGGGCGAGCCCGGTGGATTGAAACAAGGAGAGGAGGCGCTTCCGGATCGGATGCCAGAAAACGCCAAGCAGCAGCACGAAGCCGCCAACGCAGGCGAGCGTCATTACAAACGACGACGGTATTCCAGTTGCGCTCTGGCTGATGTCGCCTCGGCTCAGAATGTCATAAACGGCGATCGTAAACGCGAACAGCGACGATACCAGGATCGCGCGCCGGTCAATCAGCAATGCGATGAGCCCGAGGATTAGAACGGTGAGCAGGACGGCGCCGGATGTGCTTGGTCCGTTGGTCGATTCCTTCACCATCGCGAGAACGGGCGAAACGATCATCGGGGCTGCAACGAGGTGCAGCCAGAACGCGCAATCGGAGAGGCGCGTGCGGCGCTCCTTGTCGTGTGAATCGTAGACAAGCGCGATGGCGAAGAGCGCGAGGCCGTAACCGAAGGCGAGTAGCGTCCAGCCGGTCGTGGCGGCGATGAGCCAGTTCAAGACGAAGTAACCAAAGCAGGCGATCAGCGCGAGCGCGAATGGCAGGCGGAAGCGGGCATAGTAAAGCGTGGCGGCAATCAGTGCAGGTGTCGCGAACAGCAGTGTCGGGTTTCGCCAGAATACCAGGTCGGAATAGAGGTCACGGTTCGCGTCGGCAAATATTTGCGCGTGATACTGGATCACGACGGCAGCGGCTGCGAAGACCGTGAACAGGACCGCGAGGACCATGCCGGGAAGCACGGCGCGTAGACGGCGAACGAGCAATTCACTCAAGAGCCAGAACGTCACCGCAGCAACCGCGACGATGCTCAGCGAGAAAGCCGGAGCGGCGGCGGAGAGAAACGCGCCGGCGACGAGCAGAACACCAATCGTCAGAAAGACGTCGTTGAAGCCATTCAGGAAGCGGAAGCGTTCTTCGTCGGCGAGCGCCGGCTCACCGTCGGGACCGATTTGCGTTGCCTCACGCGGGACGTTTGGATTGTTCGCGCGCAGGGCGCGTAACTTTTCGGCTTGAGCGGCATCGATAACCCCTGCGTCCACGGCCGCTTGCAGGTCGTCGGGCGTCGAGGCGCCGGGTGTTGAAGCGTTCGGCATCGTCATCCTTGAGGCAACGGAGCGAGGAGGGCCATCGTCATATCGTTCGGAGACTGAGGTTACGCTTGGGTTGGGTCGGATACGCTCGATTCCAGCGATTCAAGCACGAGGCTGGTGTTCGTGTAGACGCAGATTTCAGCGGCGATTGCCATGGCTTTCCTGGCGATCGCTTCGGCGTCGAGCGGTTGATCCAGGAGTGCGCGGGCGGCGGAAAGTGCATAGTTGCCGCCGGAGCCGATGCCCATGACATAGTTTTCCGGTTCGAGCACGTCGCCGGTGCCGGTCAGGACAAGCGTCGTGCTGGCGTCGGCAACGATCATCATGGCTTCGAGGCGGCGCAGGAAACGGTCCGTTCGCCAGTCCTTCGCGAGTTCGACGGCGGCGCGTGTGAGCTGTCCGGGATATTGCTCGAGCTTGCCTTCGAGGCGTTCGAACAGCGTGAACGCGTCGGCGGTTGCTCCCGCGAACCCGCCGATCACGTCACCCTTGCCGAGGCGGCGGACCTTTTTGGCGTTCGATTTGATGATCGTCTGGCCGAGGCTGACCTGACCGTCGCCCGCGATTACGACGCGCCCGCCCTTGCGGACGGTCAGGATCGTGGTGGCGTGCCAGGAGGCGTGGGAAGAATTTGGGCTGGTTTGGGTCATGTGTGCCGGTCAATTAAGGTTTTGCGGGCAAGATACAAGTCGTTCCCGGGTTTGTGCGGCTTTCGGGCCTTGAGGTCCAGCTTGGCGGGACGGGACGGTTCCTGATACATGCTCGGGTGCCGGTTCGGGCTTGCTTTAGCGCGACCCGGCAGGACGAATTGTGACGTGAGGCGGAGAGACTTGTGAAGCGCCAGGCGACGATAACGCGAAAGACTAAGGAGACTGAAATCTCCGCGACCGTTAATCTCGACGGAAACGGGGCTTACGACATCCAGACGGGTATCGGCTTTCTCGATCATATGCTTGAGCAACTCGCTCGCCATTCGTTGATCGACATCACGCTGCGCGCCAAGGGCGACCTGCACATCGATTTTCACCATACCGCCGAAGATACCGGCATCGTCATCGGGCAAGCGATCGCACAGGCGCTCGGCGACAAGGCGGGGATCGTGCGGTATGCGGACGTCCATTTGCCGATGGACGAGACGCTGACGCGCGTCGCGCTCGACGTGTCGGGGCGGCCGTTTCTGATCTGGAAGGCAGAGTTTTCTCGCCACAAGGTCGGGGAAATGGATACCGAACTCTTTCGCGAGTGGTTCCAGGCGTTTGCGCAGAACGCTGGGATTACGCTGCACGTCGAGAATCTCTACGGCGAGAACAATCACCATATAGCCGAGACTTGCTATAAGGGGCTGGCCCGGGCACTTCGGACGGCCATTTCGCTCGATCCGAGGCAGGCGGGGCGCATTCCTTCGACAAAGGGTTCGCTTTAGGCCCGCGTTTCGCAGACTGACAACACTTCGCTCCAGGAGCCAAAGCCCGTGGTGACCTATACCGTTCATGAGCCGTTGACGCCGGGTTCCGATCGCGTCGATCGCGGCGTTGAACTCGCGTTCATCAAAGACGGCTTTTCGTGGCTGACGGCGATTTGTCCGCCACTCGGTTTTCTGGCGAACGGACTTTGGCTGTTCGCCATCGGCTATTTCTTTTTGGCGGGTGTGCTCGCGTGGGCGCTCAGCGCGTGGAAAGTCGATCCGCAGGTGACGGGCTTGCTGTTTTTGGGGCTCAACTTCTATCTCGGGTTTGAAGTGTCCTCGCTGAAGCGGTGGATGCTGTCGCAAACGGGATGGCAGACGCTGGGCGTCGTGACCGGCAAGACAATTGCGGATTGCGAGCGCCGGTTCTTCGAGAGCTGGCTTCCGAATCAGCCGATCCTTTCGAACGAGCCGAGCAACACTCGCGCCGCCGACACAGCTCCTCGACGCGGCTCGCGGTTCTGGCCGTTCGGAGCGCGCGGCTAAGCTGAAATCCATGCAGAACGTCGTCATCATCGATTATGGCTCGGGCAATCTCCACTCGGCGGCGAAGGCCTTCGAGAGCGCGGCGCGCGAGAGCGAGATCGCTTCCAACATCGTCGTCAGTTCGCGTGCGGAGGACGTGCTGCGGGCTGATCGCGTCGTGCTTCCCGGCGTCGGTGCTTACGCCGACTGCAAGCGCGGGCTGGAGCGCGTTCCCGGGATGATCGCGGCGCTCGAAGAAACTGTACGCCAAAACGGACGGCCTTTTCTGGGCATTTGCGTCGGTATGCAGCTGTTGAGTGAACGAGGGCGCGAATTCGCGGTCACTGACGGGCTCGGTTGGATTAAGGGTGAGGTTCGGGCGATCGAGCCCTCAGATCCCGCGCTCAAGATTCCGCATATGGGATGGAACACGCTCGCGGTTGAGCACGAGCACGCGCTGCTTGATGGCATCCCTACAGGGCGCGACGGCTGGCACGCGTATTTCGTGCATTCGTTCCAACTCGCGCCAACCGACCGGCGCGTGGTGGTGGCGGATACGGATTACGGTGGGGCGATCACGGCGCTCGTTGCGGATGGCAACATCGCGGGCACTCAGTTTCACCCCGAGAAGAGCCAGAAGCTCGGGCTGAAGTTGATCGCGAATTTTCTGAACTGGAAGCCGTAAGCAAGCGCTTCTTTCGCGCGGTAGGGGCTAGCCAAACAATTCCGGGATGCGAAGAGCGTGCGCGTGGCGGGCGCATCAGAGGCGCCTCGGCAGTTTTATTTTCTGTTCAATCATCGAGCCTATTCGAGCGAGCGTTATATCGACTCGCTCCAACGGCAACGCGTGGGCTCAAGCCGGGCCGTGCTGATCCGGCTTCGGCTTGAGCTTGGCGTTTGGCGCTGGCGAACCCACTCCGCAGAGCCGGCCGCCAGCGCGGGGTGCCTATCTATGTCGCCGGGCGGGCGACGGCTTGCACAGCAGATTGAAAGACAGACCAGACGCCACGCGGCATCTGCCAGTTGACGACGGGCTCGTCATCTTCGAGGCGGCCCTGCAGCCACTTCAGTCGCGAGGCGACCGCGGCGTCGGTGCGGCCGAGCTCGTGGACACCGAGTTCGTCGGGGGAATCAAACAGGATCGCGAGGCGACGCTTGATCTGATCGGCACCGAGCCACGTCCGGATGTACCAGACGCCGGGGCTTACGGGAGCGTACTCGGCGGCGATGTAGGGAAGCGAGAACGAAACGGCCCAGGTGTCCTGATCGGCGGTTCGTGGGGTGTGATGGATGAGGAAGGTTTTCATGCCGGCATTCCGGAGCGTTGGGGGGCTTTTTGGGGGAGCGGGGTACGCAAGAACGCAACAGCTACAGACTTCTGACGTGATGGTCCGGAGCCGAGGCTACGGAGAAGCGAGAAAGTGGGAGCCCGGAACCGGGGGGCGGAACTCCGGGCTCCCCGGGACTGGGTCTTTGAGCGGGACGAACCCGGTGGGAACGGAAGGGGGAGAAGCTCGCCCCGCCCAAAGACCAGAACACTCTTGAGCGCGTACAGCGAGGCTTTCTCAGACGGCCTCTGCGAACGGCAATTCCGGCTCGACAGGTTCCGGCATCGGCGGCGCGGGGAACGCGATCACATTACCATCGGGCGCGAGGTCAAACGCTGCGCGGCGCTGGCGGAACCAGCGGAGAGACGTATTCGTCAGAACGGCGTCGCGCTTCGTTGCCTGGATCAGCAAGCCATCGTCTTCCGAGAGCAACTCGCGGAGTTCGGCTTCGAGATCGGTTTCATCGCGATCGGAGGCGACGTACCAGGTGTTGACGAGAGGGCGGGCCCACTTGTCGCCGAGGCCCATGATCACTTGCGCGAGCACGTGCTGATTGCGGTTCGGCTTGGCGAGATCGTACGAGATGAGATAGGTGCGCATCGGGGGTCTCCTAGTCACGAGGGGGAGGGTCGTTACGCAACTCTGACCCGTGATTGGGCTCTTTTGGGGCGCCCGGAACATAGGAAGAACATGACACGACTCAGGGGCGTTGTCTAGTGAATGTTCTAAAAATGTTCTTGTGAAGTTCTTAACGCAGTGGTAGAGCCAAGCTGCCGTTAGGCCTCGGAAAACAGGCTCAATTGGTCGGGGTGCGGGCTCAGCGGGATGCGGCGATGCGGGCCGGGATCGAAGCGCGGTTCCAGGCCAGGGAAACGTGCGGAGAACTCGATCAGCGCGCGCCTGCGGCTGCCGGGAAAGCGCGATTCTTCCCAGATCTCATAGAGACGGCGCGGATCGCACGCGTAGCGGCGCTGCAGATCGACGGGGCGGATGCGGAGCCAGCGGGCGATCCAGATATCGACAGCGTCGTCTTCGGTTAATGAGCGACGCGCAATCGCGGGCGGCGGGCTATCGAGAAATATGGTGGCCATACGCGGAACTCAGTCTTTTTCGCGGGCTGCGGGCAACGAGATGCGGCCGGATCAGCTTCGATTCGGCGCGCCCGTCGTGCTCGGACCTTGACGGATGCGCCGAAGCGCTATTGATCGCCCCTGAAGATAGCAAACTGATGGCCGTTTGTTCTCCTTTTCGGAAAAGGTGGCCGTGACCGGACGAGGCAAGGGTCACACCCCTCACCGGGCCCTCGCCAAAGTGAAGAGGGTGAGCCGACGCGGCCAAGGCCTTTCTGTTTTGGAAAGCGCAAGGCAAGCACAGCGTATTTGAGGACCAATTGATCTTATTTCCTGCGATTGATTTGAAGGATGGGCAGTGCGTCAGGCTGAAGCTCGGTGAGATGGACGCGGCCACCGTGTTCAATGACGACCCGGCGGCGCAGGCGGCTTCGTTCGAAGCTCAAGGCTTCAAATATCTGCACATCGTCGATCTCAATGGGGCGTTCGCCGGAAAGCCGGTCAATGCCACCGCCGTCGAGGCGATCCTCAAAGCCATTTCGATGCCCGCACAGCTCGGCGGCGGCATTCGCGATCTGGCGACGGTGGAAAGCTGGCTCGAAAAGGGTATTCGCCGGGTGATCCTTGGCACCATCGCCGTGCGCGATCCGGCGCTTGTGAAGGAGGCCGCGCGGCGGTTTCCGGGTCAGGTCGCAGTCGGCATCGATGCGAAGGGCGGCAAGGTCGCGGTCGAAGGCTGGGCCGAGACGTCGGAGCTCACAGCGATCGAGCTTGCGAAGCGCTTCGAGGATGCTGGCGTCGCCGCCATCATTTATACCGACATCGAGCGCGACGGCGTGCTGAAGGGCTTGAACCTTCCGGCGACGGCCGAGTTGGCGCGGGCGACGCGAATACCGGTCATTGCGTCTGGCGGGCTTGCGTCCATCGACGATGTGCGCGAGCTGATGCGTCCCGAATATGCGATGCTTGAAGGCGCCATTACCGGGCGTGCTCTTTATGACGGGCGTATCGACCCCAAAGCGGCGCTCGAACTTTTGGAGGCGTGATGAACATCGGCGACATGGTTCGCGTAGAGCGCGTTCCGGATGGATTGCCGCCAGATGACAAGCATCTTGCGGCGTTGTTTCAAGGCTGCGTCGGCCGCACGTTTCCGATCATCAATTTCGATGGTGATCTGGTCGAGCTGCACGTCGGCGAAGTTTTCGGCAAACCTGCCAAACAGCATCAAATCTGGCTCGCACCGAGCCAACTGACTCTCATCGAGGCCTGACATTTGAATTCGACGCTGCAAGCTGCTCCGGCCGAGCCCGGCATGCCGCCCGAGATTGCGCGACGGCGCACGTTCGCGATCATTTCGCATCCGGATGCCGGTAAGACGACGCTGACCGAAAAGCTTCTGCTGTTCGGTGGCGCTATTCAGATGGCCGGGGCGGTGAAGGCGCGCGGCGAGCGCCGGCGCACGCGCTCGGATTGGATGCAGATCGAGCAGCAGCGCGGCATCTCCGTGACGTCTTCGGTGATGACGTTCGAGCGCAATGGCATCGTCTTCAACCTGCTCGACACGCCGGGCCACTCCGATTTCAGCGAAGATACCTATCGCACGTTGTCGGCTGTCGACGCGGCTGTGATGGTGATGGACGCGGCGAAGGGCATCGAAGCGCAGACGCGCAAGCTGTTCGAAGTTTGCCGCTTGCGCGATATTCCGATCATCACGTTCATCAACAAGATCGACCGCGAGGCGGAAGATCCGCTGACGTTGTTGGATCAGATTGCGGCTGACCTTGCGCTCGACCTCGTGCCGATGGCGTGGCCGGTTGGGATGGGTACCGATTTTCGCGGTGTGCTCGATCTGGTCGGCAAACGCTTGCTGATGCCGGAGAGCAAAGAGCGCGGCGCTCCGTATGGCCGGGTCGTAGCGCTCGATTCGCTCGAAGATATTCGCAAGATCGAAGGGATCGACGAGCGCATCGCGGACCGCACGCTCGAAGGCGTTGAGCTGGCGCAGGGTGCGTTGCCGACGTTCGATCTCGAAGCGTTCCGCGAAGGGCATCTGTCGCCGGTCTTTTTCGGAAGCGCACTCAAGAATTTCGGAGTCGAGCAATTGCTCGATGCGCTCGGTGCGTGGGCTCCGAGCCCGTTGCCGCGAAAGGCGACGCAGCGGACTGTCAACGCCAGTGAAGATCAGGTGACGGGCTTCGTGTTCAAGGTCCAAGCCAACATGGACCCGAACCACCGTGACCGCGTCGCGTTTGTGCGGCTGTGCTCGGGCAAGTTCCGGCGCGGCATGCGACTGCTTCACGTGCGCGATAACAAAGCGATGACGGTGTCTTCGCCGACGTTCTTTTTTGGTCAAGGGCGCGAGACGGCGGACGAAGCCTATGCGGGCGACATCATCGGCGTGCCGAATCACGGAACGCTGCGAGTCGGCGATACGCTGACGGAAAAAGAGAGCCTGAAATTTACTGGCATTCCGAACTTCGCGCCCGAGCTTTTGCGCCGCGTTGTCATTGCGGATGCGATGAAAGCGAAGCAGCTCAACCGCGCGCTGGACGACCTCGCGGAAGAAGGCATCGTTCAGGTGTTCACACCGATCGCGGGCGGGCGGCAGATTCTCGGAGTTGTCGGGCAACTGCAGTTCGAAGTGCTGCAGTCGCGTGTCTCAGTCGAATACGGCGTGCCGGTGATGCTTGAACAATCGCCATTCGAACTTGCGCGCTGGGTTTCGGCCGACGATCCGGCAAAGCTTGACGCGTTCATCAATGCGCATCGCGGCGAGATTGCACGTGACCGTGACGACGCGCTGGTGTTCCTGGCGGAGAGCGCGTGGATGCTGAAGTATAAAAGCGAGAAGTTCCCGGATATCAAATTCGCCGCACTCAGGGAGCGCGGCGAATAAGGTTTCCGTCATGATCGCTTGCCGTATCCGGCCGTGCGTCAGATGCGCCTACACCGAAGCGGAAGGCTTACGCGGAGTTGGGTCGTTGAATTTGTGTTCGATGGATTCGAGCCACCGGTGCAGCGACTTTTCGAGCGCGTCCGTTTGCGCCGATGCTTTGCTATGGTGAAGCTCTGTTACCGTCGCTACGCCGTCGAGTGATCCGCGGATTGCGTCGTGCTCTGCTACAAGCTCCGTTAACGCATCGGAATGGTCGCCGATAGCGCCGTGAGCCTCAAGCTGGGTCCGCGCCTGCGCAATACGATCTTGCAGAGACGCCAAACGCGCGCGGAGGTTTAGAGGTGCGAATTCGTCGCCCATCGAGAGAATTTCCTTGTGCAATAGCAACTCCAAAGTTTGCGCAATTCCGCAAAACACACAAACTCTGAGTTGAAGAAAGAGTTCCAGTTGGTGTTGGTTTATAAGATACCCCGCTGATGAGCATCATACCTCTGTTCGCGCCCGCGGTTTAGGAAAATAAAAGCCTATGCTGAAAGTTCGGATCATTCCCTGCCTCGACGTTAAGGACGGTCGCGTCGTGAAAGGCGTGAATTTCGTTGATCTTATCGATGCGGGCGACCCAGTCGAAGCTGCCGCAGCCTATGATGCGGCAGGTGCAGACGAGCTTTGCTTCCTCGACATCACTGCGAGCCACGAGAACCGCGATACGATTTTCGATGTGGTGGAGCGGACAGCGAACCGCTGCTTCATGCCTCTAACCGTTGGCGGCGGCGTCCGGACCGTCGAAGACATCCGCAAGCTGCTCGAGGCGGGCGCGGACAAAGTTTCGATCAACACGGCGGCCGTCAACAATCCAGAGTTCGTCAAAGAAGCGAGTGAGAAGTTTGGTACGCAGTGCATCGTCGTTGCTATCGACGCCAAAAAAGTCTCGGCTGACGGCGAGACGGCGCGCTGGGAAATTTTCACACACGGCGGACGCAAGCCGACGGGCATCAACGCGGTCGACTTTGCGCGCCAGGTTGCGTCTCTCGGTGCCGGCGAAATTCTGCTGACGTCGATGGACCGGGATGGCACCAAGGCGGGCTTCGACGTTGCGCTAACGCGTGCCGTTGCAGACGCTGTTCCGATTCCCGTGATCGCCTCGGGGGGTGTTGGCACGCTCGATCATCTCGTGGCGGGAGTACGAGATGGACACGCGAGCGCGGTGCTGGCGGCCTCGATCTTCCATTTCGGAACGTATTCGATCCCCGAAGCCAAGGCGCATCTCGCGAAGGCAGGTTTGGCGGTGCGGCTCGATTCCTGAATTAGGCTGTGGCCGCCGGTGCGGGCGTCTTGTCGGGAAAGCGGCAGATGTCTGCGATCAGGCAGCGCCAGCATTCGGGTTTGCGCGCCTTGCAGAGATAGCGGCCATGCAGAATCAGCCAATGGTGCGCGTGCATCGCATAGTCTGCCGGAATGATGCGAACGAGGTCTTCCTCGACGGCCAGTGGCGTTGCGCCTCGCGATAGGCCGATACGATTGGAGACGCGAAAGACGTGCGTGTCGACCGCCATCGTTGGATGCCCGAAGGCGATGTTCATCACGACGTTCGCCGTCTTGCGGCCGACGCCCGGAAGGGTTTCCAGAATGTCTCGATCGTCCGGCACCGTGCTGTCGAATTCCTCGACGAGGCGCTGGGAGAGGGCGATGACGTTCTTCGCCTTGGTGCGATAGAGTCCGATCGTCTTGATGTAGTCGCGGAGGCTCTCTTCGCCGAGCGCGAACATGGCGGCAGGCGTCGGTGCAACTTCAAACAGAGCGCGCGTGGCTTTGTTAACGCCTGCGTCCGTTGCCTGCGCCGAGAGGACAACGGCAACCAGCAGCGTAAACGAATTGATGTGTTCCAGTTCGCCCTTGGGTTCCGGGTTTTCCGAATGGAAGCGGCGAAAGATTTCGCGGATTTCGGACGCGCTGAGAGGAGAGCGGCCCCGCTTGCCCGATTTTGCGGCAGAAGGTGCGGGCTTTCCCGTATTGTCTTTTGCCTTGGAACCGGAGAAGTTCCGCTGACGTATTGGTTCGGCGGCCTTGGCCATTCGCTTTCATCCGGTACGGCGTCGGGAACTCGACGCACTATGGCTGTATCCTAGATTCAAAGAAACGCTCTCATGACGAACGAGTCTTTTGAACAGAGATCCGAGCGCGAAAGGCGGTTCGTGCTGCATCCGCATAGATCCCTGTCGCCGACGGGATTTCTCATTCTTATGAGTTTCATCGGCGCGGTGTGCTTTAGCATGGGTCTCGTTTTCTTTCTGCTTGGCGCTTGGCCGATTGTGGGCTTTTGCGGCCTTGATGTGCTGCTGGTCTATCTCGCCTTCCGGCTGAATTATCGTGCGGGCCGTATCTACGAGACCATTTCATTGACGCGGGAGAAACTCATTCTAACGCGTGTGCATCCGTCGGGCCGGCAGGAGACGTTTGGCTTCAACCCGTATTGGGCGCGTGTGCGCTGCACGACGGATCGGCCGGACGGGAGAACGTCTCTTCGGCTCATGGAGCGGGGGAAAGCGGTGTTGTTCGGTCAGTTCCTGACGGATGACGAGCGGCGCGAGTTTGCCGATGCTTTGTCCGGTGCGCTGGTGACGACACGAGGCGCTGTATTCTGACGTGTGCCCGTGAGTTCCGTCCATGGAGCTTGGCACCAATGCGCGCGCTAGTCCGAAAGCATCGTCAGCGCGGCGCGACGATCGCCCGGCTTCAGCTTTAGAAACTCCTTGCGCGCAGCCTTGATGTCTTTGTCGCTGCCGGTTTCGGACGCGGTTTTCAACGCCTTGGTCGCGGCATGCGTGGCGCCGACGATGAACGACAGCGCGCCGGAGAGACGGCCGAGCATCGCCGCGTCAAACTTAAAGTCGTCGTCCGCCATCGCTATTGATCTTCCTGTTACTGGAACCGGCCGCCGCGTTCGAGGACTTCGATTTTGTAGCCGTCCGGATCGTCGATGAAGAAGAATTTGCCGAACGGCTTGCCGTCGTGGCTCATCGATTTGATGTCTTTCGGCTGGTAGCCCGCGGCGACGATGCGGGCGCGCTCGGCCTCCAGATCATCGACGACGAACGCGATGTGGCCGTAACCGTTGCCAAGGTCGTAGGCGTCGGTGCGGCCCTTGTTGACGGTGAGCTCGAGTTCGAAATCGTTCTCGGCGTTCTTCAGATAGATGAGGGTGAAGTCCGGCCAGTCGCGGCGCTCGGAGATTTTGAGGCCGAAGCAGTCTTCGTAGAATTTCACCGAGCGCGCTTCGTCGAGAACGCGCACCATCATGTGAATTGCTTTTGCCATGCTTCTTCTCCGTCTCGGCTTAAAGCCAGGGGCGCTCCGAGGCGGTAGACGATTCAAACGATGAGATCGCCTTACCCTTTTCGAGCGTCAGTCCGATGTTATCCAGGCCGTTCAGCAAGCAGTGCTTGCGGAAGGGATCGATATCGAAACGGACAACGCCGCCATCGGGGCCGCGAATTTCCTGCGCTTCGAGATCGATCGTGATCGTCGCGTTGGCGCCGCGCGAGGCGTCATCCAACAGCTTGTCGACGTCGCTCTGCTGCAGTCGGATCGGCAGAATGCCATTCTGGAAACAGTTGTTGTAGAAAATGTCGGCGAAGTCGGTTGCGATTACGCATCGGATGCCGAAGTCGAGCAGGGCCCAGGGCGCGTGCTCACGCGAGGAGCCGCAGCCGAAGTTGTCGCCGGTCACGAGGATCGTGGCGTTGCGGTACTGCGGTTTGTTCAGCACGAAGTCCGGCAGTTCTTCGCCCGTCGCGGGGTCGTATCGCATTTCGTAGAACAGCGATTTTCCGAGGCCTGTGCGTTTGATCGTTTTCAGGAACTGCTTCGGAATAATCATGTCGGTATCGACATTGCGGATCGGCATCGGGGCGGCGACGCCTGTCAAAACCGTGAATTTTTCCATCGTCGTCTCCTGTCGTTCAAATGCGTAACGTATCGGCGAGGGCGCGGAAATAGCCCTCCGCCGCCGTCAGCCGCCGGGCGTGCCGGAAAGCGCCCACCTCCCGGATCGCCTTTTCGAGGTCGAAAGGTTCCAGGTGTTCCAGGCGCCGTTTAATGCCCGCGCGCTTCCTGCCGTCAAGCTGGTCTTCGAGCGCGCTCATGATGGTTTCTACATAGCCTGAAACCCGGCCAAGTTCACGTGCGGCGGAGAGGATCGCCGAGCGGTCGCCTGGGGAGGTTTCGAGCGTGCCGAGCGCGGCTGCGGCACGGGCAAGGGTTGCTGCGATTTCCTCGGCGTAAAGGGCGACCTTCTCTCGTCCCTGCCGGTCGAGGCGCGCGAGCTCCGCCAGCCAGCGGTGGACCGTTTGGGCAAGTTCAGACAGGCGCTGGACGTAGTGAGCGAACCGCATCGAAAAAGCCCCAGGCAAACAACCACAAGACTTTAACGCCGCGCATCAGGGCGGGGATAAGTAATGCCGGCAACCGTCGTTGCGTTAACGGATGCTTGGGTCCGCGAAGCATTTGCGCATGTAATCGCAGCGGTAGGAGCCGGAAAAGTGCATCGCGTCACCTTTCGCTGGGGCGATGAACGAGCAGACTTCTTCCAGCCCTTCCTGAGTCAGCCAGCCGTAGCGGCGTCCGCGTTGCACGGCGAAACAGTCTGCGGTTTGCTCGTCCGGACCGCGAAACTGGTGGCCGCATTCGTGCGCGTAAATCCACATTTTGACGGGCGTCGAGACCTTGGCGAGGTACTTCGGGTTCATGATGATGAAGCCCGGGTAGGCGGCGCCATAGTCGTCGAGCTTGCTGTCCACCACGGTCGGTCGGTGTCCGCACTGCGGCCGATGTCCATCGAGAACGAATTCGCCCTTCTGCAGGATGCGACTGTCTCCGCCCGCGGTCGCGACATACTGCTCAGGCGTCGGGACGCCGTCCTTCGGTGCGTTCAAGTCTTGTGCAACTGCGGCAACAGTCACCGCGAGCGTCAGCGCAAGACCCGCACCGATACGCCGTGCGATCCGGCCAGAGAACCGTATTGTCATCCCGCTTCCACTTCAGAAAAACGCCCCGTACCGAACAGGCCCCTACAACATGGCGTGAAACCTGTTTCGGCTCAACTCTACCGGACTTGTAACTTCAATGAGGTTAAGCGTCTGTGGCGCCCGTGCCCTCAGATGCTGCCAGTTCTTCTATGGCTTCCATATCCTCATCGGAAAAGCCGAAATGGTGGCCGATCTCGTGAATGAGCACATGGGCGACGAGATGTCCGAGCTCTTCCTCGCCTGAAGCCCATTCGTCGAGGATAGGGCGACGGTAGAGGAATACCATTTCGGGCTCGCGCGCCACGTCCGACAGGCTTTGCCGGTCCAGGCTGACACCCTGGTACAGACCCGTCAGTTCGAACTGATCTTCAATACCCAGGCTTTCGAGCACCTCGGTCGTTGCAAATTCCTCGACGCGAATCACGACGTCATTCGCCAATTCGCGGAATTCCGCTGGAAGACTCTCCCAGGCCGTGGCGACGAGTATTTCGAAATCCGCGAGCGACGGCGATTTGGCGTGCATCCATTGTGCAGACATTGGGTGGAACTCCAAATTGGCGGCGCGGAAAGACAGTCGTGTCATTCGCTTCGCCATTTGGCTCAAGCATTTTTCGTTCCGACGAGCAACAATTCCTGCAGCGTGAAATATAAAGCACCGCTTTCTTCGTGGCGGGGGCGCAGAAATTCGCGGAGTCGCGGTGCGCCCTCGGTTAGAATATGGCGGAGTTTCTCGATTGTTTTTTCTGAGCAACGCATTCGGGTCACCCACGAATCAAAATCGAGGTCTTTGCCGAATTGCTCGCGCGCGATGACGTTTATGTGAGCGTCAGCAAGTAAGCGAAGCCAAACCGACGGGGGTGGCGCGTTGCCGTGACTCGGGTCGCGAAGTTTTTCGAACGCGTTATAGGCAGCGGTTGCTTCAGCCAGATCCGTTTCGTTCGCGTCGGGAAGCGTTTCCACGCTTGGTGCCACGTTGTCTACGAGTGCAAAGCGGCCGCCGATTTTCAGCACTCGTTGCACTTCCGCGACGAACGCCTTGAGATCTGGGAAGTGATGCGCAGCCAAACGGCAGCAGACAAGATCGAACGAAGTATCGGGAAACGGCAGTGCGCTTGCTTCGGCAGTTGCCGTCGTCATGTTGGTGAGATTGCGAGAAGCGGCCAGCGTCGCCGTTTCGCGAAGCATTTCGGGGGTGATATCGCTCGCGATAATTTCTCGAACGAATGGCGCGAACGCGGCAGCCATATGCCCCGCGCCGGTGGCGACGTCCAAGGCGCGCCAATTCGCTTGCGGCGCAGCAAGTTCAACGATTCGATCGAGACTTTCACCTTTGGCATGAACGTCGGATGAAGCGTAATCGGCGGCCGCTACACCGAATTGTGATTTCACCAGCGCATTTGAATCAGAGGCCAATTCCGTAATCCTTGTTTTAGTTAATACCGCCTTAAAAAAAAAGCCTTTGTGCTCAAGGCGTCACTACGTAATGCTAATTCCCAAAAAGAAATTTTGCCGCATCGTTCTGCCGTTAGCCAATCTCTATTTCTTTCGAACTACATACGGGCCAATTCAAATTAGTTGAGACCTTTCATTCATGTCCCAACCCCTGGCGTTTCGTCCCCGGCAAGACACCTTGCCGACTGAGGAAGGATCTTGGCACGGTGATGCCAAGAACTTCGATCTGCGCGCTCTGAGTTCCTCAAGCGACATTCGCGAAGCGCTTCGGTTGCGTGGACGGGCTTATTCGGGCATCGGCTACAACATTGATTGCGTCGACGGCGAGTATCGCGATGAATTCGATGATATGCCGACGACGGTGTTGCTCGGTGCGTACGATCAAAATCGCCTCGTCGGTTGCGTGCGCCTCTGTTTCTCGCATCCCCGGCAATCGCTTTCGACGCTGCCGTGTGCTTCGCATTATCCGGCGCTGAATGATGTGAAGGCTCAGCAGCCGAACGGTCTCGTCGAAGTTTCCCGGCTGTCGATTGAGCCGGGCCTTAACAATGTGTCTTACCGCACGACGCTGTATGCGTTCCTCGTGCGTGCTTCGCTCACGGCGGCTCTTGCGGCTGGTGTGTCGATGCTGCTGATCGCTACGCGCCCGGACTGGGTGCGGTTTTACACGTATATGCTCGGCTTCAAGCAGATCGGCGACGCCGCGCTTTATCCGCCGGGTGATTTCAAGATCACGCTGCTTGGCGGCAGCCTGGAACAGGCGCAGATGCGGCAGAAGCTGCAGAACCGGTTCTTCAAGATTTCGAACGAAGAGATCGCGAGCATGGAGCGGGCGATTGCGCCTGCGATGGCGCGGACTGCGGCGCCGGAACTCCGCGTCGTCAGCTAACCTGCCAAGGACGTTCTTTTTGATTGAGCTCGGCGACTCCCGATCCGGGATTTGGCCGCCGAGCTTAGATGCGTATCAGGCGTCGCCCCAAGACCTCACATCGACGAAGTGACCTTCGAGCGCCGCCGCCGCTGCCATGACCGGCGAGACGAGGTGCGTGCGGCCCTTGTAGCCTTGGCGGCCTTCGAAGTTCCGGTTCGAGGTCGAAGCGCAGCGCTGGCCCGGCTTCAACTGATCCGGGTTCATGCCGAGGCACATGGAGCAGCCCGGCTCACGCCATTCGAATCCGGCTTCCTTGAAGATCTTGTCCAGACCTTCCGCTTCCGCCTGTTCCTTCACGAGACCCGAGCCTGGGACGATCATTGCGTAGTCCAGGCGAGACGATATTTTCTTGCCGTCTACGATGCGGGCGATGGCGCGCAGGTCTTCGATGCGGCCGTTGGTGCAGCTACCGATCCAGACAACATCCAGCGGGATGTCCGTCATCTTGGTGCCGGGCGCGAGGCCCATATAGTCCAACGCGCGCAGGATCGAAGCCTTCTTGTTCTCATCGTGCACAATCGCGGGGTCCGGCACCGTTCCGGTGACGGCCATGACGTCCTCAGGGCTTGTGCCCCAGGACACGATTGGTGGCAGTTTGGCTGCGTCGAGGCGAACTTCGCGATCGAAGTGGGCGCCATCGTCGGTCTTGAGCGTCTCCCAATAGCGAAGCGCAGCATCCCAGTTCGCACCCTTGGGTGACTTGGGACGATCCTTGATGAAGGCGTATGTTTTCTCGTCCGGCGCGATCATGCCGGCGCGAGCACCGCCTTCGATCGACATATTGCAAACCGTCATGCGGCCTTCCATCGATAGCGCGCGAATGGCTTCGCCCGCATATTCGATGACCGAGCCGGTTCCGCCCGCCGTGCCGATTTCGCCGATGATCGCGAGGATGATGTCTTTCGCGCCGACGCCGTTCGGCGCAACGCCGTCCACGGTCACGAGCATGTTCTTCGCCTTGCGCTGGATCAGCGTCTGAGTCGCGAGAACGTGCTCGACCTCGGATGTGCCGATGCCATGCGCGAGCGCACCGAATGCGCCGTGCGTTGAGGTGTGGCTGTCGCCGCAGACGATCGTCGTGCCCGGCAGGGTGAAGCCCTGCTCTGGGCCCACGACGTGGACGATGCCCTGGCGCTTGTCGCGCTCGTTGAAATATTCGATCCCGAAGTCGCGCGCGTTCTGCGCCAGCGTTTCGACCTGGATGCGGCTCTCTTCGTCTGCGATGCCCTTCGAGCGATCGGTCGTCGGCACGTTATGGTCGACGACAGCGAGCGTTTTTTCGGGTGCGCGAACCTTGCGGCCGGCCATGCGCAAGCCTTCGAAGGCTTGCGGGCTCGTTACCTCGTGCACGAGATGACGATCGATGTAGAGCAGGCACGTTCCGTCGGGAGCGCGCTCCACGACGTGATCGTCGAAGATTTTATCGTAAAGGGTCTTTGCCATTGGGTTTCTGTGGCTTTAGCCGAGCTGGACAGTGCACGAGCACAAGGTGGTTAGATAGCGTCAGAGGGGCGATAGCACAAATCAACCGTGGTCGCAGCGCCGATCAGGGGAATTCTGGCCCCTGGGGCCAATCTGCAGTCCCGATGCCTATTTCCTCGGAATCTTGGAGATCAGAAAGTCGCGCAAGAGCTGGACTTTCTTGGAATTCCGCAATTCCTCAGGGTAGGCGAACACCATATTGAGCGACGGCTGCTCAATATCCGCCAGGACCGGGACGAGGTCCGATTGCTGGTCGGTCATGTAGTCGGGCAGCATGCCAATTCCAATACCGGCCTTGATCGCGTATTTGATGGCCACCACGCTGTTGACCCTAAGCGCCGCTTCGCGGGGGCCGAGGCCATCCCGTCCGGCGGTTTCGATCCAGGCCATCGTGTCGAGATGGACAGCCGGAATGCCCGAGTAGGCGATGATGCGGTGGCTATCGAGATCCGTCAGTGATTGCGGTGTGCCGTACTTGCGAAGGTACTGGGACGAGGCGAACGCGCGCAGGCGGCTCTCGAACAGCGGGCGGCGAATGAGATCGATCTGTTCCGGTTCGCGCGTCCATATGGCGGCGTCGGCCGCGCGCATGCCGATATCGACCTGCTCGTCGTTCAAGATCAGCTCGACGCGGATGTCGGGATAGAGTTCGCCGAACTCTTGCAAGCGCGGTGTCAGCCAGATCGTGCCGAAGCCGATCGGCGCGGTGACGCGCAAATCGCCCGACGGCTTCGATGTCGAATCCGACAGCAACGTTTCGGCCGTCTGCAATTTGGCGAAGACTTCCGAGACGGTGCGATTGAGAAGCTCGCCCTGCTCAGTCAGCACCAGGCCGCGGGCGTGGCGATGAAACAGCGTGACTTTCAACGCAGCTTCAAGCGCCGAGATCTGCCGGCTAACGGCAGACTGGCTCATGTGAAGCTGTTCGCCTGCGTGCGTAAAGCTGCCTGCCTCCGCTGCGGCGTGGAAGATGCGTAATTTATCCCAGTCCATTTTTGGGGGAGCTTTCGCTGAGATAACTTTTCAGGGGGATTTTACGAAACGGCGGGCAAGTCTATCCCAAGGCAATTGGGTTGCAACGCTGTAGACTTATCAAGGTATCCTATTCCGCAGCAACTGCCTGACTTTCGACTTTTGCGAGATAACGCTCGGCTTCGAGTGCCGCCATGCAGCCCATGCCCGCCGCAGTGACGGCTTGGCGATAGACCTCATCCTTAACGTCACCCGCCGCGAACACGCCGGGGATAGCCGTCGCCGTCGAGTCGGGTGCCGTGATCAGGTAGCCAGACGGCGTCGTTTCGAGCTGGCCTTTGAACAGCTCGGTGGCGGGCGCGTGACCGATGGCGACAAACACCCCATCGACCGGCAATTCGGAGGTCTTGCCGGTTTTGACATTGCGAAGCCGCATGCCGGTTACGGAGCGCGGAAGCTCAGTGCCGGTCACTTCGTCCAGTGCCGAATCCCAAACGACGTCGATCTTCGGATTCTTGAAGAGGCGGTCCTGCAGGATTTTCTCGGCACGGAGGAAGTCGCGGCGATGCACGAGCGTGACGTGGCTCGCGAAGTTGGTCAGGAAGAGCGCTTCTTCAACGGCGGTGTTGCCTCCGCCGATAACGGCGACGCGTTTGCCCTTGTAGAAGAAGCCGTCGCACGTTGCGCATGCGGAGACGCCGTGGCCCTTGAATGCCTCTTCCGAGGGCAGCCCAAGCCAGCGTGCCTGCGCACCGGTGGCGATGATGAGTGCGTCGCACGTGTAGATGTCGCCACTGTCGCCTTCCAGCCGGATCGGGCGGGTGTTCAAATCGACCTTGTTGACGTAGTCCATGACGATCTTTGTGCCGACGTGCTCGGCCTGCGCCTGCATCTGCTCCATGAGCCAGGGGCCCTGAATCGGATCGGCAAATCCCGGATAGTTTTCGACGTCGGTGGTGATGGTCAACTGGCCGCCAGGCTGCGAGCCTTGGATGAGCGTCGGCTCAAGCATGGCGCGGGCGGCGTAAATAGCTGCTGTATATCCCGCGGGGCCGGAGCCCAGCACGATCACCTTGGAATGGTGAGGTTTATTGGTCATGATTGGAGCTCCGAGATACGGGTCATAATTAGGGGTGACCGGAGCGGAACGTCAATGTTGGGCGGGCAAGCTGTGGCAATTGGGGCGACGCGAATTGCCGAATTACCCGTCCATTCCTAGGGATCAGCCGCGTGAAAGAGACTGCCGAGGGATCGACGGAAAGTGAACCGAGCGTTCACCAAGAAGCGCCGCTCACCACAGCGAAGCGAATCAAGGCGATCCTCGTCGGGTCGTCCGGCAATCTTGTCGAATGGTACGATTTCTACGTTTACGCGGCTTTCTCGCTTTATTTCGCCAAGGCATTTTTTCCTGAAGGCGACCAGACTGCACAATTGCTCAATACGGCCGCGATATTTGCAGTCGGCTTTTTGATGCGGCCTGTCGGAGCCTGGTATTTCGGCCGTCTCGCGGACCGGCGGGGGCGTCGACTATCGCTGACGGCTGCTGTGCTGCTGATGTGCTTCGGGTCGGCGGTCATTGCCGTTACGCCGGTCTACGAAACCATCGGGATCGCTGCGCCGATCATTCTGCTTCTCGCGCGGATGATTCAGGGGCTGAGCCTTGGCGGCGAGTACGGTGCGAGCGCGACGTATCTCTCGGAGATGGCGACGCCGGAGCGGCGCGGCTTTTATTCTAGCTTTCAGTACGTCACGCTGATCGGCGGGCAGCTTTCGGCGATGACGGTGCTCATCATTCTGCAGAAGTTCGTTTTGACTGGTGAAGAGATCGAGGATTGGGGTTGGCGCATTCCATTCGCTATCGGAGCCGTTCTTGCGGCGATCGCGTATTTCATGCGCCGCGATCTCGTTGAGACGGAAGCCTTCCGACGTTCGACGAAACGTGAGGGATCGCTGCGCGCGCTGTTCGCGCATCCGCGCGAGGTCGCGATTGTGGTTGGACTGACGCTCGGCGGCACGCTCGCGTTTTACACGTACACCACGTACATGCAGAAATTCCTCGTCAATACGTCGGGCTTTCCGAAAGACACCGCGACGCTCATTTCCGCGTCGGCGCTGTTCATCTACATGCTGATGCAGCCGGTCGTCGGTGTTATTTCCGACATCGTCGGGCGGCGACCGATACTCATTACCTTCGGTGTTCTGGGTGCAACATTGACGGTGCCTTTGCTGACGGCGATTGGCGAAGTGCGTGATCCGCTAACGGCGTTCGGACTCGTTCTTGCGGGCTTGGCGGTCGTCTCCTGCTACACGGCGATCAACGCAGTCGTTAAAGCCGAACTCTTTCCGACGTCCGTCAGAGCGCTGGGTGTTGGGCTTCCATATGCGCTGACGGTCGCGATCTTCGGTGGCACAGCGGAATACGTCGCGCTGTGGCTGAAGCAGGCGGGGCGTGAATCTGATTTCTACTGGTATGTGTCTGGTGCAATCGCCGTGTCGCTGATCGTCTACGCATCGATGCGCGATACGCGCAACGATAGCGCGATGGATGAGAGACCGCGTTAGAAGAGCTGCATCGCTTTCAGGCTCGAATGGCCGTTGCGGCCGACGATAATATGATCGTGCACGGCGATGCCGAGCGGTTTTGCGACGGCAACGATCTCGCGCGTCATCTCGATGTCGGCGCGTGATGGCGTCGGATCGCCCGAGGGATGATTGTGTACGAGGACGATGGCGCTGGCGGAAAGTTCGAGCGCACGCTTTACGACTTCGCGGATGTAAACGGGCGTATGATCAACCGTGCCGCTGCCTTGGACCTCATCGGCGATAAGCTGGTTCTTTTTGTCGAGAAAGAGGATGCGGAATTGCTCGCGCGCTTCGAAGCCCTGCGCGAGACGAAGGTAATCGAGCACGCTCGTCCATGATGAGAGAGTGGAGCGCGCCTGGATCGTGCCTTTCGTAAAGCGTTCGGCTGCAGCTTTGATGAGTTTCAGTTCGGTGACGGCGCGATCACCGACGCCGTCAATTTCCTTCAGCCGTTCAGCAGGCGCGGAAATAACATCTGCAAACGAGCCGAACTTTGCCAGCAGGCGCTTGGCGATCGGCTTTGTGTCGATACGCGGAAAGGCGCGGCACAGGATCATTTCGAGCAGTTCGTAGTCCGGCAGCGCCTCGGCGCCACCGTTGTCGAAGCGTTCTCTCAGCCGCTTTCGATGTCCAATCTTGTCGTCGACAACGGGGCGTTCCGTGGCGGCGGTGAAAAGGCCGGCCTGTTCATTGACACCTGCCTTGTCGTCTCGCCGTCCCCCCGAACGCGCCATTCCATCATTCCAGTTTTATGCGGCGGCGCGAACGTTATAGGGCGGAAGATCATATCCCGCCGGGGAGCCGGTGAAGATTTCGCAGCCCGTTTCCGTAACGCCAACGGTGTGCTCGAATTGCGCTGAGAGCTCACGGTCGCGCGTTACGGCGGTCCAGCCATCGGCGAGGATTTTGACGTGCGGCTTTCCGAGATTGATCATCGGCTCAATCGTGAACAGCATTCCGGGTTCCAGAATGATGCCTTCACCCGGTTCGCCGTAATGCAGAATATTTGGCCGGTCATGAAACACGCGGCCGAGGCCATGACCGCAGAAATCACGTACCACGCTGCAGCGTTCGCCTTCAGCAAAGCGTTGGATCGCTGAGCCGATGTCGCCGGTGGTGTTGCCCGGACGGACGGCCGCGATCCCGCGCATCAGGGATTCATAGGTGACTTCCATCAGGCGTTCCGCGCGGCGCGAGACATCGCCAACGGGATACATTCGGCTGGTGTCTCCGTGCCAGCCATCGACGATCAACGTCACGTCGATGTTGATGATGTCGCCTGAGCGCAATGGCTTTTCGTTCGGCATGCCGTGGCAGACGACATGGTTGATCGACGTGCAGGTGGAATACCGGTAGCCGCGATAGTTGAGGGTGGCTGGCAGTGCGCCGTTATCCAAAGCGAATGCCAGAACCAGAGCGTCGATCTCATTCGTTGTGACGCCGGGCTGTACAATCGGCACCAGCATATCGAGGGCTTCAGCCGCGAGGCGACCGGCTTTGCGCATTGCAGCAAAAGCGTCCTCGCTGTGCAGGGGAATCTTCCCGTCCCGGCTCGCGCTTCGATTTACTTCAACGTTCGACATCTTGTTCCGGCTCCGGAAGCCATATGGCTCAACTTCTAATTTAGTGCAAAAATGCGGGAGCGCAAAAAGAGCGTCGCGCAACGACGCCTCTCACACTGGAGGAAGTCATGATTCACTCTCGTACCGCCATTCTGGCGGGAGTTTGCACTGTCTGCCTTGGTTTGCAATTCGGTGCTGCGGATATAGGCCATGCCGTGTCCGCGGTCGAGGCGTCGGGAAGCTATGACGCGCGCATTACAGGTTTCACCTCACCGCAGTTCTTTTCGGATCAGATGACGGAGCGGTCTGTTGCCCGGCTTCCGATCCGGCTCGCCCAGCAGGAGAACGATGGAAATTCATCGAAGCCCGCTTGGGCTGCTGAAGCAACGATGAATCCCGACTACGTCAACGATGGCGCGGCGGCCGCGGCGCCGGCTGCAGAAGAACCGCAGGTGGCGGACGCTTCCGCTTCGACTGGCGGACAGGCGACGACGTCATTCTACGGCGACACGAAGCCCACCGGCACACCGGCGTGGGCCGAAGAAGCAAAGATGAATCCGAACTACAATAAGGATGAGGCGGCAGCGCCAGCAGCACAGCCTGCCGCAGCGGCTGCAGAAGAGGCGGCTCCTGCTTCTCTCGGTGGCCAGGCGACAACGTCATTCTACGGCGGCTCGAAACCGACCGGCACGCCAGCCTGGGCTGAAGAAGCAAAGATGAATCCTGACTATAGTAGCGGCGCCTCTTCGTCCGGCTCTGCTACGGCGCCCGAACCTGCTGCGGCGGATTCAGTGCGAAGTGCTGCGGTTGAGGAATGCCGCAGCGCCGTCACGACCGCGGTTAAGGACGCGCGGTTGTTCTTCAACGAGGCTGGGTTTGGGCTTTCGGCCGAGGCGCGCGCGGCGCTCAATAAGGTTGCGAGAGCGCTCAAAACGTGCGGCGCAGTCATGGTCGAAATCGCGGGCCATACCGATAGCGTTGGTTCGCCGGAGAGCAACAAGACGCTCTCGGCAATGCGCGCGAAAGAGGTCGTTGAGTTTCTGGTCGGCGCTGGGGTCGACTCGAGCAAGCTGAAAGCTGTCGGACACGGCCAGGAAAATCCGGTTGCCGACAATTCGTCAGCCAACGGCCGGGCGAAGAACCGCCGCGTCGAGGTGCAGATTACGACGGGACAATAGTGCGAGGCGCGTTGCGCGTGAAGTTTACGGACGGCGGCTGTAGGGCCGCCGTTCTCATATGTGGCGGGCGTTGAGATAGCGGCAAAAAGAAAAGCGCCGGACGATTGCCCGGCGCTTATCAAATTCAGTTGCGAAGATCGCGCGAGGCGAGATCAGGCCTGCGGCTCTTCTGCCGGGACTTCGCCTGCCGTAAGTTCGGCGACGAGGCGCTGTGCCTGTCCAACCCAGTCCTGCTTCTCGATGGCGCCCTTGAGGTTCAACGACTCGTCGAGGTTCGAGATATCTTCGTCCGAGAGGTTCGCGATCTGCTCGACCTTGTAGCAGTTGAGGTGCTTCAAGCGGGTCTGCAGATCGACGTCGATCCCCTTGATCTGCGTCAGGTCATCCGGCTCGCCCTTCGGCTTCTTGAAGCCCTTCCAAGCGGCGTTCAGGCGGCGAGCGCGAGCGTCCGTACGTTCGAAAATACGGGCGGCTTTGCCGCGACGGCCACGGAGGTAATAGAGCTTCGCGCGGCGAACTTTGCCGCGGCGGAGAACTTCAATTTCAGAGATGTAGGGCGAGTAGACGGGGAATACGCGCTCGACGCCTTCGCCGTAAGAAATTTTGCGGACCGTGAAATTCTCGTTGATGCCGCTGCCGGAGCGCGCGATCACGACGCCTTCGTAGGCCTGGAAGCGAACGGTGGGCCCTTTCGCCGCGCCCTTCTTCTTGTCCTTCGGGTCGTCGGTCTCGACAACCTTGACCATGACCTTGACGGTGTCGCCGGGGCCGAATTCGGGAATGCCGCGCTTCGCGAGCACCGCGTCCATCTGCTCGCGTTCGATCTCTTGGATGATATTCATCTTGTTGATTCCATTACGTTTTTTGATGACGCAGAGGAGCGGCCTGGCGCTATGCGCCGGATCCGTTCATGCAGGCCACACGGGCCACCCGGTTTAGGGGAATGCTTGTTGGGCTGCGTGATAGCCGAAGATCCCGCGTTTGTCGAGCGGCTGACGGCGCCGCACGGCAATTCAGCGAGCGTTCTGAGCGAGCAGCTTTTGGCAGGTTCCCCTGTATACGCCACGGTCGGCTGTATCTGTGATGCGCTCGGTATCGAATTCGTAAATGTAGGCGCTCTTGCCCAGCCAACGCGGCAGTTTTTTCGTTTGGGCCTGGTCGAGCACGAACCGGCAGATGTCGGTCGCTTGCTCCTTGGAGAACACCGATCGGACCTGGCCGGATTTCAGCTTCAGTCCGAATGACAGGCCGAGTTGGGGGTTGTCGGCGCGGCCCGGCCGGATAACGCCAATCACGGGATGATCCTCGTAGGCGACGCGGTTTTGGATGTCTTTCCGATCTTGCATGATCTTTGGGGCCTGACCGGCCGTTGCCAGGATGATTTCGAAACGATCCTGAGAGGCGGCGGGACGGTACAGTCCGGTCCAGACGGCCTCTTCGCCTTGCGACAGCGTAAGTTCGCGCGGGTCTGCGTGACGATAGGAGACGTAGTCGTCACGCTTCAGCACTTCGGTGCGAAGCAACGTCTGCTTATCGAAGATGCGCAGTTCGACCTCGATGTTTTCGTGTCCGTCCTGCCCGCCGGAGAAGCCGAGGTTCTCAACGGCAAATGCGAGCTTGAGGCCATCGGCGCCCGAAAAGAGCGTCTCGTTTGAAAACGGCGGCCAGCCATCAAAGTGCAGCGGGATGCCGTTGACGCGGACGCCATAGGTGAAGTGCGTCGCGTGTTCGACCCCCTTGAGCGGCAGGGTCTTTATGCCGAATTCCGTGTAGCCGGCGCGCAGCTCGGCCGGCACTTTCTGGATCGTATCGAGAGAGGGCACCATCCACTGGCGGCCCGACGTCTCTTGCTCCGCCGACGCGGGATGCGGTTCTGCGTGCGCCGGAGTGATGAAGCCGGTCGAGAAGTTTAAGCCCGCTCGCTCATTGCACGCTTCGGCCATTCCGGCGTTTGGTGCAACGGAGCACGTCTGCCCTTCAACGCAGCGAAGCGCGGCGGTTCGTTCGTTCGATTTGCTGCGCGAGCGCTTGAAGCAGAGCGATGTTGCGTCGGCCGCGTTCTCCGTCAGGAAGCTGCCGCCCGATATCGGCGCGGCGCGGAAGCGCGCTTGGAAGATTTCGCCGCTGCACGGGAATGGCGGGCTCGGCGCGTATTCGTGCAATCCGGATTGGGGATCGCGCATCACGGCGACGTTTGTCGTTCCAATCAGCTTGCGCCCATCTTGATCCAACCGCTCGACGCTGATGACGGGCAGATAATTCGCCAGCGCTGCTGCTTGTCCGTCCTGCACTTTGTTCGATGCCTGTGCGACGGCGAGGTCAAGCTGCACTTTGAAGTAGGGCGGAGCCGCGCACTCGGGCGCCGTAGCGCTCTGAACCTGCTCGTACAGGTTGACCAATTGCAGGTGTGCGTCGCTATTCTGGCCTTCGGGCTTGGCGATCGAGGAATGGTCGGAGTCCGGGATCAGAGCTTCGTTTGGAAAATATCGCGACGCGGATTGGCGCGGGACGATCTTGTCGTCGACGAAGTAATTCGCGAGCCGCTTGTACCACGACGCCGTTGCCGGGCTGTTCGGATCGAAGGCGAAATGTTCAACCAGCTCTTTGCCTGTCAGGCTCGGAATTTTGCGGTTGTTCAGAAGATCGCGAAAGTCGAGATCGAGGCCGCGCAGGTACGTACTATTCGGCTGCAACTGATCGATGAGCGCACCACCGCTGACGGTCGGCATGTACTCGGCCAATCGCGCGTAAGCGGAGCCGCCCGTTGGCGACGCGACGAGCAGGAGGCCGACGCGCTTTTCCTTGAACGCTTCCGTGTGGCGAACCAGCAGATCGCGCACGACGACGCCGCCAAGGCTGTGCGCGACGAAAATGATGTTCTTCTGGTCGAGTACGGGCGCGTTGCCGTCTATCGGCGTCGATAAGCCTGAGAAGAGTTCGTTTGAAGCTTCGCGGACACCGAAATCCTTTGTGTCGAGCTTGCTGTAAAAGCCGCCGAGAAATATCGCGGCGCCGCCGAGACGTTTATCGTCGACGGCTATCTGCGGCCAGAATGCTTTTGGCGGATCTGTTGGTGCTGCGCCTTCGCGAAGCCACGCTTCGCGGCTGTTTGAAAAGAGACCGTGAACGAAAACGATCGTCGTGTCGGACGACGAATGGCAGTACCAGATGTTCTTCTGCTCAGGCGTGGGAAGCTTGCTCATATCGCAAGCGAGCGCCGCTGTGGACGTGAAGAGCGTTGCGAGAATCGCTGCAATGATGAGGTTGAACCTGTCGATCATTGCGCCCCCTTCGCGTCAGCAAGACGCGTCACCAATTGCCGTACTCAGAGGGCGCTAAAATAATCGGGCGTCACTCGTGTGACAAGCTTCGTGGGCGGATTGTCGTTGGATGGTGTTCTAAAAGCCCAACGCGTTGCCGATAATGTCGCCCACCGTCGCTTCTTTGCGGGCTGTACGCGATGGGCGGTTCTGTCCGCGTGAGCGAGCGACGGCTGACGGGCTGAAGTTTGGTTCGACGGCCGCGAGGTGGTTTCGGCCTTTTCTGATTTTATCCCATTCGCCGTCGAGCGCTTGCGTTATGCGCTTTTCGTGACCGTAGATGTCGGGAAACATTTTCAGCTTGCCGTCGTCCGTCACCCAGGTCGTGAAGTAGACGAGGTGAATTGGGATTTCCTTGGTGATCGGAATCTCGTTGTTCAGCGGGCCGGAGCGGTCGAGCTGCGCAATTTTGGCGGTATCCCAGCCTTTATCTTCAGCCAGCACCATCTCTGCGAGTTCCATCGGTTTTTGAACGCGCAGACAGCCGTGGCTGAGAGTTCGCACCGAAGAGCGGAACATCCATTTGTCCGGCGTGTCGTGCATATAGATCGTGTGCTGGCTCGGGAACGTGAACTTGACGTGTCCGAGAACGCTCTTCGCGCCCGGCGGTTGGATCACGTCGTAATTGCGAATGTCTGACGTGGCCCAATCGATGCTGCGCCAATCAACCCGGCGGCCGCTTTTCGTTTGAATTTCGAGACCGTACTGCCGCATCAGTCCGCCGCCTTTCAGCAGGCTTGGCCAAAGCTCTTTGACCATGATGCTTTCCGGAACTCTCCACGCTGGTCGCAGCACAACGTACTTCAAGGGCCGCGAGAATATCGTCGATTGCTTGTCGAGTTCACCGGCAACGATCTTCGCCGAGCGCACGATTTTTCCGTCCTTATAGACGTACTGCATGAATTCGGGGATGTTGTTCAGGACGTAGAAGTCGCCCATGTTGAGCCACATCCAGCGCCACATCTCCATGTTTGCGCGCAGTCGCTTGGCTTTCGCGCTCAAGGATGCGGGCTTTCCGTCCTTCGGCAGCAGCTCCAGATAGGCTTGGCGCAATTTTTCGAACTGTGGCTGTTGCGGCTGAAGGCTGCGCAGATATGCGTCGGGCTCGCGCGTTTCGGCCAACGCATTTATGACGATCTTTGGTTCGATCCATTGCGGGCGCCGATCGAGGTTGGAATTCAATTGCTCGGATGGATCGGGGATGCGGCCGCCGCGGGCGTGGCGCGCGTAAAGTAGGGCGGCCGTCGAGTATTCCAGTTCTGCGGTCGCAAGCGCGTCGGTGTCGGTTGCGGTCAGCGCACCGTTTTCGAGTTTGGGAAGTTTGAAGGCGTCAGCGTCGAGTGCGTATGACCCGGCATTTTCGATTTCGGCGATGAGCGGTTTGGCTTCGGGTTTCAATCCGGCGGCGGTGACCCAAAGGGCTTCGCCATGGCGCGCGGCATAGAAATCTGCCAGCGCCGCACGATCATTTCTTTCGTACTCGTCGCCGTCCTTGGTCGCGTCGTTCAGTTTTAGCCGGATGGCTGTCAGAACCGGATCGTCGGAGATTGCGGAGGACTCGGTGGTTGCGGTTGGCGCTGCCGTTTCGGCGGGTGTCGGCGGTGCAGTCTCACTTGGCTCTGCGGCCAAGGTCGATTGCGCCATTGCCAGCCCGGCCAAGGCACCGACCAGAATTCGTGTCCAAGTCCCCATCACCCTGTCCCGATCGTCACGCGCACCGGCCGAGCACCGTCGGCCGCGAATCTTCCCCGCGGGCGACAATCTGCCTAGGAAATCCCGGCCATGCAAAGGCGAAGGCGGATTTGGGGCTTCAGGAGCCTTTTTGGTCGTTGCGATGCAACAGGTCGGGACGCCGGTCGCGCGTCAGGCGTTCGGCCTCGCGGTCGCGCCACTCCGCGATTTTCTTGTGATCGCCGGAAAGCAGCACGTCCGGGATGGAGCGGCCCTCCCAGATGCGGGGCTTGGTGTACTGAGGGTATTCGAGAAGGCCAGTCTCGAAGCTTTCGCTGGTCAGGCTTTCGGCCGCGCCGATGACTCCCGGCAGCAGGCGGACGCAGGCTTCAATCAGCACCATCGCCGCGACTTCACCGCCCGCGAGTACGTAATCTCCGATCGAAATCTCTTTCAGCCCACGCGCACCGATGACGCGGTCGTCGATGCCTTCGAAGCGCCCGGCGAGCAGGGTAACGCCCGGGCCTGCCGACAAGTCGCGTGCGAGACTTTGCGTCAGGGGCGTTCCGCGCGGAGAAAGGTAGATCAGCGGAGCATCAGGTGAGTGTGTTTGCGCGTGGTCGAGCGCGGGGCCCAGCACGTCAGCCCGGAGCACCATTCCGGCGCCGCCGCCCGCGGGGGTATCATCAACCTGACGATGCTTGCCCAAGCCGAAGTCGCGGATCTGGATCGTGTCGAGCGACCAGATGCCTGCGGCTTGTGCCTGTCCAGCGAGTGAAATGCCAAGCGGCCCCGGAAACATTTCGGGGAATAACGTCAGCACTTGCGCACGCCATGCCGGTCGTCCGTCACTCGTCGGAATATGCGGCATGGCGCTTTCTGTCGTTTATCGATGAGGTGCGCGAGCCGCTCGGGCCGCGCGGATAATCAGACGCCTTCGACGACGACGATGTCGATCGAACCGGCACCCTGGCGGAGCGCTTTCGCGGCGGCGTATTCAGGTGACGTGGCGTAGCCGTGGGCGTGTTCGTAGCTCGGGAATTCGAGGACGACGTTGCGTTCGACGCCGTTGCCTTCGACGATGGCGCAGCGGCCGCCGCGGATGATCGGCTTGCCCTCATACTTGTCGAGCGCGATCTTGGACTTGGCGACGTATTCCGACCACTTCTGCGGGTCGGTGACGGTCGCGTGCGCGATGACATATCCCTTCGGCATTTTTCTTCTTCTCTCTCAATCAGTGTTTTCTGAGAGGAGGCATAGCCGGAGCAGGGCGGCTTCGGCAAGGCAAGGCCCGCCAACATCCTGAAGGGAGCGGCAATTCGCGAACGTCAGCGATTGAGGAAAGGCTGCATCGAGCCAAGGTTTGCGTCCGGATTGCGGACGGGTTTGCGCTCTGTGGCGGCGGTCTTGGTTTCCGAGGCGCCCAGCATCATGGAACCGGTGAAGAAGCTCGCCAAGCTCGAGCTTGCCTGCGCCTGCTTCAGCTTTTGACCCTGAGCCTGCAGGCGGGGATCGGAGGTGACCAACCGCTTCGACATGCGCGGGGAGAGCGGCGCGACGCGGCGGCCGATCAGCGTCGGGCAGGCCGCATTCGGGTCCATGCCGACGTGCGTGATCGCATTCACGACATAGCGCTTGCTGCACATGCCGATCTTGGGTGGTTCGCGGCTTGTCGAGAAGTCGTCGTAGGCCTGTTTCAGCGGTCCCCAGGTGGAGCGCGCGGAATTGTCGGCGTGGCGCTTCATGTTGGCGGCCGTCATGCGAAACGGAAAGACGTGGACGGGCACGAACGACTCGCCGGCTGCGAACGCGTCGCGAACGAAGGCGTAAATCTCTTCGATCAGTTTGTCCGACATCGCGAAGCATCCGACGCTGCGGCAATCGCCGTGCACCATGATATAATTGCCTGTGCGGCCGAGCGAGCGATCGAGCGCGTTTGGATAGCCGATGTTGAAGGCAAGGTGATATTTGCTGTCTGGCTTCAGGCCAGCAGGCGTGACGCCGTAGAAGCCTTCTGGCGACATGCTATCGCCGCGCACCTGCTTCGGGCCAAGCGTGCCGCCCCAATTGCAAATCGGGAATGTCTTGATGAGCGCGTAGCGGCCGTTGGGGCGCGCCTTCCAGACTTCGAGTTCGGATTCTTCTTTGAACACGCGAATGTAAATCGGCGCTTCGGGGACGATGTCCTTCATCAGGAGCGCAGCTTCGACGGATGCGGGAAGCGGCTTTTCGGCAGCGCTCTCTTCGGCGCGCGCATGTCCGGACACGGTGAGGGCAGCGAAAATGAAAAGAACCGTAGCGAGCCAACTTGCCCGCCTGGCCGAATGCCAACGCATCTTACCGTGAACCCCGCCGTATCGTGCCCCTGGGCTGTCCAGCGCGAGATTAGCCGCCAGACAGTTACGCCAGAGTAAAAGCCGAGTATGGGCAGCCCGCGGCCGGAGCTAGGCGAGGATGTGGCAAGGCTATGATCGGGCTGAGGATTTCGCGGATGGGTTGGCCGGTCAAGCGGCGGCGATGTGCTTCAGGAAGGCCTGGGCCGCGGCTTTGGGGTTAGCCGCTTTGTTGATGGGGCGGCCAACGACGAGGTGGTTCGCACCGCCACGGAGGGCCGTTTCTGGTGTTGCGGGACGGCTTTGATCGCCCGTTTCGTTTTCGGGCAGCCGGATGCCAGGCGTCACGATCAGAAAATCGGGGCCTGTCTCGGCGCGGACGGCGGCAGCTTCCTGGCCCGACGCGATCACCCCATCGAACCCAGCGTTCTTCGCCATTTGCGCGCGACGAATGACCAGCGCGCCCGGAGTAAGCGACAGTCCCTGCTCGTCGAGATCGTTCTGGTCCAGGCTTGTTAGAACGGTGACGGCGAGAAGTTTCAGATTGGAGGTGCCGCGTCCACGCACAGCGGCTTCGAGCGTTTTCGTATCGTGTCCGTGGACCGTGAGGAAATCGATGCCAAGCCGCGCGGCCGACGCGACGGCGTGCTCCACGGTGTTGCCGATGTCGAGCAGCTTCATGTCCAGGAAGACGCGCTTGCCCTCGTGTTTCAGTTCGCGCGCCAGCGTGAGGCCGTCTGAGAACAGCAACTCCAAGCCGATTTTGTAGAAGCTGACCGTGTCGCCGAGCTTGTTCACGAGGTCGCGCGCTGCGTCATAGGTCGGCAGGTCGAGCGCGACGATGAGTTTGTCACTGGCGCGGGTCATTGCGTCCCTCGCTCAAATTGCGAACACGCGTGCGGCGTGTTCGAGCTTTTTGACGACGGCCTGAAGCTGCTGCTCCTGATCGTGGTTCTTGAGATTGCCGTCGTTGTCGAAGGCGTCTGCCGCGCGCGGGAGAAGAAACTGGTTCGGCAGCACCAATGCGCCGATCCCGAGTTCGAGGACCTGACGAAACTGCATCAGCCCGCGCAGCCCCGCCGTTCCTCCGGGGGATGCTGCCGCCAGCGCGAAGACGCGGTCGCGGTAGACAGCCAAGGGTTCTTCGCCCTCGTCGCGGATGCGACTGACCCAGTCGATTGTGTTCTTAAGCAGCGGCGCGAACGAGGCGTTGTACTCAGGGCTGACAATCATGATGCCCTGGTGCGCGCACATCAGATCTTTCAGCTTGCGGGCGTTTTCGGGCTGGCCTGACTGTGCTTCGAGATCACCGTCGTAGAACGGCATCGGATAGTCGGCTAGGTCGATGAATGTCGAGGAGAAGCCCAAGCCGTTGGCCATCGATGCGGCCAGCTTCGCAACCCGCTTGTTGAATGAATTCTTGCGGATGCTTCCCGCAAAGAAAAGGAGCCGCGGCGCGCGTTCGTCTTGAGCTGACATGCGAGAATGATCCAAGGCGGGGGGAATGACGAATAGGCCAAGCCTAGCGTTTCAGCGCTTTTTGGCAAGCGAGGCCATAGATCCGTGTCGGCGGGCGCGATGTCTAGCGGGCCACGGCTTAGACCTGAGACCCGCCCGATTTAGCTGCTCTTGCCTTCGAAGAATTCCTTCACGCGCGAAAAGAAACCGGCGCTTTCGGGGCTCGTTTCCTTGTGGCTGGCGCGTTCGAATTCTTCGAGAAGCTCGCGCTGGCGGCGTGTGAGGTTTTTCGGCGTTTCCACATCGACCTCGATGTACATGTCGCCCGTCACCTTCGCGCGGAGCACAGGCATACCCTTTCCACGCAGCCGGAACTGTTTGTGGCTCTCGGTGCCTTCCGGAATTTTGACGCGTGTCGTGCGGCCTTCCAGCGTCGGCACGTCGATCTGTCCGCCGAGCGCTGCCGTCGTCATCGAGATCGGCACCTTGCAAAAGATGTCGGCCCCATCGCGCTGGAAGAATTCGTGCGGCTTGATCGAGAGGAAAATGTAGAGATCACCGGCGGTGCCGCCGCGCAGACCGGCTTCGCCTTCGCCAGCCAAACGAATCCGCGTTCCGTCTTCAACGCCGGGCGGAATGTTGACCGAGAGGGTGCGTTCCTTCTGGACACGTCCTGAGCCGCTGCAATCCGCGCAGGGATCGTCAATCGTTTCGCCGCGACCCTGGCAGGCCGGGCACGTGCGCTCAATGGTGAAGAAGCCTTGGCTGGCGCGGACTTTGCCCATGCCGCCGCAGGTGGCGCAGGCGTGCGCCTTCGTACCCGGCTTGGCGCCGGTGCCACTGCAGGTTTCGCATTTGACGCTGGCCGGGACGCGGATTTGCGCCGTCTTGCCGGTGAAGGCTTCGGTCAGTGTGATTTCGAGATTGTAGCGGAGGTCGGCACCGGCTTCACGGCCCGTGCGGCTGCGGCCAGCTTGACCTCGGCGGCCACCCATGAACTCGCCGAAGAGGTCGTCGAAGATGTCCGACATCGAGGAGGCGAAATCGGGTCCGAAGCCGCCTGGTCCGCCGCGACCGGGGCCCATGCCGCCTTCGAATGCAGCGTGACCGAATTGATCGTAAGCGGCTCGCTTCTGCGGATCCTTCAGCGCTTCGTAGGCCTCGTTGGCCTCCTTGAAGCGGCGTTCGGCCTCCTTATCGCCCGCGTTGCGATCCGGATGGAATTCCTTGGCGAGAGTCCGATATGCGGATTTGATCTCAGGCTCTGTGGCGTTCCGCTTTATGCCGAGAGTTTCGTAATAATCGCGCTTGGCCATGGGGCGCTGTTCTCAAGACCTATGTTCAGGTTTGTGCCGGAAGAACGGTCGCTGCTGTTGAGTACGCCCGGACATTTATGGAGTTCGCCTCCGGCTGACCGCGGTTTCAAGAAACCAGGCGGCCGACCGAAGGCGATTCGTTATGCAATCGACTCTTAAGCCGATTTCTTCTTGTCGTCTTTGACTTCTTCGAAATCTGCGTCGACGACGTCTTCACCGTCAGCGGATTTCTCCGACGAGGCTTCGGCGCCATCGAAACCTTCCGCACCGCCCTTGGCAGTGTAGACGGCTTCGCCGATCTTCATTGCGATCTGGGTCAACGCGGTGGTGGCCGAACGAATGGCCTCCGCATCTTCACCTTCGATCGCAGTCTTGGCTGCGGCGATGGCGCTTTCGACGTCACCCTTGATCGCGGCGACTGCCGGGATCGAATCGTTTTCGGCGAGCGACTTCTCGGTGCCGTGGATCAGCGCTTCCGTCTGGTTGCGCAGTTCGACGACCTCACGCCGCTTCTTGTCTTCGGCGGCGTGTGCCTCTGCATCCTTGACCATCTTATCAATGTCAGCGTCGGACAGACCGCCCGATGCCTGGATGCGGATCGACTGTTCCTTGCCGGTTGCCTTGTCCTTCGCCGAAACGTGAACGATGCCGTTCGCGTCGATGTCGAAGGTGACTTCGATCTGCGGGACACCGCGGGGCGCCGGGGGAATACCGAGCAGGTCGAACTGACCGAGGACCTTATTGTCCGCTGCCATTTCGCGCTCGCCCTGGAAGACGCGGATCGTCACGGCGTTCTGGCCGTCTTCAGCGGTCGAGAACGTCTGGCTCTTCTTGGTCGGGATCGTCGTGTTGCGGTCGATAAGACGCGTGAACACGCCGCCCAGCGTTTCGATGCCGAGCGACAGCGGCGTCACGTCGAGAAGCAGAACGTCCTTGACCTCGCCCTTCAGAACGCCGCCCTGGATCGCGGCGCCGACGGCGACGACTTCATCCGGGTTGACGCCCTTGTGGGGCTCTTTGCCGAAGAGCTGCTTGACGACTTCCTGCACCTTGGGCATGCGCGTCATGCCGCCGACGAGAACGACTTCGTCGATCTCGGCAGCCTTGAGACCAGCGTCTTTCAACGCCTTTTCGCACGGACCTTTGGTGCGGTTGATGAGCGTGTCGACGAGGCTTTCGAGCTTGGCGCGCGTGAGCTTCATCGTCAGATGCTTCGGACCTGAAGCGTCAGCCGTGATGAAGGGCAGGTTGATTTCGGTCTGCGAGGCGCTGGAAAGCTCAATCTTGGCTTTTTCGGCCGCTTCTTTCAGGCGCTGAAGTGCAAGCTTGTCAGAGCGAAGGTCGATGCCCTGCTCTTTCTTGAACTCGTCGGCGAGGTAGCCGACCAGCGTCATGTCGAAGTCTTCGCCGCCGAGATGCGTGTCGCCGTTGGTCGACTTCACCTCGAAGACGCCGTCGCCGATTTCGAGGATCGACACGTCGAACGTGCCGCCGCCGAGGTCGTAGACCGCGATCGTGCGAGCGTCTTTTTTCTTGTCGAGGCCGTAGGCGAGGGCTGCTGCCGTCGGCTCGTTGATGATGCGGAGAACTTCAAGGCCTGCGATCCGGCCCGCGTCCTTCGTTGCCTGACGCTGCGCGTCATTGAAGTATGCCGGGACGGTGATGACAGCCTGCGTGACCTTCTCGCCAAGCTTGGCTTCGGCGCTTTCCTTCATCTTCTGAAGAATGAAAGCGGAAATCTGCTGCGGAGAATACTGCTTGCCGTGGCTTTCGACCCAAGCGTCGCCGTTCGCTCCCTTGACGATGTGGAACGGGACGAGCTTCACGTCCTTCTGGACATCCGGATCGTCAAAGCGGCGGCCGATCAAGCGCTTGATGGCAAACAGCGTGTTCGTCGGATTCGTGACCGCCTGGCGCTTGGCCGGCAGGCCGACAAGACGTTCATCGTCGGCTGTGAACGCAACGATAGACGGCGTCGTGTTGGCGCCTTCCGCGTTCTCCAGAACCTTCGGTTTGCCGCCCTCCATCACAGCGACGCACGAATTGGTCGTGCCGAGGTCGATACCGATTACTTTACCCATTCGCGTAAACCCTTCTCAGTTATGGCAGACCGGGTGGACCCTGTTCGGCATCCAACGTGCCAGCCCACGAGGGGCTCAAGCACCGGTCCCCAGGATTTCAATTGGTGTGACCGACGGTTATATAAGGAGCTGTTTTCGGCGTGCAACGCCTGCCGAGGCTCGAAGCAGTCAACTTTGAAGCTACTCTGTTGCGCGGCGTTAATACAATCTCCTCCTGGCGAATTCTTGCGAATTGCCCAAATTCTTCCGGCGTTAGGCTAGCGCCGATTGTGCTTGGAATGGAAGGAATGTTTCGCGCGGAGCACTGTCCGCGCCTTCGCCAGTGATGGCGTCGCAGCGGCGTGTCGGCGCGCTTTTTCCCCTCTTTCCCCTCGTCTCGCCCATTTAGCCAGAGTGCCGAAAGAAAGTGTTAAGCTCCCGGCGGTTCGTTCTCGGAACTGCCGCCGCGGGGTGCTTCCTCTGGCTTTTGCCCCTTCGGGCCACCCTTTGACACGACGACCATCGCCGGGCGGAGGCAGCGGTCTTCGATCAGATATCCGACCTGGAAAACCTGTAGGACGGTGCCAGCGGGGACGGTGGCGTCCTCCTGTTCCATGACCGCCTGATGTTGGTGGGGATCGAAAGGCTTAGAGACGGGATCGATGGCCTCGATGCCGTTGCGTTCGAGCACGCCGCGATAGTCTCGCTCGGTCAGAATGACGCCGTCGAGCAGCGTCTTAAGTGCGGGATCTGCTTCGACAGCCTCTTTCGGTACGGCTGCTATCGCGCGCTGGATGTTGTCGCCAACCGACAGAATTTCCTTCGCAAACTTCGTGATGGCGTACTTCGCGGTATCCTGGCGCTCTTTGTCCAGGCGGCGGCGCACGTTCTCTGTCTCGGCGACGGCACGCAGATAGAGGTCGTGCTTTGCCGTGACTTCCGTCGCTTTGTTTTCGAGATCGGATTGAAGCGCGGCGATCATCGCCTTGAGCTGCTCTACCGTCACCTCACCGTTCTCGGTCTCGGACGCCGGAGGCAAAGAGTCTTCGATGGGCTGCTTGTCGTCGCTCATAGTGTTTCGCTTGGCCTGCATGTTGAAGGAGCCCGAGCCGGGATACGGGCGGGTGCTGGGATATCGGCCGCCAGATATTAAAAATCAAGTCGCTTCAAGGCAGCGATGGCGTGGGGCCGGGGGTACGTCATGGTATCAGCCGGCTCACAAGTTTGGCGGTGTAGTCCACCATCGGGATGATCCTGGCATAGTTGAGGCGCGTCGGCCCGATGACGCCGAGCACGCCGACGACGTGGCGGGTTTCGTCGCGGAATGGCGCGACGATGAGCGACGAGCCGGAAAGCGAAAAGAGCTTATTTTCCGAGCCTATAAAGATGCGTACGCCCTCGGCCCGGTCGGATGCGCCGAGCAGTTGCACGATGTCGCGTTTGGCCTCGAAGGCGTCGAACAGTTGACGGATGCGTTCCAGATCTTCGGTGGCCGTCACATCCTTCAGCAGGTTGCTTTGTCCACGGACGATCAGGCTCTTCCGGTCGTCGGAAACGCCCGACCATTCGGCAAGGCCCGCTTTGATCACCTTCTGCGTCAGTTGATCCAGTTCGGCCTTTGCGGCCGTCAGCGACTTTTCGAGTTCGTCCTTGGCTTCGGAAATGGTCAATCCGCGCACGTGCGCGTTCAAATAGTTCGACGCTTCCTGCAACGCGGAGGGCGGAAGGCCGTTCGGCAGCGAGATAATGCGGTTCTCGACGTTCTGGTCTTCGTCGACCAAGACAACGAGCCCACGTCCCGGTTCCAACGCCACGAATTCGATATGGCGCAGGCGCGCGACCTGTTTCTCAGCGAGAACGATGCCGGCGCAATGCGACAGGCCGGAGATCAGTTCGCCGGCTTCCGCCAGCAGTTGATCGACGGATTTGTCGCGGCGGTAGGCGATCTGCGCTTCGATTTGGCGGCGTTCTTCTTGGGTGACGTCTCCGACCTCAAGCAGGCCGTCGACGAACAGGCGCAGGCCGAGCTGGGTAGGCAGCCGTCCGGCGGAGGTGTGTGGTGAGGTGATGAGGCCAAGTTGCTCGAGATCCGACATCACGTTGCGAATCGAGGCCGGGGAAAGCGCTATCGGCAGCGCCCGCGACAAGTTGCGTGAGCCGACGGGTTCGCCCGTTGTCAAATAGCTCTCGACGATGCGACGGAGGATCGTCCGCGACCGTTCGTTAAGCTTCTGCAACTCGGTTTTGCCGTCGAGCAGTGTCGCGGCCAGGGCTTGTTCGTCCAGTTTCACGCGCAAAAATCTATGAATGCTGGCGGCTTGCACCAAATCGCCTTGCCGGGTTTCCGGCTTTAGGGTTGAAGGGCGCAAGCGACTTCTCTAGCTTCGATTGAACCTTAGAACCTTCAGGAACAAAATGCGACCTTCTAAACGCAAGCCCGATGAGCTGCGCCGTGTTTCTATTGAGCGCGCCGTTTCCAAACATGCCGAGGGCTCTTGCCTGATTAAGTTCGGTGATACCCACGTCCTTTGCACTGCCAGCCTCGAAGAGCGTTTGCCGCCGTGGCTCAAGGGCCAGGGCCGTGGCTGGGTAACGGCCGAGTACGCGATGCTGCCGCGTTCCACGCATGAGCGCTCGCGGCGCGAGGTTACAAGCGGGCATCCGTCCGGCAGGACGCAGGAAATTCAGCGGCTGGTCGGGCGTGCGCTGCGCGCCGTCGTCGATCTGCCGAAGCTCGGCGAGCGACAGATTACCGTCGACTGCGATGTGATCCAGGCTGACGGCGGCACACGCACGGCGTCCATCACGGGCGCTTGGGTTGCTCTTTACGATTGCATCCAATGGATGAAAATGCGCGACATGGTGAAGGACGGCGTGCTGCGTGATCACATCGCCGCCGTCTCTTGCGGGATCTACAAGGGCGAGCCGGTGCTCGACCTCGATTACGCGGAAGACAGCAATGCGGATGCCGATTCCAATTTCGTTATGACCGGCACGGGCGGAATCGTCGAAATCCAGGGAACGGCCGAGACGACGCCGTTCTCGGAGGAACGGTTCGGGCAACTGCTGGGGCTTGCGAAAAAAGGCATCGGCGAATTGGTTGAACTGCAAAAGCTGACTGTTGGTTAGCCCTGTTGGTCAGCACTGGTTCGGTGACGGATGTTTGGACCCTTTGCACTCGTTGCTGCCGCGCTCTTTGCGGGCGCGGCAATTTACGTGAGCGTGTCTGAGCATCCCGCGCGGCTTAGTCTGGATGATCGTTCGGCCGTCGATGAGTTCAATACGAGCTATCCTCCCGCGGCGTTGATGCAGGCATCGTTGGCGCTGATCGGAACGGTGCTCGGCGTGCTCGAATGGATGATGACGGGACGCGTGATCTGGCTGCTGGGCGCGCTCATCCTCTTCGCAAACGTGCCCTACACGTTCGTCTCAATCATGCCGACGAACAACGCACTCAAGGCGCGCGGCGGCGAAGGGGCTAACTTCGAGACCCGCGAGATGCTTGAGCGTTGGGGCAGGCTTCACGCCGTGCGCAGTCTGCTTGGCGCCGTGGCTGTCGTTATTTTTCTTTGGGCGTCTATCTAATGGCAAAACTTGCGGCTGGCACGCGTCTGGTGGTGGCGAGCCACAACCCTGGCAAGGTCTGGGAGATCCGGCAGCTTCTCGCGCCTTATGGGCTCGATGCCATTTCGGCTGGTGATCTTGATCTTGCCGAACCGGAAGAGACCGCAACGACATTCGTAGGCAATGCGCAATTGAAGGCGGTGGCCGCTGCCGAAGGGTCTGGCCTTCCGGCGCTTGCGGACGATTCCGGTCTTGAAGTCAAATGCCTGGACGGTGCGCCGGGGATTTACTCGGCGCGTTGGGCGGGGCCGGGCAAAGACTTCGGCGTGGCGATGAAAAAGGTGGCGGACGAGATCACCGCGCGTAACGGCTGGGAAACGCCACCGCGTGCGAATTTCATTTCGGTGCTCTGTCTTGCGTGGCCTTCCGGCGAAACACGCGTGTTTGAAGGCCGAGTGTTCGGGCATCTGGTTTGGCCACCGCGCGGTGGAAACGGTTTCGGTTACGATCCGATGTTCGTTGCCGATGGTGCTTCGGATACCTTTGGCGAGATGGAGCCCGCGGCCAAATATGCGATCTCGCATCGCACGCGCGCCTTCGCTCAGTTCAAATCGGAGATGCTGGATCAGATCGCGCCAAACGAAAGTGCATCTGGCGCATCAGAAGGCGACCGGGACGCATTCTTTGCGGCGGCGGCAAGCCTTTCGACGCGGCCAGAGCTTGCGGCGTTCGTTGCGCGGTTGCGTGGCGATCTCGCGGATCACGGACGAGACTGGGGAAATGCAACCCTTGAAGACTTTCTCGAAAGTCTTTCTCGCGAACTCTCGGTAGATGCGAAAAGCGACGGACCGGCATGGCGGCAAGTCGCGCACGCGCTGCTTGCGGCCAGCGCGAAGCGTTAGGAGCTAAACCTGTGTTCGGCGTTTACGTGCATTGGCCGTTTTGTGCGCAGAAATGCCCGTACTGCGACTTCAACAGCCATGTTCGATTTGGCGGCTGGGACGAGGCGCAATTTCTTGCCGCCTACAAGCGCGAGATCGATTGGGTGGCCGAGTCGATCGGACCACGGCGCGTTACAAGCATTTTCTTTGGCGGTGGCACGCCCTCATTGATGCAACCGCAAACGACGGCGGCGATCCTGGAGCACATCGGCAAGCGTTGGTCGATTGCGGATGATGCGGAAATTACGCTCGAGGCCAATCCCGGCAGCGTTGAGGCGGAGCGGTTTCGCGGGTTTCGCGCCGCGGGTGTCAATCGCGTGTCGGTTGGCGTGCAGTCGCTTCGTGATGACGAATTGCGCAAGCTGGGACGCATTCACAGCGTTGCCGAAGCCAAGGTCGCACTCGACGTTGCGCGGCAAACGTTCTCGCGGTTTTCGTTCGATCTGATCTACGCCCGCCCTGGTCAGACAACTGATGCTTGGCGTGCCGAGCTTACCGAAGCGCTGGCGCTCGCGGGCGATCATCTCTCGCTCTATCAGCTGACGATCGAACCCGACACGCCTTACGCCGCGCTCCACGCGAAGGGACGGCTCGTCATTCCAGACGACGATGCTGCCCGCGCGCTTTACGAGATCACCGACGAGTTGACCGCTGCGAAAGGCTTCGCCGCGTACGAGGTTTCGAACTACGCGCGGCCCGGCTCTGAAAGCCGTCATAACCTGCTCTATTGGCGATATGGTGAGTATGCGGGCGTGGGGCCCGGCGCGCACGGCCGCATCGTTGTTGACGGCGTGCGAACGGCGACCGTGACGGAACGCAATCCGGAAGCGTGGGCGGCGCGCGTTGCGGCGGACGGGCATGGCATCGTCGAACGGACGACGCTTTCGCGCGAGGAGCAGGCCGATGAAATGCTGCTCATGGGATTGCGCCTCAGCGAGGGCGTCGATCTCGGTCGGCTCGCTGCGTTGGGAGGTGTGCGGCCGGATGCTCAAAGCATCGATGCGTTGCTCGGGCTCGGTTTGCTGGAGCGTGTCGGGGTGGCTGCTCAGAATGGCAGAGACACTTCGGATGCGGACAGAACCGGCTTTGAGGAGATACGTGCCTGCGCCGGGCCAGGGCTTGCTCCCGATGTTTTCGGAGAGCGAAGTTCGGTGTTGTCTGGAGACGTGCTGCGCGCCACGCGTTCGGGGCGGCTGGTTCTGAATGCGGTCGTGGCGGAGTTGGCGCGGACACTGGGCCCTATCGCGTCCATGGACAACACAGCGGCCGACCGCTAAGCACGGTCGCCATGCTGAAGAAGCTCTACGACTGGACGATGCGGGCCGCCGCAGACAAGAAGGCGCCCGCCGCACTTGCCGGCGTGTCGTTTGCCGAAAGCTCGTTTTTTCCCATCCCGCCCGACGTGATGCTGATCCCGATGGTGCTCAGTCGACGGGAGAAGGCGTGGTGGTACGCGACGATCGCGACCGTTGCGTCCGTGATTGGGGGCGTCTTCGGCTACGCGATCGGCTATTTTCTCTACGACAGCGTCGGCCTGCCCGTCTTGCGGTTCTACGGCAAAGAGAACGCGCTCGATGGGTTCACTCAGTTCGTTCATGACTACGGTGTCGCGGCGGTGATCATCAAAGGCATGACGCCGATCCCCTACAAGGTCGTGACCATTGCGGCCGGGGTTGGCCATATGGACCTGCTGTCCTTCATCGGTGCGAGCATTGTGGCGCGGGCGATGCGGTTTTACATCGTTGCCGGTCTGCTCTATTTCGCGGGCGAGCCCATCCGGGCCTTCATCGAAAAGCGGCTGACGCTGGTCATGACGGCGTTCGTGGTGCTTCTCGTCGGCGGGTTCGTTGCGGTGAGCTATATCTTCTAAGCGGAGTTTGCGTATGGGTCCTGGCGGTACAATGGGACGCGGTTCGGATTACCGGTTCGGTGCAGCGGCACTGTTCATCACCACGGGCGTGATCCTGGCGGCGCTGGGGTTCCAGTATATCGGCGGCTATGTGCCGTGCATGCTGTGTCTTTGGGAGCGGTATGCGTACTATCTCGCAATTCCGTTGCTTTTCATTGCCTTGGCGCTGACGTCCGGGGGCAATCGCGGGGTGGCGGCGGCGCTGTTTTATGTCGTTGCGCTGGCGTTCTTGGCGAACGCTATTCTTGCCGGGTACCACGCGGGCGCCGAATGGAAGTTCTGGCCCGGTCCGGCGGCGTGCGGCGGTGGGGAATCGCTCACAACGTCTGCCGGCAATCTGCTGAACGATCTCCAGTCCATCCGAGTTATGCGCTGCGATGAGGCGTCACTCCGCGTTGCCGGACTGTCGTTTGCAGGCTGGAACGTTGTCGTGTCGTTATTTCTGGCGCTGCTGTGCTGGCGCGCGGGTGCGGAAGCCGTTCGGCAACGACGCGCAGGCTAGGATTTTGGCGTCAGCCGATTTTCCACAACTGCCATTTCCGAAAAAACGTTGAAATCGTTGCCCTGTCGAGACTGTCAATCGAAATTCATCGAGCAGACAGAATCGCGCCTTCCAGTTGCCCGAATGTGACGGCTATTCTTGCTTCGTTCGCGGACACGAAGCCCAATCGGCTCCGGTCCAAGCGTGGAGGGAGTTGGTTTGGTGGCGTCGGAGTTTGTGTGTTCGAGTTCGCTTTCGGCCCTTTCTACCTTCCGCGACGGCCCGTTGTCCGTTCGCACTCCGTCTTTGAGTAAGCGTAGCGTTGTTGCGTTTCGTATGCGTCGGTTGCGTAGCGTTGAGTATGTGTACGGACAGACGCCGAAAGATGCCTTGTCCGGAATTTTCCACAAATCCAGGCGAACCGTCTCGACAAGAAAGTCGATGCGTATGTCCCGGCGGTTCGCCCGCACTCCCGACGTAGCTGCAGCTATCGAGGCGCTCGGCGGGACGAATGGAGAGAGTTCGGATTGGCAATCCGTTGGCGATGCCGCCAAGGCCGTCTTGTTGAAGGCCTTGCACGAGAAACGACTCTAGGCCGGGCGCCGTAGCGCGTTGGCTTGGAATGTAAGTGTAGCGTTCCTGTGTGTATCGCCGTTCGAGGCGAACGACCTACTAGATTGGAAAGCGGCCAGCTTTCCCAAGAGCTGGCAGACACACGGAGCGTGATTAGAGTTAGCCCTCAATCCAGACATCATGTGACAAGGTCTCGCGTAATGATGTCATAGCGCTCTGTGTGTCTGCCTCACGTTTGGGAACGTGATTGCGTTCCGGAAGTTCCAAGAGATAGTCAATTTAAGCGGAGCTGTTCATGACCCCCTCGGTTCCCGACCACATCAATCCGATCCAATGGCAGCAGGCAGTCGCCGTCAGCCGACAGGAATGTGCGCGGATCTTCAAAGACGGCGGTAGCGCGCAGGATGCGCTCACGGCTTTCCGGCTGGAGGCTGCGGGTTCGATCTCATGGCAGCGCGCCGTTGATCTGATCGCGGCGGAGATATGCTCGCACCCGATGCGACGCGCAGCGTAGGATTGGCGCGGCGCGATCTTTCCTAGGGCTCCAGCTCGGTGTCCCAGTAGAGATAGTCCATCCAGCTTTCGTGCAGATAGTTGGGCGGAAACAGCCGGCCGTTCCTGTGCAGTTCAAATACGGTCGGCCGATACGGCTCATGGGCGGGAAACATGCCAGCGACACGCGGCATCATTCCGCCCTTTCTCAAATTGCACGGTGCACACGCCGTAACGACGTTGTCCCAGCGGGTTTGGCCGCCGCGTGAGCGCGGGATGAGATGATCGAACGTCAAATCGCTTTTGTCGCCGCAATACTGGCAAGAGAAGCGATCGCGCAGAAAAACATTGAACCGCGTGAAGGCAGGATAGAGCGCGGGCTTCACATATGTTTTCAGGGATACGACGCTCGGCAGCCTGAGTTCGAACGAGGGGCTGCGGACGTACGTCTCATATTCGGAGACGATGTTGACCCGGTCGAGGAAGACCGCTTTGACCGTGTCCTGCCAGCTCCAAAGCGACAAAGGATAGTAGCTGAGCGGCCGGAAGTCGGCGTTCAGAACTAAAGCCGGACAATTATCCGGGACTGTCGCATGTGCATTCACGGTATCGCAGCCTCGTGGATTTTAGACCCTCGAATCGCGTCTGTGGTCATTCAAGTCGCCGGGATACTAGCGGCGCATATCAATTCTGTGAAGCATCAGCAGAATTCTCGCCAAACCGTCGGTTTTACGGCTCCGCCCGAGGCTTAGGCGCGCGCGTAAAAGGAGAATCTTTCGTTTTTTTCAGAAGTGCGGTGCGCGCGTGGGCGTAGTCTGCCCACAGCAAATGCGCGGCAACTGCGCGCGCCGGGCGCCAGCGTTCGGCTATCCGCTCCATGTCTTTCGTGGTCGGGCGGCTCTTGAGGCGCAGGTGATGTTGAACGACGAGCTGCAATGCGAGGTCACCGCAGGCAAACGCATCGCGGCGAGCGAGTGCGAACATCAAATAGATGTCGGCGGTCCACGGCCCGATACCGTGCACCGAGGTCAGTCGCGAGACGATGGTGGCATCGTCCGCGTTGTCGAGCGAAACGAGATCGAGGCCGTCGTCAACGATGGCGCGCGATAATGCTCTGAGCGTGCGGAGCTTGCCTGCGGACAGTCCAATGCCTTGGAAGTCTGCGTCGGTGCGCGCGAGAAGTGTTTCGGGTTGAAGCGGTAAAAGTGAACTCTCAAAACGCGACCAGATCGCCGCAGCGCTTTGAATAGAAAGTTGCTGACCAATGATGATCCGAGATAATCCGGCAAATCCTAAGGGAAACTTTCGTTGAGGCGGCAGCCCTGTGCGCTCCAGAATCAACGCCATGATTTTGCAATCACGCGCCAAAGCAGTGATGGCAGTGTTGAATTGGCGATTGCTTGTGAAGGTCGCGTGTCGCGGTTGAGGCACAGACAGTTACTCCTGCACGACACTTTAAAGCGCTGGGCGGCGTGGGTAAATTGCGGAATGAATATGCGCCATCTGCGTTGCGTGTTTTGGTAGCGGCTCAAAAAGGACGTGGGCCGTATCGTCCGTTGCCGCATTCTCTCCAAACGATGGGCGCACCGAGGCTCGCGTTATCACAGCGATTGGACGGGCAGTTCAAACCGACCACCGGCGGGACGGATATCAGCGAATGACAGTGATCACACGCTTTGCGCCATCACCGAACGGATATTTGCATGTCGGGCACGCGCTCTCGGCGTTGATCGCGCATGACACGGCGCGTGCGGCGGACGGACGGTTTCTTCTTCGCATTGAAGACATCGACCTCGATCGCAGACGCCCGGAATACATTGCAGCGATATTTGAAGATCTGAATTGGCTCGGCTTGACGTGGGAAGAGCCCGTTCTGCATCAGTCGGAACATTTCAAAGAGTACCTTGCGGCGGCCGACAAACTCATCGCGTTGGGCTTGCTCTATCCATGCTTTTCCACGCGCGCTGAAATTCTCGCGGCTGCTGACGCCGACGTGGTCGATCCGGATGGCGCACCTGTCTATCCGGGCCTTTGGCGCGGCGCATCGGCAGAGAGTGTCGGCGCACGGATGGCGGCTGGAGATGCCCCGGCGCTGAGGTTGAATATGGCTGCCGCGATGCAGGCGCTGAAAGCAAAACGGGGCGATGAGCCGTTGACGTTTGTCGAGGTGGCTGCGGACGGATCGCAGCGGACGGTTGCTGCTGAGCCGCAGCACTGGGGTGACGCCATTATCGTGCGCAAGGACGTTCCGGCGAGCTATCATTTGTCCGTCGTCGTTGATGATGCGCGGCAAGGCGTGACGCACGTGACACGCGGCGAAGATCTCTTCCGGGCGACGGATCTGCAGCGGCTTTTGCAAGAGCTTCTGGGTTTCCCTGTTCCGATCTATACCCACCACCGCGTGATCTGCTGGGCGGATGGGCGGAAGCTTTCGAAGTCCAATCGCGATATGGGGTTGCGCGCGCTACGTGACGAGGGCGCGACGGCGGCGGATATTCGCCGCGTTATCGGAATGTCGGCCTGATTGATTCGGCGATTTTCGCGCGAAACTTATTAAAACCGGACTCCGCCGATTCATTTTTTGGCGTTTTGGATTCAGTTAGCCGCTGCAACTCGACGCTCGTTCCGTGAATTGGATGCGAACGAGAATCCGGTATTTATCCGGATGAGTGTATTCGCGCAGCAGGCGGCATATGATTGAATTTTCTTGATATTTTCTCGCCTATTCGCGTCGATGATTATCTCTGCATATTGCCGCAATTGGCTTCAGCTTTGGATGGCTCAATTAAAATAATTAAATCTCCTTGTATTCCTCTACTTGTGTATTTCCGCAAATCACCGCAGCTTTAACTGACTACTAATTTTTCTCCTTGATTCTGCGGACCATGCTTTATTCGGCGACGAAAATACTTGTCGACATGCCGAAGGCGCTTTCGGGCGTTCTGGCTACGGCTGTTGCCGGCAATTGGTTCCGGAATAAGCGGGTCGTAGACGCTCGCGAAACTCCATTTGTCGAGCCGCGCCGTCTTTCGCTTTCGGAACAATGGGACCGGCTGGCGACGATCGTTCGAGGCGCCGTTACTCGTGCTGAAGACGCTGGGCGGGCTCATGCATCCGCAGCGCTGCAGATTGATCTGGCGCAATACGCTCTTATCTCGCTGGTCGATGAATTGGCTGCCGTCATGGACGTTGGTGATCGCCGGCGGCGAAGCAATGTCCATGTTTTGGAATTGCAGCCGACGCCTCCGATGACGCCGCGGCCATTCGGCGACGCCATCGCCGCTTAAAACTTGCGCGCGGCACTTGGCTCAGCGGCTCGCCCTACATGCGAGACTGGCGGCCGGGCTGGATTGACGATAAGCAATAACCAACGGCGCTGCGGTGCTTTTCGAGGCGGCAGGTGCCCTGCGTTTCCGAGCCCCAAGCGTTGGTTTGATGTGCCTGCGAAGGCAAAGGGCATGTTCGTGGCAAAAGATCTTGAAACACCGTCCGCAACCGAACCGGCTGCATCTGTGCGCCGGACTGAGGCGTGCGCTGCAGGCGTTCTCGCGGACCTCATCGAGACACCGTTGGCGCCCGGGCTCTATCTCGTCGCGACGCCGATCGGCAATCTCGCGGATATTACGCTGCGGGCTATTTCCATTCTTTCGCGTGCAGACGCCGTCTATTGTGAAGACACGCGGCATTCTGCGAAGCTTCTGCAGCACTACGCGATCGCGGCTCGAACGCGGCCGCTGCACGAACACAACGAGGATCGCGAGATCGAGCGCGTGTTAGGAGAGGTTGAGGCGGGGAAGCGTATTGCCGTGATTTCCGACGCGGGAACACCTCTGCTTTCCGATCCGGGCTTTCGGCTTGTTCGGGCGGCGGCGTCTCGCGGCATCGATATATTCTCGATCCCTGGGCCGTCCGCCGCGTTGGCAGCGTTGACGAGCAGTGGCGTTCCGACGGACTCATTCTTCTTCGCGGGATTTCTGCCAGCAAAAGAAGGTGCGCGCCGAACGCGCCTCGCGGAATTGGCGCGGATACCGGGAAGTCTGGTCTTGTTCGAGGCTCCGCATCGGCTGGGCGAAGCGCTTCAAGATATGGCGGACGTTCTCGGGAATCGTCCGGCGGTGATCGCGCGCGAACTGACCAAGCTGCACGAAACTCTTTCTCGGGGGCCGCTGCTCACGCTTGCGGACGCGTTCACGCGCGAGCCGGTGAAGGGCGAGGTCGTTATTGTGATCGGCGCGGGTGAGCCGAAGACGGTCACCGATGATGAAGTTGAGGCCCGGTTTCGCGAATTGCTAAGTGATATGTCTCTTAAAGATGCTGCGAAAGCGGTGGCCGGTGAGTTGGATATTCCCAAGGCGCGGGCTTATGCGCTCGGCCTCAAGGCGAAGGACCAGCTGTCTTGAGTTCGAATGTCAACGACAACGAGCTTCGCCCGCAGCTTGAGCGCCGCCGACGGTACCGGCGCGGGCATTCAGCCGAACGGATCGTTGCAGCGGTTTATATGCTGCTTGGCCACCGGATTCTTGGGCGGCGCTTCAAAACCCCGGTGGGAGAAATCGATCTTATTGCGATCCGGGGCAAGCGCATTGCGTTCGTGGAAGTGAAACGGCGTCCGACCCAGGAAGATGCCGAAGACGCTATTACATTGACGATGCGCCGCCGTGTCCGCCGCGCGGCCGACCTGTGGCTGGCACACAATCCGAAGTATCAGAATTGTGACGTCGGGTTCGATCTGGTTTTCGTCGTGCCCTGGCGCTTTCCGATCGTCATGCGAGATGCGCTCTGACGGGCCAAATAAGGCGGTCCGGAAAAAGAAAGGCCCGCCGAAGCGAGCCTGGAGTTCAGAGAGGCGAGTGCAAAGACGACTAGCAAACCCGACCGGCATCGCCGGTTTCGGGATCCCTTCTAAGGACTTTCAGCTGAACGGTCTTTGAACGGTCGGGCAGGGCTCTGTTCATATTCGGATGCGGCTTTCGTAGGGTATTCGGGACGAGACCCTCGTGTCGGCGGGGACAATGCGCCGAACTATCGGTCAAGTGGGTCTGAGATATGAGGTTATGCGGCAACGCGCCCCTAAGGATGGGCGTTGAAGGCTGCCAGAGTGCATGTTAAGGGAACCGCGGCTTTCGGGGGCGGTTGGTGGCACAGCTGCACGCGCTCTCTCTTCGTCGGAAGCCTTCCCTTGAAGCGGGCGCGATTTCGGGCAGATTCTATGCCCAGCCCCCTATGCGCCCTGAGGGCGTGACGGTGAGCGACGTGGCGACGAACAATACGAGCGTGGACGGGGTTGCGGGGCGGTACGCTTCCGCGCTGTTCGATCTTGCGAAAGAAAGCTCCAAACTTACCGAGGTCGAAGGCGATCTCGTGAAGATTCAGGACCTTCTGAAAGAAAGCCCGGATCTGGTCCGGCTGGTTCGTAGCCCGGTTATCTCGAGCAGCGATCAGAGCCGCGCTCTTAGTGCTGTTCTGGAAAAGGGTGGCATCAGCGGGCTTGCTTCGAACTTCCTGCTGCTTCTGGCGCGGAACCGTCGCCTCTTCGCAGTAGAAGACATCATCAAGGTTTATCGCTCGCTTGCAGCGAAGGCGCGCGGCGAAGTCTCAGCCGAGGTTTCGAGCGCGGTTGCGCTGAGCGAAGCGCAGCTTGCCGAGCTTAAAGAAGCCCTGCGGGCATCGGTCGGCAAGGATGTGACGCTCGATACGCGCGTCGACCCGAGCCTGCTCGGCGGACTCGTCGTCAAGCTTGGCAGCCGCATGATCGATTCGTCGCTTAAAACCAAACTTCAGAATATGAAGGCGGCGCTCAACGAAACCAGCGCCTGACTGCAGATTTTCGCGCCGCGCGGATCATATCCGGGCGGCGTTTGTCGCTAGAATTGAATAGGGCCGCTTGCGGCTTCATAACCGAAAACGACCAGGGAAGAGGTCTTCGTCAATGGAAATCCGGGCCGCAGAAATTTCTTCGATCCTCAAGGATCAGATCAAGAACTTCGGCAAGGAGGCTGAGGTCTCCGAAATCGGTCAGGTGCTGTCCGTTGGTGACGGTATCGCCCGCGTCTATGGTCTCGACAATGTCCAGGCCGGTGAAATGGTTGAGTTCCCCGGCGGCATTCGCGGCATGGCGCTGAACCTTGAAGCCGACAACGTCGGCGTCGTGGTCTTCGGCGACGACCGTACGATTAAGGAAGGCGATACGGTCAAGCGGACCGGCGCCATCGTGGAAGTTCCGGTCGGTAAGGGTCTTCTGGGTCGCGTCGTGGACGGCCTCGGCAACCCGATCGACGGCAAGGGTCCGATCAAGTCGGACAAGAAAATGCGCGTCGACGTCAAGGCGCCCGGCATTCTTCCGCGTAAATCAGTGCATGAGCCGATGGCAACGGGCCTCAAGGCAATCGACTCTCTTATTCCGATCGGTCGTGGCCAGCGCGAGCTTGTGATTGGCGACCGCCAGACGGGCAAGACCGCTGTCGTTCTCGACACCTTCCTCAATCAGAAGGCGCTGAACGCAGGCACTGACGAGGGCGCGAAGCTCTATTGCGTTTACGTTGCCGTTGGTCAGAAGCGTTCGACCGTTGCGCAGTTCGTCAAGGTTCTCGAAGAGCGCGGCGCGCTTGAGTATTCGATCGTCGTCGCTGCAACCGCTTCGGATCCGGCACCGATGCAGTACCTCGCGCCGTTCACCGGTTGCACGATGGGCGAGTATTTCCGCGACAACGGCATGCACGCCGTGATTGCGTATGACGATCTTTCGAAGCAGGCCGTTGCTTATCGTCAGATGTCGCTGCTTCTTCGCCGCCCGCCGGGCCGTGAAGCTTACCCGGGCGACGTTTTCTATCTCCACTCTCGCTTGCTCGAACGCGCTGCGAAGCTCGGCGACAAGGCCGGCAACGGTTCGCTGACGGCGCTGCCGGTTATCGAAACGCAGGCAAACGACGTTTCGGCCTACATTCCGACGAACGTGATTTCGATCACCGACGGACAGATCTTCCTTGAATCGGATCTCTTCTATCAGGGTATCCGTCCGGCCGTGAACGTCGGTCTTTCGGTGTCGCGCGTTGGTTCGTCGGCACAGACGAAGGCGATGAAGCAGGTTGCGGGCAAGATCAAAGGCGAGCTGGCGCAGTACCGCGAAATGGCGGCCTTCGCACAGTTCGGTTCCGATCTCGACGCCGCAACGCAGAAGTTGCTGGCTCGTGGCGCTCGTCTGACGGAGCTTCTCAAGCAGCCGCAGTTCTCGCCGCTGAAGATGGAAGAGCAGGTTGCTGTTATCTTCGCCGGTACGCGCGGTTACCTCGACGGTATTCCGGTTTCGGCAGTCGGTAAGTTCGAAGAAGGCCTGCTCGCAGGTCTTCGTCAGGAAAAGTCGATCTTTGAATCGGTTGCGAAAGAGAAGGCGCTTTCTGCTGATACCGAGAAGAAGCTCGTCGACTTCCTCGACAAGTTTGCCAAGGGTTTCTCGGCCTGATCGGACCTCTTAAGGAGAGCGCCCGATGGCGAGCTTAAAAGAAATGCGAAACCGCATCGCCTCCGTTAAGGCGACGCGGAAAATTACCAAGGCGATGCAGATGGTGGCTGCGGCCAAGCTGCGCCGCGCACAGGAAGCTGCGCAAGCCGCGCGGCCCTATGCGGAGCGCATGGCCACCGTGCTCGGCAGCTTGGCTTCGAAGGTTGCGGACAAGAACGGCGCTTCGCCGCTTCTCGTCGGTACCGGCAAGGACCAGGTTCATCTTCTGATCGTAATGACCGCAGAGCGCGGTCTTTGCGGCGGCTTCAATTCGAATATTGCGAAGCTTGCGCGCGCGGATGCGCAGCGTCTTCTTGCTGCTGGTAAAACGGTCAAGATTTTGACCGTCGGCCGTAAGGGCGCGGACAACCTGCGCCGCGATCTCGGCAAGAATATTGTCGAGCGCAAGGATTTCCAGGGCGTTCGTCAGCTTAACTTCTCTCATGCCGAGGGTGTTGCGCAGCGCGTGCTCGGGATGTTCGAAGCGGGCGAATTCGACGTTGCCACGCTCTACTTCTCGGAATTCAAGTCCGTCATTTCGCAGAAGCCGACGGCACTGCAACTCATTCCGGCATCGGTTTCGGAATCGACGGAGCCCGCGAAGGGCGCCGCCGCGATCCACGAATACGAGCCGGGCGAGGAAGAGGTTCTTGGCTTCCTGCTGTCGCGCAATATCTCAACGCAGATCTTCCGTGGTTTGCTTGAGAACTCGGCGTCCTTCTATGGCTCTCAGATGAGCGCCATGGACAGCGCCACGCGCAACGCCGGTGACATGATCAACAAGCTGACGATCAAGTACAACCGTCAGCGTCAGGCGAATATCACCAAGGAACTTATCGAGATCATCTCTGGCGCTGAAGCGCTCTGATCTGGAGAGAACCGATGGCATATCAGACGCGAGCAACGACCAAAGGTGGACGGGACGGGCGCGCCGTACTCGATGACGGCAAGCTGGCGCTCGCAATGGCGCTGCCGAAAGAGCTTGGCGGTTCGGGTGAGGGACACAATCCTGAACAGCTCTTTGCTCTCGGCTGGTCATCCTGCTTCGGCCAAGCCGTTCTTCTGCTTGCCAAGAAACATGGGTTAGATGGACAGGCTGCGAAAGTGACGTGCGCCGTCGAACTCGACAAAGACGCTACGAGCTTCGCGCTCAAGGCTGAACTTTCACTTTCGATTCCCGGTGCCGACAAGGCAAAGGTGCAGGCTCTTCTCGAGGACGCGCACCAGATCTGCCCCTATTCCAAGGCGACGCGGAACAACATCAACGTGACGCTGACCGTCGTCTGAGCGATTCTCTGGAGATAAAAATGGCTAAGAATGTTGGCAAAATTCACCAGGTGACGGGTGCCGTCGTCGACGTGCATTTCGATGGTCAGTTGCCGGAGATTTTGAACGCGCTTGAAACGCAGAACCATGGCACGCGCCTGGTTCTCGAAGTCGCGCAGCACCTCGGTGAGAACACCGTGCGCACCATCGCGATGGACTCGACGGAAGGTCTGGTTCGCGGTCAAGAAGTGGTTGATACCGGCGCACCGATCTCGGTTCCGGTTGGCGACGAAACGCTAGGCCGCATCATGAACGTCATCGGCGAGCCTGTTGACGAAGCTGGTCCGATCAAGACGAGCTCTCTTCGCGCAATCCATCAGCCTTCGCCGACGTTCTCTGAACAGGCGACTGAAGCGCAGATTCTGGTTACGGGCATCAAGGTTGTCGATCTTCTCGCGCCTTACGCGAAGGGCGGTAAGATCGGCCTGTTCGGCGGTGCCGGCGTTGGCAAGACCGTTTTGATCATGGAACTGATCAACAACGTTGCAAAGGCTCACGGTGGTTATTCGGTGTTCGCTGGCGTCGGCGAGCGCACGCGTGAGGGCAACGATCTCTATTATGAAATGATCGAATCGAACGTCAACAAAGACCCCAAGAAGAACAACGGTTCGGCTCAGGGCTCCAAGTGCGCGCTCGTTTACGGTCAGATGAACGAACCGCCGGGCGCACGTGCTCGCGTTGCTCTCTCCGGTCTGACGGTTGCAGAGCACTTCCGCGACCAGGGCCAGGACGTTCTCTTCTTCGTCGATAACATCTTCCGCTTCACGCAGGCGGGTTCGGAAGTGTCCGCGCTTCTTGGCCGTATTCCTTCGGCGGTTGGATATCAGCCGACGCTTGCGACGGACATGGGCGCGCTGCAGGAACGCATTACCACGACGCAGAAGGGCTCGATCACCTCGGTTCAGGCCATTTACGTTCCGGCCGACGACTTGACCGACCCTGCGCCTGCCGCATCGTTCGCTCACCTTGACGCGACGACGGTTCTTTCACGTTCGATTGCTGAAAAGGGCATCTACCCGGCCGTCGACCCGCTCGACTCAACGTCGCGCATGCTCGACCCACGCGTCGTCGGCGAGGAGCACTATCAGGTTGCGCGTAAGGTCCAGGCCATTCTGCAGAAGTACAAGTCGCTGCAGGACATCATCGCAATTCTCGGCATGGACGAGCTTTCCGAAGAGGATAAGCTGACCGTTGCACGCGCTCGTAAGATCGAGCGTTTCATGTCGCAGCCGTTCCACGTCGCTGAAGTCTTCACCGGTTCGCCGGGCAAGCTCGTTTCGCTTCCCGATACGATCAAGGCCTTCAAGGGGCTTACGGAAGGCGAATTCGACCATCTTCCGGAACCCGCTTTCTATATGGTGGGTACTATCGAAGAGGCGATCGCCAAGGCCGAGAAGCTGGCGGAAGCCGCCTAATCGGTTGGCGAAGTGCCGGGGCTATGTTCCGGCAACGTCGCGCGCATCAGGAGACTTTAAGTTATGGCGGAAGCCGCGACGACATTCGGAAGTTGCTGTGAGGAGCTGAAGGAAGCTCTTGAAGGCGGCGACTTCGAGCCGTTGGTTACGGTTGGGCCCGATGGCGTCATCTACATGACCGTCGGGCTCGTCGACCTTGACGAAGAAGAGCCGGGCCTTGTCGATCACCCGCTTTTCTTCTGCCCGTTCTGTGGCACCAAGCTGCAGACGCCGGAAGAGGTGAGAGCTAAAGCCGGCGCCGAGGGCGATGGCGAAGAGACCCGGGACGCTTGAAGCGTTCGTCCCGTTTGAAGAAACACGTCGCAGGATAAGCGGATAGACCATGGCAGGCACATTCAAGTTCGAACTCGTTTCCCCGGAGCGGGTGCTGCTGTCGATTGACGCCGATCAGGTGGTGGTTCCTGGCGCTGACGGTGATTTCGCCGTTCTCGCAGGACATGCACCGGTTATCGCGACGCTCAGGCCGGGCGTGCTTGATGTGACGGCGGGCGGTTCCAAGCGCCGTCTGTTTGTGAAGTCTGGCTTTGCCGAGGTTGATCCGTCGCGCCTGACGGTTCTCGCGGAATCCGCTTACGACGTGGACGAGCTTTCGGCTGCGACGATCGCGGAAGAGCTGAGGTCGGCTGAGGCCGAACTTGCAGCCGCGAAGGACGACAATGCGAAGCGGATGGCGGATACGCTCGTTAGCGAGTTGAAGCGTCTGTCGCCTCGGGCCGCTTAATCGGCCGTTTTAATAACGCACCGGTTTCTTGATTAAGCGGCAATCGCTATTGCCGCTTCACCTTCTTATTCAGTATTTGCCAGTTCTCTGTAGGAAGCCGGGATGCTTGCGCCCGGCTATTCGTGTCGCGCGAGATGCGGCCTGCGTCGAGCGCGCGGGCGTTCAGACATCATCAGCGTGCTGTGATAGTCTTTTGAGGCCGCCTTTTCCTGGAGCCGCCTCATGCTGATCACGCGCCTCGCCAAGATCGTGATGTGTTTATCGCTCGGTCTGTTCTGCCTGCTTGTGGCTTTCGACAACGTGACGAACTACGGGACGAACTACCAATTCGTTCAGCACGTGCTGAGCATGGACACGACGTTTCCCGATAGTGGCATCAAATATCGCGCGATCACGAACCCGGTCATTTGGCAGCTTGCCTACGCTTCGATCATTGCCGCTGAAGCCATTACCGGCGTTTTGTTCGTTATTGGCGCGGGGAAGCTGTGGCGGCATCGCTTGGCCTCCGCTGAGGTGTTCAACCGCGCAAAAGGCTACGCCATCGCAGCGGGAACGCTGGCCTTTCTGATTTGGTTCTTCGGCTTCACTGTCGTCGGTGGAGAGTGGTTCGGCATGTGGGAGTCGAAGACGTGGAACGGGCAGGAGGCCGCGTTCCGCTTTTACATGTCTGTTCTTGCTGTTCTCATTCTTCTCAATCAGCCCGACTGCGATCACTAGCGGGCCGCGTCGTGCGCGGCCTGCAGTCAGTGCGATTGTAAATTAAGAAAGCTATTCGGCGATATCTGGCTCGACGAGTTGCGCGAGCTGGGCGAGAGATTGCTGCCAGCCGAGGTAACACGCTTCGAGTGGAATAACGGTTGGAATACCTGCTTGCTCAATGTTGATTTCGGTGCCGACCGAAACTTCCTTGAGAATTACCGTAACTTCCATTTCGCCGGGAAGATTCGCATCGTCGAATTTGTCGTTGTAGCGAATGCGCTTTGAGGGAACGAGTTCAAGATACTCGCCTCCGAACGAATGCTCCTTTTCCGTTGTGAAGTTTTTGAACGACATTTTGAATTTGCCGCCGACCTTTGCGTCGAAATGGTGGACCTTGCAAGTGAAGCCGGCGGGCGGCAGCCACTTCGCCATTGCCTCGGCATCGAGGAACGCGCGGTAAATTTTCTCCGGTTTGGCCGCGAAAACGCGGTGCAGTTTGACGGTGTTTTTGGACGTTGCAGCCGAATTCTGAGGCTTCATTTCGGACATGACATGCTCCTTTTTGCATCGTTCAGATCAGCGGCTGTCGTACGTTGTGTCCGCCTTCTGCTATCAAGACGTTCGGGCAGCGCTCTATCCGACAAGCGGGGCAAAAGAAATTTCCGGCCCTTGATCTCAAGGCGATATCAATCGCCAGCGTTCTTATAGAACGCGATGAAATCCGCCCTTTTGCGGCGAGATATTAATATTCCGGCGCCATTGGCAGATCGCTCAAAGGGCGTGCGGTTAGCGATAGTTTCATGTTGGCGCAATACTTATGCGTCTACGCATTATACTCGCGTGCATTTTCGACTATAGTCTTAAGAGACGGGTGGGTACTTGGCGGCGCACAGCCGATAACCAAGGAGCACGTGCTATGAGATATCTGATCGCTATTGCATCCACCGCTCTTCTACTTGCATTCGCAGCGTCACCGTCAATCGCCGATGATCAATCGGCGGGCGAGAGAGCTCGTCACCGAATGGGTGATGAAGGAAAGCTACCGGCAAGCGGTGCTACCAATAGTCGTGTTCCCGATATGGGCGCGGTGACCGGCACTGGTTCCGGCACCGAAGGTTCGTCTCTTCGCATGGGCGATGACGGCAAGTTGCCCGCGACCGATTCCATGAGCGGCGAAGTTCCCAAAATGCAGAAGCCGCAACAGTCAGGAGACTGAGTGCAATCCGGCGAGACACTCGCCGTTTTCTCGATATCGCAATCGCTTCCCACTCCATTTCGCGAAGGGGAGCGATTGCGTGTCGCTAAGCGTGTTTGCCTCATTACTCTTTGGAATTGGAGATTTTCATGACGAACAGAACAATCTCTGAGACGCCTTCTCAGGCTGCAGATCCCAGTTGGTGGGGGGCGCTTCTTCTGGGGGTCGTTTTTATTTTTGCGGGCTTCGTGGTGCTTGGTGATGTCGTGGCAAGCACGGTCATCAGCGCGTTTCTAATTGGCATCTTGATGCTGGTGGCTGGCATTTCGGAAGTGTTTCAAGCCTTCTCGGCTCAGCACTGGCGCGGGTTCATGCTCAGACTGCTCGTCGGAATTATGTACGCCGTGTGCGGTGTAATCCTTATAACAGATCCTGCGCGTGGCTCAGTTGCGCTCACGTTCGTATTTGCCTTGGCGCTTATTGCGTCCGGTATCGTCCGTATCGCTCAGTCATTTCAGTATTGGCGTTGGTTCGGCGGGCTGCTGCTTTTCTCCGGTATTGTTGGGGTTTTTGCGGGCTTGGTCATTCTCGCGAAATGGCCTGTCAGCGGACTGTGGGTGCTTGGTGCCGTTGTTGGTGTCGATCTGGTGCTCCACGGTATTTGGTGGCTTTCGCTCGTTGGCCGATTGCGCCGGGAGCGACAGGTCGTACCCGCCTAAGATAATCTTTGCAGGTTGGGGCGCGGCCCATTCGCGGCGCTGCGTCCCGGTGTTCAACGTGAGTGATGATGGCTGGAAAGTCTGCGGCTCGAAAGAAGCCGGTGCGAGAGACTCGTTTCGTTGATTTGGCATTACAGGGGGGCGGCTCACACGGCGCTTTCACTTGGGGTGTGCTTGATCGCCTTCTCGAGGAGCCGTGGCTCACCATCGACGGCGTATCCGGTACGTCGGCGGGGGCGATGAACGCTGCTGTTCTGGTTTCCGGTTATGCAAAGGGCGGAGCGGAAGGTGCGCGAGCCGCCTTGGATACGTACTGGAGCAATGTCGCGCGGGCGGCACGCTTTAGTCCGTTTCAGCGGACGCCTCTCGATGTGATGCTTGGGCGGTGGACGCTCGATACGTCGCCGGTGTTTGTCGCGATGGATTTCATGTCGCGCGTTTTCTCGCCTTACGATTTGAATCCCGGCGGTGCAAATCCTCTCAATGACATTCTTGCCGAATGCATCGACTTTGATCGGCTCCGAGATGCGCCGATCAAACTGTTCGTGACGGCAACAAACGTGCACACGGGTCGCGGTCGCGTCTTCCGCAATCAAGATATTACCCCGGATGTGCTTATTGCTTCGGCGTGTTTGCCGTCTCTCTTTCAGGCGGTTGAGATTGATGGAGAAAGCTATTGGGACGGTGGCTACTCCGGCAATCCCACAATCACGCCGCTCGTCCGGGAATGTTCGTCGCAGGATACGATACTTGTTCAGATCAATCCGATTGAACGGCGCGAGATACCGCGCTCCGCGCGCGATATTCTCAATCGGCTCAACGAAGTTTCCTTCAATGCGGTCCTGCTGAAAGAACTGCGCATGATCGCGATGCTAAGACAGGTCGCGGATGCGGGGAACTGCGAAGGCGCGAAGTGGGCCGGTATGCGGATCCATCGCATCGCGGGCGATATCATGGCGTCACTCGGTTATTCGTCGAAGCTCAACGCCGAGTGGGAATTTCTGTGCATGTTGCGTGACGAGGGGCGGCGTTCAGCCGAGGCGTTTCTGCAGACTGACGGAAAGAGCATCGGAATAAACTCGACCTTCGATCTCGATATGCTGCTGGAAGGAGTTTGAGGCGATGGGGCTCGCTGGCATTCTCGTTGGCCTCGGGCTGCTTATCTGGTTCGCGTTTCGCGGATGGAGTGTCTTGCTGCTTGCGCCTGCTGCCGCGCTTATCGCAGCGGCATTTTCTCAAGAGCCGGTGCTGGCGCATTGGACGCAAACGTTCATGGGCAGCGCGTCGCATTTTCTCGCTCAATTCTTTCCAATCTTTCTGCTCGGTGCGCTTTTTGGAAAGCTGATGGAGGATAGCGGCTCCGTCACGGCCATATCCGCTTTCATGACCGAGCGGCTCGGAACGAAGCGTGCGATCCTGGCTGTTGTTCTTGCGGGCGCCATTGTGACCTACGGCGGTGTCAGCCTTTTCGTTGCGTTTTTTGTGCTGGCGCCGATGGCTCGAGCCTTGTTTCAGGATGCGGGCGTGCCCCTCAGACTGATGCCCGCTGCGATTGTGCTCGGGACGTCAACCTTCACGATGTCGGCGTTGCCTGGCACACCCGCAATTCAAAACGCGATCCCGATGCCGTTCTTCGGTACGACGCCGTTCGCGGCCCCGGGGCTTGGCATCATTGCATCCGCTGTCATGCTGGCGTTCGGATTGTGGTGGCTTGGCCGTGCCGAAGCCGTGGCCCGACGTGATGGAAACGGCTCCGGCAGCTCGCAGATTATTGCCGCAGCGGCGCCAGACGACGAACTGGTGCGTGAGCGGGCGACGGTGGCGAGAGAATTCGACCCGAAGGAAATTCGCCGTGGCCATCAGAGCGACACCTCTCCTTCGATCCTGTTGGCCGCGCTGCCGTTGATCGTGGTTGTGAGCGTAAACTTCCTTATGTCGTTTGTTGTTTTGCCAGCAATGGATGCGAGCTTTCTGGCCGAGCAGAGATGGGGCGCGACCTCGCTTGCGTCGATCGGCGGTGTGTGGTCCGTCATCGTCGCGCTGTTTGCTGCCATCGTGACGTTGATTTCGATCAACAGGCCGCGCCTGCCGGAACTTAGGAAGAGTATGGACGCGGGTGCCAACGCATCCGTTCTGCCCGCTGTCAGCGTGGCAAGTCTTGTCGGGTTTGGTGCTGTCGTTGCGGCGTTGCCCGCCTTCGAGATGGTGCGGGATTGGGTGTTGTCCATTGGCGGCGGGCCGCTCGTATCGCTGGCGGTTGCTACCAACATTCTGTCGGCGCTGACGGGCTCGGCCTCCGGTGGATTGACGATCGCGCTCGATGCACTCGGTCCCACGTATTTGAATCTGGCCGCAGAGCACGGGATTGATCCCGCGTTGATGCACCGTGTCGCCGTGATCGGGGCCGGAACACTCGACAGCCTTCCGCATAATGGCGCCGTCGTTTCGTTGCTGGCGGTTTGCGGGGCAACGCATCGGGAGAGCTATTTCGATATCGTAATGGTTGCCATTGTCGGGGCAATCATTGCCTTAGTGGCAGTGATTGGTTTGGGCACGGTGTTTGGATCATTCTGAGATCCTGAGATCGGCGGAATGCAGGGAGATGGACGGGATGCGGCCGATCGCAGATCCGCGGCGGGGCGACGTTGAGGACGATGCGTCGAGCACAAAGCGGCGGACGCTTATTTCGTTGGCTGGAAGTCTGTTGGCAGAGATCAGCTTTGCGAAGCTGCTCGCCGCTTGGATTATCCTGATCATTCTGCCTGCCGCGCTGCTTGGTGCGGCGCCGCTGCTGGCATCGATCTGGTTCAGCACAGTCTCTTCGAAGGTGGCGGCGATCTATACGGGGCTTTTAGCGCCACTCCTGGCGCTCGGTCTCATCGCGGTCGGCTGGTTCGGCGGTAGACCGCTGTGGCGGCTGATCGAGACGAACTTCTGGTCGTTGAATGCGCTTGCGGTTCAGCCAGCTTATGCGATTGCGCGCGAAGCCCTGCGCCAAGTGTCCGAGCGCTTTCTGCCGGCTGACGTCCAGCAGACGAGGCGGGATCGCGTGCGGGCGATCAGCGCCGCGGTGGCGGGTTTGCTGATTTGTGGACTGTCGCTGTGGGTTATCGCGATCGTCTGGCCGCATACGCGGTGGACCGGCACATTCGCCGATCTGGCTGCGCCGTGGGCGCTCATCAAAACAGGCATTTGCAACAGCATCGTCATTGTCGCCGGCTACCTCGCGGCAGCGGGACTTGTCTGGGGCGTGGCCGATACGGTGATGACGCAGCCGAACGATCTTCCAGCTTTTGCGCCGCGTATTGGATCTGGAAAATCGTGGCGAGTTGCGCATCTTTCCGACATTCATTTCGTGGGCGAAAGATTTGGTTTTCGGATCGAGGGTGGGCGATCCGGTCCGAGAGGAAACGAGCGCTTCAAGCAGGTGATGGCGCAACTTGATGCTGCCCATTTGCGCGATCCGCTCGACATGATCGTTATCACCGGGGACATTACCGATGCGGGCCGTTCGCCAGAATGGGCCGAATTCCTAGATGCGCTGACGCCCTTTCCGGAATTAGCAAAGCTGGTTGTGATCCTTCCGGGAAATCACGATCTCAATGTGATCGATAGAGCCAATCCCGCGCGTCTCGATTTGCCGACGAGCCCGAAGAAGCGTCTTCGGCAAATCCGCGCTCTGTCGATGATGGCGGCTGTTCGAGGAAACGACGTGCACATTGTCGACCATTCGACGGGTGCGCTTGGTCCCACGCTTGCGGCTTATCTCAACACCAAGGGTGAGGAGATCGTCGATTTCGCGGATCGGGGCACAGCTTACCTGGGCTGGAAATTGGCCGAGCTTTGGCCAAAGGCGTTTCCCATGGTCCTGCCGCCGAAAGAAGACGATGGGCTTGGGGTCATTCTTCTCGATTCAAACGCGCAAACGCATTTTTCGTTTACGAATGCGCTTGGGCTCGTGACCTGGGAGCAGACACGGGCCATCGAACAGATCTCAGCGCGCTTTCCGAAGGCAAGCTGGATCGTGGCGCAACATCATCATGTCGTCGAATATCCAAAGGCTCCCAAAGCGCTGTCCGAGCGTATTGGAACGGCACTGGTCAATGGAACGTGGTTCGTTCGCCGAATGCAGGATCTGTCGCGGCGCGTGATCATCATGCATGGGCATCGGCATATTGATTGGATTGGGCGATGCGGCGGGCTCGTCGTCGTATCCGCACCGTCGCCCGTGATGGATGTGACAGATGACAAGGACACGCATTTCTACATCCACAATCTGACGACGGACGCGGACGGAAAGCTTGTTCTGTGCGAACCCGAGCGCATCGATCTGCCGGGCCGTCTCGCGGATTAAGCGCGCACGGAGTTGGATGCGAGGCGCATCAGCCAGACTTGTCGGGATTGCCGAACAGGTCGGCAATCCATTGGCTGGAGGGATGCTGCTCGCAGAGCGTCAGGATTGCGATGACGATCGGAACGCCGATGAATGCGCCCGGAAAACCCCAGAGGAAGGTCCAGAAGAAGACCGCGAACAGAACGATGAACGGTGAGATTGACAGCGCGTTTCCAACGAACCTCGGTTCGAGATAGCTTCCGACCACGAACTGGATGACGTTGAGGCACGCGAAGACAATCACGGCCATCTGCCAGGAGTCGAATTGGGTTACGGCGAATATCGTCGGGAAGACTGTCGCGATGAACGGACCGATGAAAGGAATGAAGTTCAGAGCGAATGCAATCACGCCCCATTCGATGGCGAGCGGCAGGCCCGCGAGGCTCGCGAAGGCCCAAACCAGTACGCCTGTGATCGCGCTCATCAGAGTGCGGACAAGCATATACCGGCGAAGCTTGACTGCTGTTTCGGTGCCGCCGACGAGCAGGACGCGACCCAGGATGCCGTGACGCCACGTGCGGAGCTTTTGTTGTGCGTCATCCACTTCGAGCAAGCCGAGCAGGACGTAGATAAATACGATGATCATGAAGGTGGTCGTCGAGTTCAGTCGCGATGAAATCTGCTGAACCAAACGCAGCAACCGATTGACACTGAAATGCTCCGACCACAGCCCGGCAAGCGCGATGCCGTGACCTTCCAGCCAGACAGCCATCGACGTGTACAGCTCCTGCAGCCGCGCGGCGTCGCTGACGATGAACCGGCCGATGCGGCTTGCGGCCCAAGCGATCAACATCGCGAACGCAACGACCACGAGGATGGTCGTTATCATCGTCAACGCCAGGGCGAGGAGATTCGGGAGGCTGGTTTGAAGCCGCCGCTGAAGAGGCCACGCAATCGCAATGACAAACAGGGCGAATGCCAACGGCGCGAACACGGCTTCTGCGGTGTACAGCGCCCAGGCTGTCAGAACGATGGTGCCAATGCCGACCATCGCGACAAGAGCGCGGCTTTCGTGCGATTGTGAGGGCGTTGGCTCAGCTGTCATAAGGCGGAATGTTTGACGACGCGGCTTCAGACCGTCAAGCACCCCCTCTACAACGCGACGCTTAAATCGCTATCGGCACGGCCGCCAGAAGGGGTCGATTGTGCGTGTGGTGATGTTTGCGTTAAGGCGAGGACCGGGAATGGATAAAGCCGTCTTCCGTTATCGCTGCGCCGGATTTGGTCCGATCAGATCGTGACGCCGGATGCTTCGGGGGCGCGTTGCCCGCGCAATCTCTCGTATTCTGCTGCTAGAAAATCGATGAAGCTCCGGACGGATGGGAGCAGGCCGCGTCGCGATGGGAAAACGGCGTGAACGATGGCGCTGCGCGGCGCCCAATTCGGCGTGATGTCCACAAGCGCGCCTGAGGCAACGTGCGGGTCGACGACCATCGTCGGCAGCTTGACCACGCCGACGCCTTCGATCGCCGCGCTCAGAAGTTGCGCCATGTCGTCCGTGATGAGACGTGGTTTGTGCGTGATGCGAACGGACGCGCCGTCTGGGCCATGAAGCTCCCATGTGTGCTTCGCCATGGCGGGCGCCAGATCGAGGCTCGGCAATGCGCCGAGGTCCGCTGTCACGAGCGGCAATGGGAGACCTTTGACCAAGCCGGGGCTCGCCACCATGCGTTGCGGGCTTTTTCCCAGTGTTCGCATGACGAGGTCGGATTGTTCGAGCGGCGGAAAGCGAACGCGCAACGCAACGTCGATTCCCTCACCGATGACGTCGACGCGACGCGACGTGGATTCCAATTCGACCGTGACGCGCGGGTTGGCGGCCATGTAGCGGGCAATCATCGATCCGACTTCGAAGCAGACGAGCGCAGGGGGCGCGCTGATGCGGATGAGGCCCTGCGGCCCCGAGCGGGATCGTTCGATTGTTTCCTGCGCAGCGTCGGCCTCGACCAGCATGGCGACGCAGTGGCGGTAAAATTCCTGGCCGATCTCAGTAACGGCGAGCTTGCGCGTCGATCGCTGCAGCAAGCGCACGCCGAGGCGCTCTTCGAGCTCCTGGATGCGGCGGCTCAGTTTCGATTTCGGAATACCGAGCGCCCGGCCGGCAGCAGCGAAGCCGCCATGGTCCACCACCTGCACGAAGTAATAGAAGTCGTTGAGGTCTTGCATGCCGTATTGTCCCATAAATGGGACGATATGGTCAATTATCGATAGCTAGTGGCAATGTCGTTCCGAAACTAGGTTCTGTTTCAACAAAGGGCGCTTCCCCAGGCGCCCCCGAAAGGAGACAGCTATGCGACAGATCCTCGGCATCTATAGCGCGCCCCGGCAGCATTGGGTCGGCGACGGTTTTCCCGTTCGCACGATGCTTTCGCACCATGACCAGGGCGCTCACATCAGCCCCTTCATCATGCTGGACTATGCGGGTCCGGCGAAGTTCGCACCGACATCAGCGCGGCGCGGCGTGGGTCAGCATCCGCATAAGGGATTCGAGACCGTTACCATTGTCTACGAGGGTGAGGTTGAGCATCGGGATTCCACTGGAGCCGGTGGAACGATCGGACCTGGCGACGTTCAATGGATGACGGCGGCTTCGGGCATTCTGCATGAGGAGTTCCACTCTCCGAAGTTCGCTCGGACGGGCGGCAACTTCGAGATGGTGCAGCTCTGGGTCAACTTGCCGAAAAAAGACAAGGCAGCGAAACCCGGATATCAGAACCTGCTCGACGGAGACATTCCCTCGGTCGATCTGGCGAACGGTGCGGGCAGGGTGCGCGTGATCGCGGGAGGATTCGAATCTGCTAGAGGACCGGCGCGGACGTTTACGCCGATCAACATCTGGGATGTTCGTCTCGTCCGCGATAAGTCGGCGACGCTGGACGTTCCGGATGGGCACACGCTTTCGGTGATGGTGCTGTCCGGCAGCGTAAAGATCGATGGACGCGAAGTCGTGCGTGAGGCGCAGACGGTGATCCTTAGTCGCGATGGCGGCGGAATTACCATCGAGGCCGAAAGCGATGCCAAGCTGCTGGTGCTCAGCGGCGTGCCGATCGACGAGCCTGTCGTGGCGCACGGTCCGTTCGTCATGAACACTGTCGGAGAGATCAAGCAGGCCATGCTCGATTTCCAGGCTGGCAAGTTCGGCGCGATCGATGAGGCGCGCTTGCCCTAAACACGTGCGGCCCGGCTGCTACGCCGGGCCGTACGAGCCATGCACCGTTCCCAGCGGGCGCTCACGATCCAATCTATTTATTGAAGCAAGGAGCAAGACATGCCTACGCCGTACGTCCGTCTCGATAGGGACAATGCCGCTGTGCTGCTTGTCGATCATCAGACGGGACTTCTTTCGCTGGTGCGCGATATTGAGCCGGATAAATTCAAGAACAACGTGTTGGCGCTTGGGGATCTTGCCGCATACTTCAAATTGCCGACGATCCTGACGACGAGTTTTGAGGATGGTCCCAACGGGCCGATCGTGCCGGAGCTGAAAGCGCAGTTTCCCAACGCGCCGTTCATCGCGCGGCCCGGCCAGATCAACGCCTGGGACAACGAGGATTTCGTCAAAGCAGTGAAAGCAACCGGCAGGAAGCAACTCATCATCGCGGGCGTGGTGACAGAGGTGTGCGTAGCGTTTCCTGCGTTGTCGGCACTTGAGGAAGGTTACGAGGTTTTCGTCGTCACGGACGCTTCGGGCACGTTCAACGCGATGACGCGTGATGCAGCGTGGAGACGAATGGAGGCGGCGGGCGCTCAACTCATGACGTGGTTTGGAACGGCCTGCGAACTGCACCGCGATTGGCGCAATGACGTCGAGGGTCTTGGTACGCTCCTATCGAACCACATTCCTGACTACCGCAATTTGATTACGGCCTACAGCACGCTCAAGGGCGCGAAGGCGTAACGCTCGCCGAGTGTTCGGATGAAAACGACGTGTTCGATCGGGCCGGAAGCGTATTGCTTCTGGCCCGATCTGACGTAATGCGTTCAGCGTCTAGAAGCGCTGCGAAAAGCCAATGAATGGGTTGATGCGATCGGATGCGTCGGTGACGCCGAAGTTCATGCCTGCATCGAGCTGCAGGTTGTCCGTCACCGCATAGGTAACGCCGGTTCCAACCACGACCACGTTGCTGCCACGTGGATCATCGACGTTGAACATGGTCGAGACCTCGTAGTAGGTGCCGAACCTATCCGTCCATGCGTACGCCAGCGATGCGGATGCCAGATACTCGGTATGATAGGCAGCGTTTGTGTCGCTTTTGATCCAGCGCGCGCCGCCATTGAAGCCAAATTCAAACGTCTCCGAGAGCTTGAGTGCCAGCGGTATGATCAGGCCGCCTTCGACGTGATCTGGGCTGATGCCGTTGTTGCGATCCACTGGCAGGCTGACATAGGGCAGAAGCGCGAGTGCTGAGCCCGTCTCATCGAAGTTATCATTGCCCCAGAGATTGATCTTGGTGCGAAGGTCAACGCCGCCGATTCCAGACTCGCGGGATCGCGCGAAAGGATTTCGCTGGCGCGTGTGCACGATGCCGTGCGGCTGCCAGACGGCGTTGAATTCAACGGCGTTCGTGAGTCCAACTCGGATGTTGGTGGCTGCGAGATCGTACGCGTGGCTGATCGTGCCATCGGCGCTGGGGCGCGAGCGCGCGTAACCGAACAGATTGGTCTCAAACTGGATGTGTCCGGCGTCGACTGTGAATGGCGTTTCGACGGTATCCGGTCGATCCGTGCTCATTTCCCGCATCTGATGTCCGGGCGTGGGATTGAAGAGCGAATACTGGCTCTTTTCCCCCGCCAATGCGCTCGACAGCGTTCCCATAAACAGAGCAGCGCCGATGAGGAGATGCTTCACCCGATACCCCATTGAGTTCGACTCAAATTAGCCGAGACTCTATTTGTTATCTATGACTAACTTTTGAGTCAAGGCGGGCTTGGTGTAAGATCGGGGGAGTTAAAACTCAGAGAGAGACCATGACCTCGGCCGACGACCCAGCAACCATCGGAGCCAAGCCAGCCGAGCGCTTTCAGCGCGTTCGCGATGCGCACCAAACGGAGATGGCAGAGGACTATGTGGAACTGATTGCCGATCTCATCGATCAAAAAGGCGAAGCGCGGGTCGTTGACCTCGCGGAGTGCCTCGGCGTCAGCAAGCCGACGGTCAACAATGCAATTCATCGCTTGCAACGCGACGGCTTCGTAAAGAGCGAACCTTATCGCGCGATCTTTCTCACCGAGAAGGGTAAGCGCCTCGCCGTCATTTCAAAGGAACGGCATCGGATCGTCAGGGAATTTTTGATTGCGCACGGCGTTGACGCGGATACGGCGGATATGGACGCCGAGGGCATCGAGCACCATGTAAGCGAAGCTACGCTCGAGGCGTTTCGCAAATTCCTCAGCAAACCGCGACGCTCGCGATAGGCAATTCACAAGTAGAGACCAGATGACCGGTACAGATTGGATTGCCGCCTTCCCCGGACTTCAAAAGCTTGAGCCTGAGATTATAAAGCCGCTGATCGCGTCCAGTCAGATCGTGCGACTTCCGGCTGGCACGCGCATTTTTGGTCCCGGTCAGGCGCCCGAAGCTTACTTGCTGCTACTTGAGGGCACTGTGCGCGTTCAGCAGGTGTCTGAGACTGGCCGTGAGATCGTGCTTTATCGTGCGGCCGCGGGAGAGAGCTGCGCCCTGACCACGGCTTGCCTGATGGGATACGAAGAATATCAGGCCGAAGGTGTAACCGAGACTGACGTCGAGGCGGTGGCGATCCCGCGGGCGACATTTGATACGCTGATTGCGAGTTCGGCAGCGTTTCGGCGTTTCGTATTCACGGCCTTCAGTGTCCGCATTACGAACTTGTTCCGGGTCATCGAAGATATTGCATTCGCCCGCTTGGACGTGCGACTTGCGCAGCGTTTGCTCGAACGCGCCGGCGATACAAATCATATCGAGCTGACGCAGCAGCAATTGGCGGCGGAACTCGGCACCGCGCGCGAGGTGATAAGCCGACAGCTCAATGAGTTTCAGCGGCGGGGATGGATCGCCACCTCCCGCGGCGCCATCGATGTTCTCAACACCGATGGCTTGAGGCGGCTTGCTGCCGCCCCTTGACGATCTACTTCAGCAGACGTCGCAGCCTGCTTTGCGGATCTCATTCGCATGCTGCGTGATTTGCGCGATAAGTTCTTCCGGTGAGCCAGAGATGCCGTTGTGGCCGATGATATAAAGCGGCGTTGACGGGACGTTGAGGCGGTCGGCAAGCTGTTGTGCACGGCTTAGGGCGTCGCTTGTTTCGGGAGTGCGCGCGTCCTTTTTGAGCTTCTCGATGTCGAGCCCAAGCTTTGTTGCAATCTCGACGGCGCGCGCTTCGGTCATCTGACCCTTCTGCGTCATGAGCGCGTCGTGCAGGGTTTCGAACTTTCCTTGTTTGGTCGCAGCGATAACGATCCGCGACACGGCTTCGGAATCCTTGCCGAGGCTGGCGATGTCCTTCAGGACAAGCTTCGTATCGGGATTGGCCTTCAGGTAGTCTTTGATCTTCGGGTACGCTGCCCGGCAGTAAGGGCAGTTGTAGTCGTAGAACTCGACGATGATGACTTTCGCATCGGTAGCGCCAATCTCAGGTGAACCGGCGCTGTAAATGTCGCCCTTCAGATCGCGCAGAATGCGCTTCGTGTTGGCGGTTTGCTCGTCGGCTTCGAGTTTAAGGAGCGCGTCGCGAATAACCTGCGGGTTGGCCATGAGGTACTCGCGGATGTGCGAGTCGAGCTCGGAGCGATCTGTCGGAGCCGGATCCGCTATTGCGGAGCAACTGAGCCCGAGCAGGCCCGCACCAAGAATGCCGGCCAGAAGCCGCTTGAAGCTCGATGAGTGCATGTTGTCCTCGTGAGTGTTGGGGGGAGCGGCGCGGCGCTTCGGCACCGAATCTTGCCAAGGAACACTAATTTGCGATCCTGACGTGATATAGAATTATTTGCTTTTGTCGGTCTGTGACTTGGTCACATACGGCTGCCGGATGGTCTTCTAAGGATTATTCTCGATCTTTCGTCAGGAGGCCTGCTGTGACGGCAAATATTGGCACCATCGACCGCTACGTCCGCATTGTTGTGGGGATTGCGCTACTCGCTCTCGTATTCGTTGGACCCAAAACGCTTTGGGAGCTGGTCGGCATTGTGCCGTTGCTCACAGGTCTGGTTCGCTTCTGTCCGGCCTATTGCATCGCCGGCGTCGGCACCTGCCGTCGTTCCAGCCAGCCCTAAGGAGGCAGCCATGCACTTGCTTTTGAGCACCGGAATGAGTGGCTTTTCTCCAATATCCGCAGCGATTGGCGGCCTATGCATTGGTCTCGCGAGCGTGCTCCTCATGGCAACGACGGGGCGCATCGCAGGTATTAGCGGCTTCGTATCGCGCCTCTTGCCACCGTATGAAGACGGTCAATTTCTTGTCCGCGTCGCATTCGTCGCGGGCATCATTGCGGGACCAGCGATCTACGCGTTTACGAGCGGCACGCCTACCGAAGTCGATGTTACATCGAATGTCCCGCTGCTTATGGCTGCCGGGTTTCTTGTTGGTCTTGGTACGGTCATTGGCAGCGGCTGCACCAGCGGCCATGGCGTTTGCGGCACGGCGCGCCTTTCTGTCCGCTCCATTGTTGCAACGCTTTTGTTCTTAGCTACGGCGATGACGACAGTGTTTCTCATGCGCCATGTTTTGGGGGTCCAATGACACGCATCCTTGCGACATTCGTTTCCGGATTGCTGTTTGGCGTTGGCCTCGCCGTATCGGGGCTTATCAATCCGGCGAAGGTTCAGAGCTTCCTCGACATCGCAGGAGCATGGGACCCGAGCCTTGCCATCACGATGGCCGTCGCTGTGCTTACAACGTGGGCGGGCTACCGCGTGGTCTTCGCGCGGGGTGCGCCGTTGCTCGATAAGACATTTCATGTCCCGCCGACGGGCAGGGTTGATCGCCGCTTGGTGGCAGGCGCTCTGATCTTCGGCCTAGGTTGGGGACTGGTCGGGTTCTGCCCCGGACCTCTTGTGGCCGCGCTCCCGGTCGGTGCTACGCCTACGTTCGTGTTTGCTCTTGCCATGCTTGCCGGGATGGCTGCGGCTCGCTCGTTCGTAGCCTTTCAACCTGCTCCGGTTATGAAACCGAAACCTCGCTAACTCCGACAGCTCAGGAGACCCCCATGAATGCAATTCCGCATCCCGTTGATCTCTCGATGAAGCCGGAGGTGACTGCCTTCTTCGATCCGCTCACCAATACTGTGAGCTATGTCGTCAAAGATCCTGCATCGATGTCCTGTGCCGTCATCGATAGCGTGATGGACATCGACTACGCGGCGGGCCGCATCAGCTACGAGTCGGCGGATGCGATCATCGCGTTTATCCAGAAGCACGGGCTTAAACTCGAGTGGCTGATCGAGACCCATGCGCACGCCGACCATCTTTCCGCAGCGCCCTACATCCAGGGAAAGCTCGGCGGGAAGCTTGGCATCGGTGAGAACATCAAAATCGTGCAGGATGTGTTCGGTAAGATCTTCAACGAAGGTACTGAATTCCAGCGCGATGGCAGTCAGTTCGATCGCTTGTTCAAAGACGGCGATACCTACCAGATCGGCGGCATGACGGCGTTCGCGATGCTGACGCCGGGACACACGCCCGCGTGCATGACGCATGTGATCGGCGACGCCGCTTTTGTTGGCGACACTCTGTTTATGCCGGACGGCGGCACCGCGCGCGCGGATTTCCCCGGCGGTGACGCACATATTCTCTATCGGTCTACGAAGCGCGTTCTCTCGCTGCCTTTAGAGACGCGTCTCTTTATGTGCCACGACTATGGTCCGGGCGGGCGCGACATCAAGTGGGAGACAACCGTTGCCGAGCAGCGGTCCGAGAATATTCACGTCCGTGATGGTGTGAGCGAGGAAGAGTTCGTCAAGATGCGGACGACACGCGATGCGACCCTCGACCTACCGAGGCTCATTATTCCGTCTATTCAAGTGAACATGCGGGGCGGAAATCTGCCGGAACCTGACGAGCAGGGAAAGCGTCACCTGAAGGTGCCGATCAACGAACTCTGACGGCTAACGGATGGGATTGTTTGCAGCGGTTCCGTCCGTCGTCATGCGGATGGTTGACGCCGCAAAAACAATCCGGTCGCGACGAGGCAGAGCAGGCATAGGCTGAACCACGTCACTGCATAGATGAAGTGACTGTTGTGGAAGCGAACGATCGTGAGACCGCCGACCGGGTAGCCTCCCGGGTTTGGCGTCGCATCGGCATCGATGAAATAAGGTGCGACGGGGCCTGAGAGATTTCGCGCATGAGCGATGGCCTGAATGTCTCGCGAGTACCATCGGTCTTCTGCTGGAGCGTTGGAACGGAGAAAAGCGCCGCCTGGTTCATTGGCGCGCAGGAGGCCTTGGACCTCGACGCTCCCTAAGGGCAGTGCATTGGCGCGGTCTGCGGCGTGTTTGCGATCTTGGGGTACGAAGCCTCGGTTGATCAGCACGATACCCGCGTCGGTGCGTAACGGTGTGATGATCCACCATCCTGGACCCAATTCGGTCACAGCCTGAACGGCCGTTTCTCGATCATGCAGAAAAACGCCGCGGACTGTTACGCGTGTGTAAGCGTCATCCGGAGTCCAGTCGGCGAAACGAGGGGCTGGGATCGGTTGCGCGGAGAGGCGCGCCTCGACGTTTGCGATAAGAGCAGTTTTCCAGTGCAGGCGTTCGACTTGCCAGACACCCAGTCCGGCGAACAGGGCCGCCAGAACCACGCACAGGACTAGGAAAAGAGTCCGCTTCACATCGGCGGTGCGGCCGTTGGCGGAAGCGCCGGCGGCATCATGTTTCCGTGCAGGTGATACATGATCCAGAGCGATCCAGAAATGACGATGAGCACGATGATGGCGGTGAAAATCAGCGCCACAAGTGTCCAGCCGCTTTCGGAGCGCGTGTCGACGTGCAGGAAGTACACCGTGTGCACCAAGACCTGAATGACGGCCAGCAAAGTCACCAGCACAGCTGTTGGCGCGGCGCTGAGCACGCCCGACATCACGAGCCAGAACGGAATGGCCGTCAGCACAACCGACAGCAGAAAGCCGATCATGTAGTCCCGGCGCGAGCCATGCCCGGATTTATGCTTGTGGGCCGCGAGTCCAGCGTCGTGAGTGTTGTTTCGAACAGTCACTGGATGACTCCCAGCAGATAAACAAAGGTGAACACGCCGATCCAGACCACGTCGAGCAAGTGCCAGAACATGCCGAGGCACATCAGGCGTCGTTGGTTGTCGGGAATGAGGCCGTGCATTCCGACTTGCGCCAACATGACGGCGATCCAAATCAGTCCGAACGTCACGTGCAGTCCGTGAGTGCCGACGAGCGTGAAGAAGGCAGACAGGAATGCGCTGCGCTGTGGTGTGGCTCCCTCGGCGATCATATGAGAGAACTCGTAGAGTTCCACGGATATGAAGGCTAAGCCGAACAGGAACGTCAGGACCAGCCACATCTGTACTTTGGCTTGGTCGCCGTCCCGCATGGCCATCATGCCCATGCCGTAAGTGATCGACGAGATCAACAGGAAGGCCGTGTTCAACGCAACCAGCGGAAGCTCGAACAGCTCTCGCGGGGTTGGCCCGCCCGCGTAGGCCGTGAAGAGAACGCCATACGTCGCAAAGAGCGTCGCGAAGATGAGTGCGTCACTCATCAGGTAGATCCAGAATCCGAGCATCGTCGGACCTTCGTCCGAGTGATCGTGATGTTCGTCTTCAATCACGTAGAAGGTCGGCGTCGACGCCTTTTCATCAAGCGCTACGCTCATGCTCGGGCCTCCATAAGGCCGCGTGCGCGTTCATCGGCGGCGATCTCATCGACCGGCACGTAATATCCGCGATCGTAGCCGAAGGTGAAGTAGATCGAGTACACGAGCAACGTCGCGGCGCTCAGGGCCGCCAGCCACCAGATGTACCAGACCATTGCAAAGCCCAGGATCAACGCAAGGGCCGACATGATGACGCCTGCGCCGGTGTTGTTCGGCATGTGAACCGGGCGGAAGCCAGATGTGGGGCGCTTGTAGCCGTGAGTCTTCATGTCATGCCAAGCGTCCAGTTCGCGGATGACTGGTGTGAATGCGAAGTTATAGGCTGGCGGCGGAGACGTCGTTGACCATTCCAGAGTTCGCCCGTTCCAGGGATCGCCCGTCGTGTCGCGTAGCTTGTCGCGGTTTTTGATGCTGACGGCGATTTGAATGACGAACGCCAGAATGCCGACGAGGATGATCAGCGCTCCGATCCCGGCGACGAGGAACCAGGGCTGGAGCGATGGGTCTTCGAAGTAGCGTACCCGTCGCGTCGTTCCCATCAGACCAACGATGTAAATCGGAGTCCAAGCCACCCAGTAGCCGATTACCCAACCCCAGAAGCAGATCTTGCCCCAGAACGGATCGAGTTTGAAACCGAAGGCCTTGGGAAACCAGTAGGTCATTCCGGCAAACAAGCCGAACACCACGCCACCGATAATCACGTTGTGGAAGTGTGCGACCAGGAACAAGGAGTTGTGCAGCACGAAGTCTGCCGGAGGAACGGCCAGCAGAACGCCGGTCATGCCTCCGACCACGAACGTGATCATGAAGGCGACAACCCACATCATCGGCAGCTCGAAGCGTATCCGGCCGCGATACATCGTGAACAGCCAGTTGAATATCTTCGCGCCGGTCGGGATCGAGATGACCATCGTGGCGATGCCGAAGAAGGAGTTGACGCTCGCGCCAGCTCCCATCGTGAAGAAGTGATGCAGCCAGACGAGGTAGCTCAGAATGGTGATGACGACCGTCGCGTAGACCATCGACGTGTAGCCGAAGAGCGGCTTGCCGGAGAACGTCGGGGCGATTTCCGAATAGATTCCGAATACGGGGAGAACCAGGACGTACACCTCAGGGTGTCCCCAGATCCACACCAGATTCCAGTACATCATGGCGTTGCCGCCAAGGTCGTTGGTGAAGAAGTTGGTGTCGACGTAGCGGTCCAGCATCAGAAGCGCGAAGGCCGCGGTCAGCACTGGGAAGATCGCGATGGCGAGGACGTTGCTGCACAGTGCCGTCCACACGAAGACGGGCATCTTCATCAGGCCCATGCCGGGCGCGCGCATCTTGAAGATTGTCGTGACCATGTTGATAGCGGACAGAGTCGTGCCGATGCCCGCGATCTGAAGCGCCCATAAATAATAGTCTGGCCCGACACCTGGACTGTTCTCGACGTTTGCCACAGGCACGTAGTTCAGCCAGCCAGCCGTCGAAAACTCGCCGATGAAGAGCGATGCCATAACGAGCAACGCCCCGGCCACCGTGAGCCAGAAGCTGAGATTGTTCAGGAATGGAAAAGCGACGTCGCGCGCTCCGATCTGAAGCGGCATCACGAAATTGACGACGCCGACGATCAATGGAATCGCCACGAAGAAGATCATGATCGTACCGTGTGCGGTAAAGATCTGATCGTAATGGTGCGCGTTCAGATACCCTTCGGAACCGCCGAAGGCGAGCGCCTGCTGAAGCCTCATCATCACCGCGTCGGCAAAGCCGCGCAGCAGCATGACGATGCCCAGGATGATGTACATGATGCCGATTTTCTTATGGTCCACGCTGGTGAACCATTCACGCCAAAGCCAGCCCCAAAGCCTGTAACGCGTGACGAGTCCCAAGACCGCGAGGCCTATAACGGCGACCACTGCGAATGTGCCGACAAGGATCGGCTCGTGAATCGGGATCGAGTCCCAACTCAGGCGTCCGAATATCGGATCGACGGAAGTCGGACTGGCGTGATGCTCTGACATGTCGTCGGCCTAATGAGATCCGTTGTGAACGTCATCCGAAGAGGGCGGATGTGGCGAGGCTGTTGCGGAGCCCCGATCTTCTGCTGAGGCTGAGGGAACGTTATGGCCCGCATGCTTCATGTGCTCTGAAATGCAGGTTTGACCGGGCTTCACGCACCGATTGACGATGCGATCGAAGAGACCTTCCGGCGCAGCGCTGAACCACTGGATCGCGTTCTTCTCGGTCGGCGCTGCCAGCTTCAGGTAGTCACGAGTGGTCAACGGCGTGCTCGTCGCCTGCTTCTGACGTAGCCATTGGTCGAATTCGCTCTGCGCAATTCCGCGCAGGCGGAAGCGCATGTCTGAGAAACCAGCGCCGCTGTAGTTTGCCGAGAGCCCTTGATATTCGCCCGGCCTGTTGAGCACCGCATGAAGCTGGCTGCGCATTCCGGGCATTGTGTAAATCATTCCGGCGAGCGTCGGAGCGTAAAACGTATTCATCATATTGGCCGACGTCATATCGAAGCGAACCTCGCGATCGACCGGCAGAACCAGTTCATTGATCGATGCAACGTTCTGTTTTGGATAGATGAAAAGCCATTTCCAATCCAACGACACCACCTGGATGACCAGAGGCGCTTGACTGCGGTCCGCTGGCTTACCTTCGGCGATGCGATCCAGGCGACGGAATGGATCGAGCAGGTGAGTGCTCGACCAAGTGACTGCGCCCAAGCAAATGATAACCAGCAGCGGTATCGACCAGATTACCAGCTCAAGCCCGGTTGAGTGATGGAACTTTGGATCATAGGACGCGTCCTTGTTGCTTTCGCGATATCGCCAAGCAAACAGAACGATCAGTATTAGGACCGGTACGATGATCAACAGCATCAGCACGGTCGATATGTAAATCAAATTGCGCTGCTGGAGGGCGATGTCGCCTGCAGGATCCAGCACGTCTCCCTGACACCCTGCGAGCAGTCCGCAGAGGAGTATGACGGTAATGCCGCCTAGGCGCCGCGGGAAACTCATGATGCGCTCTCTCATGATACCGCTGATATTCTGGTCGTGCTTCGAGACACAACTGGACACAATGTCCGGCGGCAAGATCGCACCCCACAGGGATTCTATTGACACTTTGCTAGCAAAGGAGCAAGCCGATCCTCATCGAATTGCACCTCTTGTTCGCGTTCGAAACGATGCTGGAGTTGAATGATGAGCGCACTCACCGGTGCAGCAAACTCGACCTCACTCGAACGAGATGCTCGACAGATCAACGCAGATGATCACACGATTAAGCCTGGCGAAATTGCCATAGGCGTCATCATCGGCAGGACGAGCGAGTTCTTCGATTTTTTTGTTTACGCTCTGGCCTCGGTTCTGGTGTTTCCGTCGGTCGTATTTCCATTCGTCGACCCCGTCACCGGTACGCTCTACTCGTTCATGCTGTTTCCGTTGGCCTTCATTGCACGGCCTTTTGGGACACTTTTATTCATATGGATCGACCGCAATCATGGACGCGGCGTGAAGCTGACGTTGGCGCTCTTTCTTATGGGCGGGGCGACGATGGCGATCGCTTTGCTGCCGTCTTATGAGCAGATCGGATTGTTTTCGGTCGTCATGCTCGGCGCCTTCCGCTTCGGCCAAGGTATGGCTCTTGGCGGCGCTTGGGATGGTTTGCCGACGCTGTTGGCGTTGAACGCGCCTCGTAAGCAGCGTGGTTGGTATGCGATGATTCCGCAGCTCGGAGCGCCGCTCGGCCTCATCGTTGCAGCGGGTCTGTTCGCCTACTTTCTGATGAGCCTGACGCGTGAAGATTTTCTGAGTTGGGGATGGCGCTATCCGTTCTTCGTCGCGCTGGCCATCAATGTCGTCGCGTTGTTCGCGCGGTTGCGTTTGGTTGCGACGCCTGAGTTCGAACGTCTGTTCGAGAGCCGCGAGCTTCAGCCATCGCCTCCCTTTGAAACGCTTTTCAGCGAATGGCGCACGATTGCGTTGGGCGCGTTTGCGCCGCTTGCCAGCTTCGCTCTTTTCCACGTCGTCACAGTATTCCCGCTGTCGTGGGTGACGCTGTTTGCAAAAGAGAATGCCGTTCGGTTTCTCATGATCGAGATCGTTGGCGCGATGGTTGGCGTTCTTGCCGTTGTTGCCTCCGGTCTGTTGGCAGATCGCATTGGCCGGCGTCAGCTGCTGGCTATGTCGGCGATTGCGATTGGTGCGTACAGCGGCTTCGCGCCACAACTGCTGAACGCAGGGCCCGTCGGCGAGACGACATACATGCTCTTGGGATTTGCCCTGCTGGGTTTGGCGTTTGGGCAATCGACCGGCCTCGTCAATGATCGCTTCCCAATCGAGCATCGCTATACCGGTGCTGCGATCGTCGCCAATTCTGCCTGGTTAGTGGGTGCAGGTTTCGCTCCGCTCGTCGCGCTGTTTCTGTCGACCCGCTTCGGTCTTTGGTCCGTCGGCCTGTACTTGCTCTCCGGTGTGATTTGCACGTTGGCCGCCTTGATGATCAATCGCGATTGGGGCCTCGAGCACGAGTGAGGAATTCGTTCTGCTCGTGCGTGAGTGTTGCGGCTCTTCGATGAAGCTTCATCAGGTCGACCGGTGTCGCTCGCCGCTCGCCCATCAGAGTTTCGCGAAGACGTCGGTGTGAAAGAACGCGACGCAATCCCCAGCGACTGAATGCATTCGACGTCAGCTCCGTAGAACCAAAGGCAAGTGAGCACGCGAAGAGCGAGCTTGCGTGCGACGGCCTACGACGCTGCGAATTGTGGGCTGGTGCGACCGAGATGCCGACAAACCAAGGTCGTCTGCGAGGTCGGCATCAATGCTAAGGCATTGAAATCAATGGCGCGCCCGAAAGGATTCGAACCTCTGACCCCCAGATTCGTAGTCTGGTGCTCTATCCAGCTGAGCTACGGGCGCGCGGTCGTCGCTGCGGGCGAACCCGGGCCGTAGCCGGGCGACGAAGCACCACTGTCTAGTGGGTCAGGTTCGGATACGCAAGTGCCCGAAAGGGCCGAGCATCGCGCAAATCCGCCGCATGTTCGTTTGGTGCCGCCTAATCCACCGAACGGTCGGGCAGGACGATCCTGAAATGTGCGCCAATGCGGCTATCCACGAGGGTCAGACGGCCGCCGTGCGCCTGCACAAGTTCAGCGGCGATGACGAGGCCGAGGCCCGTGCCGCCCTTTTTCGTCGAGCCCTGAAACGCCTTGAACAGGTTTTCGCGTGCCTTCTGCGGCACGCCCGCGCCATTATCCCGGACGTCGATGATGACCTTTCGGCCCTCGCGGTGTGCGCTGATGCGAACCTCGCCGTCGGTTTTGCCCTCGATCCCCTCGATGGCCTGCATGGCGTTGCGGACGAGGTTGCTCATCGCGCGGAAGAGATGCTCGTGGTCGGCGTCGACCCGGAGCGTGGGATCGACGTCATCGACGAAGGCGATTGCGCCTTCGCGGGGGAGGCCCTGGCTGTCTGCCACTTCCTCGACCAGTGGCTTCAGCAACATAAGCTCGCGGCGAGGCGCGTCTTCTGACGCAGCGCCGAACTGCAGTGACGAATTACAAAACTGGATCGCGCGGTCGAGAGAGGCGATGAGCTTTGGAACGAAGCGCTGCACGGTCGGGTCAGGAATGTCGACGAGACGATCGGAAATAAGCTGAGCGTTGGCCAGCATGTTGCGAAGGTCATGATTGATCTTCGAAACGGCTAGGCCGAGTTGCGCGAGGCGATTGCGCTGGGAGAGCAAGCCGGAAAGCTGGCGTTGCATTGATGCAAGCTCGCGTTCGGCGATGCCGATTTCATCCATGCGTCCGGATTCGGGCATGATGCGTGCAGCGTCTTCCGGGTCTTCGGAGAAGTGCAGCATGTTGCGTGTCAGGCGCGTCAGCGGTTTTACGAAGAGGCGGCTCAGCGCGAAGTAGACGACGAAAGCCGTCATCAGCGACAGTATGATCGAGAGCCACAGAATGTTCAGGCCGTAACGCACCATCGCGGCTTTGAGCGGCGCTTCGGGTATTACGATTTCGATCAGATCATTGTTGTCTGGTCCTGCGTGCCCGGCCACGCGGATGGTGCGGCCGCCACCGTCCGTCAGTGTGGTGATGGCATCGCTGACTTGCGAGATCTTCAGCCCAAGCCCTTCCCAGAACGAGTCCGGTTCACGCTGGAGGTAATAAACGTAGTCGATCGTGAGATCGCCCTGAGCGGGTAGCACGAGGCGGCGCTCGCCCTCGCGACGGGAGGCAATCGCACGAACCTCGGCTGTGCGCAGCAGGTCGGCGCGCAATGCTGACGGGATCTGGCCGCCGGGGAATGCGTCCGAGGCGAGGGCTGCGAGTTGAGCTGCCGTCAACCGTTCTTGCAGCCACCTCACGCGGTAGTTGGCGATGGCGGGCAGGAAGATCAGCGTTTCTGCGATCAGCACGAAAAGAGCCGTCAACGCGATCAGTTTCGCCGCCAGACCGCGGTTGCTCCAAAAGCGCAGCATGCCCCGCCAGCTCACGCCGGACCCACTGGTATCCGCCGCGTTCTTTTCGCTTACTTCACTGCTGTCGGGAATCGCACGTTGCACGAACGAGAGCCTAGTCCCAGGTTGATTAACCGAGCTTGCTGAGCCAGCTAATTATCTTACGCACAAACGGACTGCTTGGCGCCGTTGCAAAGTAACGGAAAGCCGCGCGTTTGTTAATTTCGGTGAATGTTGGGGTTGGGGCGGTCCATTCGACCATCGCCCGAATATTCAGCCCTTTGGAGATGGCCAGAGACCACATCTGGATGATCTCGCCAGCCCCGGCGCCAACAATCGCCGCACCAAGGATCTTGCCTCGCTTCGTCGTTATGACTTTGAGGTGACCGTCTGTCTCGCGTTCGGCCTGGGCGCGGTCGATCTCATGGTAGGGCCAGCGCAGCACGTTCACTTTGCCGTAGCGGGCGTGGGCGTCGGTTTCGGAGAGGCCGACAGTCGCCAGCTCGGGGTCGGTGAAGACGACGCGTGGTGCGCTCTTGCCGAGCGTTTTGGCGGGAAGACGGAAGAGAGCGCGGCGCATGATGACGTTTGCTTGCTCGTCCGCGACGTGGGCGTTCTGCGGTCCGCCCGTGACGTCTCCGATTGCGTAGACGCGCCGGTTGCGCGTGCGCAGGCCAGCATCAACCTGGATGCCGCGTGCATCCGTACGAATGCCAGCCGCTTCGAGCCCCAAATTGGCAACGTTCGGCTTTCGCCCCGTGGCGAGGAAGATGTCGCTTCCGCTGATGCGAAAAGGACCGTCCTGCCCTTCAAGCTCAACGGTGATGTTGCCGCGCTCTCCGGAAATGCGCAGGATGCGCACGCCTTCATGGATGGCAATTCCTTCGCCTGCCAGTCGCGTGAGAAGCACTGCGGACAGTTCCGGATCCTCACCAGCAAGCGCCTGGGTGCTATCCAGCACAGTCACGTGCGATCCAAGGCGGGCATAGGCTTGCGCGATTTCCAGTCCGGTCGCGCCCGCGCCGATGACGATCAGGTGCGGGATGGGTGCGGTGTTGGTGAAGATCGATGCGCTTGTGAGATAAGCGACGTCGGATAGGCCCGGAATTGGCGGCACAAGTTGCGATGATCCGGTGGCGATGACGAACCGGCGTGCGCTTATGCGGGCGTCTCCAGCGGCGACGGTGGACTTGTCGACGAAGCGGGCTGGGGCGGTGATAATGCGGACGCCGAGGCCCGCGAAGCGCTCTGGGGCGGCGTTCAAAGATGCGCGCGTTACAACCTGCCGGATGTGCTGTTGGACCAGCGCGTGATCGACAATCGGTTCGACGCCGCGAACGCCGAAAGGTGAGGCCGTTCGCATGGCGTGCGCGCGTTTCGCGGCCGCCAGCAACGCTTTCGACGGGATCGTGCCGTAGTTCAAGCTCTCGCCGCCCATCTTGTGCTTTTCGACCACGACAACGCGCTGGCCGAAGGCGGCGAGCATCAGAGCGAGCGTTAAGCCACCCGCTCCCGCGCCGATGATGCAGAAGTCGGTATCGATGGTCTCAGCACCGTTTGCGTCCTTGATTGGCGTGTCCTTCGGCATATCCGTCTTTCCATCGCGCGCTTGCCGGGGGTCGTCCGGCTTCGGGCTTGCGGCACTCTCGGCGCACGCTAAAGGTGAACGCCGAGCGAGACTAGAACGGGCGTATGCGTTGCGTGGGGAAAAGCATCAGCAACTCTACCGGTCGCCAGATGCTTGGCGCTTCGGCTTCGGAAAGCCTCGTGACCGGCGGGAGAAGGTGCCGAGGCTGAAATTTGTGCTACAAGAGCCGTTCGACCGCAGGTGCAGCGCGTTGACTTGGCCTCGCGTGCAACCTATAAGAACCGCGAATTCCGGAGCACTTGCGTTTCGGCCCGGGCCCCAAGCTCGCCGCGCAGTGCTTATCTAAGCATCGGAAAAGCAACAGTTTTTTGCTTCGCCCAAACAGGCGAATGCGAAGCCTATTTTGGACGGAGAGTTCCGTGAAGCGCACGTATCAACCGAGCCGGCTCGTTCGCAAGCGCCGCCATGGTTTCCGCAAGCGGATGTTGACCGCTGGTGGTCAGAGAGTTCTGGCTCGCCGTCGCGCCAAGGGCCGTAAGCGCCTTTCGGCCTAGTCACTTATACCGCATACCAGACATCCAAACGCGCGGTCGCGATGAGTGGCCGCGCGAAATGCGTTTGATTGTGTGTCGGCTGAACGGCGCCAGCGCGCTGCTAGCGCCGGACGATGGTTTCCGAGCAGAGTATCAGGGCAATTGACCCATTTGCCGGTGTGGTCGAGCCGGTTCTGAGGTATCTGAAACCGGTTGTTGGCTCGGCGGCACGGAGGCGCGCATTCCCGTTCTGGAGACGCTCAAAGTCAGAAGCGAATTTCTGGCGGTTCGCGGCGGCAAGCGCTTTTCGACTCCGGCGTTTCTCATCGAGATGCGGTCGCGCGGTGCCAGCGGCGATGCGGGCGGCCCCAGGTTCGGTTTTACGATCACCAAGAAGATCGGGAACGCGGTCGTTCGGAACCGCATTCGACGGCGTCTGAAGGCGGCTTTTGCCTCGACGGCCGCTCAGGAGGCGCGACAGGGCTGCGATTATGTGATCGTGGCGCGTCTCGCGGCTCTTGAGAGGCCCTATCCGCAATTACTGGATGACGTGGCCCGGGCTTTGAAATCGCTTCACGACCCTGTCACCGACCGGCGGAATCCCGCCTCCAAGGCCCGGCCGACCGTAGATAAGGTCAAAAAAAGCCGAACGTGACGGGGTGACCCCTTCCTTTTATGAGCAGTTTCGGCCATCGCTTCCGGGGCCTGAAGACAGGCGCAGACGGCGACGCTGACCCGAGGACTTGATGAGCGCTCCTAACGATCCAAAAGACCACAACAATCTGATGTTTGCGGTCGCCCTGTCGATTCTCTTCCTCATGGGCTGGCAGTACTTTTTCGCGCGTCCTCAGATCGAGCAGGAGCAGGCGCGCCAGGAATACAGCCGAAAACTCGATGCGCAGAACAAGGGCACGGAGTCTTCCGGTAATCCGCCGAACGTCGCCAATACGCCCGTCGCGCCGCCGACCACGGATATGCCCCAGGTTAATCAGAGCGCCGCACCGGCCGCTCCTGTTTCGCGTGACGAAGCTCTAAAGGCATCGCCGCGGATCGCGATCGCGACGCCGTCTCTCGAAGGCTCGATCGCTCTCAAGGGCGGTCGCATCGACGACCTCATCCTCGCCAAGTATCGCGAGACGGTCGATCCCAATAGTCCGAAGGTTACGCTCCTTTCGCCGGCCGGATCTCCCGACCCTTACTTCGTCGAGTACGGTTGGGTGCCGCAATCGGGCACCGGCGTGAAGACGCCAGATCGGGAGTCACTTTGGACCGTTGAGAACGGCTCGACGTTGACCGCCGAAACGCCCGTTCAGTTGAAGTGGGACAACGGCAGCGACCTCGTTTTCCATCGCACGATCTCTGTCGACAAAGACTACATGTTCAAGGTCGTCGATGAGATCGAGAACAAGACCGGCGCCGACGTTACACTGATGCCGTATGCACGCGTGCATCGCACCGGCCATCCGCCGTCTCAGTTTTATTCGGTTCTCCATGAAGGCCTCGTCGGTGTGTCGGGCGATCACGGCTTGCAGGAATTCCGGTTCGCTGATGCGCTGAAGAGCGGCGTGCCGACGACCTTCGAAAACGTTGTCGGCGGCTGGCTCGGCATTACGGACAAGTATTGGGGAACGTCGCTCGTTCCCGATCAGAAGCAGCCATACCGGGCGATGTATTCCGCTCTCGCGGCGCGCGATCCGGCGGGCAAGGATGCGTTCCAGACGGACTATCTGCGCGGCGCTGTGACGGTTGCTCCGGGTGCGCGTAAGGGCGTGGAAGGCCATCTCTATGCGGGCGCCAAGCAGGCGACCCTGATCGATGGTTATGAGCGGTCGCTCAATATTCTCAAGTTCAACAAGATGATCGACTGGGGATGGTTCCACTTCATCACCCGGCCGCTGTTTCAGTTGATGGAATTCATCAACGGTATCGTTCACAATTTCGGAATCACGATTCTCATCCTGACGCTGATCGTGAAGGCTGCCTTCTATCCGCTTGCCAACAAGCAATACGAGAGCATGGCGCGGATGAAGAAGCTGCAGCCGGAAATGCAGCGGATCAAAGAGACGTATAAGGACGACCCACAACGACAGCAGAAAGAGGTGTTCGACCTCTATAAGACGCAGAAGATCAATCCGCTTGCCGGGTGTTGGCCGGTCCTGCTGCAGATTCCGGTCTTCTTCGCGCTCTACAAGGTGCTGTTCGTTACCATCGACATGCGGCATGCGCCGTTCTTCGGATGGATCCACGATCTTTCTGCGCCGGACCCGACGTCGCTGTTCAATCTCTTCGGATTGCTTCCCTTCGACTCGCCCGCGTTTTTGCATATCGGCGCTTGGCCGCTGATCATGGGCGCGACGATGTGGGTTCAAATGCAACTCAACCCGCCGCAGCCGGATCCCATCCAGCAGCAGATCTTCCAGTGGATGCCCGTGATGTTCACGTTCCTGCTGGCGAGCTTCCCCGCTGGTCTCGTGATCTACTGGGCCTGGAGCAACACGCTTTCGATCGCGCAGCAGATTCACATCAACAAGCGCAACGGCGCTGAAGTGCATCTGCTCGATAATCTCAAACGGACATTCTTGCCGCTCTTGAGATTGTTCGGGGCCAGTGGTTCCGGAAAATGAGGACGATGCAAAATCGTAGTCGTCAGGCGGCAACGCGGCAGCGTATCCGGTTTCGCCATGCCGCTGCCTGACGAAGGACCGTCGCCGGAAGACATCGAGGCAGGGCGGTTACTGTTCGCGCGCGCCTGGACGTTTTCCCGGGGTTCGCCGGATCTCGATCACCTTGCGCCGGACGATCGGCCGGAGATTGCATTCGCGGGGCGTTCGAATGTCGGCAAGTCCACGCTGATCAACGCGCTTGTCGGTCAGCATGGGTTGGCGCGAGCTTCGAACACGCCGGGGCGGACGCAAGAGCTGAACTTCTTCGTCGAGCCCGAGCGCGCTCTTTATCTCGTCGATATGCCCGGTTACGGCTTCGCCGAAGCGCCTAAGGACAAAGTGGCGGCGTGGAACCGTACGCTTCGCGGCTATCTGGCTGGGCGTCGGTCGCTGCTCAGAGTGTTTCTTCTGGTCGATGCGCGCCATGGCCTGAAGGCCGTCGACAACGAGATCATGGCCCTCCTGGATGGCGCAGCCGTCTCGTATCAGGTTGTGCTGACGAAGGCCGACAAGATCAAAGAGACAGAACTCGCTCGCGTCATCGAGAAATCGAAGCTCAGCCTTGCGAAGCATCCGGCCGCGTATCCTGATGTCATTGCGACGTCAGCGGACAAGGGAACCGGATTTGAAGTTCTGCGCGCCACGATCGCGAAACTTCTCGAAGCGCATGGCGGCTGAATTTGTCTAAGCGCTGCGGCCTTAGTTGACCAATCGCTGAAGAAGCGCCTTCACGGCCGTCATCCCACCTTCGCCAAACGTCGATAGCGCGCCGCCGAGTATGGCCGCGACGCTCCAACCGAAGATGCGCGCAAACATGCGCTTCAGATTGCGCCGGACCTTCACTTCGACGACCTGATCGGGAAGCGCCGTTTCGGCCGCAACTCCCTCGGCGCCGATCGTGCGTGCGGACACGACGATCTGCAGCGTTGCCCAGCCACGCTCCTGGGGCGTGATCAGAAAGCGCCAACTCGCGAAATCGTCGCCCTGAAGTTCGAGGCCGTTTTCGATCCATTGCGTTTCGGGCGATGCGGTCTCGATGAAGAAGCCGCCGTCGGGCGCGCGGATGCGCACCGACATCGCCTTGGTGATGGCGATCTGATGCTGGCGCGCTTGTCCGCCGCCATCAAGGCCCTCGGTCAGCGCAGGAACGGTCGCTTTGGCGATGCGGATCTCGACGCGCTCCGTGCGTCCGACGCGCATCGTGCGCGGGATGTTCTCGGCAAGCTGGCCAGCTTCGACCTTCGCTCGCTTGCCGCGTTTGCGGGCGGGAGCACGATTTGCGGGCGCGGGCGCTGGTGGACGCGGCAGCGGACGGCCCGATGCCGGTGCTCCCGGCGGGCCAAGCGGCGGTTCGAACGGCGCATCGGCCTGCAGGCCTGTCGGCGTGTTCTGCGATCCTGACCGGTCCTGCGATCCGAACGACGGCTCGACCGGCTGGCCAGGGAATTGGCCATGAGCCGGACCTCCTGGAGGACCGAAATCAGCCGCACGGCCTCGCATTCCGGGAGGCGGAGCCATCGGCGCGGGGGGAGGAATTGGCGGCGGGTGCGCGCCCTGTGGGACGGGGCGCGGCAGGTCTAACGGCATGCCGCGCGGAGGCTGTGCTTGCCCGGGATGCGGCGGCGTTCCCGGCGGCGGCGCGAAACCACGCGGATCGCTCGGGCGATCTCCGGCTTGTTTTGGCGGAGCGCTGGGAAACGAAAGCGAAGGTTCGGCTCGTGGCGCGGCCGGGCGCGCGCTTTCGTGCGCGTCGGGAATTGCGGGCGTGCCGAGTGTCGTCTCGCTGTCATCGAATTCGTAGAGCGAGGGCGACGCCGGTTGCGGCACAGGGGGCTGCGGCTCGTGCCGTGGTGCGTGCGTCGGCGGGGGCGGTGCGGGCACGGGTCGCGCATAGCTATCGGAGGCGTCGTTCGGTTGCGCGGCCGGTTGGGTCGTGTGTGCTGCTGAGGGTGCGCTGTATCCGGATGGCGGCGGAGCCGTTTCCGCATCGGAATCGTCGCCGGCTGCATCGGGGTGAGCTGCGTGTTCTTGCGAGAGCTGAGGCGGTGTCGCCGGACGCGGCATGTCCTTCATTAGGTCGCGGAGCGATGGTGCGGATCGCGACTGAACGCGTTCGCGGGCGCGGGCCAGAACGTCCTCAGGAATTTGCTGCTGCGGCGGAGCCGCCGGTGCGCGCGCCGGGGCTGCGAGAGCCGTTTGCAGCGCGCGAATTGCACTGTCGAATGTCAGGCCGTGGCCTTGGAGAATTTCGGCCGCCATGCTGCGCGCGTCGCCCACGATGGCGGCGAGCACAATCGCGCCATTGATATCGCGGCGGCGGCTGCCACGGGCGGCGGCTGCAGCGGCTTCGAGGATGCGGCGTACGCCCTGTGACACGCCGAAATCGTCCGGCGGCTGGTGCGGACCGGGCTCCAGCGCGAATCGGCTGATCACGTCGGCTTTCAGGGCGGCGATGTCGACCTGGCTCGCATCGAGCACGGCGATTGCGTCCGGATCGTCGCAGAGGCCGGCGAGCAGGTGCTCCAGGGTGACTTCCGGTGCGCCGGCACCCGCGGAGAACTCCGCGCCGCGCGCCAGCGTTGCGCCCAAATCGGGCGACATCGGAATTTGACCCAGATCTGCCGCTGTTACGCCCATTGCGTCTCCAAGGATGTCAACACCGTTCGGGCCGCGCAAGGGGACACGTCGAAACACGTCGGCGAACCAAGGTTATAGCACTCGATTCGGTCTTTGCAGACCGGAACGCCGAGAGTCCCCAGAAGGTGTCCGGATGTGTGGCTTTGAACCCTGCGTCGGAACGCCCCGTAAACGGCAAGCCATGAAATTCGTTGAGGCATTTCACCGGCGAGCTATAAGACCGCAACGTGAGTGCGGCCCAGGGCACAGGTCTGACGATATTGGATAAGCGCGTGACGGTAGCGAAAGGCTCTTCTCAAAAGACTGGTCCTGACGAGGGACGGCCGTCTGCGCATCAGCAGGCGCAAATCCTCGCGGAGGCTATTCCGCATTTGATCCGCTACGACGAGGAAACCGTCGTCGTGAAGTTCGGCGGCAATGCGATGGGCGATGAAGCGCTCTCGAACGCGTTCGCGCAGGATATCGTCTACCTGAAGCAATCTGGCATCAATCCGATCGTCGTGCATGGCGGCGGACCGCAGATCGCGAGCATGCTCAACAAGCTGCAAATCAAATCCGATTTTGTGCATGGGCTCCGCGTCACGGACAAGCCGACCGTCGAGGTCGTCGAGATGGTTCTGGCGGGCAAGATCAACAAGGAAATCGTTTCGGCGATCAACCGTCAGGGCGGCAAGGCGGTCGGCATTTCCGGCAAAGACGCCAATCTGATGATTGCGCGGAAGATCACCGAAATGCCCGACCCGCAGTCGAACCTGATGCAGGCCGTGGACATCGGCTACGTTGGCGATCCGGTTGAAGTCAATCCGCACATCGTGGAAGTGATTTCGAAGTCGGATCTCATTCCGGTTATCGCGCCCGTCGGCATCAGCCGAGAGGGTGAGACGCTGAACATCAATGCCGACACGTTTGCGTCAGCGCTCGCCGCGCGCATGCAGGCTAAGCGGCTTTTGTTGCTGACGGATGTTGCCGGTGTTCTCGATGCGGAGAAGCAGGTTATTCGCGAGCTTTCGACCGACGACGCGCGCAGCATGATTCAGAGCGGCGCGATTTCGGGCGGCATGATTCCGAAGATCGAAGGCTGCATCGAGGTTGTTGAAGCCGGAGTCGAAGGTGTCGTCATTATCGACGGGCGCGTGCAGCATTGCGTTCTGCTCGAACTCTTCACCGAGCACGGTGTCGGTACGCTGGTGCGGCGTGCCGAACGTAAAAAGAGCAAAGTCTGATGGCGAGGGATCTTCCATCCGCGGATCTTGTGGCCGCGGTGGAAAATGCGCGGCGTGGATTCCGTCACGTCGATACGTGGATCTTCGATCTCGATAACACGCTGTATCCTGCGTCGTGCAACTTGTTCGCCGAAGTCGACCGGCGAATGAGCGAGTACATCGCGCGGACAATCGGCGTGCCGAAGGAGCACGCGCGTCATCTGCAGAAGGCTTACTATCGCCAGTTCGGGACGACGTTGTCCGGCTTAATGAAGGTACACAAGCTGCCGCCGGGGCCGTTTCTGGACTATGTGCATGATATCGATCTGTCGGTTTTGCCGGAGCTGCCTGAACTGCGCGCGGCGATCGCCAAGCTACCCGGACGGCGGCTGATCTTTACGAACGGTTCGCGGCGTCATGCGGAGAACGTGGCGCAGCGTGTCGGCTTGCTCGATCTATTCGAAGACATTTGCGATATCACGGCGCTCGGTTACGTGCCGAAGCCGCAGCGCGACGCGTTCGACAGCATGATCAAGCAGCACGGAGTTGCCGCGGAGCGCTCAGCGATGTTTGAAGACATGCCGCAAAATCTCGTGGCGGCGTCGGACCTCGGCATGACGACGGTTCTCGTACATTCCGATTACATCGACCACCCTGCGCAGCTCAAAATTCGCGACTGGCGGGCGCTGCCCGCGCACATTCACTATCTGACGCGGGATCTGACCGGGTTTCTGGAAGCAGAAATTGTTTCCGTTCCGGCTTAGGCGCGCCGCTTACCCGCGACCGATGTATGGCATCGCGGTGGCCATGACCGTCATGAACTGGACGTTGGCATCGAGCGGCAAGTTCGCCATGTAAAGCACCGCGTCGGCGACGTGGGCGACGTCCATTCGCGGTTCGGCGAGAATGCTGCCGTTGGCCTGCAACACGCCGGTCGCCATTTTTTCCGTGAAGTCGGTCGCGGCATTGCCGATGTCAATCTGGGAGCAGGCGATGTTGTGTGCCCGCCCATCCAGCGAGAGCGATTTCGTCAATCCGGTTATCGCGTGCTTCGTCGAAGTGTACGGCGCTGAGAATGGCCGTGGCACCTGTGCGGAAATCGAGCCGTTGTTGATGATGCGGCCGCCTTTCGGCTTCTGAGCTTTCATCACGCGGAGAGCTTCGCGGGAACAGAGAAACGCGCCCGTCAAATTGACGTTCACAACGCGCTGCCATTCGTCGAGCGAGAGTTCGTCAAGCGGCACGCCGCGCGCGAACTTTCCGGCGTTGTTGAAGAGGAGATCAAGCCGCCCGAATGCGTCGATGGTGCTTGCGAATGCGGATTTGACGGCAGCTTCGTCGGCGACGTCTGCCGGTGTGACCAGAAAGCGGCCGCCGTTTGCGGATGCCGCCGCAGCGGTTTCGTCCAGTGTTTCTTTTCGGCGGCCAAGCAGGGTGACGTTGTAGCCGTTGGCCTGCAACTTGAGAGCGGCAGCACGTCCAATCCCGGAACCTGCACCTGTGACGAGCGCGACGCGCGATGCTTCCGGCATCGGTCAATCCTTTCGTTGGGCTGAGAAATTCTGAATAACGCGGACACATGCCTTACGCCAGTTTCTGCCGTCGTGGCGGCATGATATTTTGCGCTAGATGGTGCCAGTGGGGGCGACATGACCGGGTCGAGCGAAGCCAGATTTTGTACGTCTTGCGGCACGGCGTTAGCCGGGCGGTTCTGCGCGAGTTGCGGGACGGCGGCTGGGACGGTTTCCGCGCCCGCGCCTCGCGACGGTTGGTCTGGTTTGACGGGCGAGCTTTTGAGCCAGGAACGGCGGCTTGGCATCCTCGGCACGGTGCTGTCGTTTCTGCATCGTCCGGTGGACACCATCATTCGGCTTACGGACAATCCTGCTTATCGCGGGCATTGGAAGTTTCTGACCGCAATGGTCGGCACGCAGCTGACCCTCGTGCATGTTTTGCTGCCGCATCTCTACGCGAGACTTTTCAATCTTCCCGATACGGCGAATGCGGGCGCGGTCGTCACGAATGAGATCGTTCAGTACGTCGGGATGGTGATCCTGACGCCGATCCAGTTTTATCTTTGCCGAGCTTTGGGCAGCGTTCGGCGGGCGCCAATGGAATATGTGAAGCTCTGCGTGTTGAGCGTCAGTTTCTGCGCGCTGTTATCGACGCTTGTTGCACTCCTATTCACAGGCATTGCGATGGCGGTTTTCAAATTTGGAATTGCGCTCGATCTCGCGAACGTGTGGCAAGGGTTAGCGATACTCGTGTCCCTGGCGATTTTGGCGTTTGTCGCGGCGAGCCACCGGCGCTTCTGGGGCATGTCTTGGCCCATCGCGGTTGGCGTGACGCTGGCGGCTGCGGCACTGTCTTGGTTGGTCGTTTATCCTGGTCTTACGCACATCGTAGAGCAGGGGAATGTCGCGGGCGTTTTAGGTTCGCTTTTAGGCTGAAGGCCTGTTTCGCGAGTTTCTGGAGATGTCGCGCTTCGCACGCTTTTGTTAGCGGGTCGGGACCGGAACCTCGCCCCGATAGTCGTAGAAGCCGCGTTGCGTCTTGCGGCCCAGCCAACCTGCTTCAACGTATTTTACCAGCAGCGGACAGGGGCGATATTTCGAATCCGATAGGCCTTCGTAAAGGACTTGCATCACGCTCAAACAGGTATCGAGACCGATGAAGTCCGCGAGTTCCAGCGGTCCCATCGGGTGGTGCGCGCCGAGCTTCATGGCTTTGTCGATCGCTTCGACCGTGCCCACGCCTTCGTACAGCGTGTAAACGGCTTCGTTGATCATCGGCAGCAGGATGCGATTGACGATGAAGGCCGGGAAGTCTTCAGAAACGGCGGTCGTTTTGCCGAGGCTTTCGACGAATGTTCTTGCGGTCGAGAACGTTTCGTCTTCCGTGGCGATGCCGCGGATCAGTTCCACCAGTTCCATCAGCGGCACCGGATTCATGAAGTGCATGCCGATGAAGTCTTCCGGCCGATCCGTTGTGGCGGCCAGACGCGTGATGGAAATCGACGACGTGTTGGATGCAAGCATCGCCGTCGGCTTCAGATGCGGACAGAGCGCGGCGAAAATCTTGTGTTTGAGCGCCTCGTCCTCGGTCGCGGCTTCGATTACGAGATCGCAGTCGCCGAAGGCCTCGAGATTTGGAGCGTAGACGATCCGTCCAAGGGCTTGGCTGCGGTCTTCTTCGCTGATCGTGCCTTTGGCGATCTGGCGTGCGAGATTTTTGTCGACAAGGTCGATGCCGTGGTCGAACGCTTCTCGCTTGAGGTCGTTCAGGGCGACCGAGTATCCCGCGAGGGCCGCTACGTGGGCGATGCCGCTGCCCATCTGGCCGGCGCCGATAACGCCGACCTTACTAATTGTGCGTGCGGGCCGAATGGCGCCTTTGCTCTTGTCGATAGGCTTCTGAGCTTGCGGCATGACCATGCGTCCCACTTAATCCCAGACAGCTAGCGTCCGGCTTTTTGCAGCTCTGCGTCGAGTTCTGGCAGGGCCTGGAAGAGATCTGCCACGAGGCCATAGTCCGCGACCTGGAAGATGGGCGCTTCGCCATCTTTGTTGATCGCGACGATGATCTTCGAATCTTTCATGCCTGCGAGATGTTGAATGGCGCCCGAGATGCCGACAGCGATGTAGAGATCGGGGGCGACGACTTTACCCGTCTGCCCGACCTGCCAATCGTTCGGGACGAACCCTGAATCGACGGCGGCTCGTGACGCACCCATTGCGGCGCCAAGGCGATCCGCGACGGGCTCAATGTACTTCGTGAAGTTCTCGCCGTTCGCCATGCCGCGACCACCGGAAATGATGATGCGCGCCGAGGTCAGTTCCGGACGATCGGACTTCGTCAGCTCGGCATTCTCGAAGGTCGAAACTCCGTTCGCAGCTGGTGCTGAGAGCGATTCAATCGCGGCCGAGCCGCCTTCGCTGACGGCTGGGAAAGCCGCGGTGCGAACGGTGATGACTTTCGTCTTGTCGCCCGACTGCACCGTTTGAATTGCGTTGCCCGCGTAAATCGGACGCTCGAATGTGTCGGCAGAGATGACCTTGGTGATGTCGGAAATCTGCATGACGTCGAGCTTAGCGGCGACGCGGGGCAGCACGTTCTTGCCGAATGCGGTGGCTGGCGCAACGATTGCCGTATAGTTCGGCGCGATCGAAAGGATCAGCGCGCTCAGGTCTTCAGCGAGACCATGGGCGAGATGAGGCGCATCGGCATGCAGAACCTTCGCCACGCCCTCGAGCTTGGCTGCGGATTCCGCCGCGCCTTTGGCGTCTGCACCGGCGACGAGAATGTGGATGTCGCCGCCGAGCTGCTTCGCAGCGGTCAGGGCCTTGGCGGTGGCGGGTGCCAGCGCGCCGGAGGACAGTTCAGCGAGAAGGAGTGTTGACATTAGAGGACTCCCGCTTCGCTTTTGAGCTTCTCAACCAGTTCGGCAACGCTGCCGACTTTGACGCCGGCCTTGCGCGTTGCCGGTTCCGTCGTCTTCAAAACTTTGAGCCGCGGGCTGACATCGACGCCGAAGTCGTCCGGCTTTTTGACGTCGAGCGGCTTTTTCTTCGCCTTCATGATGTTCGGCAGCGAAGGATAACGCGGCTCATTGAGGCGGAGGTCTGTGGTGATGACTGCAGGAAGCTTCAGCTTCACAGTTTCGAGTCCGCCGTCGACTTCGCGCGTAACCGAAACGGTGCCAGCGTCGGGAACGACTTTGGATGCGAACGTGCCTTGCGGCCAGTCGAGAAGGCTCGCCAGCATTTGTCCGGTTTGATTGCTGTCGTCATCGATCGCTTGCTTGCCGAGAATGACGAGATCCGGCTTCTCTGCGTCGACAACAGCTTTCAGCAGCTTTGCGACTGCGAGCGGTTCAACGGTCGTGCCGTCCGGAACTTCAATGAGAATGGCTCTGTCGGCGCCAATTGCGAGAGCGGTGCGGAGTGTTTCCTGGGCTTTCGGAGGGCCGATCGAAACGACGATCACTTCTTGTGCGCCGCTTTTTTCTTTGAGACGGACTGCTTCTTCGATTGCAATCTCGTCGAAGGGATTCATCGACATCTTGACGTTTGCGAGGTCGATTCCGGTGCCATCCGGCTTAACGCGGATTTTGACGTTGTAGTCGACGACGCGCTTTACCGGCACAACGATCTTCATGTCCTTCACCAGCGTACTGGCGCTCCTATTGGTTGTTGTTCCTGCGCTTGGACGGGCGCAAGTTTTGCGGCGCGACACCGCCGCGATATAGCTGATCGACCCCGAACTCGCTCGGAAAGCGATGCAATGCCGTATCTGCCAAGGAGGCGGGTTCTCGCATTTGCGAAGGCCGAAAACTAGGGGTGGGGCGAGAGCAAGTCAATGGCGCTTCCGTCGCGGTCAGCGGCTTTCAAACAGCAGCTTTTTGGCGGGTTAGGCGCGTTTCAGGGTGCGGGGGTTGCTCCGCCCGGCGTCGGGATTTTGGTTGGTTGGTAAAAGTGGCTTCGGCGGTGCCACCCATGGGCGGCGTGGCGTTGCGGCAGGAGCGCGTCTAGCGGTTCTTGCCGGGCACCCACAGAACGTCGGCCTTGCCGTGGTCGTTGACGTAGCGAGCCGCGACAAACAGAAAATCCGAGAGCCGGTTGATGTACTTCAGAGCGGGCGCGCTGACGGGTTCATCGGGGATCGCGGCCAGCTCAACCATAAGGCGCTCGGCGCGGCGCGATACCGTACGGGCAACGTGGAGCGCTGCGGCGCAGGAGCTGCCGCCCGGCAGAATGAACGAGCGCAACGGCTGCAGCGCGCCGTTCATCAGGTCGATTTCGTCTTCGAGGCGCTTCACCTGACCATCTGCAACTCGGAGCGGTTCGTAGGGCAGTTCCTTGCCGCGGTCAGGCACACAGAGGTCAGCGCCGAGGTCGAAGAGATCGTTCTGGACCCGGTGCAGCATGGCATCGACGTCCGCGTCGGCCTCGGTCACATGGGTTCTCGCGACACCAATCAGCGCGTTGGTTTCATCTACGGTGCCGTAGGCGGCGATGCGCGGCGACGTTTTTGGCACGCGTTCGCCAGAGCCGAGGGCCGTCGTTCCGGCGTCGCCGGTTTTTGTGTAGATGCGATTGAGTACGACCATCGGTGATCATCCTGGTAGAGCGGCGAACGCTGCTGCGCGGCCTTTAGTGGGCCACAATGACGTAGGCAATGATAATCAGGATGGCGAGGAATTGCAGCCCTACACGCCAGCGCATCAGCTTTTGGCTGAGGTTGGGGTTTTCGCCCTTGATCATCGTGTACAATCCGAAGAGTAGCACGATGAAGACGGCCAGCACGGCAACGGTGGTAGCGTGGTAGAGCACAGTATCCATTGGAAGTTTCCGCAATCTGAGGTCGCAGCCTGCTTAGGCCTTTGCCGGTGGCCGAGCAATGTTCACGAGCGCGCATCGGGGCCAGCGCCCCAGTTCCTGGGGCTAACGCGCCGCATTACGCATTTGAAATTTGCCCTCCGGCGCAAATGGCTTAATCCTTCCCGTGCATCGTATCAGCATGACATTTCGAGGCGGAACGGTCCGTCGTTATCCGCCCTTTCGCGCGTTTTGACCTGAGGCCCAGTGGCAAATCAGCTTCCGGCAAATCGAGATGGACGGGGCCGCTTTGCCCGCGAGGCAGGGCGCGCGTCGATGGTTCTCGGGGCGGCGGTGGCTTTATCCCTATCCGCAATAACCCAACTGCGCGCGCAAGACGAAGTTCCGGCCGATCCGGCGGCCGCGCGACAGGCGCTCGATTCGAAGAAGCAAGAGCTTGATTCCAACGCTGCCAAGGAACTGACGATCCGTTCGGAAGTGGTGTCGTTGAGTAGCGAGCGCGAGCGGCTGAATGCGCGCCTCATCGAAACCGCCAATCTCATTCAGCGCGGTGAAGCGCAGATGACGGCGATCGAGGGCCGGCTGTCGGAACTCGAGGCCCAGGAACGGACGGTTCGCGGCACGCTTGGTGAGCGGCACGGGGAAATCGCGGCGCTCCTGGCGGCGCTACAGCGTATGGGCCGAAATCCCCCGCCCGTTCTCGTCACCCGTCGCGAGGATGCGCTCCAGATGGTCCGCAGCGCGATGCTGCTTGCTTCAGCGTTTCCGGACCTTCGCGATCAGGCGGTGACGCTGTCCGGCAAGCTCGAGAAGCTGCAGACGGTGATGGCCAGCATCCGCACCGAGGGGGCACGGCTCAAGGCTGAAACGGACCGGTTGAACGAAACGCGTTCGCGTCTTGCGAGCCTGATGGAAGTTAAAAAATTGACGCTCGCCGAGCGGCAAACGGAGCTTGCGTCCGTGCGTGTCGCGACTGCCGAGATTTCAAAGAGCGTCAACAACCTTTCCGAGCTTATCGGACGATTGAATACCGCCGTGACCGAGCAGACCGGGCTCGGCACTTACAATAAAGAACTCAAAGCTGAACGGGCCGCTTCAGAGCTAAACGTCCAGACCGCAAGTGCTGCTCCTGCTCCCGCTCCCGCTCCTGAAAATCCTGTTCCTGAGGCGCTCAAGCCCGGGCCGCAGGTTATTCGGCCACCGCCTCTGGAGCCGGTGCCGCAAGCGACGGTCGAGCCCAAGCCCGTGGCTGAAGCGAAGCCCGCCGAAGCCAAGGTCGCCATTCTGGCGCGATCCGATGCGCCGAAGCGATCCGTTATCGAACTTGCCCCTGAGGGCACGTCGGTTATTCCCGGAAATCCGGGCCGAATCAAACCGGCTATCCCTTTCGGAAGTGCGAAAGGGAAGCTGCCGTTGCCCGCTCAGGGCGCGCGCGCGCTTGCATTCGGCGATCGCACGCAATACGGCGGACAGTCGAAAGGTATTGTGATTGAAACGCGTTATGGCGGTCAGATCACATCACCGTGCGATGGCTGGGTTCTGTACGCAGGCGAGTTTCGGAGTTACGGGCAACTCTTGATCATAGACGGCGGCGACGGCTATCTTATGCTGCTCGCGGGTCTGTCGCAGATCGACGTTCAGCCGGGACAGTTCGTGCTCGCCGCAGAGCCAGTCGGTACAATGAGTGTGGGACAAAAGAATTCGCCGTCCTCGGCGCGGGTGAGTGGACCCGTTTTGTATGTCGAGCTTCGCAAGGATGGGCGTCCGATCGACCCCGATCCCTGGTGGGCATCAGGTCAGCAGAAGGTACAAGGCTAATGCGCAAGACAGACTATGCGTTCTGGACATTCCTGCTGATGACGGGGTTGGCCGGTGCAACGACGTTGTTGAACGTCACACAGACCTATTCGGCCACGTCTTCTCAGAACTCCGAACTTTATAAGCAGCTGGATCTGTTCGGCGACGTGCTCGAACGGGTTCGGTCCGACTATGTCGAGAAGCCGGATGATACGCAGCTCATTGAATCGGCGATCAACGGCATGCTGTCGTCGCTCGATCCGCACTCGTCTTACATGAGCCCGAAGAACTTCCGCGACATGCAGGTGCAGACGCGCGGCGAGTTCGGCGGTCTTGGTATCGAAGTGACGATGGAGAACGGCGTCATCAAGGTCGTTTCTCCGATCGACGATACGCCCGCCGCCAAGGCAGGCCTGATGGCGAACGACCTCATTACGCAGCTCGACAACGAGCAGATCTCCGGTTTGACGCTCGAACAGGCGGTCGAAAAGATGCGCGGTCCGGTCAATACGCCGATCACGCTGACCGTTGTGCGCAAGGGTCGGGACGATCCGTTCGATGTCAAAGTCGTACGTGACGTGATCCGCATCAATGCTGTTAAGTCGCGCGCTGAGGGTGACGTCGGGTACGTGAAGGTCTCGACCTTCAACGAGCAGACGCATGCCAACGTCGTGAAGGCGGTGGAAGCGCTCGACAAGCAACTTGGGCCGAAGCTCAAGGGTTACATCATCGATCTTCGGAACAACCCGGGTGGTCTTCTGGATCAGGCGATTGCTGTTTCGGATGACTTCCTGGAGCAGGGCGCAATCGTTCTGACGAAGGGCCGCAACAACGAAGAAACGCAGCGTGCGAATGCGCGGCCGGGCGATATCACGGACGGTAAGAAGATCGTCGTGCTCATCAACGGCGGTTCGGCTTCGGCGTCTGAAATCGTGGCGGGCGCACTACAGGACCACAAGCGTGCGACCGTTATCGGTACGCGTTCGTTCGGTAAGGGCTCGGTGCAGACGATCATTCCGCTCGGCGCCAATGGCGCGATCCGGCTGACGACCGCGCGGTACTACACGCCGTCGAACCGCTCGATCCAGGCTAAGGGTATCGATCCGGATATCGTCGTTGCCGAGGCTATCCCAGACGATCTCAAGGATAAGCTTGGTGCGGAGAAGCCGCGCGGCGAAGCCGGTTTGCGGGGCCATCTGAAGAACCCTGACGGCAGTGACAAGGACGCCAAGGCCGAAGAATCCGGTTCGTCGTCTTACGTCGCCAAGGACGCTGACAAGGATACGCAGTTGCAGTATGCGCTGAGCTTCCTGAACGGCACGGCGAAGGAGCCGGACGCAGCCAACAACGCGCCTGCGTCGTCTCCCGCAGCTACGCCCGAAACGTCGAAAGACGATAAAAAGGCGGCGCCTTCCGACGACGACAAAAAGCCGACGCCCAACTGAGGGCGCGCACTTCCGATAAATTTGAAGGGCGCCCTCGTGGCGCCCTTCGTTTTTTCTGGCCCGTGGCGTACAACGCGAATTCTTAGCGGGGGAACGAAATGTCCGACAAATTACGGAAGATCGATGCAACGTCGCTGCCCTATCGCGCGTGCGCAGGGCAGATGGTGATCAATGCGGATGGCCTGGTCTGGGTCGGCCGGCGGGCCGATTCCAAGCAAGACGCCGAGGGCCGCGGAACTTGGTGGCAGATGCCGCAAGGCGGCATCGACAAGGGCGAAGATCCGGCTGATGCGGCGCGTCGGGAACTTTTCGAGGAGACAGCGATCCGCTCTGTCGAGCAGATCGGTGAGATGCCGCGCTGGGTGGTCTACGATCTTCCGCCCAATTTGCTAGGCGTTGCCTGGGGCGGGCGGTATCGTGGCCAGAAGCAGCGATGGTTCGCCTACCGCTTCTTGGGGAGCGACAGCGAAATCAATATCGTCCCGCCGCCTGGACTGGAGGCGGAATTCGTTGAATGGCGCTGGGCCCCCGTCAATGAGCTGCTGGATTTGATCGTGCCGTTCAAGCGCGAGGTTTACCGCGAGGTGATCGCGGAATTTGCGCCTTTGGCGCGGCCGCTCGGAACATAAAGCGGTGCCAATTCTTCCGTAGAGTGATGACCATTGGGATGGTCCACAAACATGTCTCGCGCGTGACAGCCAATGTCACACCGTTGCTATGTTTTTCTTTAAGATACGAGAATCATGGCGCACAATCAGTCCCAGACTATGTACAGGCCCGAAACACCGATGACGTTGCTTTCCAAAGCATCAGATATGCAGGCTCCAACGCTTCCCGTGCGGATGTGCGTTGGCATTCTGCTGTTCAATCGCGACGGACTTGTCTGGGTCGGGCGTCGCCGTCCCAAGTGGGTTGCCGATCATTCGTCGTTTATCTGGCAGATGCCTCAGGGTGGGATTGAGCCCTACGAGTCGCCGCGAGACGCTGCTCTGCGTGAATTGCGCGAGGAGACCGGGATCATCAGCGTCGAGGTCGTCGCTGAGATGCCTGAGTGGCTGACATATGAATTGCCTGAAAGCCTCGTCGGGATCGCGCTCAAGGGGCGCTATCGCGGGCAGCGCCAGAAGTGGTTCGCCATGCGCTTTACCGGTGACGATAGCGAGGTCAACATCGGTCCCAAGGCTGGCCTTAAGGCCGAGTTTGAGACGTGGCGGTGGGCACCGTTGGCTCTCGTGCCGAAGCTCATTATCCCGTTCAAGCGCGATCTTTACGACCGCGTGACGAGCGAGTTTGCGCCCCACGTCGTTCCTGTCGACGCGGTATAGCGCGGTCGCGAACCGGTTTGGGTTCAGCGGTTACTTCTTGGATTTCGTCGGCACGTCGCGGTTCGTGAAGCTGGCGTTGCCGAGGCCGGTGCCGATGGTCAAGACACCCCACTTTTGCCGATCTTTGACGTAGGGCAGTTCGCTCAGCCCTTGGACGATGGCGTCGTTGTGCATCACGACCATCGTTTCGGCGCCGCCGATTTCCGGGATCATTTCGCGGATGACGCGAGGAAGGTTGAAGCGGGCGCTCTCCCAATTTCCGGGAAGGTTCTGTCCGCCGCGGTCGATCGAGCCGTCTTCTTTGATGATGCCAGGGCAGCCGATGCCGATGATCGGCGCCAGCTCGATTTTGTTTTTCTTGCTCCAGTCGATGAGGTCCTGAAGCATTTTAGCCAGCCTTTCGGTTGCGCTATCGCGATCCGTTTCCTCGTCGGCGTGTCGCCAAAGCTCTGATTTCACGACCGCTGCTTTCGCCAGGTCGCTCGATTTTTTGAGGTTCAACTCGACGACGCCGGCGCGGATGTTTGTGCCGCCGATATCAACGGCGAGGATGCCGTCGTGCCCTTTGAGCATCCAGGCCGGCAGCAGATGCGCGGCACCGATCAGACCGGCTTCGTCGGGGTCATTATGGATGAGTTCAAGGTCGACATCGATGCCTTCGGCGCGCAGCAACAGGTGCGCGCGCGCGATTGCGAGTTCGCCGATGCGGCTTCCGCGAAATCCGCCGCCGACGACGAGGCATTCAACGTCGCGCCAATCCTTGAGACGGAGAAAGCGTCGAATGACGAACGCCAATTGCTGGGCGAAATCTTCGATTGCACCGAGGACGAGACTGGCCGCCGCCGGGTCGCCGGTCGCTAGGATTTCGGCGAGCTTGCTTTTGCTGAGGTCTTCACTGGCCTTGTCTTCGAACGGGTCTTCGCCGAGATCCTGGAGAGGCTTGCGCCACTTATCGACCAGTTCCCAGAATGCCCCTTTGCTCGCCTTGTCGCCGATGAAGCCATCATCGTCTTCGATTTCGACGTTGAAGCTGTCAATCGTTACGCTCGGCAGAACGCTTGCGCCGTGTCCAGGCAGTTCCGCCTGGATTGTCGTCTCTTGCTTTGCCATGGATTCCTTCCCGGGGGCTTGTCACAAAACCCCTGAAGGCGCCCGTTGTTCCGCTTGGCGACGGCGCTTCGCCCGCGCGCAAGGTGCGAAGAGAGCTACAACGGGAATTGCAAGACGACCCGAGTGCCTTTCGGCGTCTTCGGGCGGCTGATCTCGCCCTGCAGCCGGGCGGTCATCGAGGCGATCACCTTGGAGCCAAGTCCGGTGCCGCCCGAAGCGGCGTTCGGCTGTAGACCGACGCCGTCGTCATCGACCGTTAAGACGACGTCTCCGTTCGTCTGTCTGACGCTGACGCGAATGGAGCCCTGGTCGGTTCCGGGATAGGCGTATTTGTGGGCGTTGGTTACGAGTTCGGTTGCGATGATGCCGACGGATACCGCCTTGTCCGTCGGTAGGGCGACGGGCACGCAATCGATGTTGATCGGATGCGTTCGGCCTTCATCGACCATCGCCGCCTTCAGGTCATTGACGAGGCTGCCAAGGTATTCCTTGAGATCGACGGTTGAGATGTCGTCCGACGTGTAAAGACGCCGATGCACGCCAGCGATAGCGAGTATCCGTGCGCGCATCTGTTCGAGCAGGTGATGGGCAGAAGGATCCTGTACGGTCGATTTCTGCAGTCCGACAAGGCCAGCGACGATTGCCAGTGAATTGGCAACGCGGTGGTTGACCTCTTTCAAGAGCAGCTCGGCGCGGTCGCGCGCCAGGCGGATTTCGAGGTCCGCGGCTTCCTTCTCGCGCCGCATGCGTTCCTGATGGAGTGCAGCCTTCACGGCTTTCACCAGAAGGTCGCGGTAATGGCCTTGGACGTCTTTCCAGACGTATTCCAGTGCGCCCAATTTCAACGCGGCAACGGCAACGTGGCTGTCGTCCGAGCCCGTCACGTAAACGATGGGCGGCGGCATGGGGAGGGCGCGAATATCCGGTATAAGTTCGAGGCCGGTTTGTCCGGGCATGTGATGATCAAGCGCCACAACGTCAAAAGGCTCGGCACGAAGGAGCGCGAGACCTTGCGCACCGGATTCTGCCAGCACGACATCGAAGCCCCTCGATTCCAATGTTTTTTGAACTAGGCGGCCAATCCCCAAATCGTCTTCGATATAAAGGATTTTCGGTCGAGACATGTTTACTGCGTTTCCGGAATCTGAATGACCGAGAAGAATAGACCGAGTTGTCGAATGGCGTTGGAGAAATTGTCGTAGTCGACCGGCTTCGTGATGTACACATTCGCGCCGAGGTCATAGCAGCGCTTGATCTCGCGCTCATCGTCCGTCGTCGTTAGCACAACAACGGGTGTGCGCTTCGTGTGCGGATTGCTTTTGACTTTTTCGAGAATGCTAACGCCCGTCATATCCGGAAGATTGAGATCCAGTAGCACGAGGAGATGCCGTTTGGCGCTCACTTCGCCGCTGCCGTCCTGTCCAAATAGATAGTTGAGCGCATCCGTACCGTTGGTGAAGGGTATAATCTCATTGTTAACGCCCGCCCGACGAATGTTCCTCTCGATGAGGCGAGCATGCCCGGCGTCGTCTTCGATCATCACGATTTTTACGGGTTTTCCCACACCATCATCCACTCTGCTGCTCCGTCAGGTTCGGCAACTTATTTGGTAATGTAACGCTGAACGTCGTGCCATGACCGAGTTGCGATGTCATTGTAATTTCACCACCCAGACGTCGTATTAAAGCTCGTACGTGCGCGAGGCCGATGCCCTCCCCCGGCTGGTCCTGGGGGCCCGCGCGCCGGAATAGGTCAAATACCCGATCGCTATCGCTTTCGGCTATTCCCCGGCCATTATCCTCAATATCAATAGTTGTCATTCCCCAGCGGGCAGAGGATTGGCGGACGTTAATCACCGGGGGGCGGTCGGGCACCGAGTATTTCAGGGCGTTGTCGACAAGATTCCCGAATATCTGCTCTAGCGTCAGCCGGTCGCCCTCGATGGAGGGTAACGACTTCGCGACGTGGAATTCTCCACCCTTCTCGGAAAGCCGATGCTGAACGCCAGCTTCGATCGATTCAAAGAACTCGTTCAGGTCTATTGTCTCAGGGGTGAGGACGCGCTGGCCTTCGCGAGAGAGCTTGAGGATGGCCTTGATGAGGCCGTCCATTTTGGTCGTTGATGTTCGGATGAAGCCGATCGATTCCGGCATATCGGTGACGATTGCCGTCTTCGCGTCCGCGCCGCCGGGAAGGTGATCGATGGCCGGGTCTTCCGCGAACGTCGACAACGTTTCAAGGCTGGTTTGGAGTTCACTGGTGTAGCCCATGACGTTCACCAGCGGCGCGCGAAGATCGTGGCTTACGATATAGGCGAAACGCTGAATTTCGTCGTTGGCTCGCTTGAGTTCAGACGTGCGTTCCTGGACGCGTTCCTCAAGCCTAATATTTACAGTTTCCAGTTCGGACCGGGCAAATACCAATTCGCGTGTGTATTTGATGATCGTCGCGATCGCGCCGAGTGCGGTGAGGATGATCGCGAGGCCAGCAGCCAAAGAAAACCATCGTGCCAGTGAGGCATTCGCGCTTTGAATTACGATGTAGTTGCGGAGCTTTTCTTCCAGGCGATTTCGGTCGTGCTCGATGGTTTCGCGGATTTTGTCCATGACATCGCGGCCGCGATCGAGCCTGACGATCGACAGCGCCTCCGCAAGCTTGTCACTCTTTCTAAGCTCGATCGTCTTGGTGAGTTCGGCGAGCTTTTCGTCGAACAGAACGCGGAGATTGTCGGCATTAAATTCGGGGTCGGCCTTTAGTCTTTCCGATGCGATGGCCAATCGCTCCTTGACTGCGGTAATCGCCGTTTCATATGGCGCGAGATATTCCGGATCGCCTGTCAGCAGATAGCCGCGTTGACCGGTTTCAGCATCCAAGACCGTCAAAAGCAGACGGTTGAGCGAACTGATCTGTTCGCGAGAGCTTAGAATGCTGTTGTTTGCGCTCTGCGTTCTATTGAGAAACCAAAATGAGGCTGCGGTTAGAACGATGAGCGTCACTAGGCCAGCGACGCCGAATGCATAGGTGATTTTCAGGAGCCGTCGCGGGTCTTGGGCCATGCCATCCTTTTTGTCTTCAAGGCGATTGCGGGGCTTCTTAGCAAGTCTATTAAAAGTTCACCAGTGTGAAGCGCGAAAGCATTTGCAGTTGGCGCGACGCATGACGGCGGGAACTTTTCGGGGGGCAGAATGTTGTGCCCAAATTGCGGGCAAATTTATCCGATGTTGTTCGCGCCGTTGAAGTCCCCGCATTAAGCGGGGTCAATTTTGTAAATGAGGCGGGACCCCCAAAGATGATCCTCTATTATTCCCCCGGAGCCTGCAGCCTTGCGGACCACATCGCGCTCAGTGAAGCCGGTTTGAAGTTTGAACTGGAGAAGGTCGATCTCAAAACTCACACGACGAAGGATGGCCGCGATTTTCGCAACGTCAATCCGAAGGGTTATGTTCCCGCGCTGCAGTTCGACGACGGTTCTATTCTGACTGAGAATGTTGCGATCTTGACAATGATCGCTGACAATTATTCGCCGTTGGCGGTTCCTGGAAATCTCGGCCGATATCGGCTCATCGAAATGTTGTCGTACATTTCGAGCGAGCTTCACGGTGGCTTCAAGCCACTATTCGGCTCGAACACATCGAGCGAGGACAAAGCGCAAGCTATCAAGGCGCTTGAAAAGAAATTCGAGTACGTCGCGTCGCAATTCAAAGGCGATTATCTCTTCGGTGAAAATGCGAGCGCCGCCGACGCCTATCTCTTCGTAATGTTGTTGTGGGCTGGTAAATTCGGGATCAAGGTGCCGGATGTCCTCAATGCCTTCCGGGACAAGATGCGAAGCCGGCCAACCGTTAGTGCGGTTTTGAAAGCCGAAGGTCTCGGCTAATCCGCAGTCCGTGCCCCGAAAAAGGGGCCCGCATGGGGGGATACGGGCCCCTTGGTGCGCGCTCGACCGGACGTGCCGCGGAGCGCATGTTTAAGCCGGATTACGCCTTATTGCGTGCGAGCGCGTAAAGGCGTCCGCTGTCCAATATTTCGATTTTGTAAGCATCGCGAAGCTTGATGACGCCTTGGCTTACGAGGTCGGCGAAGGCATGTTCAAGCGCGACCAGTGAGACGTCGAGGTGCTGGGCGATTTCCGCGTCAGATCGCCGGATCTCTGCCACATCGTTTGCTCCAGGTACGTTGCGCTGGCCGCTTTGGTGAGAATGATATTCGATGTAGGTGGCAAGCTTGGCGATTGCCGTGGCGAATTTGGAATGGATCGTAGCGGTGTCGCTCGTTGGCGTGCTGGCTAGGTTTTCCGTACTCAACATCGGCAATCTCCCGAATCTGAGTTTTGCATGACTAGTAACGATGTCGAAGTCATGCGCTGACACGGAGCTTCAGGCCATTCGGACCGGCGGCCTAATGCGATCGCCGTTCGTTAGACCAGATGGCCTATTGCAGTTCAGTGCGTAGCGGGCCCCATGCTTTGGCCGCGGGCGCGAGGGTTTAGATTGTTCAAGCCTGCTTCACGGTTGCCGTTTTTGGACTACAGGTTCCGACTCGTCAGAGTTATGCGGGCAGGCGCAATGCGACGCGTATCGTTGAGAGTTCTGATTGCAGCGGCCATTTCGATGGTCTCGCTGCTGCTTACGATCGCGGTCTCTTATGTGATCGGGCGCGATGCTGTTCGCAGTCTGGAACAGCAGATCGGGCAATCGCTCGCGCTGCTTGCTGATGAAATGCAGGACAAGCTCGACCGTGCGATGTTCGAACGGCTTCAGTCTCTCGATGACATGACTGAGTTGGCGAAGATTCCGTCGAAGATCGAAGCGCCAGCGTCGCTTCGCTTGTCACTTGAACGTTTTCAAGCTGCGTACAGTGATTATTCATGGGTGGGATTTGCCGATCCGTCCGGAAAGATCGTGAGTGCAACAGGCGGTCTGCTCGAAGGGCAAAGTGCGAAGGATCAGCCTTGGTTCAAGGAGGGCGCGGCGGGTCCATTCGTCGGCGAAGTCAAGGTTTACGATCCTCATTCTCCTCAAGCGCCGGGTAAAGGCCACGAAGCCACGAACTTCATCGATCTGGCCGTGCCGGTGGTGGACGACGAAAAGACGATTGGCGTTCTTGGCGCAACGCTCAGCGCGGACTGGGCGGAAGAAGTGAAGGACACGCTGCTTGGCAGCATGAAGGATATGATTCCAGCGGATGTGATCGTGCTCACGTCCGCGCGGCAAGTTCTGTTTGGTCCCGATGAACTGACTGGCAAGACACTCGATCTGCCGAGCATCCGCTCGGCGCGTGCAGGCAGCGCGGATTTTGGCGTTGAAACGTGGCCAGACGGGCGTCCTTACGTTACCGGATTTTCAAAGAGCGATGGGTATCGCTCGTATCCCGGTCTGCATTGGATCATGCTGGTGCGAGAAGATCGCGATCTTGCGTATGCGCCGGTCCGAAGCCTGCAAACGAACATTCTGATCTCGGGTGCCGTGTTTGCCATCATCGCGGCAATCCTCGCGTGGGAACTTGCGAACCGCTTAGCGCTTCCTCTGCTGCAACTTGCCGAGGCTGCCGAGGGACTGCGACGCGGCAAAAGAAGCGATTTTCCGCAGGTCGACGGTTACGACGAAGCACGAATTCTATCTCAGTCTCTCAGGTCGATGGTGAAGGAGCTGGATGCGCAACGTGCGTCGCTTGCGGCTGCGAACCAGTCACTTGAAAGTCAGGTGCGGGAACGTACGCAGCGACTCGCGGAGCAGAATATCGGCCTCGAGCGTGCCAAGGCCGATGCAGAACGCGCGACGGAAGCCAAGTCGCGGTTTCTCGCTGCTGCAAGTCATGATCTGCGTCAGCCGCTGCATGCGCTCACGTTGTTTGCGCGCGCACTTTCGCGACGCGTAAGCGGGGAGGAAGCAACAACGCTGGTGGCGCAGATGGAAGAAGGATTGCGGGGGCTGAAGGGAATGTTTGACGCGCTCCTCAACGTGTCGCGTCTCGATGCGCGTTTGATTGAGCCGACACTTGTGCCGGTATCGATAGGGCAGATCATCGAACGTATCTCAGCCGGATCGCGCGTTGAAGCCGAGCAGAATGGCTTGCGGTTCTTGAGTGTCGGAAAAGATTGGGTGATCGAGACCGATCCGGCGCTGCTCGAGACGATTATCCGCAACCTGGTGTCCAACGCTTTGAAGTTCACGAAGCAAGGCGGGGTCATTCTGGCGGCCCGGTGGCGCGGCGGGCAACGGATGGTCGACGTGTATGACACGGGGCCGGGACTTTCGCCGGAGCGCTACGACAAGATCTTCGAAGAGTTCGCGCGGACGGATCAGCGGGCTCATGGCGCAAACGATGGTCTTGGTCTCGGGTTATCGATCGCGCGGCGTTACGCAGATCTTCTGGGCATGCGGATTGTCGTCAACTCGCGCCAGCATCGCGGCTCTCGCTTTTCCATCGTGCTGCCGTCGGCGGGCGTTGTTGAACACTTGCCGACGGGGCCGGTGCGCGCGACCAATGGAGCCGACGTGCAGGATCTTTCGATCATGGTTCTCGATGATGATCCATTGATCGTTTCCGCGCTATGCCGCGATTTGCGGGACCGGGGAAATGTGGCGCACGGCTTTGAGCGGGCGGCGGACGCCGAATTGGCCTTGAACGACGGCCTGAAGGTCGACGCCGCCATTCTTGATTTCGATCTCAGGGATCGCGAAACCGGGCTTGAGTTCATTCATCGGATGTCAGAAAAACAGGGTGGGCCGATCCCTGCCGTTATCCTCTCGGGAGGGACGGATTTTGGCACGTTGGCGGCTCTCGCGAAATCGGGGACGGCGTGGCTTACCAAGCCAGCCGACCCGGAACTCATAGTTGCAACGCTCACCTCGGCCATGCGTGGCGGGCATCTACCTCCACGGCCTAGCATCGCGGACAAGCACGCGGAGATCCGCACATGATGAAAGCCCAACCCATTGCAGACGTTCGTCGCGCAACCGTTCTTGTCGCCGATGATCACAGCCTCTACCGGACTGGCCTTGGCTTTCTGCTGAAGGATCGGCTGGGCTTCAGCACGGTTATCGAGGCGGCAACGTTCGATGCTGCTCTCGACCGGCTGTCGGATACGAGTGGTATCGAGCTGGCGTTGTTCGACCTTTCGATGCCAGGCGTCTCTGGGCCGGAAAGTCTCAACGTCGTGAGAGAGACCTATGCGGGATTGCGTGTTGCGATTGTTTCCGGATCGGAGGAACGCAACGACGTGCTGAGGACCGTTGCGACTGGTCTTAGCGGATACATCCCAAAGTCGTTGCCGGACGAGGAGATCGTCGGCGCGCTTGAAGACATTATGGACGGGCGGATCTATGTGCCGCGCTTCATGACCGTTTCTGCAGGGCCGCTCGGCGGACCGTCAGCTCCTAATCTCGATCGCCCCGAGGCGAAAGGGTTGAACGGAAACGTCAAACCAATCTCGCCAAGGCAGCGTGATGTACTGGAGTGTGTGCGACGCGGGCTCTCAAACAAGGAGATCGCGCGCGAACTCGATATCGCGGAAGGAACCGTCAAGATTCACTTGGCGGCGCTCTTTTCCTACTTCGGTGCGCGAAATCGCACCGAGCTTGCGACGAAGTGCTGAACGCGGTTTTCTTTTGGCTTGAACGTCGGGGCCGATCAGACGCTCGACGAGCCGAGCTTGTAGACAAGCCAATCGTGCAAAATGTCTGGATCGAATGGTTTGCGGATCACGGGAAAGGGCCCCGCGACAGACGCGAAATCTCCATGTCCGGTGGTAACGATCGTCGGCACGGGGCGGCCGACCGCGGCGGCAATCGCCAGCGCATCCTTGATGCCACGCATCTCGCCTTCGATCTCAACGTCGGTGACGATGGCCGCGATGTGTTCCAGGCGCTGACCGAGCGTTTGCACGGCCTCCCGGGACGTGCGGGCCGAAATACAGGCGTATCCCCAATCGTCTATGAGCATCGTGAGCGCGAGTGACGAACGGTAATCATCCTCGATTACAACAACCAAGGGCTTCACGGCAGTTGCCTCCATGCTTGGCAATGGCCGCTCCGGCTCCTTGAGGGTCGCGAGCGTGACGGCTGTCATCATCGGGCCTCCGAATCTTCACCTCGTTCTTGAGCCAAGGGTGCCCCGGTTGTGCGGGCCATATCCACTCAGCGGGAGGGTCTAGGCCTTTCGGTATAAAGCCGGGCCGGACCGTGGATCTGGTGCGCTGCACCAGTTGGAAAATTGTGGGATCAGGCTGATATAGGGCTTGGACGCAACGCGAAGGGCGAGCATCTGGAGTGCCAGGGAACTTACGGCCGATGCCGGCGTTCCTCACGGTCAAGTTAGGGGATCTCTGTTGCGCAGAGCGAAAGGTAGACGTGCCTCAGCCCGTCGATAAGAATAAAACCACGGCCTTACTTCAACTGGGTAGCGGGCAAGGGTTGGGCGAGGCGCTCCCGTTTGCGCTTTTTACCTGCGATCTGGCCGGCGTTGTTGCCGCCGAGAACCGGCAAAGCGTGGCGTTGTTTGGCCCGCTTCTGGATCGGCCGGTCAGCGAATTGAACACGTGGCTTTCCGACAACGGAGCTTTAATCGATCCGTCTCGGGCGCTGATGATCGATGTTCTGCGGACGGGCTGCGCGTCCCCCCGTCGCGAACTCACTCTGCAAAGGCCAGGCGGACAGCGAATTCTCCTTGAAGTTCATACCCGTCCAATTCTGGATCCGGACGGCGCGATGATTGGCGGGCTCTGTACGGCGCAGGATATTTCGGATCGGATAGCCGCTGGACCTGATCGCGGCTCCGCCCCGAGTGGGTCAGCCGCCTCCGAAAGCGAACATAATTATCGCCAGATCCTCAGTGGTCTCCCGGTCGCCGTTTTCATCACGGACGCAGCCGGCAAGATCACGTTTTTCAATCAGGCGGCAGTGGCACTGGCTGGGCGCGAACCTGCTCCGGGTACGGCTTGCGGCGATGCGTTTCGTCTGTTCGATCTTGATGGCGTCGAATTCCTGAGCGGCCAATGCCCCACGGTGGTCGCGCTTCGAGAGCGGCGGCCGGTAACTGGGGCTGACGCAATTGTCGAACGGCCGGACGGGTCGCGCGCGCGTTTCGTTGCGCATTCGACGCCGCTGTTCGATAGCCACGGCGAGCTTTACGGTGCCATGACCCTCATGACCGAGGTCGTAAAGCGTCACGAAGACCAGATTCAAGCGGCGCGCCTGGCGGCCATCGTCGCCTCGTCGGACGACGCTATCGTCAGTAAGACGCTGGATGGTTACATCACGTCCTGGAACATGGGCGCGACGCGAATTTTTGGGTACACCGAAGACGAAATGATCGGCCAGCACATCACGCGCATCGTCCCTCCGGAATTGCATTCGGAGGAGGACGCGCTGTTGGCGCGTCTGCGTGCGGGCGAACATATCGATCATTTCGAAACTGTTCGCGTCGGCAAGGATGGTCGGCGGATCGACGTCTCGGTCACCATCTCGCCAATGCGTGACATGACGACCGGCCACGTGATCGGTGCTTCAAAAGTCGGACGTGATATTTCGGATCGAATTCGGTTCGACAAGCTGCAGCAGCTTTTGATCAGCGAACTCAATCATCGCGTTAAAAATACGCTTGCGACGGTTCAGTCGATTGCGAACCAGACCGCGCATAGTGCGAAGTCCATGACGGACTTTGCGGTGAGTTTTGGTGGTCGACTGCAAGCGCTGGCTCGCATGCATAGTCTTTTGACGGACTCGACGTGGCAGGGCGCGGAGCTTTCATCGATCATCCGGGATCAGCTTCAATTCAGCGGCGCGGGTGAGGACAGGATATCCTATTCGGGTCCGGCTTTGGTGCTGAATTCTCAAGTGGCGCTGCATCTTGCTTTGGTGCTGCATGAGCTGGTTACAAACGCGCTTAAGCATGGTGCGCTTTCGAACAACGACGGCAAGATCGAAATTCACTGGGTCATACGTTCTGACGATGGACGTCGCCTGCAGTTGCAATGGCAGGAGTTAGGCGGTCCGCCCGTAACGGCTCCCGCCGAGCGGGGCTTTGGAACGACGCTGATCAAGTGCAGCCTGGATCCGCATGATGGAAATGCCGTCGTGCACTATAAAAGAGACGGTGTCGTCTGCGAGATCACCTTGCCATTGCCAGAGGAAGAGTCTACGGGCGGCTCGTATGCCAAGCACGGTGCGAAGGTTGCGGAGAGTTCGAGGATGACGGTGCCGAAGCCTTCAGGAGCTGGACCCCTGACCGGGAAACGAATCCTGGTCGTGGATGATGAGCCGCTGATTGCGATGGATATCATCGGCAATCTCATGGATGAAGGCTGTGACGTCATTGGTCCGGCGGCGACGGTGGAGAAGGCGCTCGATCTTATCTCGGGAACCACCATTGATGCGGCATTGCTCGATGCAAATCTCGCTGGTGATCCCGTCGATTCCCTGGCAGACGCGCTGAGACAGCGCGGGGTGCCGTTTGCTTTCGTTAGCGGATACGGCCGTGAGAATTTGCCGGAGAAGTTCCGGGACTCGGAACTGGTGCGCAAGCCGTTTCAACCGCGCGTGCTGTTGGATGCGGTTCGCAAGCTGCTTCACAAAGACGAAGACAACGTCATCCCGTTGCGGCTGAACATTTGATGAGATTTGGTGGGTGGCGCGTCAGCGTTTCTGAACGAAGACGGTGCCTGCGGAGTAGCCTGCGCCGAAGCTGCAGATAAGTCCGACGTCACCGGCCGTCAGGTCCGCGTTCGCCTTGTGAAAGGCGATGATCGAACCTGCTGAACTCGTATTTGCAAACTCATCGAGAATGATGACGTTTTCTTCCGGTTTTGGCTCGCGGCCGAGCACTTTTCGTCCAATCATTTCGTTCATGTTTATATTGGCTTGATGAAGCCAGAGGCGCTTCAGCGTTGCGGGTTCGATGCCAATGTCGCGTGCGTGGTCGATAATAAGATCGCTCACCATCGGTACGACTTCGCGAAAAACCTTGCGACCTTCCTGCACAAATAATTTATCGCGCGCGCCGATTCCTTCGGGGGCAGCGCGATTGAGGAAGCCGAAGTTGTTTCGAATGTTGTTGGAGAATTGCGTCTTCAGGCGCGTGCCGAGAATGGTCCAGCCGGATGCGTCTTCGGTGGCCGCGCTGACGATCACAGCGGTGGCGACGTCGCCGAAAATGAAGTGGCTGTCTCGATCGGTAAAGTTCAGATGGCCTGAGCAGATTTCAGGATTGACGACGAGCACGGCCTTAGCGCCTGCGGATACGAAATCGGCGGCTGTTTTGATGCCGAATGTTGCGGACGAACAGGCGACGTTCATGTCGAAAGCAAAGCCGCCGATGCCGAGCGCGTTTTGGATCTCGACGGCCATCGCGGGGTAAGGCCGCTGCATGTTGGAGGCAGCGCAGATCACTGCGTCTATTTCAGCTGGCTGGCCGTTCCATCTGGAGAACGCATCGTTGGCGGCTGCGACGGCGATTTCCGCGAGGATGGAAATTTCCTCGTTCGGTCGTTCCGGCAGGTTTGGCCGCATGAGTTCGGGATCGAGAATGCCCGTCTTGTCGATCACATGCCGCGAGCGGATGCCGGATGCTTTCGTGATGAACTCAGCGGATGATGGTTGCAGGGCTGCGACGGAGCCTGAGGCGATCGCGTCGGCGTTCTTGGCGTTGAACGTTTCGACATATGTGTTGAATGACGAAACGAGTTCTTCGTTGCTGATGCTGAGAGGCGGAACATAAAGGCCGGTCGCGGCAATCACGGGCTGTGTCACGGCGGGCAATTCCGTCTCAATGTGCGGGGGATGAGGTCTCGATCTTCGTTAAAGCCTGCATACCAATGAGGGTGGGGAAAGTCCACGAAGGCGGGCGGCCACCCCGTATCTTGGTGCGCGGCTTTCGGACCGCCGGATGCGGTCGGTCTCCAGCGGTCTCAGGGGGCTGCTAGGGCCGGAAAACTGGGTTTTGGGTAGAGCTAGGTGGGCTGAAAAACAGCGCGGCCACGCATCGCAATATCGAGCCCCAGAGAGCCCGTTCGAGCGTGGCCGCGAGTTAGGCCTCCAGATACGCGAAACCTCAATCCGGAGTTCTTCTCCAGTTAAGGGTAAATTGGTTGCGATAATGCAAACGAGAAGTCGAAGGATGCTTAACGCGGAGGGAGGTTGCGCTTCAGAAGCGCGTAAACGATCGGCACCGTTATGATGTGCGGCACGACTTTCAGGGCGATCAGGGCGACGATGTTGAAGAGGCCCGGCACGATAACGCGTTGGCCCCAGCGGAAGCCACGATAGGCACTTCCGGCGACGCGGTCGGCGCTCATCGCTGGGATGATCATGCGGTAGAGAGATCGATCCGCGCCCATGTCGCGGTGGAAGCCGGTGTTCACGGAGCCCGGTATCAGAACGCAGACGCGCACGCCGGTTCCCGCCACTTCGCTGGCGATCGCTTCCGTCAACGACAAGACATAGGACTTGCTGGCGTAGTACGCCGCTTGGTTGGGCCCGGGTGTATACGCGCCGAGTGAAGCTACGCTGATGATGCCGCCGCTGCGGCGAGCGACCATTGCGGGAAGTGCCGATCGCGTCAGCCGCGTTACGCTTTCGATGTTCGTTGCGACGACGGCTGAGAGTTCGGTTTGGCTGCGTGAGAGAAACGGGCCTGCGAGGCCAACGCCTGCGTTGTTGACGAGGACGTCGAGATACAACCCACGCTTTTCGAGCTCGGCCGTTATGAGATCATACGCTGTCGGCTCAGTCACGTCGCACAAGAGAATGTGCGGTTCGTTGCCGGTCTCGCGCTTGAGTTCGGCGGCTGCTTCGTCGAGCTGTGGTGCGCTTCTCGCTGCGATGACTGTTTCGTGCCCGGCCCGCAGGAACCGTTTGGCGAGCGCGAAGCCAATTCCGCGAGAGCCGCCAGTGATGACGACGGCGGGTTTTTGATGCGCAACAGCGGCACGCGCGGTCTTTACCGTTTCAGGATTGGCGCCGGAGAGCCAGAGACGAAGGCGGGATATCCAGCCCGTTCTCTCGTTCTTCATGCATTTCCATTTCTGAGGCGGCGTTAGCCTTTGCCGCCGCTATGCGGTTGAATTGCTGACGAGGGCGCGTTCGCCGGGTTGGGTTTCTCTTGCACGTTCACCGGGTCGCCGTCGAGCAAACCGTCGGGCGCGCCGTCAACGATCCGGTCTTCGGGGGCGAGGCCTGAGGCGATCTCGAGCGTGCTTCCGAGATCTCTGCCGATGACGATGGGCTTCAAGCGGATCAGGCGATCTGTGCCGACCGTCGCGACGCGCAAACCTTCCTTGTCGAAGATCAAGGCACTTGCGGGAATGACGACGACGTCGCGCCGATTGCCGATGGTCAAGCGCACGTTGCCGTAAGCGCCGGGCATCAGCTCCTCGGCAGCGTTGTCGACCACGAGCTGCATGCGTGTCGTTCCCGAGGCTCTATCAACGGCGCCTGCGGACACTTCGACCTTGGCCTCATATGTTTTTTCCGGATGCTCCGGGACGGTCAATACGGCCGTCGTTCCGGGTGTGACCATCGGCACATAGTTCTGCGGAACATTGACGTAGAGCCGGAGCTTGTGCGTGTCGGACACGACGAACATTTCCGTGCCGGTGGAGCTGCCCGTGTTGATGAGGTTGCCGACGTCGGTGTTGCGCACCGTCACGATGCCATCGAACGGGGCGACGATGCGTTTGTATTCGCTGAGGGCCTTCAATCGATCGACGTTGGCTTCTGCCGATTTCACCAGTGCGTTTTTCGCATCGAGATCGGCGGATTTTTCGTCAGCGGCTTGCCGCGAGACGTAGCTGTTTGGAAGCAAAGCCTGATAGCGCTTGTTGGTGACGTTCGCGAGCGCGGCTGCGGCCTTTGCGTTGTTCAACTCTGACTGCGCCTGGAAGAGCTGCTGGTCCAGATCTGGCGCGTCGATCTCGGCAAGCACGTCTCCGGCTTTGACGCGGCTCCCGATATCCACCTTCCGGCTGGCGACGTATCCGCTGACGCGCGCAAACAGCGCCGCTTGGGAATACGCATCAAGACGTCCGGGCAGGTCGAGGTGTCCGACGCTCGGGCGGACGACGGGAAGAGAGACCGATACCGTCGGGACAGCGCGCTCCGCCGCTTTGGTTTTCAATTGCGCGACGGATTGCTGACGGCTTTCAATACCCGTCATTGCGATGAACGCCGCGACGCCGATGAACAGAATCGTCGCGACTGGCAATGTCCAGCGTGAGCGTGTCCGCGGTTCCTGTTCTGCAGGTACCTCAGGCGGCATGGAAATCTCCCGGTACAGCATCGTTACGAGCGGCGGCTGGTGCCTTCGCGCGATGCATCAGGCTGAAAATAACAGGCACAATGAAGAGCGTTGCAGCGGTTGCGAAGATTAGGCCGCCGATGACTGCGCGACCGAGCGGAGCGTTCTGCTCTCCACCTTCGCCAAGGCCAAGCGCCATCGGTGTCATGCCGATGATCATGGCGAGCGCCGTCATTAGAACGGGGCGGATGCGGACGTATCCTGCTTCAAGAGCTGCGGTGATCGGTTGACCGTGTTCGTTCAACCGTTCGCGCGCAAAGCTGACGACGAGCACGCTGTTGGCCGTCGCGACGCCCATACACATGATCGCGCCAGTGAGCGCCGGAACGGACAGCGTCGTTCCGGTTACGAACAGCAGCCAGATGATACCGGCGAGCGCCGCAGGAAGCGCCATGATGATGACCAGAGGGTCCGTCCACGATTGGAAGTTTACGACAATCAGAAGGTATATAAGCACGATTGCGCCGAGGAGACCGTAGCCCATTCCGGAATAGGCGCTATTCATCGTGCTGACCTGGCCGAGCAGAACAGCGGTCGCGCCCTTCGGCAAGTCGGGTTTTGCCTCATCGACGATCTTTTGGATGTCGGCCGCTACGGAGCCAAGGTCGCGGCCTTCGAATGTCGTCAGGATCTGCACCATCGGCTGGATGTCATAGTGAGAAATCGACGCGTTGGTCGCGGCGCGCTCAAAGCCAGCGACGCCGCCGAGAAGCTGAGGTGCTGGCGACGTCGAGCCGTTGACCGGTAAGTTCTGCAAGGCATTGAGCGTATCGAGCCGGTATTCGGGTGTCTGGACGACGATCGGGTAAGAGACACCGTTCTTCGGGTTGAGCCAGAAGGCAGGCGACACTTGTCCGGTGCCGGAGAGACTTGTGCCGATGCTTTCGGTCACGTCCCGCTCGGTCACGCCGACGTATTGCGCGCGTGAGCGATCGACGTTCACTTTTATCACCGGCGCGGCGCGTGATTGCTGGATGCGGGTGTCGGCCACGCCCGGCACGAGGCGAATCTTGCGCAAGAGCTGTTGAGCGTAGTCGTAGTTGGCTGTGAGATTGTTGCCGCGAATTTGCAGATCGATTGGGGTCGGAGCGCCGAAGTTCAGAATCTGGCTGGTGATGTCGGCGGGCAAGAACGAGAACGCCGTTCCGGGAAACCGCTTCGGCAATTCGTCCCGCAACTGCTTGACGTAATCTTGCGTCGGTTGGTGACCCGGATTCAGTGCGATCTGGATGTCGCCGTCCTGCGGCCCGATCGTGCCGGTGTTGTTGTACGACATATTGATGCCGCTGTTCGGAATGCCGATGTTGTCGACGACCGTGTGCAGTTCGTCCGGCGGAATGATCTCGCGGATGGCTTTTTCGACTTGGGCGAAGTGGCGGGCCGTTTCCTCAACGCGTGTGCCGATTTCAGCTCGTACGTGCATCAGGATTTGGCCGGAATCGACTTGCGGGAAGAAGTTTCGGCCCAGGTGCGGCAGCAGCAGATATGACGCGCCGATGAAAGATAGCGAAACCGCGAGAAATACTGCGCGGTGAGTGAGGGCACGTTCCAGAAGTGAACGATAGCCCGATCGCATCGCCTCAAAGTTATGCTCGAAGCGGCGCTGAAATAGAACGAACGGATTGCGTGTCGCTTTCCCGTGGGCGCTTGGATCGTGCGGCTTCAGCAGGAATTTCGCCATCGTCGGCACGAGTGTACGCGACAGGATGAAGGACGCGACCATTGCGAACATGACGGCCAATGCCATCGGCACAAAGAGAAAGCGCGCGACGCCTTCCAGGAAGAACATTGGAACGAAGACGATACAGATGCAGAGCATCGAAACGAACGCGGGCGTTGCGATCTGATCGGCGCCGTCGAGAATTGCGGTCTCGACGTCTTTCCCCTGATCCAAGTGATAGTTGATGTTCTCAATCGTGACGGTTGCTTCGTCGACGAGGATGCCGACTGCGAGCGCGAGGCCGCCAAGTGTCATGATGTTCAACGTCTCGCCCATAGCCGAAAGCGCGGCGATGGACGCGAGGACCGAGAGCGGTATCGAGACGGCGATGATGAGCGTGGACCGGACGCTGCCGAGAAACAGGAGGATCATCACGCTTGTCAGCGCGGCCGCGAGGACGCCTTCGTGTACGACATTCGAGACGGCGTTCGAGACGAACCGGGATTGGTCGCCGAGAATATTGATCTTGAGCGCGTCCGGTAGCCCGGGTTTGATTTCCTCGATTTTTTTCTTGATGCCCGAAATAATATCGAGCGTGGAAATTGCGCCGCCTTTCAGAACGGGCTGAAGAACCGAGCGTGTTCCATCGACGTGGACGATATTGGTTTGCGGCGGAAAGCCGTCTCGCACATGGGCGACGTCGCGGATGTAGACCATGCCGCCGTCTACGGCCTTGATGGGCAGATCGCCCAGATGGCTCAAGTCTGACGGTGCGCTGTTGAGCTGGATCGTATATTCGGTCGCGCCGATTTTTTGCGTTCCGGCGGGATTGATCAGGTTCTGATCGCCCAAGGCTTCGGAGACGTCTCGCGCGGTCAGCCCGCGAGCATGGAGCGCTGCGGTATCGAGATCGATCTGAACTTGTCGCGTCCGTCCACCGTATGGGTATGGCAGCGCGGCGCCTGGAACCGTGACAAGCCGCGTCCGGATCATGTTGAGGCCGAGGTCGGACAGATTTTGTTCGGTCAATCCTTCGCCGCCGAGCGCGAGCTGCATGACGGGCACGGTCGAGGCGTTGTAGTTGAGGATGAGCGGCGGGGTCGTGCCCGGCGGCATTTGCCGGATGAGCGTTTGCGCGATCGCGGTCACCTGCGCATTCGCCGTGCGGATATCGGCCGTTGGCTGGAAGAAGATCTTCACGATGCCGACGCCGCCATACGACACGGATTCGATGTGTTCGATGTCGTTGACGGTTGTTGTCAGCGACCGTTCGTAGGGCGTGATCATACGACCTGCGAACTCATCTGCGGGGAGGCCGCTGTACTTCCAGATCGTGCTGATGATCGGGATGCGGATCTCAGGGAAGATGTCGACGGGTGTTCGGACTATCGCAAGGCCGCCGGCGATCAGGATCAGCAGAGCCAGCACGATAAACGTGTAAGGCAACCGCAGTGCGATTCTGACGAGTGCAGCCATTAAACAGAAGTCTCCACACCGCGGTCAGGGAGAATGGGTTGCGGTGCCCCCATCTAGAACGGCGGAACCTCACTATTCCGTTGCTCTCCGTTGCCGCGCGGGTTGCGGCGAAACGGCTCAAGGCAGCGCTGGCGTTCCGTATGATCGGCATCCGGCGCCAGCTCGGCATGACCCGCACTTACTTCGGAATTAAGCATTGCCGTTTCCACGGCAACGCTATCGCACAATGAGCGCGCTTTATAGGGAAAGCATTGTCACTCGCCACCAGCGGGAAAACGTCCCTGCTTGCAGGCGGTTAGCCCAGACTCGCCTCATAGACGATATAGGCCGTGAGCGCCGCCATCGCGGGTACCCCTACTATGTGCAAAACACCCAAGCTGCGCCGCAGCCAGCCGATCGGTTCTATGAGGCGGTTCGATCGTGCGATGGTGATGACGATGATGAAGCTCAGGACCAGGTAACTGAACAGGAATAGTCTGTCGGATAGAGTCTCGGTGTTCGCGTCCAGCTTCGGTAACGCGAGATAGAGGGCAACAGCGGACAGCAACGCTGTGACCTGGATTGTGACAATCGCTTCAAAATGATCTTTCGAAATGAAGATCGACAGATAAGCGATGATGACGATGAAGCCGAGCGGTACGACGACGCGCAGGAAATAGTCGGTCGTTTCGCGCTTCATGAGCCATACAAAGCTCGCTTTGTAAAACGGTACGACGCTCGGTTCTAATGTCTGCGCGTCGACCGTGCGGATGAAGTCATCGTCGTAGCCGACATAGAAATCCGTCGGCTCCCAGCCATCGACGGAGACGACGCGGTCGCGCAGGTGTTGCGGCGGCGGTTGAACGATGAACGATCCCTTGCCGTGCTTTGGCTGAATGTCGATCGAGAAGCGCTGCGTGTCGAATGGGTATTCTGCGAGCTGCGGATCGAACAGAAATTTTCCAGTCACCTGATAGATCTTCATGTGATCAGGGAAAGCGTCGCTCTTGCCTCCATCGTGAATGGTGCGGACGGTGATCTGTCGATCGTTGGAGCCGGGTTCGAGGTAGGCGTTTGAAAATTCGATCTGATCGATCGAAGCGCCGTTGCTGTCGTTCATCGAGAGATAGAAGTCGGCCAGGAATGTCTTCTCGTTGTCGTCAATGTGCTCGGCGCGAATGAGGTCGATATCGGCATAAAGGGTATCGATCTTGCGCATCGTGTTGTTGCGGAGGTGAAGAAACTGCACCGGCGCGAGTTGAGCGCGTGCCAAGCCGCGCGGGATCATCACGATGAGCGGCGTGCGCGATGCGGCGCGCGAGGCAGGCTGAAACGACCAATTGCTGTAACGGCCTTGGAATGTGCCGCGTCCGGCCGCGTACGTGGATTGCAGTTCGCGCACGATCATTGCGCGCAAATCTGGAATGCTTGTCGTCAGGTCTGCGCTGCGGGTGGCTTCGGCGATCAGGCGCACCATGTCCGCGTAGCGCGTGCCCGCTTCCAGCGCGCGCATGTTGTCGGCATCAGTGGCTTGCAGTGGGATATCAGGGTCTCTCGGCTTGCAGGATCCGTCTTGCCAGCCTGGGGCCGCGTCGTTCTTCTGGCCTTCGAATATCCAAGCTTTCGGTTTGGTCGAATTGGCGATGATCTTACGAAGTCGGCCGTTGTAGACGTCGGGCAGGCCATCCCACGCGAGTTGATAAATGTCGTTCGGATAGGCATCTGCACCATCCGAGACGAGATTATCGATGCGTCCGTTTACGAGGATCGGCGGCGTAAAGCCCGCGTTTTTGAACTGTTTGAGAACGTCCTTGGTGCGGTTGTTGCCGATGGTAAGAAAGAGCAGTCCGATGTCCTTGGTCTTTAGCCATTCGATCGTCGCTGCGACCTCTGCTGGATCGAGCTTATCGTCCGTCAGCTTCAGGAAATTCTCGCTGACGACGGCGTCGGGGCCGACGAATTTCTTCAATGCGTCGCCGAGATTGGTGCCGACAATCGAGTCTTTCAGGCCAACGATCCCCAATCTCTGGAAGTGCATCTCCTTCACCAGCTCCGCAATCACCGGCATGCGCTCTTCGTCTTCGGATGCGCGTGTCGTGAATACGTTCGGATAGTCGGCAATCAATCCCGCCACGGAGATGTGGGATAGGAAGGGGATGTTGCTCTCTTTGAGTGCCTTGCCGACGGCGTCGAACCCGGCTTTCGCGCGGGTGGAATTTGCCATGCCGATCATGGCGACTGTCTGCATGTCGGTGACGGAGTTCGAGAGGTCGGCGACGAGCTTGGCGTTGTCGCGACGATCGTCGAGGAACATGAGGCGCACGCGGCGTCCGGCAATGCCGCCTTCGCGATTGATGCGCCGCTGCTCCCGGCGCGCGAGGCGCGTGATCGCTGCTGCTTGTCCGCTGTCGTAACAGTCGTCATTTCGCGAGGTGAAGAAGATCGGGATGCTGAGCGGAGGGCGCTGTGCCGCTTCGGCCTCGTCTGCGGCTTCAACAGACCGCTGTGCGCCCGACCCAATCGCGAGCGTTGCCACGACACAGAAAAGCGCCGCGAGGCGCTTCAGCATCGGCATCTGGCCGACGCGCTTGCTCAAAGCAAATCCCACCTGACGCCACCCCGATCGTTAGCTGTGCCCACTGGATCGATGGGCGTTCCGCCTCTGGTTCCCCCAGGCGCTTTTAACAAAGGCGCAGGGCGAATGAACGGACAATTCAGGCATCAGTGGGGAGCGAACCTGGAATTCCGCACAGAATTAGATTGCGGGCTAAATCAAGGAACGGGCTAGCGGCGGGACACGTTGCCTTATCAGGCAGTTACAGGAGGCAGCATGGCCAAGTTCAGAACGGCGGGTGCGCTTGCCGTGCTCTGCATCGCATTCGGACCAGCGATCGCAGAGCCAGCAGCTGATAAAGCTCCGGAAAACCCACCACAATCTGGCGTGAAGGGTGCCCATGAAGTGGAACCGGGGAAGACCGGGCCCGGCAGCGAAAAGAATTCCCAGGTCTCGCCAACGTCGCCCGACATTCCGACAAAGGCGCAGCCGCCTCCGGAAATCAATTTGTCTCCGGGAGATGCAAGCGGGTCAGCGACGCCCGGTTCGCCGTCAAAGCCGGAGTAACTGGGAGGCATCGAGCCAAATATTTAAAAGGCCTTCGGAATGTCGAAGGCCTTTTTCACGTTGCTGCATCTGGATCAATCCCAGGTGCAATACCGACGTCCGTGACGCCAATAACAATCACTGTATGCGTAGTAGTCATCATCGCCGTACCAATAGTCATCGTAATACGGCACTGCGGCGAAGGCGTAGTACGGGAAGTATCCGCCGCCGTGATGATGGTGATGACCGTATCGACCGTAATCGCCGCGGTAAGCCATGTGGCCCATTCCATGAGGTCCGTGCCCCATGCCATGTCCCATGCCGTGGCCCATGCTCATTCCATGGCCCATTCCACCGAACCTTGCCGCTTCCGTCGAACCAGCAAAACTCGCGATGGAAAGTGCCGCCAAGCCGGCTATCGCAATGTGTTTGAAGTTTGCCATTTTCAACATCCTCGTTGAGAGCTGAGAAACATCGGCCGAACGCTTTCGTTCCTGCACAAAAAAGCCCCAGCTCCCTGGATATGGGAGCTGGGGCTTTCCACGGCCTTTCGGAAGCCATGTCGCTAGCGGAAACCTGCCTTGCAGCTTTGCTGGGTGGGTCCGACAAGCACCGGGAGATCAATCGTTTGCGAAGAGCAGTGCTTTCCGGCCGACCTGGCTGATTGCCGCCGCCTAGGATCTACTTGGGTTGGAAGGTATCGTTCCGCGGAGAAAGCCCGCGAAGCGATCAAACCAAATCACACCGTTAATTTCGCGGCGACCTACGCGCGGTGAAGGTTGGAATTTTAATAGACAATCAAGCTGACGCTGCGCGCTCCGCCGTCACCCCGATGGCGCTATCCTCGGGGCCGATAACTTCGGTAAAGTGGCTGATCTTGTTCGCATCGCAGACATAAAGCCATTTTGAATCGAACAGCTCGCCATCCCGGACGTACCCCAGCGTCGCGCCTTTCTTCGGGCGCCAGAACAAGATAGGAGGCAGGTCGGTCCCGACCGATTGCCAGTCAGGTTCGACATAGTCCGTTACGGGCTTCCAAGGGATCATATCTATTTCTCGCCGGTTTCCAGATGGGTCTTAGCATCCCCTCCGCCGGGCGGCGACGGTAATCGACGGCGACAGCAAGATGTCCGCGCGAGCGCCGTAACTTCGTCAAGCATGTGCCAGCCAAACCTGCTCCGACGAGCCGCAATCCTTTTCGGCAGCCGTAAATCACTGTTGCGGGAGGTTTCATGTGGGCAGATGTCTATCTAAGGCGTTGTCACTAAATACCGAACATTTCCGTTCGTCGGCTCTTTCATAAATCCCATATGAATATATGCTCCTCCCATCATTATTCCGATGAGAGTGCCATGAAACCGACCCGGCAATTCGCGGATTTTGCAATTTCTATATTGGCTGTGTGCGGACTAATTGCGCCCAATGTTGCGCAAGCGGCGACCGTGACTCTCAAATGTGGGCGCGCAGATGTATTCAATTCAAAATGGGATGCTCCGCTCACATTCGCATATTCGGGCGAGGCGCAGGGTACGCTCGCGGTAACCGGCGTTCTCGGCAATTTTACAATCCCTGCCACAAAGAAGCCTCTCGCGATCGAGCCCGATATTCACGGGGAGGCGATTGATGGTATTGCCGACGCTCGTGTCCTACTTCCTGCTCTTGCCGATCTCGAGTCATGCATCGACAAGAAGGCTGGTCCGGACGCGAAGCCTCCCTCTGACGAATATCTCGATGCGCATGCGGCGTGTCTGCAAGAACTTGCGCCATCGCCTGAGGGCGTCGGTGCAGTGGCTGAAATCAGGCTCGGCATTTCGCTCGATCCGGGGGATACGAGCGGCGAGGACGCTTTCGTCGTCTTCAAAGTGCGGTATGCCGACAAAAGCAGCAAAGCGCCGGACGCTACGATGTCCGCAGAACTCTTTCCCGCAAAGTGCGTGCTTCAGAAGTGAGGCGAAGGTTCAATTCGCCATGTTCTGCGCATTGCGAGCGTTTTGCGCTTTCGCTTCCGAGCGTTCGGTTGGCGTCACACAAACACCGTCACCATCCCACGCATCACGCCAGACGTAACCCGGGCGGCATCCACCTGACGGGGTCGCATTGTTCGGTCCGTTTTCATTCTGCCGCCACGCGATCTTTCGTTCCCCGCGCGTCACACAGATGACATCTGATTTTCCGGCGTTCCTGGGAACAAATCCCGGTTTGCATCTGGAGCGCGCATGAGACTGGTCTCCGTCGCCGTCACCGCCTTTGCTGCGCAGCGCCTGCAATGCGTTCTGCGCCAGCGCGAGCGTTCGTTCATTCCTCGTGACGCATGTCACGTCGCCATCCCAAGATTCGCGCCAGACAAAGCCGGGGCGGCATCCGCCGGATTCTGTCGTATGTTGAGCGGCTTCCGCGTTCTGTTTGCTCGTCAGCGCGCGCTCCGTTCGCGTCACGCAAATGAAGTCATTGTTTTGCGGGTCCCGCCAAACAAAACTGCCTTTGCAATTGGATTTATTCCCATCGCCGCCACCATCGGCATCCGTTTGTTTGGAAGGTTGAGGTGGGGGTTCGGCGACCGGAGGCGGTGGTGGTTCAGCGCCCGCGATGCCGTTGCTCCGGCCGGCGCTCATGGCATTCTGCTGTTTCGCGGCCGAACGCTCCGCTGGCGTCACGCAAGTGCCATCGCCGTCCCAAGCGTCGCGCCATACGAAGCCTGATTTACATCCGCCTGACGGCGTGCTCCGGCCTGCGGAGATAGCATTTTGCTGCTTGGCGGCTGAGCGTTCCTCAGGCGTCACGCAGATGCCGTCGCCGTCCTTCGCGTCGCGCCAAACGAAGCCGCTTTTGCAGAGGTAAACAGCATTGGCCGGCCGAGGTTTTGCGGGCGGGGGAGCCGGTTGAACGGGAACGGCGACGCCCGCGTATTGGCTGCGCATCGCATCCTTTTTGTTCTGCTCCCAGGCTGTCGCGCGCTCTGCCGGGGTGACGCAAACGCCGTCGCCGTTCCAGGCATCTCGCCAGACAAACCCCGATTTACAGCCGCCCGACGGTGTCGTGTGGCTTTTGGCGCGGGCGTTTTGTGTTTTGGCGGCGGCTCTCTCTTCAGGCGTGACGCAGACGCCATCACCGTTCTTGGCGTCGCGGTATACGAAGCCGCTCAAGCATCCGATTTTCGGGGGTGATGCTGCTTGAACTTCCCCGACGAGCGAGGTGATGAGCAGAGCCGGCGCTGCGGCGAGGAACAAGGCTCGGAGCATACGTCATCCCAAAATTATTGCTTCGCAAAAGTGGGTAACGACTTGCCAGTTAGCAGCGCCAATGATCCCGTATTAAGGATCTTGACAATATAGGTGTTTATCTCATTCGAATGGGCAGGAATTGTCCGCCATCATAGCAATTCAAAAAAATGAGGACAATACCTTCTCTGTATTGATATGAAATGCAGACGCGGAATGTGTTGGCTTTAGTCAATTGAAGCGCCGGCGGAGCATATGAAGCAAGCGTCGCATCCGAGTGTTTTTTTAGCTTGGAGGCGTTTGTTCAGTTTGCGTTGTGGCAAGATCGGACGACGATCTATTACCGTCCCCATTGTTGCTTTTGCGTCTATCTTATTCTCGTTCAGCGCGCTCGCCGCCGATGCGTGCGTCGAAGAGCAGGAACCAAACGAAACCCCGGAAACTGCGCAGGCTGTCAGCGGTAGCTTTTGCGTTCAGGGCACGATCTCCGACTCCGACCAGTCTATTTTCGCCTGGACCGTCGATGCAGAGGCCGCGAAACGCCCTTGGACGGTGGACCTTTCCGGGCCTCACGGCCAGCAGACCAAGGTTCAGATTCATCGCCTCGAAGAGCCGGGCGACGCAGATAATCCAGCGGTTGTTGGGCCGGAGCTGAGCAGTCTGGCGACACCGGCTGGTGCCGATACGGTTCAACGTGCAAATTTTTTCATCACACCGGGCGTTTGGCTTGTGGGCGTTTCGACGAGCGCCGGTGACGGTGGTGCGTTCCAACTCTCGATCCGCAGTTCAGATGACGGGTCGGCGGAGCAGGCCGCCGCGTCCGGTGCGACTGCCGATCAGGCTACTCAGGTTGCGGGCCAGTTCGCGCTTAAAGGCGTGGTCGGCAGCGAAAGCTGGGCATCGTGGCAACTCTCTCCGATCGAGGCGCGCAAACGTTGGGTTTTGACCGCGACGGCGCCCATCGGCGCGAACGTTGCGCTCGAACTGCAAAGCCAGGATGGTAAGCCGATCCTGACGTCAACGCAGATCGCCGAGGGACGTCTCGAATTGGCCGATATCGGGCTTCCGGCCGGAACCTACCGTATCCACCTGACGAGCACTGACTCCAAATCCTATCCCTATTCGCTGGAATCTGCCTCGCAAGGTCCGCGCAGTCCGGGTCGGGAAGAGGAGCCGAACGACAGCGTGCTTTCTGCCCGGCCGTTGCAGCCCGGTCAGACGATGACCGGCCGCATCGGGCACACGGGTGATGTTGATACGTACGTGCTGCCGACGACTGCCGTGGGCCAGTTGCTCAGCGTGCGGCTCGGTGGGCAGAGCCGTGCGATAACCCGGCTGTGCATTGGAGGCGCCGACGGCGCAGTTCTTCAATGTCGCGAAGGCGCGATGCCGAGCCTCGACGACATCGTCATCACCGATACGCGTCGCTTCGTCATCATCTCCGGCGGTCCGAGCCCCGACGCCACATACGATCTCACCGCGCATGTCACTGGCCAGCAATCGGCCGACGCCGAGAGCGAGCCAAACGACACGAGCGATTTGGCGAATACGCTCGCCGTTCCGCTCATGCGCGGCCGCTTCGTCAAAGGCGATACCGACGTTTTCCATTTCAAGGCATCGGATTCGAAACCCGTCACCCTGAAGTTGACGGGCGAGGCGGCGACGTCGCTGGAAGTCACCGACATGCAGGCTCAATCGTCAGCGCGGGTTGAGCGCGCGACGGGTGCGGACGGGGCCGCTGTTGCGGGCCCCTTGCAGCTTTCAAATTTGACGCTCGCGCCGGGCGACTATCTCGTCGTCGTAAAAGGCACGGACGGCGCATACACGCTCGAAACGACCATCTCTGCGGACGCAGCAGCAGAGTCTGCCACGCCGACGGAGCGCGAACCGAACGACGCGGTTGAACAGGCGCAGGCTCTCCAGGAAGGAGAGCGCATCGCTGGCGTGATTTCGCCGGACGGAGATATCGACCAATATCGCGTGTCGATCGTGACGCCGGAGGACATCACGATCCATTTCGAGCAGGATCCAGTCTGTCCCGTCGTGTTCGTGTTGAATTGGGATAGCTGGTCGGGCTCGACGCCGAAGGCTGTAATCTCGGACAAGAGTTTCGCCTACGCCGCTCGTCTACGGCCGAACGACTACACGATTTCTTTGCAGCACGATACGCAGTGCGAGAAAGCGACCAGCTACACGATTGGATTCGACGCGACCAACCTCCCGGCATTCGGGGATGTCGAACCCAATGACTCTCTTGCCGAAGCATCCGCGATGCCGCCAGACCTCAAAGTTGAAGGAACGGTCGGGCAGTTCACCGACGCCGATTGGTTCAAGCTGCCGACGGTCGAGAAGGACACAGGCGTTTCGATCGCTGTCACCGGAGAGATCGAAGTCGCATTGACCGACGGCAAGCCGACGTCGTCCGCGCAGCTCTCCCAGCCGACGATCATCGCGGGCGGTGACAAAGGAGAATCCGTCAAGGGCACAGTGCCCGCGGGTGCTACAGCGGCGATCCGCGTGATGGGTAAGGGTGCCTACACGCTTGCCGTTACGATGGATGGGCGCGAGCCGGTATCGACCGCAGACGCACCGGTATATCCTTCTTCCGCAGCGAAGAATACAAGCGAACCGTCAACGGCAGGAAAATCTGCGCCAGCAGGAAACGCGGCGCCGGGCGCGCTCAAGGCGGAGTTGAAGTTCGCGGCGCAGGAAATCGCGGCCTACTGGCATCGTGGACAGAGGGTGCCCGGAACATTGACGGTGACAAACAGTGAAAGTGCGCCGGTCGACGTGACGTTCGCGACGGCGGGGTTGCGGCCCGGCTGGCGTCTCGATCTCCCGCCGACGGCCACGATCGCTGCCAATGCCTCGCTTGAGCTGCCGCTCGCTCTCGAAGTGGCTTCGGACCCCTATGCCGTGCGTCCGACGACGATCACGGTATCGATGCGCAAGGGTTCGAACAATCTTGCGAGCGCCAGCGCAAACATCGCGGCGTCGATATCGGCGCAACCGATCGGCGATCACCTGTCTTTCGAATTACCGGATGAACTCCTCGGTGGCTTCAACGTCGCGTGGACCGCGCTCGGCGGAACGCTTGTGTCTCCGCCCGAAGGCGCCAACGATGAAAATGGTCTTGCGAACATCAATGATGGTTTGAGCTCGAATGCTGGGTACATCTTCGATGCGGCGTTGCTGCCCCAGACAGCAACGGTTCGCTTCGGCGGCGACAGGACGTGGCCCGTAAGAGGGATCACGATCAATCCGCAGACGCCTGGCGTCTGGCCGCCGGAGTATATGGCGAATTTCGAACTGCTCGTTTCTGCCGATGGTACGACCTTCGAACGGGTCTTGACGGGCGAAGTCAGCCAACAGCCAAGCGAGCAATCGTTCGTGCTGCCGAAGGCTATTGAAGCAAAGGCCGCGCAGCTTCGTATTCTCTCCAACCACGATGGCAACCTCGGCCGCGTCGCGGTTAGTGAATGGAAGGTGATTGTCGATCCGCAGGTCGGTATCGGTGCGGAACTCGACATCGCGGACTCGCTTCGAGGCGGGCATGTCGTCTGGTCCGATCCGCTCATCTCGGCGGAAACGCCGGTCGTTAAGGGCGTGCTTGAAGAAGGTGGCGCGGGGCCGGTGGTTTCAGTGCCTTCTGGAGTTGCGCCGCAAGTTACGATCGCTTTTCACGAAGATCGCGCCGCACAGATCAGGGCGCTGGAATGGATCGACTCTGAGCCGGCCAACGGCGCGGTGACGTTTCCCGCGGTGATGATCGATGCCTCGATCGAGACGCCGCTTGGTCCCTGGACAAAGGTCGGCGAATGGAAGCTCGGCGAAGGCAAGTCTTCGACAAAGACGTTCGAACAACCGGTCTGGGCGCGCTTCCTGCGTTTCACATCTAGCAAGAAGGCAGGCGAAGGCGGAGAAACTTTCCAGTTCCCGACGAAGCTGCGCGTCTTGGAACGAGCAAGCGACGCAAACTACCGATCGATACTCGGAGAGTGGGGACAGTACTCGGCCGCGAGCTTCTATGAAAAGACGCTGCCTCCGCCGCCGGTGGCGAAGCCCGAAAGCGATGACAACGATACACGCGAGAAGGCGGAGCCGTTGCCGATGGATCAACTCGTCTCGGGGCGGGTCGAAATCGGCCGCGACGAGGACTGGTTCAAGATCGAACAGCCCGACGGGATGGATCGGCTCACGATCACACTCGGCGGCGAGCCGACCATCGGAGCCGATATTTCGCTCTTCGATGATGCGGAGAAGCCGGTCGTGCTCGTCGATACCGGCGGCACACCGCGTCAGGCGGATTTCGAAGCACGGGTCGTGCCGGGCAAGACGTACTATCTGAAGGTCGTACAACCCCCGCACTCGGTGATGATTGCCTACGACACGTCGGGCAGTCTGCTTGCCTTCATCCCAATCATCTACAACGCCCTTGAGGTGTTTGCGGCAGGTGTTCATCCGGGACAGGAGTCGGTGAACTTCATGTCGTTCGATCGTCCTGCGATGTTGGCGGATTTCAGCGATCAGCCCGGAATCCTGAAGCAGGCCCTCGCCAAGGATGCGCGTGAAAGCTCAACCAGCGGCTTAGAGGGAACCGCGATTACGGCCTTGCGAAATCTCTCGACACGGAGAGGCACGCGCGCGCTGTTGCTTGTGACTGACGCTGCGAGTTCGACGACAGAAGCAACCACCGATCTCTGGAAAATGATCGAACAGACGCGGCCCCGCATCTTCGCGGCGCATGCCGGTTCGTTCGACGATCCGCTGCGAGAAAAACAGACGATGCAAGATCTCAGTCTTGCGAGCGGCGGCCATTACGCGTCGTCGCGGAGCCAACCTGAGCTTGATGTTTCTTTCGATCGCGTCGCCGCGTGGCTGCGCCGACCGGCAGGCTATACGCTGCTCGCAAAGGCTGGGAAGGCCGCGCCTCCGGAACCCGGCCGCCTGGTCGTCTCTTCTTCCGCAACGCCGACGAACAGTGAAGCAGCACCGTCCGAAACGCGGCAAGGCGGCTTGGAGATCGTTCTCGATGCTTCAGGAAGTATGCTGAAGCATATGGACGGGCGTCGCCGGATCGAGATCGCGCGCGCATCTCTTGCCAAGCTGGTGAAGGACCATCTCAAGCCGGACGATCACGTCGCGCTGCGCGTCTTCGGGCACGATAAGCCCGGCTCGTGCGAAACTACGCTCGTGCAGCCGCTTGCGCCTCTTGATGCGGAAGCGATGACGGCAACGGTGAACGGCATCGTTCCGCAAAATCTGGCCAGGACTCCGATTGCCGCCTCGCTGAGTCAAGTCGAAAGCGATCTCAAAGATGCGACGGGAGCGAAGACGGTCATTCTGCTGACGGACGGCGAAGAAACGTGCGGTGGCGACCCTCGCGCGGTCATTTCCACCCTCGCCGCGCACGACATTCAGGTTCGCGTCAACATCGTGGGATTCTCCGTCGACGATCCGATGCTCAAGGGCGAGTTCCGCGAATGGGCTCGAATTGGCCGCGGGCGATATTTCGATGCCGCGAAGGCGCAAGACCTGGACAGCGCGATAGCGGCCGCCGCGGAGGTGCCGTTCTCCGCTTATGACAACACCGGCAATGTCGTTGGTCAGGGTACCGTCAATGGACCCGAAATTACCGTGCCTGCCGGGCACTATCGCGTCGAGATCGGGTCGACGCCGCCGCAGATATTCACTGATGTGATGATCAAGGAAAGAGACGTAACCAGGCTCAGCGCCTCGAAGTAGCATTGCCGTCCGTGTGTCGTGCAATCCACGCTTCCGTGCGTTTTGACCGATGAGGATCTGAAATGCCATCCGTCCGGTCGAAGTTCAGAAAGGCGCTAACGCTGCTTCTCGCAGCCCAGTTCGCGCAAGCGTGGCCACTCGCGACGATAGCGGCGACGTCGGTCTCAAACGACGTAACGCGCGCGACGACGTATAGCTCTCAGATTGAACGGAGCTTGAACGCCATCGAGGATGGCCGTCGGCAAACGCCGCGCGATCGCTGGGATCCGCAGTATGTCGTCGACACGTACGGGATCGATCCCGCTGCGCTCTTCGCCTTCGTTCGCGATAACGTGACGTGGGTTCCCTATCGCGGATCGCTACGCGGACCTGTCGGCGTTCTGATGGATCGTAATGCGAACTCTCTTGATATGGCGCTGCTGCTTGCTGATCTCGTGGCGCGGTCTGGACGTCAAGTCAGGCTGGCTCACGGAACGTTGTCGGGCGATGCAATAGAAACCCTGTGGCGGCGGTTTGAGCAAAACGCAGCCGAGATGCGTGCGCGACCGCGCGACGTTGGTCAGGATGAGCCTCAATTCGAAGCGCCCGTCTCAGCCCCGGTTCCCGCGACGGTTCCGCCAGCGAACAAAGCCGCGTCAGTTCCGCCGCTAGCGCCGGCGCCTGTTCCACCTCCTGCGAAAAAACCTGCACCCGCACCAGCTAACGACGCGGGCGGTTCGGCGTTTTCACCGATGGGTGGCGCCGGATCGATGTTCGAGCAGCTCACGAAGCCGGATGCTCCTCCCGCCACCAACGCTGAGGCGGCGGAGCTTTACGAACTCGACAAAGCGGCCGCAGAACAGAAGCTCGCAGCCGCAGCCTCGTCACGCGCGACCGATGCCAACGAACTCGACCGGCGCACGGTTGAGCAGGGCGACAGACTGCTGGCGATGTTGAAATCGGAAGCAAGCGAAGACCGCAAATCGAAGGAAAGCGAGCGCGGTAAAGCGGCGTTGCAAGATCATTGGTGGGTGCAGGTTGAAACGAAAGGTGCGTGGGTTGACTACGATCTGCTCAACCCCGACGGCGCACCGAACAAATCGATGACGGCTGCGCAGGAAACGCTGTCGCCAGAGTCATTGCCCCAAGACCAAAAGCATCGTGTTCGATTGCGGGTCGTGGCCGAGCAACTGCGCGATGGAAAGCTCAGCGAGAATTCCGTCTTCGAACATGCATTCGATCCCTCACAAGTCATAGGCAAGAGGATTGCGCTCCGGCATCTGCCGCTGTTGTGGCCATCGGACTGGGACGCGATTACGCCGGACGACGTGCAAGAAAAGCTTTTTGCAGCGTTGCTCACGCAGAAAGAATGGATGCCGTCGCTGACTGTGGAGGGCGAGGGCTACCAGCAGGCGAGCATCCTTGACACGGGAACTGTCAATCCGGATCCGCAGCCGCGCAGCAATCCGTTTCTGTCTTTGGCATTCCCGGCTGCTGGAAAAGTTGGCCGCGTCGCCGATCTTTTCGATCAGATGCTGAGCGAGCAGGCGAGCCCGGAGGATATCGAGAGAGAGAAGGAAGCTGGCGAGAAAGCGCGCGCCGAGGGTGAGCTGACGGCCGAGTGGCTCGAGTACACAATCGACATTCCGGGTGAAGAGTCCAAAACAGTTCGCCGTGAAATCTTCGACATACTCGGCCCTGCGCTACGCCAGTCAGGCGATCTTGCCAGTTTCCGCCTCGACGAAAAGAAGCGGCTGGCGCGCGCCGGCGGCGAGATGACCGAAACCGATCTTGTCATTCTGCCGTGCTGGCCCGCTGCGACATATCTCGCCGACAAGACGGCTGAACTCGCTTTGGCGAACAAGGCCGTCCTGAAGGAATTGAGCCGCGATCCTTTCGGTAAGTCGCCGCCAAATTCGATCGAGATGTTTTCCAAGATGAGCGGGATGGCGGCGCCCGCCTACCTCTATTCGGCGCTTCGCTCGGAAGTGAGATCAACGATTGGCTCGGTTTTCATCGACCGCCCGCAGATCGTCGCTCAACATGGTGTCCTCACGCGTGTTGGCCCCGGCGAGTTGACCGCAAAGGCGGCGCTCGACGTGATCGAGAATCGTGTGGGCGCCGATCCGTTCGGAGACGACGCGTTTAAACTGCGCATGCTGCAGGGTGTTGCCGACACGAACGCTGAGGCGCTCGCGTTGTCTGGCAACGGCGAGAATGTTGGTGAAGCGTTCAAGCTCGCAGGCGCTGCGGGCACGTGGACGATCTTCCGGCAGGCAGATCGAGACAAACTCAAGACTCTGGGTCTGCCGCCGGATCTGACGGCGCGACTGCTGAGCGACCTTGAAGCTGGTCACGCCGTTGTCGCTCCTCCGCCTAACGCACCGGAGAAAGAACGCGTCGGATGGTGGCGCGTCGATCTCGCCAGCGGCACGACTCTTGGGATGGGCAATCGCGGCTGGGGCCAGGACCTCGTCGAATATGCGTTTCAATTGACGATCCAGGTGATGATGGCCCAGATCGCCTGCATGGCCTACACCGCTGCGGGCGAGGCGCGCGACTGGGGCATCAAGAAGCTCGGGCTTGACGATGACGACGAGCAGTCGCCGCCGAAGAATTCCGATGATGATCGAACGGAACCAAAGCCGCCGCGACGGAATCCGGAAAACACTCCGAACGATCGCGAGACCAAGACGCAGCCGAACGATACCCGGCCGCCGAATGATAACAATCAGCCATCGCACAACAAAACGCCGCCGCCTCCGTCGACGAACACACCACCGCCGCCAACTGCAGACTCCAATTCCGATGGTGGCGACGGACCGCAGCCGACATCGAATCCCAAGCCCGCGCCGCCTCCTGAGCCGGATGACTCACTGAACACGGAGCCGCGAAAAGATCCGTTCGAAACAGAATTCAAACAGCTGCCTGGGGGAGGACTGCCGCAAAAGAAGGAAGCGGGCCCTAAAGGACCGCAGAAGCCAGACGTAACGCACGTCGAGGTGCCCTCGTCGCAACCTACTTTACCGCCACCGGGTAAGCGTCCGCCGCCGCCAGCGCCGACACCAACGCCCGACGAAGCTGCGCCGCAGGAGTACGCTAAGCCAGCGGAGGATGCAGGACGGCTCGATGCCATCCGAAAAGAAACCGATAATCGCAAAGCTGCCGACAGCGCCTATCGCGACGCAATCGTGCGCAGTGAAACCGAACCGAATGCTGAAAACCAGGCGGCAGCGAAAAAGGCGAAAGCCGAATTTGATCGCGCCCGTTCGCTCGAGATCGAGGCGTGGCGTCGCGCTGGTGGCGAGGGTTCGCCGCCTGAGAATACGGAACAACCTGCTGAGAGTCCCGCTGATGGCGATGCGGGAGGAATGACAACGCAGTCGATCAACACGCCCGCCTCGTTTGCGATGGGACGAAGCGCGCGCTTGGAACCGCTTCGCCTTCTCGCCGCCAACACGGGCGGTGGTGCAGCGAAAGATGCGCAAAAGACGCAAGAGCAGAAGACGGAAGAGGGCCGCCAGAAGATCAAGCAGTGGGCGCGCAACTGCGTTTCCCAGGCGTTGCTTGAATCGATCGCCGGACTGAGTACGTCTTGGATTCAGAGTCGCTTTATCGACGGCGCAAAAGTCCCGACGTGGAACGACCGCGCCAAGAGCAGCGGGACGCATACGCCGTCGACCCATCTGCCTCCGCTACCGCACGATACGCACGCGTCGAATTCGCAGCCGCCTCATACCAATCCGCACAACGAGGATCACGGCCCGACGCCGTCGAAAAAAACGCAGCCTACGAACCACGACGACGCTCCGCCTCCGCATAATCCGAATACACCACCCACGAAACCGTCGACGAATCCGTCCAACGGCGACTCGCCGCATTCGACGAACGGGCCGGACCATGCGGGAGACGCACCGCGGCCGAACGGGCCGCCCTCAAAAACGCAGCCCGGAAATACGGAATCCGCACACGGCGAAGGGCCGGAAGGACCGAAATCAACTGCCGGCAAAGATCTCGGTACCGCCGACACGGCCATGCAGCCGAATAAGACGCAGCCGATGGAGGGTGCTCCGAAGCCGCCGGAGCAGAATCCGTCGAAGCCGTATTCGGATGAAATGCGAGCCGCGCAGAAGCGCGAGTTCGACGCCTTCAAGGAACTTCAGAAGGATCCGAAGTCGCCCGAAAAGCTACAGGCGTTCCAGGAGGCGCAACGCGCGGCCGACGAGCATCGCATCGAGGTGACACACGCCGAGCGCAATGCCCGCGTCGAAGCCGAAAGGCGCTACGGTGACGCGGAATCAGAATTCGACGCCGCGAAATCCGCTCGCGATCGGACGCCGGAGTCGGACACGGCGGCCCGTGCGGCTGCCGACAAGCGTTTTCAGGAGGCACACGACAAACTCAACACGGCGAACGACGACTACAATCGGGCGCACATGAAAGAGATCGATGCCTGGGCCAACGCTGGCGGCATGCGACTGCCACCGAAGGATGTTCCAGTGAAGTCGGCAGCAAATCCTCCCCCGGCAGAAGCGCCAATGGCGTCGCCGAAGGCTGGAACGATCGATAGGGTTGAGCAGAAGCCCATTTCGTCGGCCTCCAAGTCTGATCTGGGGACGGCCGACACGGCGATGCGGTCGCCTAAGACCCAGCCGATGGATGGCGCGCCGAAACCGCCGCAACCGGGCAAAGATCTCGGTATGGCTGACACAGCTATGCAACCGGGCAAGACGCAACCCATGGACGGAGCGCCAAAGCGGGCGCAGCCGGGAAGAGATCTCGGCACGGCGGACACGGCGATGCAGTCGCCTAAGACCCAGCCAATGGATGGTGCGCCGAGGCCGCCCCCTCAGGCGAGCAAGTCGCAGCCGATGGACGGTACTCCAAAAGGACAGCCGCAAAACGACGTCAAGAATTTCTCCGACGAACACAAGGCGGCGATGAAACGCGAAATTGACGCGATGAAAGCCGCGCAACGCGACCCGAAATCGGCAGAGAAGCAGCAAGACTATCAGGACGCAAAGCGCGCAGCTGAACCCTACAAGATCGACGCAACGCGCGCCGAGCGTGACGTGCGTGTCGAGGCGCAGAAGCATTACGACGACGCGGTGACGAACCTCAACGCAGCGAAAGCCGCGCGAGACAAACTTCCTGAGAACACTCCGGCCCGCGCGCAAGCCGACAAGAATTACAAGGACGCATACGATCGTGCTGCCGCAGCCGACAGCGCTTACAACGACGCGCACATGAAGGAGATTGACGCTTGGTCGAAGGCGGGAGGCACTGGCGGCATGCCGCCAAAGGACATCCCGGGTCGTTTGGCGGCGAACCCACCGCCGCCGGCATCACCACCATCACCCTCACCATCACCCATGCCGTCCTCTACGCAACCGATGAATCCCGTCGCTCCGCCGGGTCGGGATCTCGGTACGGCCGATACGATGATGCAGCAGTCGAAGACTCAACCAATGAATGGCGCGCCGAAGCCGCCAATTCGGGCTAGCAACACGCAGCCGATGGACGGTGCTCCAAAGGTACAGCCGCCAAACGAGGTCAGGAATTTCTCGGACGAGCACAAGGCTGCGATGAAGCGGGAAGTCGACGCTTTGCATGCCGCCATGGGTGATCAGAATTCACTTGAGAAGCGACAGGCATATCGGGACGCGCAGCGCGAAGCGGAGCCCTACAAGATCGAGGCGACGCGCGCTGAACGCAATGCACGCGTCGAGGCGAAGAGGCAGTACGACGATGCCGTAACCGACTTCAACGCAGCGAAAGCCGCTCGTGACGGAACTCCGGCCGGTAATACTGCGGCCCGCGCGCAAGCGGATCAGAAATACAAGGACGCATATGATCGTGTCGCCAAGGCCGACAACGCTTACAAAGATGCGAACATGACCGAGATCAATGCTTGGGCGAAAGCCGGAGGCACGCCCGGGATGCCGCCGAGGGATCTACCGATTGCTCCGGCTAAGGGAAACGCGGCTGTGCAGCCAAGCGACGGAGCAAGCGGTGCCTCGGCAAACGCTGGCGGCACAGGGGGCGCCAACGCAACGCTGGCAATGGGCCTGAGCAATCTCGCAAGCACGATTCAAAAAGGACCGTAATCGCCGCGACGACGAGAAACCTTTAGCCCGAGTTCAGCCGATGCTGGTTCGCATTTTTTTCTGGAGCGTTTATCTGATCGTCGTGATCGGCGTGCTCAACGCCGTTTCATTTGTTGACCCGCCGGATCGCTGGAAAATGCTCGCGTTTTTCGGATCGATCCTCATCTTTGTCGCGTGGGCGGCTTTGCGCGGTAAGAGCCGAGAGTAGGCCAACCATTTGCTGGCAGTCCGCATGCAGGACACGAGGCGTTCGGCTTGTGACCACAAGCCGGGACAGTTCAACACTTGGGCTGGCGCCACGACTGCTGGTGCCCATCCGGGCAGGTGATCTTGCCCTTGCGATCACAGAGCGCCCGGCAATTCCCGTAAACGCGACGCGCTTCAGCAACCGGCGTCACCGCTTTGAGCAACGGCGCACACTGCTTGTGACAGGGCGCAACCTTGTCGACGGTGGTTACGCTGCCCAGCGGTTCGCAGCAATAGCGTTGCGATCCTGTCGTGCAAGAGCGCCGCTTGCCGGTGTAATCCCAGCCCGCCGGACACTGACCATCGCAGAACGGTTTCGTACCGAACCACCTGCAATCTCGTTGCGCGACTGCATCCACGGAGGAAAAGGCGAAGCAGGCGCCAAGGACCGAAAGAGCAAGCATGACGGATGACAGCGGAATACGTCGGACACTCATTGCTCGCGTTCCATTCAAAAGCCTAGGTGGCTAGTCCGGAAATAAAGGAGTTGCGGTCGCGTGTGGGTCGTCGCTATACGGAATGATCATATGATCCGCCCGCGCCTTGTCAACGAAGCGTATGAGGTAGTCGCGAGCGTTCAACGGTGCTTGGTTAAGGTTGCGCCACATCACTCCGCTCGTGCTGCGACGGCTCTGGCGGGGGTGGCTCGGGCGGCGAGATTGGGCCAGGATCGATGCCGCCGGCAAACGTAATCAGCGCCTTGATACGCGCGTCGACCGAGGGATGCGTTGCGAACAGATCGGCGAAGCCGGAGTGCGGATTGTCGACGCACAATTCCATGACTGCCGACGTTGCGCCCGGAAGCTCGCCGCGGTTTTCAATCTTACGCAGCGCAGAAATCATAGCGTCAGGATTTTTCGTCAGTTCGACCGAACCTGCGTCGGCGAGGTACTCGCGGCTTCGCGACAGGGCATATCGGATGACGATCGACAGCCCCCAGGCGAGCGCAATCACGAGGACGGCAAACATGATGGCAATGCCGCCACCACCGCTGCCCTTGCCACTGGTGTCCGACGTCGATCGTTGCGAACGGTTCGAGCCGTCCTGACCCCACCAGAGCCGACCGCGAAAGACGATCTCGGCGATGAAACTGATGACGCCGGCAATGACGACCGCGACGATCATCATCCTCACGTCACCGTTGCGGATATGGGTAAGTTCGTGAGCGAGCACCGCCTCAACTTCGGCGTCGTTCAGGTTTTCGAGAAGGCCCGTCGTTACGGTAATCGAGTATTGACGCTCGTTGAGACCCGTCGCGAACGCGTTGAGGGCCGGGGAGCTCATCACCTTCAAGCTCGGCATCGGCATGCCGCGCGAGATGCAAAGGTTTTCGAGGAGATTGTAGAGGCGAGGGTTCTCAGCTCGCGTAACCGGGTGGCCACCGGTTAAAGCGTCGATCATGCGCTGGTGATATTTGTACGCGATCGCGATCCACACGAGAGTCAGAACGGTCGCCATTGGGAGCGCGCTGATCGTGCGATCCCAAGCGCGCGCGATAAGCCAGGAGACCGAAGCGTCGTCGAAAAGCGCGTCTCCCAGCAACGCACCGGCGAAGACGAGCAGGTAGACAAGGAAGAACAGCGCGCCAATGAGAAAGATTGACCGCCGACGGTTCGCCTGGATGTGCGTGTATAGCCCGAAGGCCTGTTGCACCGCTCGTACCTATTCGTGACGCTGAGCGGCCGTCGCTCGGGATCATCCGGCAGCTAACCGTGCCTGCATCTAGAATTTTATATTGGGGGCCTGTTCCATCTCAGCCCGGTTGTCGCCAGCGCTGAAGAACGGCAGCGAATGAAAGCCGAGGGCGGAGGCAAACAAGACCGCTGGAAAGCGCTGGACAGCCGAATTGAATTCCTGCGTGGCGTTGTTGAAGAAGCGCCGCGCGGACGCGAGCTTGTTTTCGACATCGCCAAGCTCAGTCTGGAGTTGTTGAAACGAGGCGTTTGCCTTGAGATCCGGATACGCTTCACCGAGGGCAAATAATCTGCCGAGCGCACTGGTGAGGCCGTTCTCGGCGGCGACCTTCTGTTCGACGTTCGGTGCGGCGACAGCCGCCTGCCGGGCTCTGATGACCGCGTCGAGCGTCTCGCGCTCGTGCGCTGCCGATCCTTTGACGGTTTCAACGAGTGCCGGGATGAGATCGTGGCGTTGCTTCAGTTGAACGTCCACATCGGCAAATGACTGGTTCGTGCGCTGACGGAGCGTGACCAGCCCGTTGTAGATCGACATGATCCACAGCGCGAGCGCCACGATAAGCCCAACGATTATCAAGCCTGACGTCATCGTGGCCTCACTTGTTGCGATTTATGCGGACATTCCGGATAGCCCCAGTGCGAATTGAAATTAGCGTGATGTCCGTTTGGCGGCAACGGCCATAATCGTATCCCGCCCAGGATTGGACGCGGGTGGACCGTTAATGAAGGCCGCTAAATCCGATCCGAAATGCTCGATGCCAAACACTGTCCAATATCAGCATGGCGAGCAGGCCACGATTTCTATTGATCTCTTGTTCGGAGCCGAGTTGCTTCCGCTTGTCCACGAACGAGATCCGCAAATCAAAGCGAGCCTGATCGTGCAGGCGGATGAACCGCCCACGAGTCCGCGGCGGCCGACATCACCATCGAGATGGGAACTAGCGCAACGATCAAAGCGAGTGGGGGCACTACTTTTTTGCGCGGGGCTTGGCCATTTTTACGCGAGAAGGCTTGGCCTTCGCTTGAGCCTCGGCTTCAGCCTCACGCGCCAACCGTGCTGCTCGCAAACTGGCCGTTTTTGCACGGATGGCGATCTTCTCGGCCTCGTGCTCTTTGATGGCTAGCTTGGCGTCAATCTCTCGACGGAGCTTGCTCTGAGCAGCCGATACCCTTGCTGCGGTCAAATCACGCTCCGACCTCGGTGCATCAATTGCCGCTTGATGCAATGTGCTCTTCGGAAAATTCAACATAATCTAAGGATGGCGGTTCCTGTTGACTTTCGCAATGTCGCATAACGCCCCACGCTATTATCCATGATCGGACGCAGTGAACGCGGTAAAGGCGAGGTTTAAAAGCGGAGTACGCGCCTCTCCATGATGCCTTTGCGATTAGGTTACTACGCAGGCAATTACCCCAATTTATGCCGAAAAAGCAGGTATAGTTCTTCCGTCAAACTCAGAGAGCAGTGAGGTCCACTATGGCGTTTTCAGCCAACGACACAAAAAGCCTTTTAAGCCACGACGAGTACGAGGTTGTGAAGGCGTCGAACCATCCGTTCATTTACGACCTGGATAAAGACGCCCTGAGAAATCTCGCGCAACGCTTGGAAGGGTTGCACAACAAGGAAAAAACGTTCGCTCGCCAAAAGCAACGCGAGATAAAGGGCACTGCGGACAAGCGCGGTAAGAGCTTTCCTGGAACAGCGGATCATCCTGCCAGACGCAAACAAGTCTTTGCACAGGCTCTTAAGCGCGTAAAAAAGGAACGTTCCCGCCTGTACAAGTTGGAAGTGAAAAACGAAAACATCGAAGCTGCGCACAGGGCACTAGCGCTCCATCGTGCCAACAAGTTTTCTCATCACCCCTCCTCTGACGCGACCCCCAATGCCGGGCAAAAGGATACAGGCGTAACTCCAAAACGCCGTCGGATTCCCGGTGCAAAGATTGGTAGCATTTTGAAACAGAATGCCAGGGCACAGGCGAAACGAGACGCAAGAGCCTAGCCGGTTTTTGTCTCGCTAAAGGCTTTCAACCCATAGATTGCGGCGAACGGATTGCTGTTCATTGTCCTTCAGACGATGGCCGTAAGTCGAGCATGATCTCTGCTCTCAACCCGTTCGGCCCATAGTCGAGTTCTGGTTGCCCGCCCAATTCAGCCGCAGCAACCCCTATAAGCCGCGTCCCAAATCCAGTGGACGTGGGTGGGGAGGCGGGCGGGCCACCAATTTCATTCCATTCCAGTCGCAGTCGTCCATCATCGACAGTGTCGGGCGCCCAGCGGACCCTGATCTGTCCTTGGGGCACAGATAACGCGCCGTACTTGACGGCATTGGTCGCGAGCTCGTGGAGGATCAAGCTCAGGGGTTGAAGTTGCTCACGCTGAAGAACTGCAGGTGAGCTTGATTCAATCAAAATTGCCGAAGACGCCGTTATATATGGCTCAAGTGTCTTATGAATTATCTCGTGAAGCGAAGTGTTCTTGTTTTCGTGAAATGTAAATTCGTGTGCACGTACGAGTGCGTCGAACCTGCCAAGGAACGCATCGCGATATTCGCGGGCCGATCGTTCTTCTACGGAGGTTTGGCGCGCCATTGCGTGCACCAATGCGAGTAGGTTTTTTATTCGATGCTGGAGTTCGCTTAGGAGCAGGTCCTTTCCCGCCTCTTGGTGCCGTCGCTCGGTGGCGTCGACCATTGAGAGCAGAAGTGACCGGCTGGTGTTATCGGGATGGTGCAACTTGTGTGCAGTCAGAAGCATCGTCCGCATCCCAATGTGCGGGAAATCATGTGTAACTTCGTAGTCAATGATTGCCGTGCTTTTGGGAATAACGTCTTCTAATAGCCGACGCAGTTCCGGAATATCCCACTGCCCATTTCCAAGCTCGTAGAGATGCTTCCCAATCGTCTCGTCTTGGATGACGTTGAACGTTTCATGGAACGCGCGATTGGCCGCCTCCACCGTCAGATTCTTATCTAGGACAAGCAACGGATCGGGCACGGTGTCGACGATACCCTGCGCTCGAACATGGCCATTTCGAATAACGCGGTAAAAATCTTCCAAGTTCATGTGCCAGCTCCGCGACCCCTCCACATTTCCCAAAACAACAATATGCCTTTGGTCCGCCGCAGGAAATGCATACGGGGACGTCGCGGGCGGACCACAGTCGAACGAACGCCCAAAATATTATACGCACAAGCTGCTCTAATCGATGCATGGCCGCGTCGGTGGGTCGTATCGCGGGGTATCCGGGAAGCGCGGTCGCGTTCGCCAAAGCTGCCTGTAAGCCTATGGTTACTACCGCGCTTCGACCGATCTATTTCGCTTGGAGCCCGCAACCAATTTCGGGCTTATCGGTTAGAGCTTTGGAGCTGAACAATAGAAAGTTCCGATGGCCGTTTCGAAAGCGAAAGTTTTGGTCGTCGAGGATGAGTTTCTCATTCGCTGGGATTTGGTCGCTGCTCTGGAGGACGCGGGCTTTTCAACCGTGGAGGCAGGCTCCGCGGCAGAAGCAATTTCGGTTCTTGAACGCGACAGAGACATCCGCGTTGTTTTCACCGACATCCAGATGCCGGGCTCCATGGACGGGCTAGCGCTCGCGAATTACGTCCGCGGTCGTTGGCCGCCGACAATCATTGTCATCAGCTCGGCTATACCATTTTCAAAAATGCAGGGTGTTCCGAGCGGTGTAGGGATGTTACCCAAACCGTTGGATAGGAGCGCATTGAAGTCGCTGCTGTCACGCATCGAACACCAGCTTGGATCATAGGTGTCGATGCGCCTTGATCGCGTCGGATAGGGGAGCCTGCATTCGAAGCAGTGCGCGCGACATCTGCAACGCCCTTTCACTTCGGCCTCGTTTTCCTTGTCACGGTTAGGCCCGATTGATTTGCGAGTTTACGCAAGGGCCAACTGGAGCCGCGCACGTTCGTAGCCGACATGTTTTTGCGCGATTCAGCGGCTGTTCAGGAAATATCAGCGACACTGCTTGTTCGAACATGCTTCAGGGGTATCAGCATGAACCGGATATTTTATGGGATGCTCACGGCGGGAATAATCGCTGCCACGGCCGTCCCCGCCAACGCTGGCGGCGGAGATTTTGCGGCGGGTGTTTTCGGTGGTCTGGCTACCGGGGCGTTGATCGGTTCGGCCCGACCGTATTACGGGCCACCGCCACCCGCCTATTATTACGATGGTCCGCGCTATTACGATCGCTACTGCCATTGGGAGCGGGGACGTCCGTATTGGGACGACTATGAGGGCGTCTGGCGGCGGCCTCGTATTAGAGTTTGCGATTAGCGCCGATATACGTTTCCTGGCGGCGTATTTGAGTCTCTTCATGGAAGAGAAGTGCGGGACTGCTTCGTTTCTGCAGTCCTGCGCCGATGATGTTGTGCCCAACACCTATCGCTTTTAATTTCAAGCATCGCTCGTTTGAGCAGCGGGAAAGCAGCGTCGTGAGCTACGGGCGAGGGCGTCGCCTGTGAGACGCGCGGTGACGCGCACGACGTCTTTAGGTTCTGACATTGCGTGATCGACGGGATTTTGGATTTGCGCCGAACGCACCCCGGCTAACTTGCCGGTTTCATCTTGTTTTATGGAATGGTGCCGCTTGCGTGACTCGAACACGCGACCCCGTCATTACGAATGACGTGCTCTACCGGCTGAGCTAAAGCGGCGATCTCTGGGCATCGCCCTGGGAGAGGCGCGAGGGATACCCTCCCGCGTCTGGAATTGCAAGCGCCTGCGACGACGTTTGTTCATTGTCGCCGCGTGGCGCGCAACACCGGGGTGAAAGCGCTCCTGATGAGCGGATACACCCCGGTACAACTCAGTTCACAACGCGGTAGCTGCGGCGTGCAACCGGCTGTTCGAGCTCGACTTCCGGCTCGGTGCCAGGATCGTCCGGTGCGCGTCTCTGCGTCGCGGAGTCCTTATCGCCCTTCTGGATGCGAATGGGCGTGGCTTCCGGTGCTGCAGCGGCTGGCGCACTTGTCGGTTCCTTGGCGGGGGCTGCTGGAGCAGGCTCGTCCTTTGTATGAGGCTCGGCTGCTGCCGCAGGGGCTGGCCGCACCGTTACAGTGACCGTTTCCGCGTCGACGACGTCATCCTTATCGACGTGCTTCGGTCCGGTCGTGACGCTGGCCGCGGGGGCAGCCTGCGGTGGCGCTTCAAGTGCGATCAGTTCATCGAGACGGCGAGCGAGAATTTCATTCTGGCTGGCGTCGCGCGCCTCAATAGGAACGCGCCACAGAAATGCGTCGAGCTTGCCTGTGACCGGCGAGATCGGCTTCCAATGATCGGAGGTCACGCCATCGGCAATCCACGCTGGATCGCGTGCTGCGTTCATCGCCCGGGCCAGCCATTCGCGAACGCGGCCATGCTCGCCGTTTTCGCCGGCTTCAATGCGCGCCATCAGAATGGCAACGCGTTGGGTAAGGCGTTCGGTCAGAAGGGGTTCGAGCGCGCGGCGGGCTTCTGCGAAGAGGCGCGCCTCCGTTGCGGTCGTTGCGACGGCGATCGGGCTTTCGATTGAGTGCGGGTTGAGCGCTGCGAGTTGCACGACACGGTCGAGGCGATCGCGCGTGCTGTCGCCGATGCGAGCGTAGGCGTATGTGGCTGCGAGGTCAGGATGGGGCGACTTCGTCCAGGTCTTCTGCAAGACCTTGGCGGCTTTTCCGGTGTTGCCGCGCGACGCGAGGATGCGTCCGGCGAGGACTGCCGGTGGCACGAGATCCGGCGCCAGGCCATGTGATTCGAGTGCCAGCGCCAGGGCCTTGTCCGCATTGTCGTCTTCAATATCGATTGCCTGGGCGGCAAGTAGAACGGCACGTTTGCGATCGGCATCCGCCTTTGTGATGTGCGCATATTTGCGTGCGTGTTCGAGCGTCGAAAGCGCGCCCGCCCAGTCTTTCTGTTTGCACTGCTGTTCGAAGAGCGCCGTCGACGACCATCCGAGCTTGGGGTTGGCCTTCAAGGCGCGCGTGGCAAACTGCCGGGCGGCTTCGTTGGCGCCTTCGCGCTCCGCTTCAAGGAACAGTCCGCGCAGGCCGAGTTGTTCGGTCTCTGGCGAAGCTAGCATCGCCTCGTAGATTCGCCGCGCGGTTGCGCGATCGCCCGAGAGTTCGGCCGATTGCGCGCGCAGCAAATGAGTCAATGGCTGATGCGGCAGCGATTTGCGCGCTTGCACCGCGTAGCGCGACGCCAACGTGCTGTCGCCAGCGCCAATTGCGATCAGGCCGCCCGATACGGCGTCGAGACCGCGCGTCTGCCGTCGGCGGACAATGCGGTTGCCGATGATGGCGGGCGTTTTCCAGAGCGCTCGCGCCATCGACCAAAGAAACACGATGAACGCGATGGCGGCGGCCAGCAGAACGACGGCGCGGAACACCGACGTTTCGATGTCATAGCCCTGCCAGACGATGTGGAGTGATCCCGGGCGGTCTGCGATCCATGACAGGCCCGCGGCGATCAAAGCGATGGAGATGAAGTAGGCAAGGAGGCGTACCATGACGCAAACCCTTCGACTGGACTAATGCTGCGAACGAACGGGGGCCGTTTCGGCGACGGAGGCTTTCAGACGTGATTCAAGCTGGGCGATCGCGTCATCGATGCTGACGCGTGCGGCCACTTTTTCGAGGAAGGGAGCGGCAGCGTCCGCGGCCGAGGGCGGCAGATCCTTTGCGGCTTCGAGCACGTCCTGCAGGCGTCCCTCGTTGAGGGCAACCTGCATTCGTCCAACGGTTGCTTCGGTGCTCTTGTCGTCAGGGTTGTGATCGATGCGGCGAACGCGGACGACGGACTTTGCTTCCGACCAGAGACGACCGACGACAGTTGCGGCTTCAGGCGCGTTGTTTGCGTCGATGGCGTTTGCTGCGGCTGTGCGGAATTCTTTCGCGAGGTCGGACTGTGAGGGGACCCCCGTTGCTTCGAGCTTGGCGAGCGGAGCTAGATCGATGCCGGTGCCCGCAATTTTTTTCACGGCGTTTAGCTCGGCAGTGTAAGAGCCGCCGCGTTCGATGGCGCGTTTCAGATTTTGCAGTTCGAGCGAAAGGAGAACGTGTTCGGCAGACGCCTGCCGAGCGGTTTCCGATTGCTCGATTGCCTGCAGATTTTTCTCAATCGAGGCGATCCGGGTGGATAGTGGTGTGACGGCCGCGTTGATGTCGGCGGGCTTGGCGGACGATGCTTTCAAGCCCTCGATGGCGGCCTGCAACTGGGTGGTTTCCGATTGTGCAGCCTTGATGTCGCCCGCGATGCGATCGACGCCGGACTTAGCCGCTTCACCAGCGGCTGTTGCCGTCGCGAGGCGGGCTTCGATGTCTTTCAGAACGCTGTCATTTGCTGCGGGTGAGGCCTGCGCGACGTTCGTCTCGAGTTCCCTGATCTTGGCGCTCAACGCCGCGAACTGTTCGACAGGGCCGGCAGACGGACTATTGGCGCCGATGTCGGCTAACGCCTTCAGACGGTCTTCGACTTTGCCGAGCCGTTCAATGAGTTGAGGAGAACCGGCGTCAGACGCTGCTGCCGCGAGGGCTGCTTTGGTGTCTGCGACTAACCGGTTTTGGCTTTCGGTCAAAGCCGGGATCGATTGAGCGGTGTGTTCAAGCGTTGTGATGCGCTGTTCGATGCCGCCTAAATCCGGGGCGGCCGTGTTGTGCGCAACGCGCTTCTCAAGCCCGGCAATACGTTCGGAGATCGCCGCGGTGTCATTGTCGAAGCGGGTTGAAAGCGAGCCGTCCAGTCCAAGTTCCGGCAGCGCCCACTGCATGCCGAGAAACGCGACGAGGCCCCCGAGTGCGCCAGCGGCGAGATGACTGAAGATGCCACCGCCGCGCCGCGCTGGGATTGTCGGCGCAGCATCCTCTTTGGAGGTCTTGGCTGAGGCGGGCGCAGATGGTTGCGCTGCAGACGTCGTTTTTTCTTTGGCGGCGGTTCCGGCGTCTACGCGCGGGCGGCTTTCGACCTTCGCGGCCGGTTCGGTTTTGGGCGCCGTTGCGTAGAATGAAGCGGGAAGCGGGCGCGGTGTTTCAGCGGCGCTGGGCGCTGGGCGCGCCGAAGACGGCTGCGGGCTGGCGGTGACGGGCGTCACCTTGATTTCGGTTGCCTTGAGGTCAAGCGTTGCATGAGGGCGATTTCCGGCCGCGCCAGGAGGTGTTCCCTTGCCTGCTTTCACTTTGTCGTCCGCCATAGGTTGGCACGCCTCCGTCTACAAAAAAACGCGTATGTCAGCCAATCCGGGTTAAATCCGGGCCAATTTTTGATTTGGCTATGAGGCTGCTGCCGGAAGGGGGGCTACCGGCCGCTCAGCTCTTCTTACCCCGCTTCCGGACGGTCCGCGAGACGTTTCAGCAGGACAACCATCGCATCGAGATTTGGGCGGTCGGCGATTGCAATTTTTGGTTCAGAGAGTTTCCCGCGTAGCGTGTCGGCGACGGCATCTGACAGGCAGGCGTGCGTTAGCCCTCCGAGAACGGACGGCGTCGCGTGCGGTGCGGCGAGACCGGCCCAGGTCGCGGCGGTTCGCGGCGACATCAGGACGACGGTATCGAGTTCGCCGCCAGACAGCGCCGCTTGTGTTTTTTCCGAGAGTTCCGTCGCGACGGCGGTTCGGTAGACAATCGTGCGGCGGACGTTAACATTTTTGCGGGCGAGCGCGCCGGCGAGGTCGTATGCAACCACGTCGCCCGAAAGATGAACGAACGGCCCGGGCATGGACCTGGATTTGGCGGAGATCATCGGCACGAGGTCGGCCCCTGTTCCGGCGCCTTCCAGAATGTCCTTAAAGCCGAATTTGCGCGCCAGGGCTGCAGTGCCGGGTCCTGTAACGAAGATCGGCAGCGACGTCGCCAGGCTGAGCGCGGGTGACGTGGAGATCGCACGTAGGCCGTTGCGGCTCGTGACGATCAATCCGACTGCGTCTTCGATCGCTGAGGCCGGGATTGGTTCGCACGTGATGGTGACGAGCGGTTCAAGGCTTGTACGGAAGCCAAGCTTTTCGAGGCGGGTGGCAAGTGTTTCGCCGTCCTCTTTCGGCCGCGTAATGAGTACGTGCATCAGGTGCTCGATGTGGAAAGAACGCTAGCGTCGGCATGTTTCAGAATATCGTCGGCTGCTGCGTGGCCGATGGCCTTTGCGTCCGCCCGGGCGCCCGTATGCTCGGCGCTATAGCGCTTCTGTCCATCCAGCGAGAGCAGGAGACCGCGGAACGACAGGCGATCGCCTTCAATCGTTGCGTGAGCGGCAATCGGCGTGCGGCAGGAACCTTCCAGGCGCGCAAGAAAAGCGCGTTCGGCCGTGACGGCGTCCGCGGTTTCGGGATCGTTCAAGGGAGCGACGGCGACGCGAGTGGCGTCATCGGCAGCGCGGATCTCAAGAGCAATCGCGCCTTGAGCTGCTGCAGGCAGCATCGTCTCGAATGGCAGCGCGCCAGTGATGCGTTCCGTGAGCCCCAAGCGCTTCAATCCGGCAACCGCGAGGAACGTTGCGTCGGCAACGCCCTCTTTCAGTTTCCGCAGGCGCGTTTCGACGTTGCCGCGAAAATCGATGACGCGAAGATCGGGGCGCATGTTCAAGAGTTGCGATTTGCGGCGAAGCGACGAGGTTCCGACGACGGTTCCAGCAGGCAAGGCAGCGAGATCGGTGTAGGTCAAAGATATGAAGGCATCGCGCGGGTCTTCGCGGGGAAGCACGGCGCCGACTGCAAGACCGTCCGGCAGTTCGGTCTGCATGTCCTTCATCGAGTGGACGGCAAGGTCGATCTCATTCGCGTAGAGCGCGTCTTCGAGTTCTTTGGTGAATAAGCCCTTGCCGCCGATCTCCGAAAGGGGCCGGTCCAGCACGCGATCGCCCGTCGTTTTGAAAATCGTGACCGTAACGGCGTCATCGGTCAGGCCGTGGATCTGCTTCAGCCGGTCGCGCACTTCGTGTGCCTGTGCGAGCGCCAAAGCCGAGCCGCGTGTTCCGATGCGAATGCGCGTCGCTTGCAAAGAGGTTTCTCCGGATGCTAGGCGGGGCCATCAGCCCACGGGCCTTGTTCGGCGCCATTAATGCTCTAAAGGCGCGTCGATTCCAACCTCCTCCGGCAAGATCGAATGAGACGATGACGTCGCGCGTACAAACTCAATCCGGCTCACAGATCGTTCTCGGGATCGAAACGAGCTGCGACGAAACGGCTGCGGCCGTGGTTACCCGTGACGCATCAGGCGCGGGGCGAATTCTTTCCAACGTTGTGCTTTCGCAATTCGACAAGCATGCGCTCTACGGCGGTGTTGTTCCTGAAATCGCGGCACGCGCGCATACCGAGGCGCTCGACCATATCGTGCGTACGGCGCTTGTCGAAGCGAACGTAACTCTTGCGGACTTGTCGGGTATTGCAGCGTCGGCGGGGCCGGGACTCATCGGTGGACTGATCGTTGGCGCGACGACCGGAAAAGCGTTGGCGCTTGCGATGGACAAGCCGTTTCTCGCGATCAACCATCTCGAGGCGCATGCGCTGACGGCTGGTCTGACCGACGGCATCCGCCCGCCTTATTTGATGCTGCTCGTATCCGGCGGACATACGCAACTTCTTCTGGTTGAAGGTGTCGGCCGTTACCAGAGGCTCGCGACTACGATCGACGACGCGCTGGGTGAAGCCTACGATAAGACGGCGAAGCTCCTCGGGCTGCCGATGCCGGGCGGTCCAGCCGTGGAGCAGGCCGCGTTGCGGGGTAATGCGAGCCGGTTCACGCTGCCTCGACCGATGAAGGGACGCGCGGATCCCAACTTCTCGTTCGCAGGACTGAAGACGGCGGTGCGACATGCCGCCGCCGGGGCCGCTCCGCTCTCATCGAGCGATGTCGATGATTTGTGCGCGAGCTTTCAGGCTGCGGTTTCGGACAGTGTCCGGGATCGCGTTCGTCTGGCGATGGAAACGGCCGGGCCGCTCCTGTCCGGTGCCTCTGGACGAGCTTTCGTCGTCGCGGGCGGGGTGGCGGCAAATGCCGCGCTGCGAACGGCGCTGACGGCTGTTGCCGCGGAGCACGGCTTCTCCTTCCATGCGCCGCCGCTGGGGCTATGCACCGACAATGGCGCTATGGTTGCCTGGGCTGGCGCGGAACGGCTGGCGCTCGGGCTGATCGACGGCCTCGATGCGCCCGTTAAGCCGCGCTGGCCGCTCGATCCGGATGCCGTGAAAGCTCGAGGTGCCGGCGTCAAAGCTTGAATGCAAGCGGACGACACAGGCACGTGCTAGGGTCCGGCAAAAATTTAAGCGGGGAAGCCTTTGCAACTCAATTCGATCAGTGTCATCGGCGGCGGTGCGTGGGGAACTGCGCTGGCGCAGGCGCTTGCTCTCGGCGGCAATTCCGTCGTGCTTTGGGCGCGTGAACCCGAGATCGTCGAGGACATCAACAAGCGCCACGTCAATCGCGTGTATTTGCCCGGCGTAGATCTGGACCACCGGATCAGGGCGACGGCGGATCTGAAAGAAGCGGCCGCAGCAAATGCGATTCTTGCCGTCGTTCCGGCTCAGCACATGCGCGTGGTCATGGCCACGATGGCGCGCCATCTCGCGGACGGTGTTCCCGTCATCGTTTGCGCAAAAGGCATCGAGCGCGAGAGCGGAAAGCTTATGGGTGAGGTTGTCGCCGAAGCCGCGCCCCGCGCTCAGCTCGCTATTCTGACGGGCCCAAGCTTCGCAGCCGATGTGGCGCGGGGGCTTCCTTCGGCACTGACGTTTGCGTGCCGCAATGAGACGTTGGGTCGAGCGCTGGCGGCGGCGTTGTCGTCGCGACAAATGCGGCTTTACTGGTCGAGTGACGTGCTCGGCGCGGAGCTGGGCGGGGCGGTCAAGAACGTCCTCGCGATCGCGGCTGGAATTGTTGAGGGTCGGGGTCTTGGCACAAGCGCGCACGCGGCGATCGTTACGCGTGGATTCGCTGAGCTTCGCCGTTTTGGCGAAGCGATGGGTGCGCGATCGGAAACGCTGCTTGGGCTTTCCGGGCTCGGCGATCTCATCCTCACATGCGGCAGTACGCAGTCGCGCAATATGTCGCTTGGGCGGGCGCTCGGCGAGGGACGGGCGTTGCAAGACATTCTTGGCGCCCGATCGGCGGTGACGGAAGGCGTGTACACCTCGGCGGCGCTTGTTCGCCTTGCGCGCGAAAAGCACGTTGAAATGCCGATAGCGGAAGCGGTTCACAGCATCATTGAGGGGCGGATCAGCGTCGATGACGCGATTGCCGATCTGATGCAACGTCCGCTGAAAGAAGAAGATTGACGGCCTTTACCAATTCTCAATGTAGGCCTGCGAGAACACAGGCTCTGCCGGCGACATGAAGCGACAGGCTTCTGCTCCTCGCTCAACAGCGCGCCCGCATTTTGTTTCGCGTCTAAAACCCCGCGTCCCCCGGCGCGGGGTTTTTGTTTTGTTGGCTTGAGCACTCTGAAGATCCGGGCTACGCGTCGAGGATTAGCAATCGAGACGATGAGCCGATGCCCGCTTACTGGTTATTGAAATCCGAACCCGACGCATTCTCCTGGGACGAACTCGTCTCGCGCGGAAAAAAAGGAGAGTCGTGGGACGGTGTCCGCAACTATCAAGCGCGCAACAACATGCGTGCGATGAAGGTTGGCGATCTCGGATTTTTCTATCACTCGAACATCGGCAAAAACGTCGTCGGTGTGCTGCGGATCATCGCGCTGGCGCATCCCGAGGTGGGTGACGAAAGCGGCAAGTGGGAATGCGTGGATGTTCAGGCCGTCACGCCGGTGCCTGAACCCGTGTCGCTCGACGATATCAAAGGCAACGCGAAGCTTGCCGATATGGTGCTCGTCAACAATTCTCGTCTGTCTGTGCAACCTGTGACGGCTGCCGAATGGAAAGAGGTCTGCCGGATGGGCGGGCTCGACGTTCGAAAGCTAGCGAGTTGAGCGCAGGCGTTCCCCTCGATCCGGATAGTCATGAGTCAGCGGTTCGTTTCATCAAAGAGAACACCGCTCTGATCGCGCCCCCGCTGGTTCCCGAGATCGTTCTGCATCTTGCAACGGAATCGGTGCCGATCTGGCAGAAGTCTGAAGAAGAACTTGGCGAGATGAACGTTCCGCCGCCGTTTTGGGCGTTTGCTTGGGCGGGCGGGCAGGCGCTAGCCCGGTATATTCTCGACAATCCCAAAATGTGTTCCGGGCAGAACGTAATCGATCTGGGGTCGGGATCGGGACTATCTGCCATTGCCGCTGCAAAGTGCGGAGCGCTCGGAGTGCTCGCGGCGGACATTGACCGGCTCGCGCAGGTGGCCATTAAGCTAAACGCGGACGCCAATGGCGTTGCCGTAACGCCGACGGCGCAAGATCTTTTAGAGACCGAAGACCTGACCGAACGCGTCGTCATTATCGGCGATCTTTTCTATGAACGTCAGCTCGCGGACCGGGTGATCGCCTTTATCGAGCGGATGAAAGAAGGAGGCGCCGCGGTTCTGATCGGCGATCCCCAAAGAAGCTATTTTCCGAGAAACCGCTTTGAACTTCTGGCTGAATACCAGGTGCCGGTTACCCGCGAACTGGAGGATTCTGAGATCAAGCGGTCGTCCGTCTGGCGGGCCTGACGGTCGGTCGCAACAAAATTACGTTTCTACCTTCGAGCATGTTGTCGAGTTCCCAAGGCCGCCGCATAATAAAAGCCGATAGGCCGCCGAAGACGGCCACCCCGGAGGAAACTCAATGTCGGAAAAAGTTTATCCCGTTCCCAGCGAATGGGCGAAGCGGGCATACGTTGACGCTGACGGCTATCGCGAAATGTACGAGCGCTCGGTTTCCGACCCGGAAGCGTTCTGGTCTGAGGCTGGAAAACGGCTCGATTGGATCAAGCCCTACACGCGCGCGAAGAATACGAGCTTTGATCCGAAAAACGTTGACATCCGTTGGTTCGAAGATGGCACGCTGAACGTTTCGGCGAATTGCATCGATCGGCATTTGGCGACGCGCGGAGATCAGGTCGCGATCATCTGGGAAGGCGATGATCCCGGAACGAGCGAGACGATTACATACCAACAGCTTTCGGAGCGCGTGCAGAAGCTCGCGAACGTTCTGAAGAAGCACGGTGTGAAGAAGGGCGATCGCGTTACGATCTACCTGCCGATGATTCCTGAAGCCGCCTATTCCATGTTGGCGTGCGCGCGGATCGGCGCCGTTCACTCGATCGTTTTTGGCGGCTTCTCGCCAGATAGCTTGCAGAACCGCATCGACGACGCGGAGTCGAAATTCATCATCACCGCGGATGAAGGTTTGCGCGGCGGCAAGCCGGTTCCGCTGAAGAAGAACGTTGATACTGCGCTGTCGCGAACGGCGGGCGGCGAGAAGGTTCTGGTCGTCAAACGCACAGGTAATCCGGTGGCCTGGACCGAAGGCCGGGACATGTGGATGCACGACGAAATCGCAACGGTTCCGGCAGAGTGTCCGCCTGAAGAGATGTCGGCGGAGGATCCGTTGTTCATCCTCTACACGTCAGGCTCAACCGGGAAGCCGAAGGGCGTGCTGCACACGACGGGCGGCTATCTTCTGTATGCTTCCATGACGCATCACTACGTCTTCGACTATCACGACGGCGACATCTATTGGTGCACGGCCGACGTCGGTTGGGTGACCGGCCACAGCTACATCGTCTATGGGCCGCTGGCGAACGGCGCGACGACGCTGATGTTTGAAGGCATTCCGACGTATCCGTCCGCGTCACGTTTCTGGGACGTGATCGACAAGTGGAAGGTCTCGATTTTCTATACGGCACCGACGGCCATCCGCTCGCTGATGGGCGCGGGAGACGAGTTCGTGACGCGCACGAGCCGTTCGTCGCTGAAGCTTCTCGGGTCGGTTGGTGAGCCGATCAATCCGGAAGCATGGGAGTGGTATCACAACGTTGTCGGTGAGGCTCGGTGCCCCATCGTCGATACTTGGTGGCAGACCGAAACGGGCGGCATTCTGATTACGCCGTTGCCGGGTGCGATCGACTTGAAGCCGGGTTCCGGAACCAAACCGTTCTTTGGCGTTCAACCGGCGCTGGTGGATGACAAAGGACAGATTCTGGAAGGCGAAGCGCAGGGGAACTTGGTCATCCTCGATAGCTGGCCGGGTCAGTTCCGCACCGTCTATCGCGATCATGAACGTTACGTGCAGGCGTACTTCTCTGCTTATCCGGGAATGTATTTCTCGGGTGACGGATGCCGCCGCGATAAAGACGGTTATTACTGGATCACCGGGCGCGTCGATGACGTGATCAACGTTTCCGGTCATCGCATGGGAACGGCGGAAGTCGAGAGCGCGCTGGTTTCGCATCCGAAGGTTTCGGAAGCTGCCGTCGTCGGGTATCCGCACGATCTCAAGGGGCAGGGCATCTACTGCTACGTCACGCTGAATTCCGGCGAGAACGGTGACGACGTGCTGAAGAAAGATCTCGTGGCGCACGTGCGGCGCGAGATTGGTCCGATTGCATCGCCCGACCTTATTCAGTTTTCGCCGGGGCTGCCGAAGACCCGTTCGGGTAAAATCATGCGGCGGATTTTGCGCAAGATCGCGGAAGACGACTTCAGCAATCTTGGCGATACGTCGACGCTCGCCGATCCAACGGTCGTCAATGACCTGATCGACAAGCGGCAGAACCGGCGCGCCACCTGATTGGTGATGCGTGCCGATCTCGGCTCCGTGGTGCGCGTGCGCAATCAAATGCGCCGCGCATGTAGAGCGTCGTCGATCCGGTTGATCAACTAAAAGTCGGAGGCGATGCCGCCTTTTTCCCAGTCGCCGAAGCGCGTGGGTTCGGGACCATTCCGGCCGCCGATCTCAGGTGATGGCTTGGTGCTCTGAGCGGCTTGCTGACGGCGGCGCTCTTCCGCTTCGGCCAACGCACGTTTGGCTTGTGGCGTCAGCGTTCTTGGCGCGTCTTCCTCGCGCTGGGCATCCACCGGGTCTTCGTGATCTGCGGTCATTTCCACTTCTTCCGAACCCGCTTGCCGCGCTTCTTCTCAACTTTCAGGGGCTTTATACGAGCTTTCCGCCACCATATATAGGCAACGGTTCGCCGCACAGTTTATGCGCCGAGGAGAGCGACGAATGCCGATGAACTATACCAAGACCGCGGTCTTGCTGGCCACCATGACCGCTATTTTCGTCGTCTTGGGCGCGGCAGTGGGCGGCAAAGGGGGCATGCTCGTCGCGTTTGCTATCGCGCTCGTCATGAACCTCGTTAGCCTTTGGAAGTCCGATAGCGTTGTGCTGCGGATGTTCAACGCGCGCGAAGTGACGGCTTCGACGGCGCCTGAACTCGTCGGGCTTGTGCGGGATTTGGCGCGGCGCGCTGAACTTCCGATGCCGCGCGTTTACATTATGGACAATCCGCAGCCCAACGCGTTTGCGACGGGGCGGAGCCCGGCTAAGGGTGCCGTCTGCGCTTCGACCGGATTACTGGAGGCGCTGAACCGCGAAGAACTCGCGGGCGTAATGGCGCACGAACTCGCGCACATCAAGAATCGCGACACGCTGACGATGGCTGTTGCTGCAACGATCGGCGGCGCGGTTTCGATGGTTGCGCAATATCTGCAGTTCGGAATGTTGTTTGGAGGCAACCGCGGCGGTGATCGCGGTGGTCTCGGAATGATCGGGACGCTCGCTGCCATTATTGTGGCGCCGATGGCGGCTGGTCTGGTGCAGATGGCGATCAGCCGTTCGCGCGAATATCAGGCGGATCGCATGGGCGCGATGATTTGCGGGAATCCATATTGGCTGTCGTCGGCTTTGCGGAAGATCGAAGGGCTTGCACGCCGCGTCGATAATCCCGAGGCGGAGGCGGTTCCTGCGGCTGCGCATATGTTCATCATCAATCCGTTGAACGGACATGGGATGGACAATCTTTTTGCGACCCATCCGAGCATGGACAACCGTGTTGCTGCGCTCGAAGCGCTGGCGCGTGAAATGGGCGTGACCGCGCGCTCCACATCCGGTGATGCTTTTGGCGCAGGTGAGGCGCCTCGGACGAGCGGCGGATCAGACGGTGTCTGGATCGGCGGGCAAAATCATTCGAAGCCTCCGAGCCCCTGGGGCTGATCGTGACAACCAGCAATCGCAATCGGCCGGTCGCCTCCGTCAAGCGAGACCCCAGGCGCAGTACAGTTCGAACGGCTGCTCCGCGCGCGGGCGTTGCCGCTGATGGCCTCGCTGCGCGTGATGCTGCAGTTTCCGTTCTGTTTACGGTGCTTGTTGAAAAGCGACCGATGGACGACGCCTTTGCGCGGGCAACGGCGACGCGTGATTTGGCCCCGCGCGACAGGGCGTTTGCGCGCCTGATCGCGACGACGGTGCTGCGCAACTGCGGTGCGCTTCAGGCTGTTCTGAAAACTTATCTCGCGAAACCGCTTCCCGAGCACCAAGGGCGTCTCGAACAGATCCTGCTTGCGGCGGTGGCGCAGCTTCTCATTCTGAAAACGCCGCCGCACGCGGCAATCTCGCTGGCTGTCGATCAGTGCCGAGCCGATAAGGCCGGGCAGCGCTTTGCTGGTCTCGTAAATGCCGTTCTGCGCCGCGTGAGCGAGAGCGGGGCGGGGCGTTTCGAGACTCTCGACAATGTCGCCCTGACGTTTCCCGATTGGCTGCTGCAGAAGTGGACCGCAGCTTACGGGGCATCAGTGGCGCGCGATATCGCGAGCGCTTCGCTTGCTGAGCCAGCGCTCGATCTGACAGTCAAATCTGATGCAGCGGGATGGGCCGAGCGGCTCAACGGCGTGGTTCTGCCAACGGGATCGGTGCGCTGCCAGGGCGTTGGTCGAGTGGAAGAACTCGAAGGATATGCCGACGGCGAGTGGTGGGTGCAGGATGCGGCCGCTGCGTTGCCAGCGAAGCTTTGCGGCGATGTTCGCGGGTTGCGTGTGCTCGACCTCTGCGCGGCACCTGGCGGCAAGACGGCGCAACTCGCAAGCGCGGGTGCCAATGTCGTTGCGGTTGATAAGTCGGCCGGTCGATTGGAGCGTCTGCAGGAGAACCTCAGCCGGTTGCAGCTCGCGGCTGAAACGCAGACGGCGAACGCACTCACATTTCAATCAGAGACACCCTTCGACGTGGTTCTGTTGGATGCGCCTTGCACGTCGACCGGCACGATCCGGCGGCATCCCGATATTCTCCATCTGAAGCGGCCCGAAGATGTTCCGGCGCTCGCCAGCCTGCAATCGAAGCTGCTTGATGTTGCTGCGCCGCTCGTAAAGCCCGGCGGGCTGCTGGTCTATTGCACGTGCTCGCTCGAACCCGAGGAAGGTGAGGAGCAAACGGCGCAGTTTCTCGCGCGGCATCCCGAATTCAGCCGCAGTCCCCTTGGTCTCGACGAGGACACGCTTCCTCTCCTGTGGAGAACTGCGGATGGCGATTTGCGGACGCTGCCGTCTTTCCTGGCGGAGATGCCGGAAGGAGGCCGATATCTCGACGGATTTTACGCCGCAAAGCTTGTGAAGGCCGCCGGTTAGCTGTTAGCTGACGTGCGCTCGCGCCTTCATTTGGCAGAACTCGGGCGTTAGGACGCCGAGTGCCGGATCGCTGTCCGCTGCGGGAACTTCATGTCGAGTTTGAATGTCACTGAGCGTCTGAAAATCCGCTCGTTATCGATCGAGCGGCTGCGGCGCCGTGCGCTGACGCTGACGCTGTCGTCGCCCATTTTCCGCTGGCGTTACGCAGCCAGCGGTGCGGATCAGATTTTGATCGTCCCGCAGGAGTTGCGCGCGGCTGATCCGAGTTTCTGGACGGAGATTGCACACGGGCACTTCGGGCTAGCTTCGCAGATCGCCGACTTGAGAGGTGCGTCGCCGTTTCGTGCGGACCCACCAAGCGTCGATTGGGAACGGGAGCTGCACGGCTTCGGCTGGCTCCGCCATCTCGCGGCGACCGAGGAAGAGGAAGCTGCTGCTGCGGCGCGCGACTTCGTCCTCGAATGGATTTCGCTCTACCGCGTGCCGCGCGGCGTTGCTTACGAGCCGGAAGTTATCGGCCGTCGTCTTATCTCATGGATCGCGCAGGCGAGCATGTTGCTGGAGGGCGTCGACGCGCGCGGCTACACCGCGATCATGACCAGTATCGATCAACAGATCGTCACGCTGAAGACGACCTGGCGAAATGCGCCGGATGGTATTCCGCGCATGGTTTGTCTGATTGCGCTGGTGCTGTCGGATTTGGCCGTATCGGGCCATGACCGTCGTCTGAAGGAAGCGCAGATCGCGCTCACGGAAGAACTGAATCGGCAAATTCTCGACGATGGTTCGCACGTGAGCCGCAGCGCCAGCGTTCTCTCGGAGCTGGTTCTCGATCTCTTGCCGTTGGGGCAATGCTTTCATTCGCGCGGGCGCGCCGCGCCGGATGAAATCAATTCCGCGATTAAGAAATCGCTCGGTTTCTTGCGCTTTATGCGTCTCGGCGACGGCATGCTGGCGCGCTTCAATGGCGTCAGCACTGGATCGCCTGCTTCGCTTGCGACGGTGCTTGGATATTCCGGCGGCGAGTTCGAAATTGCGTCGGGTGTGCGATCTTCAGGATATGCGCGGCTCGCGCGTGGCGACACCGTTCTCATCGCGGATGTCGGATCGCCGCCGCCGCTTGAAATGTCGACCGAAGCGCAAGCCGGTGCGCTGTCGTTCGAGATGACGTCCAAGCAGTATTTGATTTTCGCCAACGGTGGATTTCCGGGACCCGCGGATCACGATTGGGATGCGGCGGCGCGCGCGACCGCCAGCCACAATACGCTGGCGCTGGCAGGCACCTCGTCATCGCGGCTCGTTCGCCATTCGCAACTTGAAGCGCTGGTCGGCGGTTCGCCGATCCGGGGGCCGGAGTCGGTCTCGGTCGATCTTCGCGAGGAAAGCGGAAGTCTGGTTCTCGATGCGAGCCATGACGGGTATCTGAAGCGCTTCGGGCTCATTCATGTGCGCCGCTTGTCGCTTTCGCCGGACGGGAAAGGGCTCGAAGGCGTGGATCGCTTGATGCCGCCGAAAGGGCGGCTGCGGCTTAAGCAGGACCTTCCGTTCGCTATCCATTTTCATCTACATCCCGATTGCGTGCCGACTCTGGCTGAGCCGGGCATGTGCCGCATCCGTCTGCCGGATGGGCGGTTCTGGCGCTTCAGTGCGTCTGACGCGGATATGTCGATCGAGGAAAGCCTGTACTTCGTTGATAGCGCGGGGCCGCGTCCGGGGCTGCAGATCGCTCTCAGAGGAACGACTTTCGGCGAAACCACGGTGAGCTGGACAATGCGCGCCGAAGAGCCAGACGTTCTTGGTTGATGCGCCTTAAGGCTGTGCCGAGGTGTCGAGTGACGTCGCGCGGCAGAATAGCGTCCGCTCGCGGGATGGTCATGCGCGGGTGACCGTGGTAACCGCGTCTCGCAGCATGCGGGGTAAAAATGGCTGATCAACGCATACGTCGAGCTCTTCTCTCGGTATCCGACAAAACAGGTTTGGTGGCTTTCGCTGAAGCGCTCGTGGCGCGCGGCGTCGAGATCGTCTCGACGGGCGGGACATCGGCGGCGCTCAAAGCGGCAGGCGTCGCGGTCAAGGACGTTTCGGAACTGACCGGTTTTCCGGAAATGATGGATGGGCGCGTGAAGACGTTGCATCCAGGTGTTCATGGCGGATTGCTCGCTGTGCGCGGCAACGCTGACCATGAAAAGTCTGCGAGCGACCACGGGATTCTGCCAATCGATCTGTTGGCGGTTAATCTCTATCCGTTCGAAGCGACGGTCGCGAAGGGCGCTGGCTACGACGATTGCGTCGAGAACATCGACATCGGCGGTCCTGCGATGGTGCGCGCTGCGGCGAAGAACCATGCGAGCGTGACGGTCATCGTTGAGCCCGAGGATTACGCGCGTGTGCTCGCCGACCTCGACGCGAACGATGGCGCGACGACCCTCGCGCTGCGCAAGGCATTTGCGGCGAAAGCGTATGCGCGCATGGCGGCTTACGATGCGGCGATCAGCAATTGGTTTGCCAACGAGATTGGATCGACGGCTCCGGCGTGGCGTGCGTTCGGCGGTAAGCTCGGCCAGGAATTGCGTTACGGTGAGAACGCGCACCAGACCGCTGCGCTTTATGTTTCTGATCCGAGTGCTCCCGGTGTCGCGACGGCGCGACAGCTGCAGGGCAAGGAGCTCTCGTACAACAACATCAACGATACGAACGCGGCTTTCGAACTCATTTCTGAGTTTGGAATGGATTTCCCGGCGGTCGCGATCATCAAGCATGCGAACCCGTGTGGTGTCGCTATCGGCTCATCGCTGAAGGAAGCCTATCTCAAAGCGCTGGCATCCGATTCCGTCAGCGCGTTCGGCGGCATCGTCGCGCTCAGCCGCGAGATCGACAAGGCTGCTGCGGAGGAGATCACGAAGATCTTCACCGAGGTCATCATTGCTCCGGACGCAACGGACGAGGCGAAGGCGATATTCGCCACGAAGAAGAATTTGCGTTTGCTGCTTACGGGCGGATTGGCGCGTGCCGATGCGCGTTCGCTTGGGTTCAAGTCGGTAGCGGGCGGGTTCCTCGTTCAATCGAGCGATGCGCCCAACGCCGAGGATCTTGAGTTGGAACTGGTTTCACAGCGCGAACCGACCCCTGCCGAGCTTTCCGATATGCGGTTTGCATTCCGGGTTGCGAAGCATGTGAAGTCGAATGCGATCGTGTACGCAAAAGCCGGGGCGACTGTTGGGATCGGAGCGGGACAGATGAGCCGGGTCGATTCCGCGCGCATTGCTGCCTGGAAGGCCGCCGAAGCTGCGAAGGCGCAAGGACTTTCTGAGCCACTGACGGTTGGCTCGGTGGTTGCGTCGGACGCTTTCTTCCCGTTTGCAGATGGCTTGATTGCTGCAGCCGAAGCGGGCGTCACCGCCGTCATTCAGCCGGGCGGATCGATGCGTGACGACGAGGTGATCAAGGCCGCCGACGAGCGCGGGCTCGCGATGGTGTTCACCGGAGTCCGACACTTCAGGCATTAATTTGGCGCCGGCGACTCTCCTTCGTCGAGCCGGCCGAGTTTTCTCTGGCGCTGGCGACACCCCTCCGGGGAGCCGGCCGCCAGCGCTGCTTAGGCGCTGCGCGGATGCGTTCGAACGAACAGCATGAGAACGATGCCTATTGCGAGGAAGATGAGAATGGCGGCCATGCCGATGCGCTGGCTGCCGGTTTGCTGCGTGACCAGTGCGACGAGCAGCGGTGCGAGAAATGCCGTCACCTTTCCAGAAAAAGCAAAGAGCCCGAAATACTGCGTGATCTTTTCTGCTGGCGCGAGGCGCGCGAGCAATGACCGGCTCGCGGCCTGAACGGGCGCAGCGACTAAGCCGACGAGGATTGCGAAGGCAAGGAACACCTGTTCGCCAGCGGCCGAGAAGGGACTTGATCCTTCAAGTTTGGCGGGAACGACCGTTGAAAACAGGATGTGCGTTTTGTCGACAGACAGGATGCCCAATGCACCTACGACGAGTGCGAACAGCGCGGTTATGATGACCGTTTTCGGTCCTAGCCGGTCGTCGAGGTGGCCACCGATCAACGCGCCGATGGCTCCAACCAACGTCAACACGATGCCGAAGATGCCGAGTTCCATCGGCCCCCAGCCGAAGACGGATGCGCCGTAGATGCCGCCGAAGGCGAAGATCGCGGTTAGCCCGTCTGTGTAGAGCATGCGTGCGATGAGGAACGTCAATAGGCTCGGCATCGACGGAAGTGATTTGATCGTGTGCCAGAGTTCGGCAGCGGCGGAATGTTCAGGATGGAGCGATGCCGCTCGGCGCTTGTCGGGCACGAACAGAAAAAACGGGATGATGAAAATCGCGAACCAGATCGCGGCGAATGGGCCGGTGATCCGGTCGCTTTCGTTCGCGGCGCCATCGAGTGACAGCAGTGGTTGCAGTCCGAGGAGTGTCGTCGATCCGCCCGGCATCGGCACCAGCAGGCCCGCAACGACGGCAAGGCTGACCAGGCCTCCGAAATAGCCGACCGCCCAGCCCGTGCCCGATAGGCGGCCAAGCTCGCTCTTTGGGACGAGGCCGGTCATGATCGCGTTTGCAAAGACGCTCATCAGTTCGGCTGCGAGCGTTGCCAGCACGAATCCGCCAAGCACGATGAGGATCGTCGTCAACGGTGCGCCTGGCTGTCCGAGCCAGAGCGTCGAGAGGCCTGCAAGGAAGACGAGCGACAGCGCGGCCATCCATGGTTTGCGTGCGCCGCGCCCGTCGGCAGCGGCGCCGAGGAATGGGCTGAGAATGGCGATCAGCAATCCGGCGACGGATGCGGCGTAGCCCCAGAGCGCTTGCCCGCATGCGGCTTTCTCGCTGCCTTCAGCGATGAGCGTGCCGCAGACAGGGTTCTGTACGATCGAGTTGGCGAAGTAGGGCGCGAAGAGGAACGTCTGCACGAGAGTGTAGTGCGGCTGCGTCGCCCAATCGAAAAGCATCCAGGAGACGCGTGCGCGACGCGGCGCACGTTCGACTGCGGAGGCGTCTGGGTCTCCGACGATTTCACCCGCATTGATCGTTGCCATTGTGCTTCCCCCGAAGCTCAGCCCCTAAACTTCGAGGCGGCATAGCACGAAAAACGCTCAGATTTGTAAAACGATGAGATGATCCGGCAGTTCATTGGGATCGCGACTGCCCGGCGGGAAGTGTTTCGCCAGCAGCGCGCCGAGTTGCTCGATTGCATGCACGAAACCGTCGACGGCACGGCCCGCCGCGATTTCCGCCGTCAAGTCGTCGACGATGTGTTGCCAAATCTCGCTTGGTACCTGACTGGCGATGCCGCTGTCGGCAATGATTTCGACGCGCTGTTCGGCGACCGAAACGAAAACAAGAACGCCAGTCCGGCCCGTCGTCGTGTGAAGGCTCTGGGCGAGGAATTGCTCCGCCGCGCGGCGGCGAACGTTTGCGTTGGCAACGGACTTTGGGACGAGTCCGAGGCGAACGAGCGGATGCCAGGTGAGCGCGAGCAAGGCGAGGAAAACGATAAGCTGGATGAGATAGATCCACTGGACCTGCATCCACGTGAAGTGGATCAGCGGCCAGGGAACGATGAGCGCGATGAGTGCGGCCCACATGAATGGCACGTGATGGTAATGGCTGCTCTTGTCGGCGATGACGGCGACGATCTCTCCTGACGTGCCGCGTTCAGCGTCGGTGATTGCGCGCGAAATGCGTTCGGCGTCGTTCTGGTCGATGAAGCTCATGAGTTGCCACCGTTCTTCCGCAGCCGCTGGCTGAATGTGTTTGTCATGCTACCAACCGCCGGACGCGCCGCCGCCTCCAAAGCCGCCACCACCTCCGGACCATCCGCCGCCGCCTCCGCCGCCAGACCAGCCTCCGCCCCAGTTTCCGGATCCTGGGATGACGACCATCCCGCCGCGGCGTCTTCGGGGGTCCTGCATGCCGCCAGCACCCATCGCACGCGAGTTGCGATAGTTGACCCAAACAATCAGCGCGAAGATCAGAAAGAAGACGAGCAGGTGAAGCATGGCGGTTGGATCGTCATTCGGCGAACGCGCGCCTTGCGCGCGTCGCTTCACTTCGTCCGCGTCGCCTAAGAGAACCGATTTGATGTCGCGCACGCCATCCTTGATGCCGCCCGCGAAATCGCCGCGGCGGAACTTCGGCAGGATTGCATTGTAAATGATGAGCGAGGACATCGTGTCGGTCATCATCGGTTCGAGGCGGCGGCCAACCTCGATCCTGACTTTGCGGTCGTTCGGCGCGACGATCAGCAGAACGCCGTTGTCTTTGCCCTTCTGGCCGATGCCCCATTTGCGCGCGAGACCGATGCCGTAGTCCTCGATCGGGTATCCTTCGAGGGACTTCACGGTGACGACGGCAAGCTGATCGGTTGACGTGGCTTCGAGCGAGGCGAGTTCGGCCTCGATGGCGGCCTTGTCTTCGGGTGAGAGAAGGCCCGCTTGATCTGTGATGCGTCCGGCGAGTTCCGGATAGGTTGGCGCGGCGAGTGCGCCAAATACACTGAGGGCCAAGACCGCCGCGGCGAGCGCAGACATCAGCACGAATGCCAATGTTCGAACGCCGCGGCGATGCGAGGCTGATGCCAAAGACCGAGCGGCATCTGCTGCATCAGTCATCGGATGAGTTCCCAATGTGACTGCGCGCCTGCCTTACGTCTTCGGCTTGTTGAAATCGACCTTCGGAGCTTGCTGCTCTTGGACCGGAATATCAAACGCCGCCATTTCCTTGGCTTGCGGATAGAGGAACGACTTCCACAAGCGGCCGGGGAAGGTGGTGATCTCAGTGTTATAGGCGCGGACCGATTCAATGTAGTCGCGGCGCGCGATGGCGATGCGATTCTCCGTTCCCGACAGTTCGCTTTGCAGCGCCAGGAAGTTCTGGCCCGACTTGATGTCGGGATAGCGCTCAACGACGGCCATCAGGCGGCCGAGTGCGCCGCCGAGAGTCGATTGCGCATCCTGAAATTTCTTCATGGCATCCGGATCCGTCAGAATATCCGGCGGCACCTGGATGTTGGTGACTTGCTTGCGCGCTTCGACGACGTCGGTCAGCACGCTCTTTTCCTGTTCCGCGAAGCCTTTCACCGACTCCACGAGATTGGGGATCAGGTCGGTGCGGCGCTTGTATTGATTGAGCACCTCGCTCCAGGCCGCCTTCGCGGACTGTTCGTAGGTGGGGATCGTGTTGATGCCGCAGCCCGCAGTTATGAATGCGGCTACGACGACCGCGAAAAATGCGATCGGGCGAGTGAGCGATGATGCTGTCGTTGTCGTCATGGTGCGGACCGTCCCTTTACACTGGCGCCGTTGGCGCTCCCGAAGTGACATTCGCTCGGCCGGCTTGCGGCGTTCGCCTTTCCTATGAGCTTCCATTCCACTGTTCAAGCGGCACTTCAGGACAGCTTCTGCCTCTACAACTCGCAATTGCTTTACCAAGCCTGATTGGAAGGCTTCGGGCGAGAATCAGGCTGACGTAAACTCGGTCGCAAGGGATCGGCATAATTCGGGCATCCGTGCGGCCCGGACTCGCCGTCATTTGCAATCAAGAGGCTTCAATGCGGAAATTGTTTCTGGCAGCCGGTCTGGCTTTGACCTGCTCGACGGCGTTCGCGGGTTCGGCATCCGCCTTCGATAGGTGCAGGGATCTGATCTATCATTGCTACGATCGCGGGTATGTGCCGTTCGCTTACGCGGTGCCCCCGGGCACAGTTTACATGGAACCCGAATGGCGCGCTGTCGTCGTCGCGCCGCCCGTCGTCAGAACTTATGCTGTGCCGGTCGTCGCGCAGCCTGGGCGATGGCGGACCGTCATGCGGCCACCGGTGTACGCTATGGCGCGCGAACGTGTGGTCGTCGAGAGCCGGTTTCACCGGCCGCGTGTACGCACGATCGAGCGTCCGGTTATGGTCCGTCCGCCCATCGCCGCCCGGGTTTATCAACCGCCGGTGTACGGCGTGATCGCACGCGAAAGACTGGTGCGTCCTGCAGGCGTGATGGTGGTGCAGAACCGTCCCGTCGTGGCGGTTAGCCGCCGCGCGTATCTGCCGGATCCGTGGCGCTAAACGATCGCGTCGATCATTCGGATCGCGTTGTGAAGTCGGGCGTCTCTACGCTCGGCTTTTGCAGCGTGAGGGGCGATTTCCAGCTTGAAATGGAGACGCCGACCTGAAGGGGAAGTGACGCAAGAATAGTGGGAATGCTGAAGATCATTGCCACCAAGATTGCGCAGGCGAGCGTAGCTTTCATCATTCCGACGATGTTGGTCAAAGTGGTTTGGCCCTCCTATGACATCGAGGCCAACATGCCGAATGATGATGGCGCCAGCTAGGCGCAGGTGCGGCGCGTTCAAGAAGTTCGAGAACGGATCAATGCATGAGAAAGCGCTGCGTAATTGAACGCAGCGCTTTCATTGTTTTTGCGACGTGACGATCGTGAACGCTCTAATGGAAGCGCAGCCAATCCAGCGATTTGCGTCCACGGCAAAAGTCTTGGCGGTGAAGGTAGTGGCAGCCGCGTCCGTCGTAGTAGTCGTCGCGATAGAATGGATCGCCTTTGTAGGTCATGAAGCCAAAGCCGTATCCGTAACGGGGGCCGGGCCGTCCGTATCCGTAACGCGTGTGGCGCGGACGTGCCGGGAAACGATAGTGGTGACGCTTGGCGACGTGTGCCTTGCGGGCGGGATGCGCCTTATAAGTTTTGTGCGCGCCGTTTGCGTTGGCTTCAGTCGCGGGCATTGCAAATGAAAGGGCGGCGACGGCAAAGCCGAGCGCGACGAAAACTGATCTCATGGTTGGCCTCTTTCGGTGCTGCGCGAGCACGGGTCGGTGCAGGGGTGCAGGATCGGATCGCTCAGGGTCATATGGCTTGCGGACTTGGCTGCAGGATAAATAGCCCTCGACGGACCTGCGCAAGAAAGGTTTCAGACGGTTAAGCCAGTCTGACCGGCGCATGGCGAATGAGGGTGAGGGGACGAGCGTGCTGCACCCGAGCCAGAACTACAGTGATTTGGTGAGAACCTACCCGCCAGCGTGCAGCGAATACGCCTGAAACCAATGCCGGTGCGACAGGTTATCTGGTGCAACAGGGTGGGGTGACCCTGAATTTGGAGCGGGCGAAGGGATTCGAACCCTCGACCCCGACCTTGGCAAGGTCGTGCTCTACCCCTGAGCTACACCCGCGATCCAATAAATTCGGCGACTTGCGGCGCCGCGAGACACGCCTTATGGCGCATGTGCTAAGGCAATGCAAGTGCCCGAAATGGCCTCAGATGACGCGGCCGTTCGACTGTCGCTTTTGGGGGCTTCTGGCCAGCATTACTGGAGGTTTCCCCGCAGATGCCGCTCTCGCGTGCGCAGTTGATGGCCCGTTTCGAAGAATTGGGATTTCAGACGACGACCATAGAGCACCCGCCGGTGCATACTGTTGAGGACAGCAGCGCCGTCGATCTGGCGTTGCCGGGTGCCTCGACGAAGAACCTCTTCCTCAAAAGTGACAAAGGTGCGCTTGTCCTCGTTGTCGCTAAAAGCTCGACGACCGTGGATCTCAAATCGCTGGGCAAGCGGCTGGGTACGGGGCGCTTTTCTTTTGCGAAGCCCGATCTGCTGCTGAGCGTATTGGGGGTGACGCCGGGGTCGGTCACGGCGTTTGCGATCGCCAATGATGTTGAGCATCGTGTCAAAATGGTGCTCGATGACGCATTGATGACCGATGAGCGATGGAATTGCCATCCTCTCGAAAACACCGCGACGACCAACATTGCGCGCGACGACCTTTTGCGGTTCATTCACTCAACTGGGCATGATCCGCAGATCATGACACTGACCGCTTCCGATGTTGCGGCAGCGGCAAGGAGATAAGACATATGGAATTCGGTGCGATAAATTCCGGCGATGGTGCAGCCGGCGCAAGCGCAACCATCAAAGACGCGACGACGGCGTCGTTCAAGGCCGACGTCATCGATGCTTCGATGACGGTGCCGGTTGTCGTCGACTTCTGGGCGTCGTGGTGCGGCCCCTGCAAACAGCTGACGCCTGTGATCGAAAAGGTCGTGCGTTCGTATTCCGGCAAGGTCCGGCTGGTCAAAGTCAATGTCGATGAGAACCAGGCCATCGCGGCGCAGCTTCGCGTGCAGTCGCTGCCGACAATCGTTGCGTTTCGTGATGGACAGCCGATCGACGGTTTTGTCGGCGGACAGCCCGAAAGCTCCGTGAAGGCGTTTATCGATCGGCTTGTTGCAGCAGACGTGCAAGACGACATCGGCGCTTTGCTGAGTGCGGCGCAGGAGCTTGTGGACCAACAGGATCTGCAGGGGGCAGCGGAGATTTTCGCAACCATTCTGCAGGAAGATCGCAGCAATGCGGAAGCGCTGGCTGGTTTGGCGTCCTGCTATCTCAAGAGCGGAGATAGCGGTCGCGCCAAGCAGACGCTTGGTCTTGTGCCGCCAGACAAGCGCGATATCGCTTCGGTTCGCAGCGTCGAGGCTGCCATTCAGCTTGCTGAAAAAAGTTCGGGAGCGGGTGATCTCTCCGCGTTGCGCCAACGCGTCGAAAGCGATCCGGACGATCGTCAGGCGCGGTTCGATCTTGCCGTTGCATTGGCCGCAAGCGAAGAGCGCAGCGAGGCTCTCGGTTTGCTTCTCGATCTCATCAAGCTCGATAACGCATGGAATGAAGAAGCCGCACGCAAGCAGCTCCTGCAATTTTTTGAAGCGTGGGGACCGAAGGATCCTTTGGTTTCGGAGGGCCGACGGCGTTTGGCGTCAATCTTGTTCCGATGATCGGCTTGGATATGGCGGAGACGTTTTGAAGTGACTCTTATCGATCGGTATAAACGCCCAGCAGACCTTCCGGCCAGGATCCCGGTGTTCCCGCTTCGGGGCGCCATTCTCTTGCCGCGCGCAACGCTTCCTCTCAATATTTTCGAGCCGCGCTATCTTGAGATGATCGAAGATGTGATGTCGGGTGCGCGCGTCATTGGCATTCTGCAGCCCATCGTCTCAGGAGATGATGACCAGGAAAGCCCGATCGAAAAGACAGTCAGTCTGCGTTCCGTCGGATGCGCGGGACGCGTGACGTCCTATCAGGAACTCGACGATGGGCGTCTCGTTATCACGCTCACCGGTATCATGCGTTTCGATTGTCTCGCTGAGGCTGAAACGGACAAGCCATACCGGATCAAGAGCGCGTCTTACGACCGGTTTGCGAGCGATTTGACTGAGGGGCTCGGCGAAGAGCAAGTTGATCGGCAAAATCTTTTGCGCGTGCTCAAGACGTATCTCGAAGTGAACCGGCTGAAGACGGACTGGAATACGATTCAGCGCGCTTCGAACGAGTTTCTGATCAACGCGCTTTCCGTCATGTGTCCTTATGGCCCCGAGGAAAAACAGGCTCTGCTTGAAGCCAAGGATCTTCGCGCGCGGGCGGAAGTTCTAGTGGCCCTCGCAGAAATCGATCTTGCTTCAAACGGAAGCAGTGGCACGACGCTGCAGTGATGTCGGTGATGAAAGAGCGTGGCCATGGCAGACGATAAGGATGCGCGCAGCGACTCTGAGACTGTCGTCGATCCGAAGCTGCTTGAGTTGCTCGTTTGCCCGCTGACGAAGACACGATTGGTTTACGATGCGGCGGCGCGCGAACTCATTTCCACGGCGGCCGGATTAGCGTTTCCGATCCGCAACGGAGTTCCGCTCATGATCGAGGATGCGGCTCGCCCGTTGACCGATGATGATCTGAAGCGACGGTGAGCTGAAGATATTATCAGAATATCAATGCTAAGCGTCAGATCCCGTACATAATGACGATAAAATTTGATCATTTTCTCGTCTTAACCAACTTCGTTTAGATTCCGTCAAATAGAAGAAGCCGAGGGTGGCCCCAGTTTCAGGGGCGACAACTTTGCTTCCAAATTCTAACGAAGCCCGGTCTGCAAATCGTAGTCCGAAGGCCGATCGATTTTCCCGCAGTCGGCGGAAATTGGACAACTGGTATTCGGTGGCGTTGGTTTCTTTCGTCGCCGGCATTCTGCTGTCCGCGGTTGGTCTGTTTGGCAGCTTGTACGCATACGATGCGTCTGCGATTTGCACTCTCGCAGGTGTGACGCTGCTTGCTCTCGGCGGGTTCTTCAGTTTTCCTCAGTCGCGTCGCTTCGAGCGCACATTGCAGCGCTACTTCAAGCGTTACGATGATGCGAAGACCGAGAAACTTGAAGAGATCAAGGACGCGCATTGGAAGCTTGAGGATCGCGCCACCTATTATCGCGACTTGCTGGATGCGCAGCAGGATTTCGTCGTTCGTCGATCCCTCGATGGGCGGCTTATGTTCGCGAATAAGGCTTTCTGCGATGCCTTCCAGGTTCGTTCCGGCGATGTGATTGGATCTCCATTCGATCCGCCGGTGCATCTCTCTGAGCCTTTGCCGACCATCACGCCGAGTGTTCGCCGCACGATCGAGTTGCTGACGACGCGGAAAGGCAAACGCTGGATTGCCTGGGATTTGCGCGACGTTAAAGGCGACGACGGCGAGCTGGAGGTTCAAAGCGTTGGGCGCGATGTGACGCTCGAACGTGAGATCGAAAGCGAGCTCAAGACCGCGCGCGATCAAGCAGAAATGGCGAGCCGGGCGAAGTCTCGGTTCCTGGCGGCGATGAGCCATGAAATTCGCACGCCGATGAATGGTGTTCTCGGCATGATTAGCTTCATGCGCGATACGCATCTCGATTCCGAGCAGAGGACATGCGTTCGAATTGTGGAAGACTCAGCGCATGCTCTGCTGAGACTGATCGATGACATTCTCGATTTTTCCAAGATCGAAGCCGGGCACCTCGACATTGCCAACGAGGTCTTCTCGATCAAGGGCTGTATCTCAGAAGCGATGCGGCTCTTGGCGCCCGAAGCTGCTGCGAAGCGGTTGTCGTTTACGTCCACCATCGTCGGCGCGGTGCCGAACTGGGTGCGAGGCGACGAGATGCGCGTCCGACAGATCGTGCTCAATCTGTTGGCGAACGCCGTCAAGTTCACCGACGAGGGCGGCGTGGCCTTGCGGCTCAGCATATCCGAAGTTCCGGGTGGTGACTCGCGATCGATGAAGATCGCGATCGAGGTGAAGGATACTGGCGTCGGCTTTTCCCCTGAGATGGCGCAGAAGCTATTCAATGACTTTGAACAGGGCGAAGTCGAAACGCGTCGCCATCCGGGCGGCACGGGTCTTGGGCTTGCGATTTCGCGGCGCCTCGCACGCGCGATGGGCGGCGATGTGATCGCATCCGGCGTACCGGATTGCGGCGCGACCTTTACGACATATCTGATGGCGAGCTTCGTCGACGAAAAGGACGCCCCTGCTGGCGATGTTCAGGCCGACAAGGGCATAGAAGTGGCTGCGGTGAAAACGCTTCGCCGGTTGCCGACGCAGTTCACCGTTCTGGCCGCTGAAGACAACCGCATCAACGCCCTTCTCATTCGCAAAATCATCGAGCGCATCGGCGGCAAGGTGACGATTGTGGATGATGGCCGCGCCGCAATCGCGGCCGTGTGGCAGACCGTAAAGCATCAGACGCCGGGCTTCGATCTCATCCTGATGGATGTGCTCATGCCCAAGGTGGACGGCATAACGGCGGCCGCGACGATCAAGAAGTTCTTCAGCGATCCGAAGCATCAAGGTCTTGTCTGCCCGCCGATCATTGCTTTGACGGCCAATGCCTTCCCGGAGGATCGTCTCCGCTGCCTGGAAGCTGGGATGGATGACTATCTGGCAAAGCCTTTTGAGGCGCAGGACCTGCAAGAGATCCTTCTGCGCTGGGTTCCAAGCGAAGCGGAATCCGCGCCACCCCAGCAAAAGGCTGGGAGGTAACTCAAATCTGTCACGGAATCATGCTAACCCCTCGTCCTAGATTGGCAGGGGTGTGGTTCGGCCATGTGGCAGGCGATTGCAGAGCGCGGCAGACGTCGCGCGAGTTTATCGGCTAAATTTCCCGCAGCGCTTGCTCTTCAAGCTGGCTTGCGATCTCCGGCGCAGCGTCTCAACGTCTTTGCGCGCAGCATCGAGCCCAAGATTTACGGCCGCGCGGGCAATCTCGAAGTGCGGCTGGCGCGCACCTGGTCTGAGATCAAGCAAGCGCAGCGCCTTCGTTATCAAGTTTTCTACGAAGAGATGTCCGCAACGCCGACTCGCCTGGCGCAGTTTCGGCGGCGCGATGAGGACGCGTATGACGCGATCTGCGATCATCTTCTTGTCGTGGATCTTGACGAAACGCGCGCTGGTCGCGGCGGAAGGCCCGAGCGGCCGAAGGTGATCGGAACATATCGGATCCTTCGCCAGGACGTGGCGGAGCGCGGTCCGGGATTCTACTCTTCAAGCGAGTACGACATTGCGCCTCTGCTGGGTGCGAAGGGGCGTACTGAGCGGTTCATGGAACTTGGACGATCGTGTGTGCTTGCGCCATATCGCGGCAAGCGGTCGCTCGAACTTCTCTGGCACGGGCTTTGGACGTATGTCCGAGAAAACCGCATCGACGTCATGATCGGCTGCGCAAGCTTCGCTGGAACCGATCCCGATGCGCACAAAATGGCACTGAGCTTTTTGCATCACCGTGCGCTTGCTCCGGTCGAGTGGCGGTGCCGGGCTCACGACCGCCTGTTCGTGCCGATGGACCGGATGCCGCTTCAAGACATCGACACGAAGGCTGTTTTGAAGACGATGCCGCCGCTGATAAAGGCTTATCTCCGGCTTGGGGCGTACGTTGGCGACGGCGCTGTGATCGACCAGCAGTTCGGAACGACGGATGTTCTGATTATCATGCCGGTGAAGAACATAGATCCGCGCTATTTCGAGCATTACGGCGCGCCTGCCGAGACCAAGAGTCGAATCGCTGCCGACGCTTAAGCGGCGTCCGTGTGACGCCGCTCGGCCACGGCTGGCCGATAATCCACCGTTGAGTTTGCCCGGCTGTGCACGGTTTGCCGCCTATGCTGCGAAGCCCGGCGCGCGGCCGGTTGCGAGCGCCACCCCTCCGACATAAGGAAGAGCTTGGGTTTAAGCGGGCGAAGCGCATTTCGTCGGCGGCCGCTGGGTGGGCGAGAATAAAACATCGATGGCGAGTCTTGGGGCACAAGATAAGCGCAATCCGGCGCCGACCGATCTGGCGGATGGTGATGAGGCGGCAGACGTGCGCGTCGGCATGGCTGGTTCCTCGACTATCGAAACGTCGCCTGCGATGGCGCAGTACCTCGAAATCAAGACCGCAAATCCCGATAGCCTTCTCTGGTATCGGATGGGCGATTTCTATGAGCTGTTTTTCAACGACGCAGTGGTTGCGTCTGAAGCGCTCTCGATCGTGCTCACCAAGCGGGGCAAGCATCAGGGGCAGGATATTCCGATGTGCGGCGTGCCGATTCATCGCGCCGATGAATACCTGCAGCGGTTGATTAAGCAGGGATACCGCGTTGCTGTCTGCGAACAACTTGAAGATCCGGCGGAAGCGAAGAAGCGCGGTGCGAAGTCCGTTGTAAAGCGCGACGTCGTGCGGCTGGTTACGCCGGGCACGCTTACGGAAGACGCGCTACTCGACGCGCGATCACGCAATTACCTGACTGCCGTCTATTGCGAAACGCCGCATGAACTCGGCGCGATGGTGGGTGAAGCGCGTCTGGCGTTGGCGTCGATCGATATTTCTACCGGCGAGTTCGAAATCGGAGAGCTCTCGGGTTTGGACCTCGCGGGGGAACTGCTGCGTCTTGCTCCGGGTGAGGTGCTAGCGCCCGACTCGCTCCTGGCGGATTCGCATTTTGCGCGCGCGATCGATTACTCGGGCGGTAAGGCAACGCCGATTCCGTCAGCTTATTTCGATGCGAAGTCCGGCGAGCGCGATCTCAAGGTGTGTCTCGGCGTTGCGGATCTTGCGGGCTTTGGACAGTTTTCGCGGTCTGAACTTGCGGCGACCGGTGCTGTGCTCAAGTATGTCGATCTTACGCAGAAGGGCGCCAAGCCGATGGTGCGTCCGCCGCGCAAGGCGGGGGATGCGCGGCTGTTTATCGACGCTGCGAGTCGGGCAAGTCTCGAGCTTGTCAAAGCCTCGTCGGGCGAAAAATCATCCACGTTGCTAGCGGCAATGGATCGGACTGTGACTGGCGCTGGATCGCGCGAGCTGCAGTCGCGACTCGCGAGCCCGCTGACGGACGCGAAGGCGATCGAAGCGCGGCTCGATTCGGTCGGTTACCTGCTCGACCACAGCGAACTGACCAACGGGCTGCGGACAGCGTTGCGTGCGGCGCCGGATTTGGCGCGTGCTCTGCCAAGGCTTGGTTTCGGGCGAGGTTCGCCTCGCGATCTCGGAGCAGTGCGAGACGCGTTGGAGGTGGCTGCGCAAGCCGCAACACTTTTGCGCGCGCCGCGTGCCGGACTTGGATTGCCGTCTGAGTTGGCGAATGTGCGTGATCGGCTGGGAATGGCGCCGGACGGTCTTCTCGACGCGCTCCGCGCCGCGCTCGTCGATACGCCGCCGCTGCTCAGGCGCGACGGCGGATTTGTTCGCGATGGTTTCAATGCCGATCTTGATGCGGCCCGGTCTCTGCGTGATGACAGCCGGAAGGTGATGGCAGAACATGAAGCCCGCTACATTGAAGAAACGGGCGTCAAAGGTCTCAAGGTCCGGCACAATAACATCCTCGGGTTTTACATCGAGGTCACGCAGCTCAATGCCAAGCCGCTGCTATCTCTGCCCCTCTCAGACAAGTTCCGGCATCGTCAAACGATGGCCAATGCGGTTCGCTTTTCGACGGTGGAGTTGATCGAGACGGAAGGCCTTATCGCGTCGGCGAGCGAGCGTGCGCTCAGTATAGAGCAAGATGTTTTCACCGATCTTGCGGACCAAATCGCTGACGCTGCTGCGAGCCTCGGTGGCGTTGCCTCGGCGCTTGCGGAACTCGATGTCGTTGCGGGGCTCGCGGAGCTGGCGCGCGAACAGGACTACGTGCGCCCCGTCGTCGATCAGAGTGTGGCGTTCGAAATTCGCGGTGGACGTCACCCGGTTGTGCAGCAGGCACTGGCGCGGTCCGGCGGCGCGGCCTTTATTGAGAACGACTGTGTGCTTGGCCGTTCAGGCGAAGAGCTTGCGCCGGAAGCTGCTGCGCTTCCCGACGCGCGCATCTGGCTCGTCACCGGACCGAACATGGCGGGTAAATCGACCTTCTTGCGGCAGAACGCGCTGATCGCGGTGATGGCGCAGATGGGATCGTACGTGCCCGCGCGATCCGCGCATATTGGCGTAGTGGACCGATTGTTTTCACGTGTCGGTGCGTCGGACGATCTTGCGCGTGGGCGATCGACGTTCATGGTCGAGATGGTGGAGACGGCCGCTATTCTCAATCAGGCGAGTGCGCGGTCGCTGGTTATTCTCGATGAAGTGGGGCGGGGCACGGCGACGTTCGATGGATTGTCGATCGCCTGGGCGACGGTCGAATATCTTCATTCGGTTACGGGTGCGCGGGCGTTGTTCGCGACGCATTATCATGAGCTGACGGCGCTGGCGCGCAGGCTGGACGGCATCGCCAACGTCACGATCGATGTGACCGAATGGCAGGATACCATCGTTTTTCTGCACAAGGTTAAAGCCGGGGCGGCGGATCGCTCATACGGAATTCAGGTCGCGAAGCTTGCTGGATTGCCGCCCGCTGTCGTCCGGCGTGCCAAAGAGGTTCTGAACCGCCTGGAAAAGGCTGACCGGCGGGCTCGTAGCGGAGACGATGGCATTGACGACCTGCCGCTTTTTTCGGCAACCCGCCCGGCGTCCGAGCCGGAGGTTAGAGTTCTCACCGCCGTTGATAAGATGCTCGCGGCCATGCATCCTGACGAACTGACGCCGAAGGCTGCGCTGGAAAAGCTCTATGAGCTGAAAGCGCTTGCCGAAACCACGAAGAAGACGCCTTGACCCAGGACGCCCTTCCGCGGCTTATCCCGCCGCCCTATTTCGATGGAATGGAAGAGCGTCGAGCTCTGACGGCGCTATTCAATTCCTGTACTTCAGCAACAGAAGCGCGGCCGCTGGTTGTTGAGAGACTGAAGGAGTTGGTGAAGGGCGCGCGGCAAGCGGCGCGTGAGGCGCTGGAAGTTGATGGCAACGGGCGGCGCTGTGCGGCGGGCATCTGCACCTTTCAGGACGAACTGATCCGTCTCATCTACGATTACACAGTGGCGCATGTATATCGCGCGACGAACCCATCCGATGCGGAGCGCATGGCGATCGTTGCGACGGGTGGTTATGGCCGGGGATTGCTGGCGCCGGGCTCGGATATCGATCTTCTGTTTCTGCTTCCCTACAAGCAGACCCCTTGGGGTGAGAGCGTCGCTGAATACATTCTCTACGTGCTGTGGGATCTCGGCTTCAAGGTGGGGCACGCGACCCGAACCATTGAGCAATGCCTGAAGTTTGGTGCCAGCGACATCACCGTCCGCACGGCGCTGCTCGATGCGCGGCTGATCTTAGGCGACGCGCAACTCTTCGCCGAGTTCGAACGACGCTTCCGGGACGAAGTCATTCGCGGAACCGAGCGGCAATTCATCGACGCGAAGATGGCCGAGCGGGATAATCGCGTGCGCCGTGTTGGGCAGAGCCGCTACAAGGTCGAGCCTGACATCAAGGACGGCAAGGGCGGCTTGCGCGATCTGCACACGCTGCACTGGCTGTCGAAATACATCTTCGGACAGGAAGTCGGTGCGGCTGCGGGTGCTGCTGGAATCTATACGCCGGAGGAGGTGCAGACCTTCCGGCGGTGTGAAGACTTTTTGTGGCGTGTTCGCTGCTTCCTGCATTTTCTGACGGGACGGCCGGAGGAGGTGCTGTCGTTCGAAGTGCAGCCAGCGATGGCGCAGAGCCTCGGCTATACGAACCGCAGCGGATTGCGCGCGGTCGAGCGGTTCATGAAGCACTATTTCCTTATCGCAAAGGAGGTTGGCGATCTGACGACGATCCTTTGCGGCGCGCTCGAAATGCAGCAACTGAAATCGGCGCCACGCTACAAGCGATTGCTCAGTCCGCTCAATTGGAAGACGCGTGGCGATATTCGCCAGCGGACGAATTTTCGGGTGGACAATGATCGCCTCAATGTGGCGGGGCCTGATGTCTTCAAGCGCGATCCTGTCAATCTTATCCGATTTTTTGCGCAGGCGTCCAGCATGGGGATTTACCTGCACCCCGATGCCATTCGTCTGCTGCGATCGTCGCTCCGGCTGATCGATGACAATCTGAGACAAGATCCGGAGGCCAACCAGATCTTTCTGTCGTTGCTGACGTCAAAGAACGATCCAGAAGTTTCCTTGCGGCGAATGAATGAAGCGGGCGTTCTCGGACGGTTTCTGCCGGAGTTCGGACGCATCGTGGCGATGATGCAATACAATATGTATCATCACTTCACCGTCGATGAGCATCTGCTGCTGACGCTTGGAAACGTGTGCGCGATCGAACGCGGCGAGCTTGCGACGGAGCTTCCGCTCAGCACGGCGGTATTCCCAGGAATTCAAAACCGACGCGCGTTGCTGGTTGCCGCGTTTCTGCACGATATTGGCAAGGGTCGGAAGGAAAGCCATTCGACCGTTGGCGCGCGTATTGCGCGGAAGGTCTGTCCGCGTTTGGGAATGTCGCCGCGCGAAACGGAACTCGTCGCCTGGTTGATCGAAGAACATCTGACGATGAGCAACTTCGCGCATTCGCGCGACATTTCGGATCCCGATACGATCCGGGCGTTCGCTCGTATCGTGCAGAGCCCGGAGCGATTGAAGCTTTTGCTGGTGTTGACGTGCGCCGATATCATGGCGGTTGGTCCTGGTGTCTGGAACGGCTGGAAGGGCCAGTTGCTGCGCACTCTTTATCAGGAGACGGAACCGCTGGTGGCGGGCGGGCATACGCAGCAGCCGCGTAGTGAGGTCATCGCGTCTTCCCAGGCCGCGTTGCGTGACGCGCTCAAGGATTGGTCGACGGCTGACGTAGATAAATTTATCGCGCGTCACTATCCGAATTATTGGCTGCGCACTGATCTTGCGATGCAGACGGCGCACGCCAAGGTGATGCGCGAAGCGCAGCAGTCGCAGTCGAAGCTCGCGACGACGGTGTCAACGGACTCGTTCACCGCGATTACAGAGCTGACGGTGTTTGCGCCGAACCATGCGCGATTGCTTGCGCTTTTTGCGGGAGCGTGCGCGGCGTCCGGCGCCAATATCGCGGGTGCTCACATCACGACGACGCGCGACGGGTATGCGCTTGATACGTTTCTTCTCAACCGCGAATTTGATAACGACGAGGATGAGCTGCGGCGCGCGCGGCGTATTTCGCAGACCATTCAACTATTGCTCGACGGGAAGGAGCGCCTTTCCGACCTGCTGGAAAAGCGACGCGAGCGTGTGCGCGGCGTCCAAGCTTTTACGGTCGAGCCTGAAGTGATCATCAACAATGCGCTGTCTTCACGTTTGACGGTGATCGAGGTTTCGGGGCGTGACCGGCCGGGGCTTTTGTATGAGTTGACGTCGGCGTTGTCCGATCTCTCGCTCGATATCGCATCGGCGCACGTGACGACGTTTGGCGAGAAGGCGGTCGACGTTTTCTATGTGACCGATCTCGTCGGCAATCAGATTGTCAGTGATATCCGGCAGGGCGTGATTAGAGAGCGTCTTCAGTCTGTGCTGGAAGGGGACCGGGGTGAGGCGCCGCTCTTGGGGACGGAGGATGGTGCTTTGATTTCCGCCGCAAAGACCGAGGAGAAACGGCGAGTGCGTGCGCGTCGGAGACAGCGAGCGCGATGACGGGGGGCATTCGGTGTACATCGACGGGAATCGCTTGCGCGGGGTTGAGAACCCCATTACCTCGCTGTCGCGATGAAGCTCTATAAGTCCTTCGCAACCGTTGGCGGGTTGACGCTGCTCAGCCGCGTGTTCGGGTTTATGCGCGATATTCTGATCGCGGCAACGCTCGGTTCCGGCTGGGTGGCGGACGCGTTTGTCGTTGCGTTCCGGTTTCCGAACTTGTTTCGCCGTTTGTTTGGCGAAGGCGCGTTCAACTCGGCGTTCGTTCCGATTTTCGCAAAGAAGCTGGAAGGCGAAGGCCGCGACGCCGCTCGCACGTTTGCGGAAGACGCCATGGCGGGCCTTTTGTTCGTGCTGCTGATCGTAACGATCGTCGCCGAACTGGCGATGCCATTCTTGATGTATGGCTTAGCGCCCGGCTTCGACTCGGTGCCCGAGAAATTCGATCTTGCGGTGCTGCTGACGCAGATCACGATGCCGTATCTGCTTTGCATGTCCCTCGTTGCGCTGATGTCTGGCGCGCTGAATTCGATGGGACGTTTCGTTGAAAGCGCGTCGGTTTCGATTGTGCTCAACGGCGTCATGATGATCGCGACGCTGATCTCACTTTGGCTCGGCTACCGTGCTGAGCCGGAAGCTGGCGTTATTCAGGCCTGGGCCGTTTTTGTTGCCGGCATTCTGCAGCTTGCACTTTTGATGTGGGGAATGCGGCAGGCGGGATTTACGCTCGGTTTCAAGCGGCCGCGGTGGACGAAAGATGTTCGCCATCTCGTTCGTCTTGGCATTCCTGGTGTCATTTCTGGTGGCGTTACGCAGATCAATATCGCCATCGGCACCGTCATCGCGTCGATGCAGCCGGGCGCCGTTTCGCAGCTCTATTACGCCGATCGGATTTACGAACTTCCGCTTGCGATCGTTGGCATTGCCGTCGGCATTGTTCTGCTTCCAGACGTGGCGCGGCAACTGCGGGCAGGCGATAGGGCGGGCGTGTTGGATAGCCAGAACCGTTCGCTGGAATTTGCGTTGCTTCTGACGATACCGGCGGCGCTGGCGCTCGCGGTTATACCGCATGACATTGTGCGTGTTCTGTTCGAGCGCGGTGCGTTTACGGCGAGCGATACGGACTCAACGGCGGTCTTGCTCTCGATCTTTGCGCTCGGCCTGCCCGCGTTCGTCATGATCAAAGTTTTCTCGCCCGCCTATTTTGCGCGCGAAGATACGACGACGCCGATGCGCTACGCGGCCATCAGTCTGACGGCCAATACGGTTGGTTCGATCGTGCTGTTCTTTCTGTTCCGGCATCTCGGCATCATGCCTCAGCTCGGCATCGCCATTGCGACGACGCTTGGGGGATGGCTGAACGCGTATCTGCTCTGGTCGACCCTCGCGAAGCGGGAGGATTTCGTGGGTGATGCCCGGTTGAAACGTAATTTGCCGCTGATTGCGCTCGCCAGCGTTCTCATGGCCGGCGTGCTGCTGATGGTGAGCCATATGCTCCAGCCCCATCTCGCGAGCGACGCTGGTTTCCTGCGGAAGGGCGCGGCGCTGGCGATTGAGGTCGGTACGGGGCTGGCCGTGTTCGGTGCCTTCATTTTTGCCACCGGAGTCATGTCGCTGCGGCAGCTCGGGCGCTTTGTCGGCCGTGGCAAGGGCGGCTGAAGGCGCTTGCCTCAGGACCGTGCTCACGCGATAACGCGCGCTCATCCGCTATAACCGATCTCTTCGACTGGACATCCCATGCAAATTCAGCCGCGCGTCTTTTCAGGCATGCAGCCCACCGGCAGCCTGCACCTCGGAAATTATCTCGGCGCGATGGTAAACTGGATCGAGATGCAAAAGACGCACGACTGCATTTACTGCGTCGTCGATCTGCATGCGATCACGGTCTGGCAAGATCCGGTCGAGTTGAAGAGCGCGATCCGTCAGGTGACGGCGACGTATATTGCGGCCGGTCTCGATCCGAAGAAGAGCATCCTGTTCAATCAATCGCAGGTGAGCGCGCATGCGGAGCTTGCGTGGGTGTTCAACTGCGTGGCGCGCCTTGGCTGGCTCAATCGCATGACGCAGTTCAAGGAGAAGGCGGGCAAGGATCGGGAGCAAGCGTCGGTTGGGCTTTATGCGTACCCAAACCTGATGGCGGCCGATATTCTTGCGTATCGCGCCACGCATGTGCCGGTTGGCGAAGACCAGAAGCAGCATCTCGAACTGGCGCGCGACATCGCGCAGAAATTCAACAACGACTTCGGCAAGGAGATCGTGGAGCACGGTTTCGCGGACGGGATTTTCTTCCCGCAACCCGAACCCGTTATTACAGGTCCGGCCACACGCGTGATGAGCTTGCGGGATGGCTCCAAGAAGATGTCGAAGTCGGATCCATCGGATCTTTCCCGCATCAACATCATGGATGACGCGGATACGATCGCGAAGAAAATCCAGAAAGCAAAGACTGATCCCGAACCGCTGCCGGCGGATAAGGACGGTTTTGCGGGACGTCCCGAAGCGGAGAACCTCGTTGGCATCTATGCGGCGTTGACGGGCGAGCCCGTCGAGAAAGTTCTTGGTGACTACGGCGGGCAGCAATTTTCGGCTTTCAAGAAGGCGCTCGCTGAAGTCGCGACGGAAAAAGTCGGTCGGATCGGAGACGAGGCGAAGCGTTTGATGGACGATCCGGCGGAGATTGACCGGGTGCTTGCAGACGGTTCGGCGCGCGCGCGGGTGATCGCGGCTCCAATCATGGACAAAGTGAAGGATATCGTCGGCTTCGTTCGGAGTTGATAGGCTAGGGCGACAGGTTGCGAGGCGCTCGAAGGAATGGCAGCATCGGAACCCATGAAACCACGCCGTTCTTCCGAGCCCGGCCATACGCGCAAGTTCCTGATTGTCGTCGATGACAGTCAGGAGGTGGAGGCGGCGCTCTATTACGCTGCGAGCCGTGCTCAGCGCGCTACCGGTCGTATCGCGATGCTCTACGTCTTCGAGCCGGGAGAGTTGCAGAACTGGACCGGCGTGCGGCAGGTGCAACTCGAGGAAGAGACGACAAAGGCAAAAGCGCTGTTTCGTTTATTCCGGCGGAAGCTTGCAAACGCAGAGTTCGAAAACGTCGAGACTGAGGATTTCATCCGCGAAGGGCGGCCAGCGGATGAAATTCTGAAGCTTATTGCCGAGGATGAGGACATCGCGATCCTCGTCGTGGGTGCTCCAGCGGAGCCAAAGGAACTCGGCACGCTGGTGTCGACGCTGGCTGCGGGAAGTGCGCCGGACGGGTTTCCTGTGCCTGTGACGATTGTGCCGGGGCACCTGACCCTCGCGGATATCAAGGCTTTGGCGTAAGGTGTTCGGTAACCGGGGACGGAGCCGCGCCTCGACAGTTCCAGGTCGTCTCCCTATATTAGAAAAATTCTAACGCTGCTGGCCTTTTCGGGCGCGAGTGACGTCATGCCAGCGAACCCGAGCGAGAAGCCGATATGTTCATCCAAACTGAAGCGACGCCGAACCCTGCTACGTTGAAGTTCCTGCCTGGCCGGAACGTTCTTGACGAGGGCACAGCGGATTTCCGCTCGAAAGGTGACGCGACTGCTTCGCCTCTTGCGACGCGCCTCTTTGCGATCGACGGCGTGGATGGCGTGTTTCTCGGATCCGACTTCATATCGGTGACCAAGGGCAAGATCGAATGGCAGCACCTGAAACCGATGGTTTTGGGAGCTATCATGGAACACTACATGTCTGGTGCTCCGACAACGGAAGATGAAGGCTCTAACGACGGCGCGGGCGAGAGCTACGATCCGGAAGACGAAGCAACCGTTGCGACGATTAAAGAGCTTCTAGAAACGCGGGTTCGCCCCGCAGTTGCGCAAGACGGCGGCGACATTACTTTTTCCGGATTCCGGAATGGCGTGGTTTATCTCCATATGCGCGGTGCGTGCTCGGGCTGTCCCAGTTCGACAGCGACTTTGCGTCACGGCATTGAGAACCTGCTGAAACATTTCTGTCCGGATGTGCAATCGGTAGAGCCGGTTTAAGCATCACATAAGAAAGTGACCCGCTTCGGCGGGTTTCTTTTTATGTGCCAATACGACTTGATGGAGCGGCGAGATGGCTAATGCGCTTGACCGCGCCGTCTTCGAGCAATTGTTCGATGCGGCCCGGACCCACAATAAATGGCAACCTCGGGACGTCGATGACGACCTCCTGAAGCAAATCGTCGATCATTTGAAATGGGCGCCGACGAGCGCCAATTCATCGCCCGCTCGAATTGTCTTTGTAAAATCCAAAGAAGCCAAGGAGCGCCTGCGTCCCCATTTGAGCCAGGGCAATCTGGAGAAAACGATGGCAGCGCCGGTGACGGCGATCCTTGCTTACGATCTCAAATTTTATGAGCATCTGCCGCGCCTTTATCCGGCCGCAGATGCAAAAAGCTGGTTCACCGGAAACAAAGCGCATACGGAGCGGACTGCTTTTCTAAACGGCAGTCTGCAAGGCGCCTATTTCATTGTTGCGGCACGGGCAATGGGGCTGGATTGTGGGCCGATGTCCGGATTTAACAATAACGGTGTGGATGAAGAATTTTTCTCGGGAACCGATATAAAGTCGAATTTCCTCTGCAATGTGGGATATGGCGACCCATCTGGCGTTCGTCCGAGAACACCCCGATTTCATTTCGACGAGATAGCAAAGATCGTATAAGCATCCTGAAATGAACGTACTTTCGCTGGACAGCTGCTTTGATGCCTGCTCCGCGGCGGCGGGCCGCGGGCTCAGGACTCTGACTCCCTCGATTTCATTTGCCTATGCGCCGATGCAAACCGGGCATGCTGAGCAATTGCTGCCAATGGCCAAAATGGTGATGGCGGAAGCCGGATTGGAATTTGCGGCACTCGATCGGATTGCCGTGACGTTCGGACCGGGCACATTCACTGGAACGCGGATTTGCGTTTCGGCGGCTCGCGCGTTGGCACTGGCGACCGGTGCGCAGATCGTGGCGCTGTCCAGCCTAAGGCTTATGGCCATGAGCGCGCGCATACCGTCGGCACCCACGCGACGCGTCGCCATTGCGACGGACGCACGCCGGGGCGAAGTTTATCTCGAAGTCTTCGATCGCCATTCGTTGGCGACTTTGGTGCCGCCAAGCTGCCGAGGCATTGCTGATGCGGCGGAGACGCTCGGAAGTGAGCCGATCGTTGTTGCGGGTTCGGGAGCGAAGGCTGTTGCCGACGCGGCGCGCGCGTCAGGCGTTGGAGCTCACGACATTCTGCCGGATCTTTTGCCAGACGCGCTCGACGTGCTGTTTCCCGCTTGTGAGCTTCCGCTGACAGAGACGTTGCGGCCGCTCTATCTTAGGGCTCCGGACGCAAAACCACCTTCACCAAGTTCGATTGTCAGGGTGGGTGTATGACATCGAATGTCATGCCGTTCCGCAACGTGAAGCACGCCAGTATGCTTTGGGCTTCGCCTGAGCGGGCCGAAGAAATTGCGGGACTGCATGCCAAGCTGTTTGATCCTGCGTGGGATGCGGCTGCCATTAAATCGCTGCTCGAGCATCCGGCGGCGACATCTCTGATTGCTGTTGCCGGTTCGCCGAAGGCGATCATCGGATTCATCATTGGTCAGCTTGCGGCCGATGAAGCCGAAATCCTGTCGATTGGCGTTGCGCCGAATTGGCAGCGCGCTGGGCTGGCCATGGGGCTTCTCGAAGGTCTGGCGCGTGCTGCGCGACGTGGAGAAGCGAAACGCATCTTTCTCGAAGTTGCGGAAGACAACGAGGCCGCGCTCGCGCTTTACCGGAAGCTAGGCTTTGAGGAAGTGGGCCGCCGGAAGCGTTATTATGTGCGGCCAGGGAACGCGGCTGTGGATGCTTTGACGATGGCCCTGACGCTTTAGGGCGTGATAAGCCGCTTCCGGTAGACGAGCCGCTGTTTCGTTGCCTATAACGAATAGCTCAGCGCTCCCGCCCCGCTTGATCGAATATAGATGATCATGTCCGTGACGAAGAAAGATACGCCGATTGAATCGCGCTGCGTCGAGCATGGGCTGCGCATGACGGGACAGCGGCGCGTGATTGCGCAAGTGCTGTCGAACGCTACAGATCATCCCGACGTTGAAGAAGTGCACCGGCGGGCGAATGCGATCGATTCGCGGATTTCGCTTTCTACGGTCTACCGAACGCTGAAGCTATTTTCAGCGAAGGGAATTCTTGAGCGGCACGATTTCGGGCATGGGCGCGGAAGGTACGAGGCGGCTCCGCGAGAGCATCACGATCATTTGCTGGACGTTGATACGGGGCGGGTGATCGAATTTTCAAACCCGGACATTGAGGCTTTGCAAGAGCGCGTGGCGAGAGAACTCGGCTTCGAACTGGTGGGGCACAGGCTGGAGCTTTACGGCGTTCCGATCGCGAAGAAGAAAAGCGCGGGACGCAAAGCTTGAGGGGCACCGATGGCTACGGGATCGGTACGTGGGTTCACCGCTTTGACCGCGTTTCTCGGACTGACGGTGCCGCTGATGCCGGTGCAGGCCGTTCTGCTGCGGCTCGCGCCGAATAGCGCGCGGCGGTTTCCGCGTTGGTATCACCGGCAGGTTTGCAAAATCATCGGCGTGACGTTGAAGATCGAGGGCGAGGTCGCGCACGATCGTCCGGTACTGCTCGTATCCAATCACACGTCGTGGCTCGACATTCCGGTGCTTTCCGCCGTTGCTCCCGTGTCGTTTGTTGCCAAGCTGGAAGTTGGCGGATGGCCCTTTGTTTCGGCGCTGGCTCGGCTGCAACGCTCCGTCTTCGTCGATCGCACGCGACGGCAAGCGGCTGGCGATGGTGCGCGGGAAATTTCGCGCCGGCTCACCGAAGGCGACGCGATCATTCTTTTTGCCGAGGGAACATCGAGTGACGGAAACCGAGTGCTGCCGTTCAAGACCTCGCTATTCGGCGCCGTCGAAGGATTGGGAGAGGATCTCTCGTCGCGCGTGGCGGTGCAGACGGTTGCCGTCGTTTACACGCATATGCGCGGCGTTCCGGTGACGCGTGCGGACCGGCCCCGTATCGGCTGGTATGGCGATATGGAAATGACGTCGCACGCGTGGGGGGTGCTCAAATCCGGCGGGCTGACGGCTACGATTAAGATTGGCGCGCCGGTTGCGCTCAGCGCGTATGGAAGCCGGAAGACGCTGGCATTGGAGAGCGAGCGGGCGGTGCGGCGCGATGTCGTTGGGCTGCTGCGGGGGCGGCCAGGCGATCCGGACCTCATTCCGGTTGAGCCGACGGAGGATGCGCGGCGCGAAAAGCGCGTTCTTGCGCGGCAAAGTAGCGAGAAATGGACATAATCGGTCCCATCTGTGCTATGCGCGGGGCTCAATCAATCTCAGGTCGACCAAGTGACGAGTGACGTGAAAGACGCCGAACCGAAGCGCTATTTTCTGAAGACGTTCGGTTGCCAGATGAATGTCTACGACAGCGAGCGCATGGCGGAATCGCTGGCGCGCGAGGGATATGGCGAGACGGATAATCCTGAGGCGGCCGATCTCGTCATTCTGAATACCTGCCATATCCGCGAGAAGGCTGCCGAGAAGGTGTATTCCGATCTCGGGCGGTTGCGAGACATGAAGGAGCGCCGCCGTAAGGACGGCAAGGAAACCGTCATCACGGTTGCGGGTTGCGTTGCGCAGGCCGAGGGCGCGGAGATCACGACGCGTCAGCCTGCGGTCGATCTCGTTATCGGGCCGCAAAGCTATCACAAGCTGCCGGAGCTCGTCGCGCGCAGTAAATCGACGCGTACGAACATCGTCGAGACGGAATTTCCAGGCGACGAGAAATTCACGCGGATGAAAGCGCCACGGCGCATTGCGTCGCCGTCGGTATTTCTGACGGTGCAGGAAGGGTGTGACAAGTTCTGTACGTTTTGCGTCGTTCCGTACACGCGCGGGTCGGAATTTTCGCGTCCGGTTGCGCGGATCGAGGCGGAAGCGCGCGAACTTGCCGACGCTGGCGCGAAGGAACTTGTTCTGCTCGGTCAGAACGTCAACGCCTATCACGGCGAAGGTGCGGGCGGACGGAGCGCGAACCTTGCCGAGCTTATCCGTGTTCTGGCGAGCATCGGTGGGATAGAACGCATTCGATATATGACGAGCCATCCGCGTGACATGGATAACGAACTGATCGCGGCTCATGCTGAGGTTCGCGAGTTGATGCCATTCCTTCATCTTCCGGTGCAGTCGGGCTCCGATCGGATTCTCGCTGCGATGAACCGCAAACATAGTGCGGCCGAGTACATCGATATCATCGCGCGCTTGCGCAAAGCGCGGCCCGACATCGCTCTTTCAAGCGATTTCATCGTCGGCTTTCCGGGGGAAACGGACCAAGACGCGGAAGAGACGATCGCGCTGATTAAGGCTGTTGGGTTCGCGCAATCCTTTTCGTTCAAGTACAGCGCGCGGCCGGGGACACCGGCGGCGGGCCGTGACGGACAGGTGCCTGAGCCCCTCAAAGGAGAGCGGCTGCAGCGCCTGCAGGCCGTGCTCGACTCCCAGCAGACCGCATTCAATGCGCAAAGCCTCGGCAATGCCGTTCCTGTGCTTTTTGAGCGCATCGGGAAGTCAGGCGAAATTGTCGGCCGGTCTCCCCATTTACAGCTCGTGCATGCGGTGGGTCCCGGCGATCTGGTCGGCCGGACGGCGCGGGTTGCGATCGATGATACCCGCCGTTCGGGACTTTCGGGTGTCATCGCGGCGGCATAGAGTGGACGTAGATGGACGGTTAAAACCGGTGCGTTGACGATATCTCGGGCTCGGGGCAGTTTATTGGACGTGCTAAATTCGGTTCGAGCCGATTCGAGACTTAGAGCGAAAAGGAGTTCGCGATTGGCAGCATTCAAAGGGGCGCCTGCGCCAGCATCTAAACGGCCGAACAAGCCGGATCAAAATGCCGCTCGAGTTATGGTGCCCTTTGAAGACAATCGCCTTCTTCCACAATTGCTCGGCGAATACGATAGCCATCTTGCGCTCATAGAAGACCGCCTCGGCATCGACGCGCATGCGCACGGCAATGTCGTTATCTTGACGGGGCCAGCGGCCGCCTGTGCTGTGGCTCGGGACGTTTTGGAAAAACTCTATCAACGCATCTCGAAAGGCGAGCCGGTCGGCGCAGGCGATATCGATGGCTTGATCCGCCATGCGCGCTCTGAAGGAACGTCCGGCGATGGTCAGGCCCAGGTCGCGACGCGGCGCCGGGTCGTAAAGGCACGCACGCCGACGCAGAGCACCTATATGCGCGCGATCGAGAAACACGATCTGGTTTTCGGTCTCGGGCCAGCGGGCACCGGCAAGACGTACATTGCGGTGGCTTTCGCGGCCTACTGCCTTGAACGCGGCTTGGTCGAACGCATCATTCTTTCGCGCCCGGCCGTTGAAGCGGGTGAGCGCCTCGGCTTCCTTCCGGGCGATATGCGCGAGAAGGTCGATCCCTATCTCCGTCCGCTTTATGATGCGCTATACGATGTGTTGCCGCCGGAAAAGGTGGAACGCGATATTGAAACGGGCGTTGTCGAAATCGCGCCGCTGGCCTTCATGCGCGGACGCACACTCTCGAATGCGTTCGTCATTCTGGACGAAGCGCAGAATACGACCAGCATGCAGATGAAGATGTTTCTGACGCGTATCGGTGAAGGTTCGAAGATGGTCGTCACCGGCGATCCATCGCAGATCGATTTGCCGCCCGGGACCAAGTCGGGCTTGGTCGAGGCTGTCGACTTGCTCGATCAGGTGGATGATATTTCCATCGTGCGCTTTGCCGCTGCCGACATCGTGCGACGCGATCTCGTTGCGAAGATCGTCGACGCGTATGAGAAGCCGAAATAAACGCACATGCCTTCCGTTCAAGACACTAACGCTCAAGCGCTTGTCGTCGAAGTTCTCGATGATGACGGTGACTGGTCCGACTTGGCGAATGCCGAAGCACTGATCGCTCAGGCGGCGGAGGCCGTTGCCAAGGCGCCTATCGAAGGGGCGGTTGGGTCGGTGGCCGTGGCGCTTTCATCAGACGAGGTTGTGGCGCAGCTCAACGGGCAATTCCGCGGCAAGCCGAAACCGACCAATGTCCTCTCGTTTCCGGCCGGAGCTGGCGCGCCGCCGGGGTTCATCGGCGACGTCATTTTGGCGCACGAGACGGTCGTTCGCGAGGCTCAAGAGCAGGATTTGCAGTTAAGGGAGCATGTGCAACATCTCGTCGTGCATGGCATCTTGCATCTTTTAGGCTATGATCACGAAACCGCAGACATGGCTGAGAAAATGGAAGCTCTTGAAATTTCTATACTTTCCAGTCTTGGTATCGCGAATCCCTACACTGGCGCGCTGGAAACCGGTAAAAGCGAGTAGCCGGCTCCATCATTCATGGCCATGACCGATAACTCAAACGACAGACCTGCAGGCGACTCCCTTTCCGAGGAGGGGCGATCGTTTGGCTCCCATGGCTGGCTGCAGGTCCTGCGCGCCAAGCTTGGCTTTACTGTTCCAAAGAGCGTGCGCGACGCGCTAGAGGGTGCGCTCAAAGAGGATGCCTCGACGAGCTTCACCGATACCGAGCGGAAAATGCTCGAGCGTTTGCTGCGCTTCGGCACAAGCCGCGTGGCCTCGATCATGGTGCCGCGTCCGGACATCACCGCGCTCGATGAAAATGAGCCGATTTCGGAACTGCTGAAGACATTCGACGATGCGGGCGTCTCGCGCATTCCGTTGTTTCGCGAAACGCTGGACGATCCGCGCGGCATGATCCACGTCAAGGATCTGTTCCGCTGGCTGATGTCGGAAGCGGTTGGCAAGCCGATCCGTCCAACGAACGGCAATACCGAGGCTGCCGCGGACATGCCAAGCATCCTCGAACTTAAGAATCTCGATCTCAGCCGCCCCATTACGACGGTGAAGATCCGGCGTCAGATTCTCTATGTGCCGCCGTCAATGCCAGCCGTCGATCTGTTGATCCGGATGCAATCGACGCGTATCCACATGGCGCTCGTTGTCGACGAATACGGCGGCACGGACGGCCTTGTGACGATCGAAGACCTTGTCGAGCAGGTCGTCGGCAACATCGAGGACGAGCACGACGACGACGAGGAAATCAACATCGTGGTCGATCCGAAGCTGGGGCTCATCGCGGCTGGGCGCACGCCGATCGAAGAATTGGAGGCCCGCCTCGGAGTGACGTTGGTTCCGGAGCGCGAGGAGAACGAGGTCGACACAATCGGCGGCTTGGTTTTCTCGATGCTGGGCCGCGTGCCCGCGCGCGGCGAACTCATTCACCATCCGATCGGAATCGAGTTCGAAATTCTCGATGCTGATCCGCGGCGCGTGAAGAAGCTCAAGATACATCCGGCGCGCACTGTTCCGCCGACCGCGAAGGCCGCCGCCGAACCGCTCAAGGCATAATGGAGCGCGCGGCGGAAAAGCTGCCGCTCATGGCCGCGTTGAGGGCCAAGGTGGTGAGCTCGATTGGGTGGACGCGCGCGTTTCTCGCCATTGCCGCAGGTAGCCTTTCGGCATTGGCATTCGCGCCGTTTTTCGCGTCTCCCGTGTTATTTTTCACGCTGCCGGTTTTCATCTGGCTGATCGATGCAAGTTCAGGATGGCGCCAGGCGGCAACGTCTGGATGGCTGTTCGGATTTGGCTACTTCTTTTTCAGCCTGTTCTGGGTTGGTGAAGCGTTTCTTGTCGAGGCGGACAAGTTCGCATGGCTCATTCCATTCGCTATTACGCTTCTTCCGGCAGGGCTTGCCTTGTATTGGGCTGCTGCTGCTGCGACGGCTCAGCGTTTCTGGCCACGCGATCAGAGTAGCGGCGATGTCGCGCGGATTTTTGTTTTCGCGATTTCGCTCGCCGCGTTCGAGTGGCTGCGAGGCCATCTCTTTACGGGCTTTCCCTGGAACCTGCCGGGCTACGCGCTGACGTATCCGCTGCCGCTCATGCAGAGCGCGGCGATATTTGGAAGCTACGCGTTGACTGCGATTGCGTTGGTCGTATTCGCTGCGCCTCTTGTCATTCTCGGTGACAGTCGGGAGCGTCTCAGTCGGCAAACTGTTTTGCGGATTTGTGCGTTTTCGCTGCTGCCGATTGGATTGCTTTTTGGATACGGAAGCTGGCGCCTCGCGGAGCCGCAGGCGGTCGTTCCTGGCGTCAAGTTGCGGATCGTGCAGCCGAGCGTTCCGCAGCGTGAAAAGTGGATGCCGCAGTTTCAGCGCCGCATTTTCGACGATCACATCGCTCTGTCGCTTCAGGCTCCGGATGGGACGAAGGATGCGCTTGCCGGCGTTACGCATCTCATCTGGCCGGAAGCGGCGATGCCGTTCTTTCCGCTCGAAAGCCGGGAAGCGCTAGATATTCTTGCGTCCGTAGTGCCGTCGGGGACGACGCTCGTCACTGGTGCGCTGCGCCACGATCCCAATCTTGTTCCGGGCCAGCCCGTGCCGACCGGCACGCGCGCGCTCAACAGCATTCTTGCGTTCGATGAGCACGCGGATGTTGTCGCGATCTACGACAAGATCAAGCTTGTGCCGTTCGGCGAATATCTACCGATCGAACCAATGCTTTCCGCGATTGGTCTCCAGAAACTCACGTATGGCCGTGGATCGTTTTCAGCGGGCGAAGTTCCCCGCCCTCTGATGTCCATCCCCGGATTGCCGCCGGTTCTCGGGCTTGTTTGTTACGAGGTGCTGTTTCCAGGAACTGCGGTGCAGGGCAGCGAGCGGCCAGGGCTCATCATCAATGTTACGAACGATGGCTGGTTCGGAAATACGATCGGTCCGTATCAGCATTTTTATCAAGCACGCGTGCGCGCCGTGGAAGAAGGCACACCTCTGGTGCGGGCAGCCAACAACGGCGTCTCGGCTGTCATCGATCCTTATGGACGCGTGCTGCACGAACTTTTGCTCAACGTGCGCGGTTCCATCGATAGCGCGCTGCCTGCGTCCGTTTCACCGCCGATTTATGCGCGCGCCGGAGATTGGATGTTGGTGTTGGTGCTCGTGTTGTTCGCGGGATTTGCAGCGGGAATACGTAGAAGTACCCGTTAATCAAGTGCTTGATCAGACTGTCGCGGATCCTTTCGAAAGTTGACGCACGCAGTTCATGCACCTACGAAGTGTGGAACCTAATCTGATTTAACTCTTGGCTGTGCGTGATGGAAAACGACGTATCGTTCGACGGAGAAGCAAGCGGGGCTGCGCCTCGCGGATCGCGCCGAGCGAACCCTATGGATGTTCATGTCGGTTCACGCGTTCGTTTGCGCCGCATGCTGCTGGGAATGAGTCAGGAGAAGCTCGGTGAGCATTTGGGCCTGACGTTTCAGCAGGTTCAGAAATACGAGAAAGGCGTCAACCGTATCGGCGCCAGCCGACTGTTCGATCTCGCCAAGGTTTTGGGCGTTCCGGTGCAGTTCTTCTACGATGAAGCGCCGAGCGGCGCGCAGAAGACCGCGGGGGTGCCTGCTGCAGGTTTTGCTGAACAGCCGGACGAAAGCTACGTCGTAGACTTTCTCGGCACACGGGAAGGTTTGGAGCTGAACAAGGCGTTTGCCCGGATCGCGGACCCGAAGGTGCGCCGGTCCATCGTTGAGCTGGTGCGGTCGCTGGCGGGCGACGAGAACTAAGGCCCAGCCGTTTATTTTTAGAATTCCAGTTTACAAAGGGGTGCGGAATTCGGTGCTCAGTTGACCGTTGCCCACAAGGCTGCGACAAACCTGCGCTTTTCCGAAGGGCCGCACCTGATACACCGGCCAGACATCCTTCCGCAGTGCACGTCAGAAACATCACCTTCAACCGTGGGGGCCACAGTGGCGCGAAAGTCTTTCCTATTTACGAGCGAGTCCGTTTCTGAAGGCCACCCGGACAAGGTATGCGACCGCATTTCCGATGAAGTCGTTGACGCCTTCTATCGCGAAGGTGCGAAAGAGAAGCTCGATCCCTGGGGCATTCGCGCCGCGTGCGAGACGATGGCGACGACGAACCGGGTCATTATCGCAGGCGAGTCGCGCGGGCCGAAGGGCGTCACGGTCGAGTCGATCCAGCATCTCGCTCGCCAAGCGATCAAGGATATCGGCTACGAGCAGGATGGTTTCCACTGGGCGAACTGCAATATCGAAGTTCTGCTGCATTCGCAGTCAGCCGATATTGCCGCCGGTGTCGATGCGCTGCAGCCGACGAACAAAGAAGAAGGCGCAGGCGATCAGGGCATCATGTTCGGATATGCCTGCAACGAAACGCCGGAGTTGATGCCGGCGCCGATCTACTACGCTCATAAAATTCTGGAAGACCTCGCGCATGCACGCAAGGCGAAGGACGGAGACGCAGCAAAGCTCGGTCCCGATTCCAAGAGCCAGGTTACGGTGCGTTACGAGAACGGCAAGCCGGTCGGCGTTACGCAGATCGTCGTTTCGCATCAGCATGTCGTTGAAGATCTGAGTTCGCGGCAGGTTCGCGATATCATCGAGCCGTATGTGCGCAAGGCTCTGCCAGACGGCTGGATCGGCAATGATGCGATCTGGCATATCAACCCGACCGGTAAATTCTTCATCGGCGGTCCGGATGGCGACACGGGCCTGACGGGACGCAAGATTATCGTAGACACTTACGGCGGTGCCGCGCCTCACGGTGGCGGTGCGTTCTCGGGTAAAGACCCGACGAAGGTTGACCGTTCTGCGGCCTACGCGGCGCGTTATCTGGCGAAAAACGTTGTTGCATCGGGCCTTGCCGATCGCTGCACGATCCAGCTTTCGTATGCCATCGGTGTGGCTAAGCCGTTGTCGATCTACGTCGACACGCACGGAACCGGCAAGGTGGACGAAGCGGCTATCGAAGCAGTGCTCGGCACCGTGATGGATCTGACGCCGCGTGGTATTCGCGCGCACCTCGATCTCAACAAGCCGATCTATGCAAGAACGTCGGCCTACGGACATTTCGGACGTCCGGCTGACAAGGATGGCGGCTTCTCGTGGGAGAAGACGGATCTTGCCCCGGCAATCAGCAAGGCCATCGGTTAAGTCCGGCGGCGGCTTTTCGGACTATAAAAGCGGCTGCGAAAGCGGCCGTTTTTCATTGGTGACAATCGCATGACGACGGACGATAGACGCGAACTTCGATCCTTCGGACGCAGGCGTGGGCGAAAGCCAAGTCCGCGTCAGGCGGATTTGCTGCGCGATGATCTTCCGCGATTTGGCTTCGACGTCGCGGAATTTTCTGACGGCGGCACCGCGTGGCTTGAAATCGGCTTTGGCGGGGGCGAGCATCTGCTTTGGCAGGCGCGGAACAATCCCGGCGTTCGTATTCTGGGGTGCGAGCCCTACGAAGACGGTGTCATCAAGGTGCTGAGCGCGGTTACTGACGGCGCTCTGGAAAACGTCCGCATTCACATGGGGGATGTGCGCGATGTTCTGCGGCAGTTGCCGCAGGCTTCTCTCGACCGGGCGTTCATCCTCTTTCCCGATCCTTGGCCGAAGCGGAAGCACCGCAAGCGCAGGCTCGTCAATCCGGCGCTTTTAGATTTGCTGGCGCATGCGCTGAAGCCCGGCGCCGAATTGCGTCTGGCGACCGATATCGGCGATTATGCGCGGACGATGCTTGAATCTTTTCGCGACGAGGCGCGGTTCCTATGGCAGGCCGAAAGCCCCGAGGATTGGCGCGTTCGGCCGGATGATTGGCCGGGCACACGGTATGAGGCGAAAGCCGAAGACGCGGGTCGGCGGCGATACTATTTCCGCTTCGTTAAGATTTGAAATGCGCTGAAGCCTTGCGTTATCCGGCGATCTCGCCTATTTAGGGCTTAATTCCAAGACTCGATAATCGAAATTGAGAGTGGACCTCCGGGCCCGCTCCAAACGGACTTTAAGCTCACGAATGCCCCTTAACGAACAGACCGACACACCGTCGCCTGAGGTTGCCGTCGATACGCGCCGCTTTCTGCGCGAAACCGGCGTTGCAGCCGATGTTGCCGCGATTGTCGAGCCAGTTCTCGAAGAGATGGGATTCCGGCTGGTCCGCGTGAAGGTTCAAGGCGGGGCCGCGGATAAAATCGTGCAGCTGATGGCCGAACGCCCCGATGGCTCAATTACCATCGATGAATGCGAGGCGATCTCGAAGCGCATTTCGCCGGTTATCGACGTGGCCGATCCGGTTTCTGGAAAGTATCGACTCGAAGTTTCGTCTCCCGGTATCGATCGGCCGCTGGTGCGACCCAGCGATTTCGAGGATTGGGCCGGTCACGAGATGAAAATCGAATTGACCGAGCCCGTTGATGGGCGGCGCAAGTTCAAGGGTGTTCTCGATGGATTCGAGGACGGTGAAGTTCGCATTACGGCTGACACCGGCGAAGAGGGTGTGCAGCATCTTGGTTTACCCGTGCATCTCATCGCAGACGCAAAACTGGTTCTGACTGACGAACTGGTTCGAGAAGCGCTGACGCGGGCGAAGGAACGCCACTCTAACCGGCCCGGAGACGGCGCCGAACTCGACGAAGACGATCTGGAGGATTGATCTATGGCCATGGCAGGCATCAGCGCCAACAGGCTTGAGCTTTTGCAAATTGCCGACGCCGTCGCGCGCGAAAAGACGATCGACAAGAAGATCGTTATCGAAGCGATGGAAGATGCAATCCAGAAGGCTGCGAAGTCGCGCTACGGAGCGGAAAACGACATTCGTTGCGAGATCGATCCCAAGACCGGCGAAGCGAAGCTGACGCGCGTGCTTGCTGTTGTCGACGAAGTTGAGAATGACGCGACGCAAATCACCGTCGCTGATGCGCAGAAGCGCAATCCCGATGCGAAGGCTGGCGATATGATCGCCGAAACGCTGCCGCCGCTCGAGTTTGGCCGCGTTGCCGCGCAGAACGCGAAGCAGGTGATCGTGCAGAAAGTGCGCGAAGCCGAACGCGACCGCCAGTTTGCCGAATACAAAGATCGCGTCGGAGATACGACGAACGGCACGGTCAAGCGCGTGGAATACGGCAACGTCGTTGTCGATCTTGGACGCGCCGAGGGCATCATTCGCCGCGATGAAATGATCCCGCGTGAGAACGTCCGTCTCGGTGATCGCATTCGTGCTTTCATCTATGACGTGCGCCGCGAGCAGCGCGGCCCGCAGATCTTCCTGACGCGCGCGCGTCCCGAATTCATGTCGGCATTGTTCCGCGCTGAAGTTCCGGAAATTTATGACGGTGTCGTCGAGATCAAGTCGGTTGCGCGCGATCCGGGCAGCCGTGCGAAGATTGCCGTGATTTCGAAGGATTCCTCGATCGATCCGGTCGGCGCTTGCGTCGGTATGCGTGGTGCGCGCGTGCAGGCGGTCGTCAATGAATTGCAGGGTGAGAAGGTCGATATCATCCAGTGGAATCCCGATGCAGCGAGCTTCATCGTGAACGCGCTGGCACCGGCGGAAGTCACGAAGGTGGTTCTGGACGAGGATTCAAACCGCATTGAAGTCGTCGTTCCGGAAGCGCAGCTTTCGCTTGCGATTGGGCGGCGCGGACAGAACGTGCGTCTTGCTTCGCAGCTGACCGGCTGGGACATCGATATTCTGACGGAACAGGAAGAGAGCGAGCGCCGGCAGAAAGAATTCGCTGAGCGCACGCAGCTTCTCATGGACTCGCTCGATGTCGACGAGGTCATCGCGCAGCTTCTCGTTACCGAAGGCTTCGCGAGCATCGAGGAAGTGGCGTACGTCGATCTTTCGGAAATTGCCCACATCGAAGGTTTCGACGAGGGCACGGCCGAACAGATTCAAAGCCGCGCGCGCGAATATCTGGAGCAGCAGGAAGCCGATCGTGACGCGAAGCGTCGCGAGCTTGGCGTTGCTGATGAACTGGCGGAAATCCCGGGCGTTACCACAGCGATGATGGTGGCGTTGGGCGAAAACGGCGTCAAAACCGTTGAAGATTTTGCCGACTGTGCAACGGACGAGCTGATCGGCTGGACCGAGCGCAAGAAGGAAAAGGACGCGGAAGCCGTCAAGCATAAGGGCTTCCTCGACGGCTTCGAGCTATCGCGCACGGACGTTGAGAACATGATCATGGCTGCGCGTGTTCACGCAGGCTGGATCAAGCAAGAAGATTTGGAAAAGGAAGAGGCTGCGGCTGACTCCGAAGACACTGAAGCCACGTCGGAAGACGCTGGCGCTCAGGGTTGACGAGGAATGTTCGGGAAGGCTGACGAGAGACGTGATCACAGACGAGCAACATCGGCTTCTGCAAGACGAGAGCGACAGCATCGCTCCCGCCTCGGAGCGTCGCTGTGCCGTCAGCCGCGAAAGTCTCGATAAGTCTCTTCTCATCCGGTTCGTGTTGTCGCCCGAAGGCGTCGTGGTGCCGGATATTGACCGGCGTTTGCCAGGACGCGGCGTGTGGGTCAGCGGCATTAAGACCGTCGTCGAGACGGCTGTGCGCACAAATGCTTTTGCGCGCAGCTTAAAGACGAAAGCGGACGTGCCTGCGGATCTCGCTCAGACGGTCGAAAGTCTGCTGGTTAAGCGGGTCGCGAATATATTTGCTCTTGCCAATAAGGCGGGGCTTGCGATTGCGGGCTTCGAGAAAGTTTTCGCAGCTCTCGACAAGGGGTCTGTTGCGGTGGTGCTTCACGGCACCGATGCCGCGGCCGATGGATGTTCCAAGATCGACCGGAAATTTAAGGCAATTCAAGGCTCTCGCGGCGTTTTGGCACCTATCGTCCAGGTGCTGACCATAGAGCAAATGAGTTTGGCCATAGGGCGGGGAAGTGTGGTACATGCTGCACTTACACCCGGAGGCCTGTCGAAACGGTTTCTCGAGGAAGCGGAGCGTTTGTCGCGCTACCAGTCCTCCGTGACAGATGCCGCTAAGGATTTTTCTGAAGCTAAGAGCGAAGGCTGAACGGATAACGCATGACGGATTCGAACGACCAGACCGATAAAACCCTTCGCGTGGGCGCGCGCAAGCCGCTGTCGCTACAGCGAACGGTTGAGTCTGGACATGTGCGGCAGAACTTCAGCCACGGCCGATCGAAGTCGGTTGTCGTCGAGAAGAAGAAGACGCGCCGCCTAGGCTCCGAGGGTGAGGCTCCTGTCGCCGCGCCGACGATCGAGAAGGTTCAGCCGGTTGCCAAGGCGCCGCCGGTTGCGCCGCCGCGTCCGTCTTCAGGCGCTGGGTCATCTCAGGGACGCACGCTCTCGTCGGAAGAACGCGCCGCGCGTGAACGCGCGCTGGCAGCTGCCCGTGCGGAAGAGCCAGTAAGAGCAGATGTCGAGCCCGTTCGCTTTGAGCCGGTTCGTCCGCCTGAGCCGCCTGCGGCTCGCGAAGAAACACCGGCCGCTCCGGCTGAACCTGTCGTAGCGAAGCCCGCAGCACCGGCTGCGCCCGCTCCAGCTCCTGCTCCGGCAGTTGAAGCGCGTCCTGCACCGTCGCGTGAATCGGCGCCGCGCGAGCGCACCGAATCAGCTCCGGCCGCACGTGACGGCGGACGTCCGCCATTCCAACGCAATCAGAGCCGCCCGACAGGGAATCCGGCTTATATGCCGCGCGCCGCGGGACGGCCGCGCGAAATTGAATTGCCGACTCCGCCTCGCCGCGGTGGTGCGCCTGCGTCTCCGGAAGCACCGGCTGTCGAAAAGCCAATGCGTCCCGTCCGCCCCACCGTTGTGCGTGAGCAGGTGGAAGAGGATGACAGCCGCAAGCGCGGTCCGGGCGGCGTGAAGGTTCCGCGCCCGGCCGTTAAGACCAACGACGACGGACGTCAGCGCCAGAAGCTCACGATCACGAACTTCGACCGTGAAGCTCAGGTGCGCTCGCTCGCTTCGCTCAAGCGCAAGCGCGAGAAGGAAAAGCTGAAAGCGATGGGCATTCAGCAGCCTCGCGAGAAGATCTCGCGCGAGGTGACCGTTCCTGAAGCCATCACGATTCAAGAGCTGTCTAATCGTATGGCGGAACGCGCCGTCGATCTCATCCGCTACCTGATGCAGCAAGGCGCAATGCATAAGATCACCGACGTGGTCGATGCAGATACGGCGGAACTCATCGTTCAGGAGTTCGGCCATACGCCGAAGCGTGTTTCGGAAGCGGACGTCGAAATTGGCTTCGTTGGCGATAAGGATGCTGACGACGTTAAGCTCGAAGCGCGTGCGCCTGTCGTTACGATCATGGGTCACGTCGACCACGGCAAGACCTCGCTGCTTGATGCGATCCGTTCGGCAAACGTCGTTTCGGGCGAAGCGGGTGGCATTACGCAGCACATCGGCGCCTATCAGGTGCAGACCTCGAATGGCGACAAGATCACGTTCATCGATACGCCAGGCCACGAAGCCTTTACGGCTATGCGTGCGCGCGGCGCGAAGGTGACGGACATCGTCGTGCTCGTGGTTGCGGCGGATGACGGCGTCATGCCGCAGACGATCGAGGCCATCAATCACGCCAAGGCGGGCAACGTTCCGATGATCGTGGCGATCAACAAGATCGACAAGCCACAGTCTGATCCGAACCGCGTTCGCACCGATCTTCTCTCGCAGGAGATCGTTGTCGAAAGCATGGGCGGTGAAACGCTCGAAGTGCCGGTTTCTGCTTTGAAGCGGACCAACCTCGACAAGCTTCTGGAGGCTATTCACCTCCAGGCAGAAATTCTCGATCTCAAGGCGAATGCAGACCGCAGCGCCGAGGGTATCGTGATTGAAGCGAAGCTTGAGCGCGGCCGCGGTCCTGTCGGCACGGTGCTCGTTCAGCGCGGTACTCTGAAGGTCGGTGATATCATCGTTGCGGGTACGGCGTGGGGACGCGTTCGTGCGCTGCTCAACGATCTCGGTTCGAACATCGCCTTGGCGGGGCCGTCGGTTCCGGCAGAGGTGCTGGGCTTCGACTCGGCACCGGAAGCAGGCGATCAGTTTGCCGTCGTCGAGAACGAGGCTCGCGCACGCGAACTCACGGATTACCGTATGCGCAAGCGTCGGGAGACGCTTGGATCGGCCGGCATCAAGAGCTCGCTCGAGCAGATGATGCAGCAGCTCAAGGATGCGGGTCGCAAGGAATTTGTGCTTGTGGTCAAGGGCGACGTGCAGGGGTCCGTCGAAGCGATTGCCGGTTCGCTCAAGAAGATCGGCAACGATGAAGTGGAAGCGCGGATCGTGCACTCTGGCGTCGGCGGTATCACGGAATCGGATATTGCGCTCGCCGCTGCTGCGAAGGCCATCGTCGTTGGCTTTAACGTGCGTGCCAATGTGCAGGCGAAGCAGGCGGCCGAAACTCAGGGCGTCGAAATTCGCTATTACAACATCATCTACGATCTCGTCGATGAAGTGAAAGCGGCGATGTCCGGATTGCTTGCGCCGACGAAGCGCGAAGTTTTCCTTGGTTACGCGACGATCAAGCAGGTCTTCACCATGTCCAAGGCGGGCAAGGTTGCGGGCTGCATCGTGACCGAAGGCAAGGTCGAGCGCGGCGCGAAGGTGCGCTTGCTGCGAGACAACGTCGTCATTCACGAAGGTACGCTTGCTGTCCTGAAACGCTTCAAGGACGACGTGAAGGAAGTTGTCTCCGGTCAGGAATGCGGTATGTCGTTCGCGAACTACCAGGACATCCGCGAAGGCGACCAGATCGAGTGCTTCCAGGTCGAGACGATCGCGAGAAGTCTCTAGTCGTCCTCGCGATCTATTCCGCGCGGATTCATTCGCGCGGAAACGCTAGGACAGGGCTCGCCGCGGTGGCCGCGTAATGGCCGCCCGGCTTTGAGCCGAAGGTTCAATGATTGAATTAAGAGGCCGAGCGCGGTCCGAATCCGCGGCGGGTGCGAAATGACTAGAAAATCATCACGCTCAAGCGCGAAAGCGCCGTCGCAGCGCATGTTGCGTATCGGCGAACTGATCCGACACAAAATGGCGGAGATGCTTTCGCGGGGCGAAATTCACGACGACGTTCTGGCCGGGCATGTCATCACCATTTCGGAGGTGCGCGTTTCGCCTGATCTGAAACTCGCGACCGCGTATGTGATGCCCCTTGGCGGCACCGATATCGGTCCGGTCGTTGAAGCCTTGACGCGGAACCGCAAATACATTCGGGCCGAAGTCGCGCACACGCTCAATCTGCGTTACGCGCCCGATATCAGATTCCGCGAGGACGAAACGTTCGAGGAAGCGACGCGCATCGATCGCCTGCTCGACAGTCCCAAAGTGCGGCAAGACACAGGAAGATAAAAGAATGGCACGCCGCAAGAAGGGAGCGCCAGTCCATGGTTGGCTGGTGCTCGATAAGCCTATCAACATGACGTCGACGCAGGCTGTTGGTGCGGTGCGCCGTCTGCTCAATGCGCAGAAGGCTGGACACTCGGGCACGCTCGATCCGCTGGCGACGGGCATTTTGCCGATCGCGCTTGGTGAGGCGACGAAGACTGTATCCTTCGCGGTCGATGGCGAAAAAGCTTACCGCTTTACGGTGCGCTGGGGAGCCGAGACCGAAACGGACGACACGGAAGGCGCGGTTACGCAGACGAGCGACAAGGCCCCGCTGGTTTCCGAAATCGAAGCGCTGCTGCCGCAGTTCCGCGGTGAGATCATGCAGGTGCCTCCGTGCTATTCGGCCATCAAGGTCGATGGTGCTCGGGCATACGATCTGGCGCGGGACGGCGAGACCGTGGTTCTCGATGCGCGACCGGTTTTCATCGATAGTCTCGATCTCGTCGATATGCCGGATGCTTTGACGAGCGTCTTCGAAGCGCGCTGCGGCAAGGGAACGTATGTGCGTGCGCTTGCGCGTGATCTCGGCCGGCTGCTTGGTTGCTTCGGGCACGTGATCTCTTTGCGCCGGACGCGGGTTGGTCCATTCCACGAAGCTGCGGCGGTGTCGCTGGAAACGCTGCAAGCGGCCGCGAACAGCGAAGACGGCGCTGATCCTTTGAGTTTGTTGCAGCCGGTAGAAGCTGCATTGTCGGCGTTGCCGGAACTGCTGGTCTCGCAGAGTGATGCCGCCAGCTTGACGCGCGGGCAGACGGTTTTGATCCGCGGTCGAGATGCGCCCGTTCTTTCCGGCCCTGCTTATGCAACATCGAAGGGTCGTCTGATCGCGCTCGGCGAGTTGGCTCAGGGTGCGCTGCATCCGACGCGCGTCTTCAACCTGGGTTGACGTGGATTGTCTGCGCCGCGATCAGCAACGTCTCTGCCGATCTTGAATGAAGAGTTCGAACGCTACGTCCGGGAATGGAACCTTGTTCCGGATGGCGAGGCGATCGTAACGCGCACGGCGAAACTTCTTCCGGTTTTGCAATCTCAACAGCCAGCAATGCTGCGCGTTGCGATGACGGAAGAAGCAGCCGAAGGCGCGTCGATGATGCTCTGGTGGAATGGCCAGGGCGCGGCGCGCGTTTTTGCCTTCGATCATAAAGCTCTGCTTCTCGAGCGGGCGACCGGATCGCGTTCTCTTTTGGCGATGTCTCAGGGCGGCCAGGATCTTGAGGCGACGCGCATTATCTGCGGAGTGCTGGAAGCTCTTCATGCGCCGCGCCAGGATGCATTGCCGGAATTGACATCGCTGGACGCGTGGTTCGAGCCACTCCGTGCCGCAGCCGCGTTGAATGATACCCTCGCTCGTTCAGCCGCTACGGCAACTAGGCTTCTGAATGAGCCGCGCGACGTCGTGGCGTTGCACGGCGATGTCCATCACGGAAACATTCTCGACTTCGGCACGCGAGGCTGGCTCGCGATCGATCCCAAAGGCCTCATCGGCGAACGTGGGTTCGACTATGCAAACATTTTCTGCAATCCGGACATCGAGTGGCCTACGCCGCCTGTTGCCGTGCGGAAGGAGATATTTGCCGAGCGTATTGAGACCGTCGCCGAACTCGCGGGCATCGAGCCGTTCCGCTTGATCGATTGGATCGTGGCCTGGACCGGCCTGTCGGCCAGTTGGTTGATCGCGGACGGCGACGACGCGAAAGTCGACCTTGAGGTTCTTTCCCTCGCGCTGGCGTACTAGCCATAGATCTAAGTATTTGATGTTTCTATATAAATAAAAAGTCCGCGAAGCCTCGCAACCTAAGGGTTTTCATGTATAAGTAGCGCACTTCGCGCGGGCCAGTTCCCGCGCGGATTTCGTTTGCGACCCTGCTGGACGACATCCCGGCCGTGGCCGCTTTTCTCAACTCCAATTCCGAAAGGAGAACCGATGTCGCAGATTGCACCGCACAGACGTGTGGCGAAGACGGCCGTCATCAAGGACAACGCGACGAAGGCCAACGATACGGGTTCGCCCGAGGTTCAAATTGCGGTTCTTACGCACCGCATCAACGAACTCACAGATCACTTCAAGCAGCACAAGAAAGACAACCACTCGCGTCGTGGTCTGTTGAAGCTTGTCAGCCAGCGCCGTCAGCTCCTCGACTACGTCAAGGCGCGCGATAACGCACGGTATCAGAAGATCATCGAGAAGAACGGCATCCGGCGCTAATCCGCCTCGCCGCCACTGCTCGAAGCACGGGCGGAAGTTATGGCCAAGGCCCAGACCTTTCAGACCTGCAGAACCGTCGGCGCTCTCAGTGCCGGCGGCCGTCGCGCATTCGGCACGAGGTCGATGCGCATGTCCGACCGAACAGAAATAGCGAAAACGAAAGAATGAACATGTTTGATATTCATCGTGTCGAAGTTGATTGGGGTGGCCGCAAGCTGAAGCTGGAGACGGGCCGTTATGCCCGGCAGGCCGATGCAGCCGTCATGGCCCAGTACGGTGACACGACGGTACTTGCCACCGTCGTCGGCGCACGCTCCGCAAAACCCGGCATCGATTTTTTCCCGCTGACCGTAAACTATCAGGAACGCACCTACGCCGCGGGTAAGATTCCGGGCGGATATTTCAAGCGCGAGGGACGCCCGACCGAGAAGGAGACGCTGACGTCGCGCCTCATCGATCGCCCCATTCGTCCGCTCTTCGTCCAGGGTTTCAAGAACGAAACTCAGGTCGTCGTCACGGTCATGTCGCATGACCTCGAAAACGATCCCGATATTCTCGGCATGGTTGCCGCTTCTGCTGCGCTCACGCTTTCCGGTCTGCCGTTCCTCGGCCCGATCGCGGCGGCACGCGTTGGTGTCATTAACGGCGAATTCGTGCTGAACCCGATGATCGACGAGATGAAGGACAGCGTGCTGGATCTCGTCGTCGCCGGTACGACGGACGCAGTGATGATGGTTGAATCGGAAGCGAAAGAGCTTCCGGAATCGCAGATGCTCGAAGCCGTGATGTTCGGCCACAAGCACATGCAGCCGGTCATTCAGGCGATTATCGGCCTTGCCGAAAAAGCCGCGAAAGAGCCGTGGGACATCAAGATTCCCGACAAGACGAAGTATGAAGCTGACGTCAAGAAGCTGGGCGAGAAAACGCTCAGAGAAGCTTTCTCCACTAAGGAGAAGGGCAAGCGTCAGGATCTCATCGGCACCGCGAAAAAGGCGATCACCGAAGGTCTCGCTGCAACCGTTGGCGACAGCCCGGATGAGAAGGTTCTTCTTTCGGACGCCTTCAAGGCACTCGAAATGGACATCATGCGTGGCGACGTCTTGAAGACGAAGCAGCGTATCGATGGACGCGATCTGAAGACGGTTCGTCCGATCCTTTCGGAAGTTCGCGTTCTGCCGCGCACGCATGGTTCGGCGCTCTTCACGCGCGGTGAAACGCAGGCGCTCGTCGTTGCAACACTCGGCACCGGCGAAGACGAGCAGTACATCGATAGCCTGGAAGGCACGAAGAAAGAGCGCTTCCTGCTGCACTACAACTTCCCGCCTTACTCGGTTGGCGAAGTGGGCCGCATGGGTTCGCCCGGTCGTCGCGAAATCGGTCACGGCAAGCTCGCTTGGCGCGCGATCCATCCGATGCTGCCGAGCCAGGAAGAGTTTCCGTACACGCTGCGCGTCGTTTCGGAGATCACCGAGTCGAACGGTTCCTCATCGATGGCGACGGTTTGCGGATCGTCTCTCGCGCTGATGGATGCGGGCGTTCCTCTGAAGGCGCCGGTCGCAGGTATCGCGATGGGTCTCATCAAGGAAGGCGACGACTACGTCGTGCTGTCGGATATTCTCGGCGACGAGGATCATCTCGGCGACATGGACTTCAAGGTGGCCGGCACCGCAAACGGTGTCACGTCGCTGCAGATGGACATCAAGATCACGGGCATCACCGAAGAGATCATGCGCATCGCGCTCGATCAGGCGCATGACGGACGTATTCACATCCTCAACGAGATGTCGAAGGCGCTGACGGGTGCTCGCGAAGAACTCGGCGAATACGCACCGCGCATCGAAACGATCAAAATTCCGGTCGACAAGATCCGCGAAGTGATCGGTTCGGGCGGTTCGGTCATCCGCGAAATCGTTGCGGAATCGGGCGCTAAGATCGATATCGAAGACGACGGCACGGTGAAGATCGCGTCGGCCAATCGCGAGTCGATCGACAAGGCGCTGGCTCGTATTCGCGGCATTACGTCGGAACCGGAAGTCGGCCAGATCTACAAGGGTAAGGTCGTCAAGGTGATGGAGTTCGGCGCGTTCGTGAACTTCTTCGGCGCGAAGGACGGTCTGGTTCATATCTCGCAGCTTTCGCAGGGCCGTCCCGAGACGGTGGGCGAAGTGGTGCAGGAAGGCCAGGAAGTCTACGTGAAGCTGCTCGGCTTTGATGATCGCGGCAAGACGCGTTTGTCGATGAAGATCGTCGATCAGGCTACTGGACAGGAAATTCCGCGCGCCGAGGGCGAGCCGGAAGAAGTGTTCGAGAGCCGTCCGCCGCGCCGTGACGGTGGTGGTCGTGGCCGCGGTGGTCCTCGTCGCGATCGCAACTAACGCGCGCTGCATTCACGTCAGAAATAAAAAAGGCCACCGGATCTCGGTGGCCTTTTCATTTGTGCTGGCTGACGATGTCAGTACCAGTAGCATTTGCCGTGTCTGCATTTTTGGTTCGTGCACTGAACGCGCCCGACGCCTTTCACGTGCTTATGCCAACCGTTGAGACCGCGGCGGCATGTGCGGTGCCAGAAGTGCGCCTGATCGACCATCGACTGGCTTTCGAGATTGATCGTCTTCAACGGTGCGAGGCTGGCTGCGGCAGCGGCCGGGCCGGTCATCGCTGCCATCATAAGACCGGCGGCGACGCCCGCCGCCGCAAACGAGAACACGTGTTTCATGACTTTCTCCCATGGGAAAACACTGCATGGGCAACCTAGTCAGCTCTCATCGGGCAGCCAATCGAGGATTGGCTCCGGTTCGCAGATGGGAGGATGAGCGTTGAAAGCGCGTCACGCTTTGGCGAAGGGTGGCACGTCCGGCCAGAAGACGCGGGCCAGTTCGCTGACTTCGGCGGGGTCACCTGTGGTGAGAAGCGTCAGGGTTCCCCGTTCCTTGCCGTTGCCGAGATAGCTTGGATGGCGCGCGAGATAATCTTCGAAGCTGTCGGCCACGACCTCCGGCTGCGAGAGAATGCGGGTGAACGGCGGCAGGTATTTCCGGAACATATGCTCGACGAGCGGGAAATGCGTGCAGCCGAGTATGGCGCGATGCGGCGGCACCTGCCTCGTCTGGCCGAGGAGGGCATCCACGCCAGCGCGCACGAGGGCGTCCAGCTCCTGCTCCGGCCGCTTTAGCTCGATGGCGCCTGCCAGTTCCGAGCAGATTTGCTGGACGACCGTGACCTTCGGGCAGCGCTTGCCGATTTCATCCGGATAGACGCCTGCCGTGACGGTGCGCGTCGTTCCGAAGACGGCGATCGTGTCGGTGTTGTACTTCTGCGGGTATTGGGGCGCGGTGACCGCCCAGGGCGTCTGCGTGGCCGCTTCGACCGTCGGGGCGACGATACCCAGGATGTTGTGCGAGCCGGCCCACGGGCTTGTTGGAAGCCATTCCTGCTGCAGCCGCCGGAGGGCGACGGCCGTGGCCGTATTGCAGCCTAGCAGGACGAGCTTTGCGCCCCGCTCGAACAGGTCTTCGGAGCAGGCGCGGGTATATTCGACTATGTCTTCAGACGGCCGGTCGCCGTACGGCACATGCGCGTGGTCAGCGAGATAAACGAAGTCAGCGGCTTTGAACCGCTCAACGAGTGCGCGCAGGACCGTCAGTCCGCCGAGGCCAGAATCAAAAACGCCGATCATGGCCCGAGTGTTTGCGACGCCCGAGGACGGACGTCAACGGCACCGCTCGGGCCTTGCCAGTTACTCGGCAGCGGCTGACGGCGAGCGGCTTGCGGGCGTTTCGGCGTCGAGCTCTTTCAGGCTCTCCAGCGACGGCATCGATACGGTATTGTAACCGCAGTCGACGAAGTGCACTTCGCCCGTAACCGCACCCGACATCGGTGAGAGTAGGTAGAGGGCGGAGCCGCCGACGTCATCGAGTGTCGGCGTGCGCTGAAGCGGCGAGTTGTTGCGCTGGAAATTAAAGATGGCGCGCGCATCGGAAACACCGGCTCCGGAGAGCGTGCGCATCGGTCCGGCAGACAGCGCGTTGACGCGGATGCCCTGCGGGCCGAGATCCGCCGCGAGATACCGCACGGATGCTTCGAGGGCTGCCTTGGCGACGCCCATGACGTTGTAAGACGGCACCCAACGGGTTGCGCCGCCGTAAGACAACGTGATCAACGAACCGCCGTTCGGCATCAACGCAGCAGCGCGTTTCGCGATCTCGGTGAACGAGAAGCACGAAATCACCATCGAGTTGATGAAGTTCTCGCGCGTGGTGTCGGCGTAGCGGCCAGCCAATTCTTTTGGATCGGAATAGGCGAGCGCGTGAACGACGAAATCAATGCCGCCCCATTCTTCCTGGATGCGCTTGAAGACGTTATCGACACTCGCGAGATCGAGGACGTTGCATTCCTCGATAATTTTCGAACCGAGCGATTGGGCGAGCGGCGCAGCGCGTCGGCCGAATGCACCGCCTTGATATGTGAATGCCAATTCGGCGCCTTGTCCCGCGAGTACGCGAGCAATACCCCAAGCGATCGATCGATCGTTGGCGACGCCCATTACGAGACCGCGTTTCCCCGCCATTAGAGGACCGGGTTTAGCGATATCGAAATCGGTCATAGGAAGCCTCGCTTTGTCACCGAATGTGCGGCCGCGCACGTCATACCAGCCGCTGCCGCGCTTATAAACTCTCATACTCATTAAACGCCTGCCGCTCCGCAATGTCCGGCCAGGGCCAGACGATGCGATGTGTCTTCAGACGTCGTACCGGCCAAATATTAGCGTGGCATTAGTTCCGCCAAATCCGAAACTATTCGACATGACACAGTTAAGCTGGGCGTTGTCGATACGACTACGCACAATTGGCATATTTGCAAAGGCTGGATCGATTTCTTCGATATTCGCGCTTTCGCAAATAAACCCGCTATTCATCATAAGCATTGAAAAAATTGCTTCCTGCACGCCAATTGCGCCGAGCGAATGCCCAGTCAGCGACTTGGTGGCGGAAATCGGCGGGCCGTCAATTCCGAATACGGCGCGGATTGCATCGATCTCGCGGGCGTCGCCAACCGGCGTGCCGGTTCCGTGTGGGTTAATATAATCGATCTTCGGAAGCGGCTTGTCGTTGAAGCCCTTCATGGCGAGGCGCATGCAGCGCTCCGCACCTTCGCCGGAGGGCGCGACCATATCGAAGCCGTCAGACGTTGCGCCGTAGCCGGTGACTTCAGCGTAGATTTTTGCGCCGCGTGCTTTCGCATGCTCAAGCTCTTCGAGCACGAGAACGCCAGCTCCGCCCGCGATGACGAAGCCGTCGCGATCCTTATCGTAGGGGCGGCTTGCTTTTTCCGGAGCCTCATTGAAGCCGGTCGACATTGCGCCCATGGCGTCAAACAGATCGGACAGCGTCCAGTCGAGTTCCTCACAGCCGCCAGCAAGCATGATGTCCTGCTTGCCCCACTGAATGAGTTCGGTGGCGTTCCCGATGCAGTGCGCGCTCGTCGCGCATGCAGACGAGATCGAATAATTGACGCCCTTGATTTGGAAGGCGGTCGCCAACGCCGCGGAAGGTCCGGAGGACATGCCCTTTGGAACTTCGAACGGTCCGATCTTTTTCGGGCTCGTGTTCTTGAGCGTTGTTTCGGCGGCTTCGACGATGGCGCGCGTGGACGGGCCACCGGAGCCGACAATGACGCCGGTGCGTTCGTTGACGACGTCCGTCTGTTCGAGACCGGCATCGCGGATCGCTTGATCCATCGCGATCCAATTCCAGCCCACGCCCGGATTCATGAAGCGGCGCGGTTTCCGCGGCACCATGCTTTCCCACTCAATGTGGGGAGCACCGTGGACCTGGCATTTGAAGCCGAGTTCAGCGTACTTCTCGGCACGCGAAATTCCTGATTTCGCTTCCCTCAGCGAAGCCAGAACTTCTTGGGTGTTGTTTCCAATCGAGGAAACGATGCCCATTCCCGTAACAACAACGCGCCGCATGCGCTCCTAATCTCCTGCGGTTTGTGCATAGCCCGCGAGGCAATCGGGGCAACGCGCAACGCTTAAGTGCCTTCACTCGACTTGAGTAGGACCCTCAGATCTTTGGCTGTGTATATAATCTCGCCGTCAGCTTTCAGGACGCCATCTGCTTCCGCGAGTTTCAGCTTCCGGGCAATGACTCGCTTCACATCTATGACATATTCGAGACGCTGCACGTCGGGCGTGACTTCGCGCATGAATTTGACCTCGCCGACGCCGGACGCACGGCCCTGGCCCGTCAAACCCGTCCAGCCCAAAAAGAAGCCCGTGAGCTGCCACAGCGCATCCAGACCGAGGCATCCCGGCATGACGGGATCGCCCTGAAAGTGGCAGGCGAAAAGCCAATCGAGCCGTTCATTGCCTGCGACCTTTAGCTCAGCAACAATCTGGCCTTTGCCATGAGCTCCGCCGGTGTCCGAAATCGCGGAAATGCGGTCGAACATCAGCATCGGCGGAAGAGGCAACTGCGCGTTTCCGGGGCCGAATAGCTCGCCGCGGCCGCAGGCCAAAAGGTCTTCGAATTCGTAGCTTGAGCGGCGTTCCGCCATGTAATCCCTCGTCTTGCGCTCGGCGGCGCGACGGCGTTTCGATTGATTTTTGACGCTGCCCGCGCGTCAGCAAGGGCTCCTAACACACACCATGGCTGACGCCTAGCATCGGCAGATTCCCCTTTGTAGGTAGCGCGCCCGCTGAAAGATCTGGGATTTTTGTCGCAAGTTGCGGGTTTTGCCGCATCACAGTATACTTTCTTGAGACCGGTACAGTTCTTACATACGATTGACCGGAGTGAACGTGGGACTTTCAACGCGGTAGTTCAAACGGAAATGCACGATAACCCATCGACAGAGCCTGATGTGACAATGAACGCGGTCGTTCCCGATTTGCTGCGCCAGTCCGGTTTGCGCCCGACACGGCAGCGCCTTGCTTTAGGGCGGCTCCTGTTCGGCAATGGTGATCGTCACGTGACCGCAGAGCAGCTGCATGCCGAAGTTGCGGCGCTGGGAGAGCATGTCTCTCTGGCCACCGTCTACAATACGCTGCACCAGTTCAAGCGGGCGGGTCTCGTGCGTGAGTTGGCGATCGAGGGCTCGAAAGCTTATTTCGATACCAACACGTCGAACCACAACCACTTCCTGATCGAAAACAACGGCGAGCTTATGGATATTCCCGGCGATGCGATCCGCGTCGAGGGCCTGCCGCAGCCGCCCGCGGGCATGCGCATCACGCATGTCGACGTTGTTGTGCGGCTCACGAAAGACGCGTCGAAGGAATAACGATCGCACGTTACGTTCAGCGCAGCCGGTTTTGCTGGCTGCGGTTCTATTTGATCGTCTCGCCTTCGTAGACGCCCCATAACTTCTTTTGAAGAATATAGCCGACGTATTTCCCCACTGTGACACGGCACCAGCGGCCGTCGCACGAATGGATGTCGGCGATCACACCTGCTTCAACATTTGCAACGACGCCAGCGCGGTCGCTATCGGTTGCCATGATCGGCACGATTGCGGGCGGCGCGCCTGCTTTGCGGTCCCACGGCACGACGAGGCCCGTTCGGCGGCCTGATAGGAACGACTGAAGCACCCAGCCCGTCGCGCCTTCTGCATCGCGGACTTTGCGCCAGCCTTCGAATTCCTTGACGATTTCAAGCGGCAGACCTGCCCTGCGAAAGACCCAGCCGGTTGGATAATCCGTGCCGGGACCATTTCGCAGGTTCACGCGATCGGATTTGAGGCTCACGAAGCGGGGCAGTGGCAGGCCGCTTCCCACGGGAGCGGCGCTGTCCGTATTTTGCGCGCGCACTTGAGAGGGCGTAAGCAGAGCTGTGCTCGTCGCTATTAAAGCGAAAAGTGTTAGAACCCGAGCCCAGCGAAATGCCCATGGCACAATTTTCAGGCACGGAAGAGGAGAAGTGGTCATTGGCGACGATTCGGAGGCCTCTTGGTTCGCCAAGGCATGACGAACGGTCTCATTGGCAATGCTGATTGAAACAGGACTTTGTCTTCGCAAAGGCCATCTGATAGACACGGGGCCGCACAATCTCAAGCGGAGACGCCCTGTGGCGGCCCTGCAATGCCCTCCCCCGATGGAAAGCGAATGCCAGCAGCACAGAAGAAACCGGTCGTCATCGTCACGCGCAAGCTTCCCGACGTCGTGGAAACGCGCATGTGTGAGCTGTTCGATACCCGGCTGAACGCCGACGACAAGCCGTTTACACAAGCCCAGCTGATCGAAGCGGCGGGCGTTGCCGACGTTCTGGTGCCGACTGTCACGGACCGCGTGGATCGCTCGGTGCTGACGCAGGCTGGACCGAAGCTGCGCTTGATCGCGAACTTTGGAACGGGCGTCGACAACGTCGATCTCGATACCGCTCGCAACCGCGGTATTCTCGTCACCAATACGCCGGGTGTTCTTACGGAAGACACGGCCGATATGACGATGGCGCTTATCCTGGCCGTGCCGCGTCGTCTCGCAGAGGGCGCCGCCTATATGCGCGACCCGGCTACGAAGTGGCAGGGATGGTCGCCCACCTGGATGCTTGGGCGTCGGATTTATAACAAGCGGCTTGGGATCGTCGGCATGGGCCGCATCGGTCAGGCCGTTGCGCGGCGCGCGAAAGCTTTCGGGCTGCAGATCCACTATCACAACCGCCGCCGGCTCGGTGAAGAGATCGAGGAGGAACTCGAGGCAACCTTCTGGGAGAGCCTCGATCAGATGTTGACGCGTGTCGACATTGTTTCGATCAACTGCCCGCACACACCGGGGACGTATCATCTCCTATCGGCGCGGCGTTTGAAGCTGCTGAAGCCGACGGCGTATCTCGTCAACACCGCGCGCGGTGAGGTCGTCGATGAGAACGCGCTGGCGCGTCTGCTGGAAACGGGCGCGATCGCAGGCGCCGGACTCGACGTGTTCGAGCACGAGCCGGCGGTCAATCCGCGCTTGCTGGCTTCCAATCGGGTGGTAGCTCTTCCGCACATGAGTTCGGCGACGATTGAAGGCCGGATCGACATGGGCGAGAAGGTGATCATCAACATCAAGGCATTTGCCGACGGTCATGCTCCGCCTGACCGCGTTCATCCGGCGATGTTCTAAAACAATGTCTGGCCCGCCGATCAGTCGGCGGGCAGCGGTGTTCCCGCCCAGATCTGCATCGTCACTGCGATGTAGAATACGAATACTGCGATGTAGGCTATCGTGAGCCACGCCAACTCGGAGCGGTTGAGCGGCGCGCAGTCCGTGTCCGAGTTTCCCGGCGTTCTGAGGATTGAGGGCGCGATGATGAGAAGCAGCCCCACCAGCAGATAATCCCCAAAGACTGCAGCGAGCCCGATGCCTGCCGACATCGTTATGGCGTGGACGGCTCGCGCTGCTGCATTGCCGATCCGCGACATCAGAGCTTCGAGCACGCGGCCGCCGTCTAACGGCATGATCGGCAGAAGGTTGAAGCCGTTCAGAAGCGCGCTGATCAACGCAAGGTTTGTGAGCGTCGGGTCGCCATTTTGCAGGCTGAGCAGCAGGAAAACACTGGTCGGTAGCATGCTGAAGCCCGGCCCCATCAGGGCGACGAGGCCGCGCGTCAGCTGGTTTGAGCCAGCACTTTCGCCAACGGCGACGCCACCGAAGAAGGGCAAGAAATAGATTCCGCGAACGGTGATGCCCGCCCATCGCATGGCGATCACGTGGCCGATCTCGTGGAGCAGAATGACGATTAGAAGACTGATTGCGATGGAACCGCCGAACAAAGCGAAAAAGCTCGCGAAGGTGAGTGCTCCGGTGATCAATGCGTTCTTGATCTGCTTACCGCCTATGGCCTCGCTTGTGCCCGCCCGGGCTTCGGCTGTGCGCTTGAGAGCGCTGATGTTGCGGAGCACGGTGAGCGGCATGATGAGCCGCGTGAAGAAGCGCGTGTGCGTCAGCTCGCAGGTGTTCGTAATCATCGCGTTCCGCTCATCGCCCACGAGCGCGACGGCGGCGAGGTAATCTTCGCCGAGGTGATAGATCGGGTCGGATTCGTCCGTCAGTAGCCGCACCGTCAGGGCTTCGCCATCGCGCTCGTCTACAATCTGGTAGGCGAATGGAATGGACCGGCCGTCGAATTTGCAGACGCCGACGTACACGCCTGGGCGGGATGCATCGGGCTCGGTATCGAGTTCTACGGACGGCGAGCCCTCAAGGCGGATCTTGTGGGCGGAGATGACGTCCCAACAAATGTCTTTTGGCGCGGCGACGTATGCGGAGACAACGTAGCTGCGCCTCGCCGTGCCCAGGAGGATGTCGACTGGCACGCGCAGCAATTCCTTCAGCAGGAACCAGATATTCGCGAACAGCGGCGGCACAGACGCTCCTGCGGTATTTCAGGCGTAGAGGCGAAAGATATGCACTGAACGTCGCACGAAATCGAGCATTCAGCGGAGGGCGGGTAGCGAAATAGGGATTCTTGCCGTGGCTACTCAGCGGCGCAGGTTCGGCCGTCAGGGGTCTGATGGGCGGAAAGATCGAAGATCGTTGGATTCGCGCCTGAAAGAGGATTCTCGGGGTCCCAGGCGATTCCCACGGTCTCGAAGCGGGTCGCTAGTCCGTCGTAGATCAAAAGGCGTCCGGCGAGGCTTTCTCCCAGCCCAAGGATTTCCTTTACAACTTCCGTCGCCTGAAGCGTGCCGATGACTCCGGCGATGGGGCCAAGCACGCCGACTTCCGAGCAATTTGCGACAAGGCCCGCGGGTGGCGGTTCGGGGAAGAGACACCGGAGCGTCGGGTAGCGAGTTCCGGAAGGATCCGTCTCGTGCGGCTTGAAGAGCGAGATGTAACCGTCGAACGATCCGAGTGCCGCGTAAGCCAATGGCCGTTTCGCAAAGTAGCAGGCGTCAGCCACAAGATAGCGCGTCGCGAAGTTGTCGGAGCCGTCCGCAACGATGTCGAAGCTCTGGATGACACTCATGGCATTCGCGGCGTTGAGGCGCTCTGCGAACGTTTCGACCTTTACGAGCGGATTGATGCGATGGATTGCGTCCTGCGCGCTTTCCACCTTCAACCGGCCCGTATCGCTGACAGTGTGGGCGATCTGGCGCTGCAGATTATCTACTGCGACGCGATCATCGTCGATGATGCCGATGGTGCCGACGCCGGCCGCGGCGAGATACATGGCGACTGGGGAACCAAGGCCGCCCGCGCCTACGACGAGGACGCGAGCCGCCTTGAGTTTTTGCTGCCCGGGAGCACCGACGTCTCGCAGCGCGAGGTGGCGCTTATACCGTTGCACCTCCTCGGCAGTGAGTGTCGCCATGGGCTCCTCAAACTCGGCCCTAGGTTTTGGCCGGCGGTTCTACAAAAAGTTCACTTGAAAAGTAACGCTCAGCGGACGACGGCGCAACCGTAACGATGGTTTTGCCGGCGTACTCGGGACGTTCGGCGATCGCAATTGCGGCCGCCACGTTGGCGCCGGTGGATATGCCACCCGGAATGCCTTCGAGCTTTGCAACCTGGCGGGAAACCTCGAATGCCGTTTCGCTTGAGACGGTCACGACTTCGTCGATCAAGTCTGTGTCGAGGTTCTTGGGGATGAAGCCCGCGCCCAGACCCTGGATTTTGTGCGGACCCTTCGGCTGACCGGAAATCACCGCGCTCGTCGTCGGTTCGACGGCGATGATCTTCACGCCCGGAACGCGCTTTTTGAGAACGCGGCCGACGCCCGTCAGCGTGCCGCCCGTGCCAACGCCGACAACGAGTGCATCAATCTTGCCGCCGGTGTCGTTGTAGATTTCCTCGCCCGTGGTCAATTCATGCACGAGCGGGTTGGCCGGATTTTCGAACTGTGAGGGAATGACTGCGTCCGGAAGCGATTTCGCGATTTCCGCGGCGCGTTCCAAAGCGAACGGCATGCCGCCCGCGCCCGGAGTCAGTTCCAGCTCTGCGCCGAGATGCGTGAGAATTTTGCGGCGCTCGATCGACATCGTTTCGGGCATCACGAGAATGAGCCGATACCCGCGCGCAGCGGCGACGAACGCAAGGCCGACGCCCGTATTACCAGACGTTGGTTCGACAAGAACCGTTTTACCCGGCTTGATGCGCCCTTCAGCTTCGAGAACGTCGATCATCGCGACGCCGATGCGATCCTTCACCGACGACAGCGGATTGAAGAATTCCAGTTTGAGAAGAATATCGGCTTTGAGGTTCGCTGCAGCTTTGATGCGCGAGAGCCGCACAAGCGGCGTGTGGCCGATGGTTTCGGCGATGTTCTCGTAAACTCGACCGCGGCCCCAGGTACTTGTGGCGGCGAGAGTTTTTATCTCAGAAGTTTTTGTCATGGATGTCTCGATGTGCACTTCTTAGGGTTTCGGTGCGATGGAAGGCCAAGCCTGTTTTTGGCAGGTTCACGTGCGCGCCTCAAGAGGCGCTGACCGCATAAATTCCAATAACTATTGCACTTTTTTGCCTTTGCGCTTTCGCGGCGCGGGTGCAATGCGGGATTTTGATTGCGATGTTCGAGCTCGCTTTGAAACTGCGTTCTCTCTTTTCGGTTCCGGAGAGGATCTGGTGGCTGTGCCAGTCGAGCCAAATCCTCCTGCGCCGCGTTTCGTAGGCGAAAGTATCGCACGTTCGCGAAGCGCGATGCGAGATACCGGCGCGACGATCATTTGCGCGATGCGCTCGCCGCGTTCGACCGTAAACGGAGCTTCGCCGAGATTGATGAGAATGACAGCGACTTCGCCACGATAGTCCGCATCGATCGTGCCAGGGCTATTCAAGACGGTGATGCCGAATTTGGCGGCGAGGCCCGAGCGCGGACGTATTTGTGCTTCCATCTCCGGCGGCAGTTCGAAAGCCAGGCCGGTGGGGATGAGCGCGCGCTTGCCGGGATCGAGGACGAGGGGTTCTTTCGCTGGCAATGCCGCGAGCAGATCGAATCCGGCGGCATCGGCGGTTTGGTACGCGGGAAGCGGCAGGCCTTCGGCATGCTTAAGTCGAAGGATATTGACGATGGCAGCGCGTCGTCGTGACGGCGATTTACGTGGTGTCATTCGGCGGCAGCTCGCTTTGCTGCAAGGTGTTTAGCGGCCATTGCGATGAGCTGGCGGGCGACGTCGGCCTTGCTCATGTCTGGCCAGCTTTCAATACCGGCGCCCGTGAGTAGATGTACGGTATTGCGATCACCGCCCATGATGCCGGTCTGGGGCGAGACGTCATTTGCAACAATCCAATCGGCGCCTTTTGTTTTCAATTTTCGTTTGGCGTGCTCAAGCACGTCGTTCGTTTCCGCGGCAAAGCCGATGACGAGCGCAGGGCGCTTCGTTTTGCGGTGAGCGATTTCTTTCAGAATGTCGGCGTTCTCAGCGAGAACGAGTGTCGGCGGCGCGGCGTCCGCATTTTTTTTGATTTTTGCCGTGCTCGGCGAGGCGATCCGCCAGTCGGCGACGGCGGCTGCAAATATTGCAATGTCCGCGGGCAGTGCCGCCTCAACCGCGCGCTGCATCTCTGCGGCTTCCGTAACGCGGACAACGGTGACACCCGCTGGATCCGCCAGCGTGACGGGCCCTGAGACGAGCGTAACGCGTGCGCCAAGCCGTGCCGCGGCTGTAGCAAGTTCATAGCCCTGTTTGCCAGACGAGCGATTGGCAAGATAGCGGACAGGATCGATCTGCTCGTGCGTCGGTCCGCTTGTCACGATGACGTGCCGACCCGCGAGAGACTGCGGTTCGATCGGGCTCGCCGTTGAGAGCAGAGACTCGATGGCGGCGACAAGCTCAGGAACTTCGACAAGGCGGCCGGGGCCTGCTTCACCTTTTTCGGCCATCTCGCCTTCTGCCGGACCGATGAAGCGGACGCCGTCACGCTTGAGCTGTTCGACGTTGCGGCGCGTCGCCTGGTGCTGCCACATGTGCGGGTTCATCGCCGGGGCGACGAGGACGGGCTTGTCGGTTGCGAGGAGGATGGCTGTTGCGAGATCGTTCGCGTGGCCGCCTGCCATTTTCGCGATGAGGTCAGCCGTCGCCGGAGCAATAACGATTGCGTCATGGTCGCGCGCGAGGCGGATATGGCCGATCTCGCGCTCGTCATCGAGATCGAAAAGATCCGTGAAGACGCGGTCGTTCGTCAGCGCGGAGAACGACAGCGGCGTAACGAATTCGGTTGCGGCTTTGGTCATGACAACGCGCACCCGATACCGGCGGTCCTGCAGACGCCGAACCAGTTCGAGGGCTTTGTAGGCTGCGATGCCGCCCGAGACGATGAGAAGAATGCGTTTGGGGGAGGACAAGAGTTCAGACCCGATGCCGATTGCGCCGCGAGAGTCCTAGCACAAATCCCGCTTTCGTTAGGTTAAGAGCCTCGCGATTAAGGCAGGTCCCGTAGGAAAGCGCCTCGTGCCGCATGCCTTAGGAGGAAGATAACCTGTAAGTTTTCCGAACATGCTGGCAGGAGGAATTCTATGCGCGCACTAGTCCTAGCTTTCGGTCTTTTGCTGGCTGTCCCAGCCGCCGCCTCGGCTCACGAGGTGTCGAGCAAAGGCGTAACGATCTCGCACCCGTGGGTGAGGGCAACGCCGACAGGCGCAAATGTCGGTGCAGCTTTCCTCGAAATCAAGACAGACGCATCGACGTCGGACAGGCTGACAAGCGCGTCGTCGCCGGCTGCCGAACGGGTCGAAATTCACACGCACATTATGGACAATGGCGTCATGAAGATGCGCCGCCTGGAGGGGCTAGACATCGCGGCGGGCTCGTCGCATATGCTCAAGCCGATGGGTGATCACATCATGCTGTTCAATCTCAAACAGCCGCTGAAGGAAGGCGATTCGGTAGACCTAACGCTCAATTTTGAGAAAGCCGGACCGGTTTCTGTAAAGGCAACGGTTGAGCCGATGGGGGCGATGGGTCCGCATGGATTTAAGGGTCAGCCGGGAAGCGGCGATACGGCGCAACACACCCACGATCACTGATGCCTTGCGCCGGGATTGAGTGACAATTGGATGTCGTAAAATCTCAAATTTTTTATGTCGCGCGGTGACTTGACGCATAAGTCGCGATAGTCCATGGTGCCCGCGCTTGTGACGGCGGACCGGTCGCCAGCAGACAAAAAACAAAAATAAAGGTCCAAGTCTAGGGACGAAACAATTGGGGTGGTGCGCTTCGTCGTGCCACCCCAAATGTGTTTCTGGGGAAGGGTCACGGTTGCGGTAGAGCGATCAAGCAAGGTCGCGGTCTATGGCTTCATGGTTTTCTCCATAGTGTCCGTCGTCCGGCGCGCCTAAGCTCCCAGTGGTTAGACAACGCCTTGCCTTGATCGCACCGCGTTTCTCGCTGAAAAGCGCCCCTACGGCGGGAGGAATGGAAGATATGGGGCAAGGGGACATTTCCGGCGCGAGTCGACCGTCGCGCCGGTTGATCTTGATCAGTGTAGCGGTCTGGCTGGTTCTTGTTGTTGGGCTGCCGCTCCTTGCTCTCAGTTTTAATCTCTTCCGCGTCGGTGGCGCTCCGGTTGGCTATTGGATTACCGCGCAAGGTGCAGCGCTGGGGCTCGTCGCGCTTGTGCTGGTGTACTCGCGGCTGGCAGGCGGAAAGCCAGAGGGCGAAGGCATTCGGCCTGCGCTTGTGTTTGCTGGTGAGATCGTCGGCGCGGCGGTTCTCATCGGATATACCGGGTACGTCGCCGCCGTTGGATATGACGGGCTGGCTTTGCCACTGGGTCTCGTCGGCGGCGTGGCGCTTCTCGCCATTCTGGCGGCACCCCGTTTCGTCCTTTACCCAGTTCGATCCATCAGCGGGTTTTTCACGGTTCGCTACGGCGGCGGTGCGCCAAGAAAGCTCGCCCTCATTTTCATGGCTGCCGCGACCGTTCTTATTCTGGCGGCGGATATCAAGGCTGGCGCTTATGCGCTGCAGGGCGTGACCTGGACCGCGTACATGTCGGCGGTCACGCTCGTCTCGCTTGCGGTTGCCGGTGTCTGGCTGCTGGGCAGCGTGCTTTCGGTGAAACGGCTCGCGGGCCTCGGATTTTTGACTGTACTCGCTGGGTTTTTGCTCTCGTTCGTTGGGCTTGCCGTTGCGGTAGGTTCGCCCCTGCTTCATCTCGGCATTGGGGCGGCGTTGGAGCACCTCGCCAATCTCAGCCAAACGCTCATCATCGATCGCCTGTCGGACGTCAAATCGCTGACGCCGATGGCATCACCGTTTCTGCAATTGCCGATGAAGAACTTTGCCGGGCTGCTTCTCGCGGTGGCGCTTGGCCTCGCGGTGGCGCCATATCTCCTCGGCCGGCACCTGTCGCAATCGGTTGTGGGGCCCGGAGATGCGGTGCGGCGAAGCGCGACGACTTTGGTGATTGTTGCAATCGTCGGGCTTAGCTTGCCGCTTCTTGCGATCTACGATCACACGGCGATCGAAAGCGCGCTGGGGAAGGCGATCGAAACGGCCGCTTTGCCGCAATCCTTTGCGGATGCAAGCGGCCTCGGCTGGGTTCAGATTTGCGGAAAGACGACGTCCGTTGCAGCGGATATCGTTGCGGCTTGCGGCAGCGCCTCCGGTCATCGCGGCTTCCTCCGGCTTCAGGATATTGCAGTCGCGACGGATGGATTTGTGGGTGCTGCGCCGATGCTCGGCGGAGTTTCATCCTACCTTCAGATGCCGATGGCGCTGGCGGCGCTTCTCGCGTCGCTCCTTGTGGGCAACGCGCTGTTGGCTGGGTTGATGACGGCCGAAGCGGAGAGCCGCGTCAACGGAAGTGCCGACGAGATCGATGTTGATTTTCGCGCATTGCTGGTCGGCGCGCTGGTCGTGATTTCTGCGTCGATCGTTGCGGCTGTGTCGACGACGAGCAGCGGAATTCTGGCGGCGCAGGGGTTCGCGCTGCTGGCGGCCGGGTTGTTCGCGCCGGTCGTGATGGGTCTTCATTGGCGGCATATGAATCGGTCGGGCGCGCTCGCGGCCATGGTCGTCGGCGGTGGCATCGCGGCGCTCTATCTGATTGGCGTTGAACTCATGCCGGTTCAGTTCTTCAAGGTCGCTGGCTTCTGGTCTGACGCTGCGCCGGAGGCGGCGCAACGACTGGCCAATCTGGAAGCGGCGGTTCTGCAGGCTGCCGATCCGCTGGCTGCGGCGAAGGCAAACGATGCGCTGATGAAGCATGCGTACACGATCGCGAATTGGTGGGGATTGCGATCCGCCGCGATCGTCCTCATTGCCGTTCCGGCCGCCATCGTAGCTGGAATTCTGGCAAGCCTGCTCGCGCGCGATCCGAGGCGGGCTTCAAACCCGGTCTAAGCCTTCGCGTTGCTTCGCGATTCACCTATTGTTGCCACCCGATCGATAGGAGCGGTGGCGACGCATGCCCGATGACATCTTCGATCTGGTTGTAATCGGCGGCGGGATCAACGGTGCAGGCATCGCCGCGGATGCTGCAACCCGCGGGCTGAGTGTACTGCTTGCGGAGGCACGTGATCTCGGCGGCGCGACGTCGTCGGCAAGCTCCAAACTCATTCACGGCGGTCTGCGATATCTCGAACACAATGAATTCGGCCTGGTGCGGAAAGCGCTCGCGGAGCGCGAGGTCCTTTTAGAAAAAGCGCCGCATATTATTCGTCCGTTGCGTTTCGTTCTTCCTCACGTTCCCGGTATGCGCCATCGGGCGGTGATCCGTGCGGGGCTGTTTCTCTACGATCATTTGGCGGCGCGAAAGGCGCTCGGTGGTTCGCGTGCAATCAAGCTGGCGTGCGATCCGGCTGGCTCGGTCCTCAGCGATAAATTCACGAACGGATTTTCTTATTGGGATTGCTCGGTTGATGATGCGCGGCTCGTCGTTCTCAACGCAATTGCTGCGCGGGAAGCGGGTGCACGTATCGAAACGCGCTGTCCGGTTCGGGCGCTCAGTCAGAAAAATGGCGTCTGGATCGTTACGCTTGGAGCGGATAGCCGACGCGTGGCGGCGCGTGCGGTTGTCAATGCAGCGGGACCTTGGGTCGAAGACGTTGCGCACTTGTTTCCGGTTGCGGCGCGTGAGCGCAAAAAGCTGCGATTGGTGAAGGGCAGTCACATCGTTGTTCCGCGCATCGGCACGGGTGAGGCTGCTTACACATTGCAGAACGACGACGGCCGCGTTGTTTTCATGATGCCGTTTGAAGAGTCATTCACGCTTATCGGGACGACGGAGGAGGCGATTGCGGGCGAGCCTGACGCCGCTCGGGCAACCGTCGAGGAAGACCGGTATCTGATTGCAGCGGTAAACCGGTTTCTCCGTGTGCCCCTTTGTGAGGCGGATATCGTCTGGCGATTTGCCGGTGTGCGTCCGCTTGATGACGATGGCAGTTCGGATGCGTCGTCTGTTACGCGTGACTACCGTTTGGAGCTGATAGATGAGGCTGGCGCGCCCGTCGTGCATGTCATCGGCGGGAAGATCACGACATACAGGCGGCTATCCGAAGCAGTTCTGAACATGCTCGTTCGTTACTTCCCGAGCGCGCGCGCTAGCACGACGGCGTCGACGCCATTACCGGGCGGAGACTTGCAGTGCGATACATTCGATAGCTGGTTCGACACGTTCGTGACGGCGAATAGCGGTTTCGAGCGGGCCTATCTTGCGCGGCTCGCACGCCGCTACGGAACGCGCAGTGTGCGCGTGCTCGACGGCGCACAATCGTTTGCTGACTTAGGACCAGACTTCGGTGCCGGGCTGACCGCTCGGGAGATTTCGTATCTCAAGGCCGATGAATGGGCTACGCAGGCCGAAGACGTTCTTTGGCGGCGTACGAAAACGGGCCTGCATCTTTCGTCCGACGCTCGGATGCGTACGGCTGAAGAGGTGCAGGCGTATCTGGATCGCAATTGAAGTGAAGTGTGTTGGGCGCGTTGCCGCGCCCGCCAACTACATCAGGCGGCGGCGCTTTGCGCGTAGACCGCACGTTGCCGGGCAAACGGACTCGGCGCAGAGCATTTGATTTGCTTGTCTCAGCGTCGCCGCAAGCGCTTGTGCGCCGTTGAGCGTGTCGCCGATATCTTCCGAGCCAATCAGAGCAGCGGCGGAAGCCGTCAGAGCCTGACGCTCGTCATGCTGGCAAGCCGCGATAATTGAAATCGCGAGGCATTCGTCGCGACAGAAGCTGCGGCAGCCAGAGGGAGAGATTTCGATATCGCGCTGAGCGTTGGCTTTTACGGCGCGCACGAACTTCGAAAGATCGAGCAGCAGCGCCTTCGCCTGGTCAGGACCAAGAATGCCAGAGAACGAGTTCCAGGCATCTTCCCAGCACTTGATGTCGCCGGTGGAGAGGCCAGCCAGCCAGCAACGGAAACCGATACCGACGAGGCGCTCCGGCGCCTTCGCGGGCAACGGTACAACTTCAGCGGATGGGCGAGATGTTTCGCGGCGAGTGGCCGGTTGAGAATTAGCCATGGAAGCGACCCTCCTGAGAGGCGGCGTCACTTCGGGCGTCAACGCGGGAAAGCGCGGTGCAGGTTCGAGTCATTCTCAGCTCCAATAAGCGAGGTTCAAGGCCCCGGTATCGGTTAACGCCGCAATCGGCGTGGGCGCCGAATGAGCGCCGTTGAATGAGCTACCGCGATCGCAATGGAGTGGTCAACAGTTTGCGAAGCAGGATCTTCACATTAGAATTTTAATAAGTTTCAATTGGGTAGCTGCAGTCGCTGATCTCGCCCTACAGCGCCGTTTTAGATGGCTCGCGCGGCGGGCACGCGAACGTGATCGAGGCCGTTGTGCCTTCGTAGGGTGTGCTGTCCAAAGCGAACTCAGCGCCCATTTCGTCAATGAGCTGTTCGACGAGGGGCAGGCCGATTCCATTGCTGGTGAGCCAAAGCTCGGAGCTGGGAAGATTGAGCGCGATTGCCCTGTCGCCGCCATCCATTCCGCAACCCGTGTCGCGCACCTGTAGCAGCGCTCGTCCGTCTGCATGGGTTTCGACAATTACGCGAACCTCGCCGCCGCGTGGCGTGAACTTGATCGCGTTCGTCAACAGGTTGAGGAGAATTTGGCGGAGCGCGGTCGGTTCGGCTGCGACGTGTGTCTCGTTCGGCGGCCGGTCGAAGACAAGCGCGAGGCCGCGCGATTCGGCCAATGCGCGTACCGTCGAAACCGTCCTTTCGACGAGCGTACCAAGATCGATGCTGCGCGGTTGCGGCGATACCGATGCGGGGCGGCTTCCTTCCGCAAGCAATGCGGCGATGACGTCAAGCGCGTGGGTTGCGCTTTCGTGGATGTCTGCCGCGTAGCCGAGATAGTGGCTGTTTCCCATGGCGCCGAGCCGCTCGTCGCGCATGACTTCGGCAGCGGCGACAATTGCAGTCAGCGGCGTTTTCAGTTCGTGAGCGAGTTTCGCGAGCTGGCCAGCATCGATCGCTGAACGTAAGTCCCCCTCGCGAATACGCCGGGCCAATTCCTGCAACACTTCAGTGGCGGGGTTTAGGACAGCCGTCATTGCGGAACGCCGGGTTTGAGGGGCAACTGTACTTTCGAGATGTAAGTGATTTGGGCGGGCCGCAGCATTAAAAAGGACGATTTTCCACCGTCCTGGCGCGAGTTACGGCGCTGAATTCGCGGCAAGGCGCTTTTTCAAGAGCCGTTGCGGCGGGGCCAATTCTTCTGAACGATCGCGATGATGATGAAGCAGAACGTCGCGAGGCGGGCGAGATAGAAAAACGGTTGCTGTTCGTCGGCAATGTGCCCGAGCCCCAGCATCAAGCGTGTGCACGCGTCGGTTGCGAACGAAACGGAGAACCAGAGAAAAAGACTGTCGCGCGATTGACGCCAAAATCGCAGGAAGAATAGCGATGCGACGAGGGATGCGGTGGCGCCGGCGCCGAGCATAACTGCGCTGAGCTCATTCATGATTCGGTATCCCAAATCAGACCATAGAGAAGAATTGCCAAAGCGATCAGCAGGGACATGTTTCGCCAAAGCGAGAAGTCGATTTGCGGGAAGATCAGCTTATCGCAAACGAGCAGCAGATTGTTGATCGTCAGGAATGTGAAGCAGAGTCCGCTCCAAAGCAGGAGCCGATAGCCGCCGCGGCGGTAAGCCTGCAAAAGCAGGTAGGCACAGACGGCCGCGGTCAACGCGCACAGGCTGTATGTGATCGCAGCTATCACGGACGCTCCTTGCGCAGTTTGAAGGCATCGGAGAATTCACGCAGTCGGCGCGGCTTGGTGTGAATGAGGTTCGTGACTTGAATCAGATGGCGCGTGTAGGTGTCAGCGAGGCGATCAACCATCGACTGCTGGGCCTCAGACTGTCCGGCATAATTGTAAATTTGATTGCTGCAGGTCAGAAGGCCTTTGGCGCACAGGTGTTCTAGAGCGCCCGCGGCTTCGGCTTCGCTCACGTAGAGGCGCTGGGCCGCTTTCGCCGTCGTCCAGTTTTCTCGGGGATTCCTGCGCAAAAGCAGCAGAGCTTCGAGTTGAGCGATCGAATCAATGTGCCCGAGGATGAAGTCACGGAGATCCTCGGGAATTACGTCATCCGCCAATGGTCCAACGTCCTTCCCGGTGACTGTGGCGCGGCGGCGCTTGGATGGCTGGCATTGGGTCTAAGTTTGCCCGAACATGCCGTCGATGCAACCCCACCAAAAGGGATCACCCTTCGCGGAGGCGCCATGTCAGTTCGAGGCCTGGGTATCTAGAAGCGCGCACGTTGGCGGACAGGCTTCGAATGGTACCGCCTCTCAGGCTTGAACTGAGGACCTCCGGTTCCACAAACCGGCGCTCTAACCAACTGAGCTAAGGCGGCATTCGTATCGTGCGGGCGAGTATACCAGCATCTGAACGATTTCCAGAGGGAGCTATCACCACAGCTCCGGCGGTGGGTCAAGCGCGTTATGCCCCGATCAAGCGGTTCGCGACGGCCCATCGCGAGAACGCAGTAAAAACGCCAATCCGAAGCCTGCGACGAAGCCGCCGATGTGCGCCATATAGGCGATGCCGCCGGTATCCATGGTTTCATCGGTTCGGGCGATGGAGCCGACGCCGCTGAAAAGTTGCAGAACGAGCCACATGCCGATGACGACGATGGCGGGCATCTCCACGATGAAGCGGATGACGAAAACGCTGACGCGCGACCGGGGGAACAGCAGGATGTAGGCGCCGAGGACGCCAGCGATGGCGCCGGATGCGCCGACGTTCGGAATGCTCGATCCGGGGTTGAAGTAAAATTGCGCGAACGTCGCCGCGATGCCTGACAGCAGATAAAATAAGAGGTAGCGGACGCGGCCGAAGTATTCTTCGACGTTGTCGCCGAAGATGTAGAGATATAGCATGTTGCCGATGAGGTGCATCCAGCCGCCGTGCATGAACATGGCGGTTAGAATTGTCGGAGCATTGGCGATAGGGTCGTCAACGAAGCGCGCGGGTATGAAGGCCCACTCATTGACGAAGTCGTCGCCAAAATTGAGCTCCAGCAGGAACACCAGCACATTGAGTGCGATCAGCCCGTAGGTAATGACGGGCACGGTTCTCAATTCGCTGTCGTCGTCACCGATCGGAAACATTCTGCTTGCCCCCGTTTGTATTCAGACCCCGGCCCGTTACGCTGGCGCCTTCTTCGCCGACATCAGGTAATTGACATCCGTCGACGGGTTGAGTGACCAGACGTCCTGCAAGGGATTGTAGGTGATGCCCTCGAAACGTGGCGCTTCAAGGCCCGCAGTTTCGGCGTAGCCTGCAAGATCGACCGGCGGAATGAAGCGATCCCATTGATGCGTTCCGCGCGGGAGCCATCCGAGAACGTATTCGGCCCCCACGATCGCCAGCGCCCACGACTTGAATGTTCGATTGAGGGTTGAGAACACGGCGAGGCCACCGGGCTTCACAAGTGCGGCACATTCGGCAATGAACGCCTTTGGGTCGGGCACGTGCTCCACGACTTCGAGGCAGGTGACGAGATCGAATTTCGTGCCCTCTACAACCAGGTCTTCGACGCGCACGGCGCGGTAATCGATTGTGAGGCCCTGGCCTTGGGCGTGTCCGCTGGCGATGGCGATGTTGCGTTCGGACGGGTCGATGGCCGTGACAGTTGCGCCCATTCGCGCCAGCGGTTCAGCAACGAGACCGCCACCGCAGCCGATATCCAGTGCGGTCAAGCCCGCGAGCGGGCGGAGAGCCTTGGGGTCGCCGCCGAAATGGGCAATCGCTTCGTTGCGAATGAATCCCAGGCGGGGTGGTCCGATCTGGTGCAGCGGGCGGAATTTCCCGTTTGGGTCCCACCATTCGGTCGCAAGGCGTGAGAATCGGCGCACCTCCTCGGGATCGAGGGTGGCGTCGGTCGGTTGCTGTTCGTTTGATGTGCGCTCGGCGGCGGTCATGATTGGCTCCGTCGCCGGTACTCGTCAGTCCAGGGGCGTGAATGTCAAGCGCCACGCCCAGGGCCCCGTGTTTCGGCTGTTGCGAGCGGGCGGGAGAGCCGCTAAGAAGCGGCGGACTCCTCTAATTATGGATGCTCTGACGGTCCTGGCTATATCAGGGCCCGGGCAGAGCTTGCAGCGAGACGGAAAGCGCCCACACGATGGCGACGGTCGTAATGAAATTCGGCGGCACTTCGGTCGCCAACGTCGAGCGCATTCAAAATGTCGCGCGCCACGTCAAACGCGAGGTCGATGCCGGGAACAAAGTCGCCGTTATCGTCTCGGCGATGTCTGGTGTGACCAATCAGCTTGTTTCGTGGGTTCAGGAAGCGTCGCCGCTGCATGACATGCGCGAGTACGACGCCGTCGTTGCTACCGGCGAACAGGTGACAGCGGGCTTGCTCGCCATCGCGTTGCAGGCGCTGGGCGTGGATGCACGTTCATGGACCGGGTGGCAGGTTCCGATCGAGACCAACGAAGCGCATGGATATGCGCGGATCTCCGGCATTCCGGCGACGGCATTCAAGGCTGCGATCGAGGGCGGCCAAGTTGCCGTCGTCACCGGCTTTCAGGGTATCGAACCCAACAGCAATCGGGTCGCGACGCTCGGCCGGGGCGGCTCCGACACAAGCGCGGTTGCGATTGCGGTCGCGCTCGAAGCTGACGTTTGCGACATCTACACCGATGTGGACGGCGTCTATACGACGGACCCGCGCATCGTTCCGAAAGCTCGGCGGCTTGCCAAGGTTTCGTACGAAGAAATGCTCGAAATGGCGTCATTGGGTTCGAAGGTGCTGCAGACGCGCTCCGTCGAACTTGCCATGGTCTACAAGATGAAGACGCGCGTGCTTTCGAGCTTCGTGGCGCCTGAGGCCATGAAGGCGTTCAGCATCGAAAATAGCGAAGATATTGGAACCATCGTTTGCGACGAGGATGAGATCGTGGAACAGCAGGTCGTCAGCGGTATCGCGTATGCGAAGGACGAAGCAAAGGTCACGCTTCTCAAGGTTGATGACAAGCCGGGCGTCGCAGCGCGCATTTTCGGGCCGCTGTCGGATGCGAGCATCAACGTCGACATGATCGTGCAGAACGTGACGCCGGACGGTAAACATACCGACATGACGTTCACGGTTCGCTCGACCGAACTTCCTCGTGCGCTTGATGTGCTGAAACGCGCGAAGGCGGACATCGGCCATTTCGACATCAAAAGCTCGGCCGATGTGGTCAAGATTTCGGTGATCGGCGTCGGCATGCGCAGTCATGCTGGTGTTGCGGCGCAGATGTTCAAAACTCTCGCCGAAAAGGGCATCAATATTCACGCCATCTCGACTTCCGAGATAAAAATCAGTGTATTGATTGATGCAGCCTATGCTGAACTTGCTGTTCGGACGCTGCATACGGCGTACGGCTTAGATAGCGACTAGACGCGACCGCTCCGGCCGCGTCTCAAATTCCGGAAGATTGACCGCCGAGGCGGCGGGGGCGATTGCCGATGGTAGCGAGGCGCGACGATCCAAGACCACTGCCGAGCGAAACGTCGCTCCGCCTCATCATGCGCCGCCTGCGCGAAATCATGGCGGACGGGGGCGAAGGGCAGGAGAAGCTCGATCGTATCGTCCGGCAGATTTCGGGCGTGATGGTTGCCGAAGTCTGCTCCATCTATCTCAAACGCCAGGATGGCTCGCTGGAGCTCTTCGCAACGGAGGGCCTCAATCCCTCTGCCGTGCACAACACGCGGATGAAGCGCGGCGAGGGCCTCGTCGGTCGCTGTTCGGAATTGGGCGTAACGGTCAACGAACCGGAGGCTTCCAGCCATCCGGCGTTTTCCTACAGGCCGGAAACGAGCGAAGAGATCTATCACTCGCTGCTGGCTGTTCCGATCTCGCGCGCAGGCCAAGTGCTGGGCGTGCTGGTGATCCAAAACCGCACGACAAAAGAATACTCGGACGAAGACGTCGAAGTTCTGCAGGCGACCGCGATGGTGATCGCGGAAAATCTGGTCTCCGGCGCGGTGGCGGGAACGGGCGCGGCGCTCGAGTTTTCGCGTTCGCAGCCGACGGTGATCGAGGGTGAGCCGCTATCCGACGGGATCGCGCTCGGCCACGTCGTGCTGCATGAGCCGCGCATCGTCGTTACGCAGCTTCTGTCGGACAATCCGGCCGTCGAAGTCGAGCGTTTGGATGTGGCGCTCGACCGTTTGCAGACGAACATCGATGCAATGTTCGAGCAGGAGCATTTGGCGGCTGTCGGCGAGCATCGCGATGTGCTCGAAGCCTATCGCATGTTTGCGCACGACAAGGGCTGGCATCGCAGGCTTCGCGAGGCAGTCGAGGGCGGCTTAACCGCGGAAGCGGCGGTGGAGCGTGTGCAGAATGCGATGCGCACGCGCATGCTGCGGCAACACGATAGCTATTGGCGCGAGCGCCAGCGCGACCTTGATGATTTGTCGGATCGGTTGCTGCGGGTTTTGGCCGGGCGCGAGAAAAGCTCGGAAGATGGCGGGTTGCCGTCGGACGCAATTCTGGTTGCGCGGACGATGGGGCCTGCGGAGCTGCTGGATTACGATCGCAGCCGCCTGCGAGGCCTGATCGTCGAAGACGGTTCGAGCCAGAGCCATGTGGCCGTCGTTGCGAAGGCGCTGGGCATCGCCGCGATTGGACAGGCGGCGGGTGTCGTTGACCGCGTTACGGCGGGCGATGCGGCAATCGTCGATGCCGTTTCGGGCGAAGTCCATCTGCGCCCCACAAGCGAAGTCGTTTCGGCGTATTCCGACAAGGTGCGCTTCCGGGCGCGGAAGCAGCGGCGTTATCTGTCTCTGCGCGACCGTCCGGCGGTCACGAAGGACGGCATCCGCATCTCGCTGATGATGAACGCCGGGTTGATCGTCGATATGTCGCATCTCGTGGAATCGGGTGCGGACGGCGTCGGGCTCTATCGCACCGAGCTGCAGTTCATGATGTCGGACTCTTTCCCGCGGCTCGATAAGCAGGCGCAGGTTTATCGCTCGGTGATCGAGGAAGCGCGGGGAAAGCCCGTCGTATTCCGAACGCTTGATATCGGCGGCGACAAGGTGCTGCCGTATCTCAGACAGCCGAAGGAAGAAAACCCGGCCATGGGGTGGCGCGCCATCCGCATGGTGCTTGACCGGCCGGAACTCTTCCGGCTGCAGGTGCGCGCGTTGATGAAGGCGGCCGCCGGACGCGAACTTCGCGTGATGATCCCGATGGTCTCGGCGAGCTATGAGCTTCTGGCTATTCGCGCGCTGATTGATCGAGAGAAGGCGTTTCTCACGAAGCATGGGCATGAGCTGCCGACGAACATCCTCGTTGGAGCGATGCTGGAAGTTCCGGCGCTGCTGTTCGAACTCGATACGTTTTTGCCGCGGGTGGATTTCGTATCTGTCGGTTCGAACGATCTGATGCAGTTTCTTTTTGCGGCAGACCGAACGAATGCTCGCGTCGCGAGCCGGTTCGATGTTTTGGCGCCGGGGCCATTGCGTGCGTTGAAGACGCTCATCAAGACGGCGAAGAAATACAAGGTGCCGGTTACGCTTTGCGGCGAGATGGCGGGCAGCACTCTCGAGGCGATGACGTTGATCGCTCTCGGATTGCGATCTTTGTCGATGTCGCCCGCGGCGATCGGACCGATCAAGACGATGATCCTTTCGCTGGATGCGGAAAAAGCCGCGCTTTGTGTCGAAGAGCTTCTCAAGGAAGGTGCGAAAGACGTGCGCATGTCCTTGCAGCAATTCGCGGAAACAGAGAACGTGGCGATCGACGACTGAGAGTCGGCGAGATCCCCTTTGACAATCACTGATTTTTAACCAAGATAAGCCTCGACTTGAGGGGCCGGCGCGTGTTGCCGGATGATGTATGCGTAGGGGCGTTGGGCGGAACGCTTCGGTCGGCGGACGTGCACAAGGGGCGCACGTCAGGCAGGGCCGTGGCGAAACTTTTACAAGCGATATTTCCAGACAGGCGGAAATCGCGCAGGATCGGGCGATGCTCGCCCGGTTCTTCGTGGATTTGCGGCGCGCGCTGCGTGTGACGCTGCCGCAAGCGGCCGACTATCTTCGTGTGCCGAGCGAAGTTATCGAAGCGCTCGAGACGGGGGATGTCGAATTCCTCCCGCCATGGCCTGAGACGGTTCAGATCATCATGTCCTATGCGGCGATGGCGCGGATCGACGCCCGTCCGGTGCTGACGGCGCTCGGTCATCTTCTGTCACTCTTGCCGCCGCCACCGCAGGAGCAGCCCGAACCCGTTCGGGAGCGTGGTCGCGGCCATGTGGCACAGGCGGAGCGGCCTCTTGGGCGGGCGCGGTCAGCGATCGCCAATGGGGCTCGGCTGATACCGCGAGACGCGATGCACCAAATTCGCGAACGGCCGCAGCGGGCGCTTTATGCGCTCTCGGTGCCGCTTCTGCTGGTTTTGTTGTTCCACGGGTCCGTGCTCAATTACGTCTCGCAACCGTTCGGATCGGCGGTGCGGCACGCGAGCGTCTATTTCCAGGAACACTTTGCGCCCGTGCGCGATGGTTTCCGCTGGATCGAGACAGATGATCCCCGGTCCCGACGCGTCGACAAATTGCAGATCGGAAGCGGTTCGGGTTAGATGCGGCGCTAACAACGCCGGGCGGCATTCGTGCACGCCCCAACGGATCCGAACGAACACTCATGCCAGCACTGCCGCGCGATAAACTCGACCGCCTGTTCGAGCGCTGGATGGCGATCCAGGACGAACTCAATCATGGCGTTTCGCAAGCCGCCTACGTCAAGCTGACGAAGGAATTTGCGGAACTGAGCCCGGTTGCGGCGCAAATCGAAGCTCTGCGCAAGGCGGAGACCGAACGCGCGGATATCGAACAGGTCATTCGTGATCCGGCCTCTGAAAAAGAGATGGTCGAATTGGCCTATGCCGAGCGTTCGAGCTTGGCCGAGCAAATCGAGGCTCTTGAAGAGAAGCTTCAGATCGCGCTGTTGCCCAAGGATGCGGCGGACGAAAAGAGCGCCATTCTCGAAGTGCGCGCAGGAACGGGTGGCGATGAGGCGGCGCTGTTCGCAGCCGATCTTTTCCGCATGTACACACGCTATGCCGATCTTCACGGCTGGAAGACGGAAATCATTTCAGCGTCAGAGAACGACCTCGGCGGCTACAGGGAAATCGTTGCCTCGGTGACGGGTGAGGGCGTGTTTGCGCGGCTGAAATTCGAGTCGGGCGTCCACCGGGTCCAGCGTGTGCCTGCCACTGAAGCGAGCGGACGCATTCACACGTCGGCCGCCACCGTTGCGGTGTTGCCGGAAGCTGAAGACATCGACATCGACATCAAGCCCGAGGACATTCGCATCGATACGATGCGGGCCAGCGGCGCGGGCGGTCAGCACGTCAACAAGACGGATAGCGCCGTGCGTATGACGCATTTGCCGACAGGCATCGTCGTCGTTTCAGCGGAGAAGTCGCAGCATCAGAACCGACGGCTGGCGATGGCGGTGTTGAAGGCACGCATTTTCGAGATCGAACGGCAACGCGCAGAGACGGAGCGATCGGATGCGCGCAAGTCTCAGGTCGGGTCGGGCGATCGTTCGCAGCGCATTCGGACGTACAACTTTCCGCAGGGGCGCGTGACCGATCATCGGATCAATCTCACGCTCTATAACCTCGAAGAGGTGATGACCGGCGGGGCGCTCGATACTTTGGTCGATGCACTGATCTCCGATCACCAGGCGACGCTGCTTGCGGACTTGAGCGCGGCATGACGGGCCCCACCGGTGCGGGGCGCGCGGAGGGGCTGAGCTTTTCACCGGACGACAGCGTCTCCACGGCGCTATCCAAAATGAGCCGGGCGCTGGTTGATGCCGGGATTGAGGACGCGGCGTCAGCGCAGCGGGATGCGCGGTTTCTGCTGCAGGGCGTTCTTGGCGTTGATGGTGCTTCGCTGCTGACGGCTCCCGAGCGTCCGCTTGGCGGCAAGGCTTCCGCGCTTGTCGACGCGGCGCATCGGCGACTCCGTCATGAACCGATCTCGCGCATTCTCGGCAGCAGAGAATTTTATGGGCGAGAATTTGTCGTCACGCCCGACGTGCTCGATCCCAGACCAGATACAGAAGCGGTGGTCGACCTGGCGATGGCGTTTTGCGCAGAGGCGGGCTTTATCGAGCGGCCTGTGCGCATTGCCGATATCGGAACCGGCTCAGGGATTCTGATCGGGACGCTGTTGGCCGAGCTTCCGCTTGCGACAGGCATTGCGACGGATGTCAGCGCGCCGGCGCTCGCGGTTGCCGAGCGAAATGCGGAGCGGCTTGGCGTCAGCGATCGCTGCACATTTGTTTTGACGAGTGGTCTCGATGGGCGTGATGAGACGTTCGATCTCATCGTTTCCAATCCTCCCTATATTCCCTCCGGTGACATCGCGACGCTGGGTGCGGAAGTTCGAGATTTCGATCCCGTTGTGGCCCTTGACGGTGGGAGGGACGGCCTCAACATATATCGAGAGTTTGCGCGCGGGCTCGTTCCGCGGCTTCGTCAGGGTTGTCTGATCGTCGAATTTGGATCGGGCCAGGACGCTGATATTGAACGGATATTTTCCGAATGCGGGTGGCGGGTGAAAACTTGGAAACGCGATCTCGGCGGCCATATCCGTGCTGTTGCTTTGGAGATACATCCTTAGACGCAGGTGCATTTTTTGGTGTTTGCGGAATTCAGTTTCCGGGGTAATATCAGAACTTGAAGAGTTTGATCGGGTGTGCTTGGAACGGGCTTTGTCGCCAACGCGACGCGAAATGCCGGCCACCCTATCTCAGATCATCAGCGCAGGTTTCGCGGGTTTTATCCCGCTGAATGCGAGTGTCGGGCAAAGCGAGCTCGGTGCCGTATCTGCTGCAGAAGGCGCTCCTTGCAGACGGTTTGGCGATTGAGTTCTGACGTCTGACTTGGAGCATCATTCACTGCCCGGACGCGATCGGGGCGAGTTTCCGGGTGTAGCCTTCGTAAGGCGTGCTTCGTGGGGCGTGGGTGATTTTAGGAAGCGGCTTTTTAAGTTGGTCGAAGGACCACAGGCGCGGAACATCCTAGATGGCCGCGTGGCGGCAACAAAACATCAACAAGTGTGAACGGGAGCCCATGAGGCAAGGACAGCAGAATCGCCGTGGCCGCGGTCGGAACAACAATAATAACAACCGCAAGTCGCAAAACCCGCTGATGCGTAGCTTCGAGAGTTCGGGGCCGGACGTAAAAATTCGCGGCACACCTTCTCACATCGCAGAGAAGTACGTTTCGCTGGCCCGTGACGCGCTCTCTTCGGGCGATCCGGTGTTGGCTGAGAATTATTTGCAGCACGCCGAGCACTACAACCGCATCATTCTCGGTTATCGCGAGCAGATGGCCCAGCAGGGTGGCGGTATCGATCCCATGGGCAATAATGGTGCGGCGCGTACGCATACGCTGGCCGGTCCGAACGACGCCGATGGTGATGAGTACGACGAGGACGGCGACGAATTCGGTATTCAGCCGCAGGCGAACGGCGGTGGCGAGCAGCAGCAGGGATTTCCGCAGCAGCCGCGCAATTTCGACAATCAAAATCAGAACCGGTACGAGAACCGGCAGCCGCGCCACGATCAGCAGCGCGAGCGTTTCAACAACAATCGCCATGACCGAAACGACGGGCAGCGGTTTGACCGCGGCGAGCGCGGTGACCGGGGCGATCGGCAGGATTTCCGCGGCGACCGTAACGGCTCGGGCGGCGAGAACCGGTATCGCGAAGATCGTCGGCCGCATGGAAATGGCGGTGGCGAGCAGCAGGGCGAGGGCGGTTTCCGCCGTCGCGAACGCTATCAGGGCGGCAACGGCTCAGACCGTGAGCATGTGAACGGATCGGGTGGCCGCGTTGCCGCCGATGCCGCACCGCAGCCTCAGCCTATCGAACGCGCCGAGCGCGCAGAGCGTCCTGAACGCGTCGAACGTGCGGAACGTCCCGAGCGTTCGGAACGTCCCGAACGTGTGGAGCGCGCCGAGCGTGCGGAACGCGCACCGGCTCCGTCGCCTGCTTCTATCGAACAGGAGCAGCCAGCATTCCTGCGTCGGCCCGTTCGCCGCCGCCGGGAAGAGCCCGCTGCCGAAGCCGCGCCGACGCCACCTCCGGCATCGAGCGACGACGACTGATGCTGGCTGCAGTATGGGTGTGTCGCTAGGGTACCCTGGCGCGCGCCTGTCGCGACTTAAGTTCTTCGAATTTTTTGTTTTTGGCGACGCGTGGCCGTGTTGGAGGCGCGCGAACGCCATGGCTTGTCTCCCAGGCAGCCCCTTGGCGCGTGCCGCGCGAGGTGCCTCCAAACGCGGTTAATCGCGGCTTTCGAGCTATCCTTCTTGCACTCGTTTAACGAGTTCGGGACTAGATTAGCGACCTGCGTTCAATGCTCGCCATTCTTCTTTGCCCTCTCCCCTTTTTCGCGGCGCCTCCGACTCCTATATCGCTAACGGGTGACGGCGATGATGCCTATTCTAGGGTCATGGACGCGCTCGATTTGAAATTGCATGGCATGTCTTTCGCGCCAGTGGGCGGACGACGTGGCTGGAGGTGAAGTATGAATTTCGAACGTTACACGGACCGCGCCAAAGGTTTCATTCAGTCGGCGCAATCTCTGGCTCTCAGAGAAAATCACCAGCAAGTTACACCTGAGCATCTTCTGAAAGTTCTGCTCGACGATCCCGAAGGATTGGCGAGTGGGTTGATCGGACGTGCGGGCGGCGACGCGCGGCGGGCGCTGACGGCCGTCGAACTCGCGCTTGGCAAGAAGCCAAAAGTTACGGGCGGATCTGGCGGCGTTTATGTCTCGCCGGAGAGCGCGCGGCTATTCGATGCCGTGGAGAAGCTGGCGGACAAGGCGAGCGACAAATTCGTAACCGCAGAGCGGTTGCTTCTGGCGCTGGCGCTCGACACTTCGACGGATGCCGGACGCGCGTTGTGCGATGCCGGTGTGACCGCGGAGAAGCTCAACGGGGCCATCAACGACATTCGCAAGGGCCGCACGGCTGACACCGCGTCGGCGGAGCAGGCTTACGATGCGTTGAAGCGGTATTCGCGCGACCTGACGGAAGCAGCGTCGAACGGCAAGCTCGATCCGGTTATCGGCCGTGACGAAGAAATTCGCCGGACGATCCAGGTTCTGTCGCGCCGGACCAAGAATAATCCCGTGCTGATCGGTGAGCCCGGCGTCGGTAAAACAGCGATTGCCGAAGGCTTGGCGCTGCGCATCGTCAAAGGCGACGTTCCGGAAAGCCTCAAGGATAAGAAGCTCCTGTCTCTCGACATGGGCGCGCTGATCGCTGGCGCGAAGTATCGCGGCGAGTTTGAAGAGCGTTTGAAATCCGTTCTGTCGGAAGTCGAAGCCGAACAGGGGCGGGTTATTCTGTTCATCGACGAGCTGCATACGATCGTCGGCGCTGGCAAGTCCGAGGGCTCGATGGATGCGGGCAATCTGCTGAAGCCTGCGCTGGCCCGTGGCGAACTGCACTGCGTTGGCGCGACGACGCTCGACGAGTATCGCAAGCATATCGAAAAGGATGCGGCACTTGCTCGGCGATTCCAGCCGATCTTCGTCAACGAGCCGACCGTGGAGGATACGATTTCGATCCTGCGCGGCTTGAAGGAGAAGTATGAGCTGCATCACGGCGTGCGTATTACCGATAGCGCGCTTGTTGCGGCGGCGACGCTTTCGAACCGCTACATCACCGATCGCTTCCTTCCCGATAAGGCCATCGACCTTGTCGACGAAGCCTCTTCGCGTCTCCGGATGCAGGTCGACTCCAAGCCGGAGGAACTCGACGCGATCGATCGCGATCTCATGCAGATGATGATCGAGCGGGAAGCCTTGAAAAAGGAGACGGACGCGGCATCGAAGGATCGCCTGGGGCGGCTTGAAAAGTCGATCGCTGAACTCGAAGAAAAATCGCAGGCGATGACGGCGCGCTGGGAGAGCGAGAAAAAGAAGCTCGGTTCGGCGCAGAAGCTCAAGGAAGAGCTCGATACGTTGCGCAACGCCCTTGAACAGGCGCAGCGCAAGGGTGATCTCGCGCGTGCGGGTGAGCTTCGCTATGGGCTCATTCCGGATCTCGAAAAGAAGATTTCTTCAATCGAGTCGCAGGAAGGCAAAGGCGCGATGGTCGAAGAGGCCGTTACGCCGGATCAGATCGCGGCCGTCGTGTCGCGCTGGACGGGCGTGCCGGTCGACAAGATGCTCGAAGGCGAGCGCGACAAGCTGCTCAAAATGGAGGACGCGCTTTCCAAGCGTGTCATCGGGCAGAAGGAAGCGGTTATCGCGGTTTCGACTGCGGTGCGACGCGCACGCGCGGGGCTTCAGGATCCGAACCGGCCAATCGGCTCGTTCATGTTCCTTGGTCCGACGGGCGTCGGAAAGACCGAGCTGACGAAGGCGCTGGCCGGATTCTTGTTCGACGACGACACGGCGCTGATCCGTATCGATATGTCCGAATACATGGAGAAGCACTCGGTCGCGCGACTGATCGGTGCTCCGCCTGGTTATGTCGGCTATGAGGAAGGTGGCGCGCTGACGGAAGCGGTTCGCCGTCGGCCGTATCAGATCGTGCTGTTCGACGAGATCGAGAAGGCGCATCCCGATGTCTTCAACGTTCTGCTTCAGGTGCTCGACGATGGGCGGCTGACGGACGGTCAGGGACGCACGATCGACTTCAAGAACACGATTGTCATTCTGACGTCGAACATCGGTGCGGAGTATCTCGTCAACCAGAAGGAAGGCGAAGATACGGAAGCCGTTCGCGATGAGGTGATGGCGGAAGTGCGGGCAAAGTTCCGGCCGGAATTTTTGAACCGTCTCGACGACATCATTCTGTTCCATCGTCTGCAGCGGAGCGAGATGACGAAGATCGTCGATATCCAGCTCGCGCGTCTGCAGAAGTTGGTTGCGGAACGGAAAATCAAGATCGAGCTCGATGACGTGGCCCGGCAATGGCTCGCCAATCGCGGTTATGATCCGGCGTATGGTGCGCGTCCTTTGAAACGCGTGATCCAGCGGTACGTTCAGGATCCGCTCGCCGAGCAGATCCTGGCGGGTGGCGTTAAGGACGGCGACACGGTGCAGATTTCTGTCCGTGACGGCAATCTCACGATCAACGGCTGGCCGGTGAAGAACGCGGCTTAATTGAATGAAGGGCGGTTTCTCTTTTGGAGGAGCCGCCCTTTCGATTCTGTATGCGGGTGGCCTTATTTCGTCGACATGCCGCGCATGGGTGGCGCTAACGTTTTCAATCAAATCGAGATAAGTTTCCGAAACCCGCGAATTGGGCCGGGCGGGTGCGAATGGCTGGGCAAGCCTTTGTCTTGCCCCAACTCGTACAGTAGGGATGCCTATTCAAGGCCTTTGCAGTTTCGAGTCGGACGGCAGACATAATCAAGGCGTTGCCCGTGTCCCTCGCGTATTTCGCGGGCATCCCATCGACTTGGCCAGGACAAGCGCGTGTTTCTCAATTCGCCTAAAACCAGCCTCGGACGGATAGTATTGCTCGCAATCGCGGGCCTCCTTGCCATGCCTGCCGACTACAGCCGCGCACAACCGGTTCCAGATTTGAGCGAAGGGCCGGGCGTGAGCGCGGATCAGATCGCCGATATCTTCAGCAAGGTCGGCGACCAGATCTATCAGGACTGCATCTTCGAACTTTCTCAGGAGCAGATCGAAGTTCAGACGGCGCTGGTGCAGGCCTACATCGATCAGGGCGCCAGCGGCGTCATTGCGCGGCGTCTGGCCGTCAAACAAATTCAGCCTCCGAAGCTATCCGATAGATGCGAGCAGGTTCGCCGCACGCCGCAGCCGCAAGTGCAACCAGAACCGGCTCCGGCTGCCAAATGGGATACGAAGCTCTCCGTTCCGAAAGAACCGAAAGACGCAAAGCTGCCTGCGGTGAAGCCGTTACCTGCACCGAAGGCGCTGCCGTCGTCGGTGGTCTTGGCTGGCAGGAAAGGGCTGCCGCAATGGGATTGCGCGCCGGGCGTCGATTACGTGACGATCAAGCTCAATGGATATGATCGCAAGCTGACGGGCGGCGAAATCTGCAACCCATATGAAGATGTCGTGCGACAGGTGCCTGCATCGCTGCGCAGTTTTCGTTTGGGATACACGATCAAGACAGGCCGACTTTTCGTCATCAGCAACGACAGCGACGCAAACGGCATGACGATCGCTTGGGGATTGTCGGGCCGGGACGTTTGCCGCAACAATCCCGATCCGGATTGTTTTGCCGCGCGGGCTATCGGGCCGCTGCCGCCGGGCGAATATTCGTTCGCAGGCGATTCCGGATCGCGGGTGACCTGGGGTCCGAAAACGAAGCGGAATGTCGCCGGGATCTACTTGCGCAAGCTTTGGAACAGAGAGCGGTTCAGCCCGGCGCATACGGCGGCCATACTCGCGCGCGGGAATATCGCCATCCATGTTCGTTTGAAGGGCGAGATGTCTGAAGCCTGCATCGGGCTGGAGCCATCGGGGTGGGCGTACGTCGCCTCGCTCATCAAGAGCAATCGCGCGACGAGCCTCAACGTTTATATCGATGAGCCGTATCCGCAAGTTGCGGAGAATCCGCCAGTGGTCGTCGCATCATCGTTTTCGCTTACGTCGCTCTTCAAGTAGCGCGGCGATCGAGAACCACGTGCGTCGCGTTTTCACTCGCGACGTGTTCGGTGACGGCGAAGCCGAGCGACGGCAGGTCTACGTCGGAAAACAGAGCTTCGCCTCTTCCCAGAACGACGGGTGACATCGCGAGGTGCATTTCATCGATCGCGCCGAGTTCGAGGTATTGACGAACCGTCGAGACGCCTCCGCCGATTTTTATGTCCCGTTCTCCTGCTGCGGATTTTGCGAGGGCAAGAGCTGCTTCGATGCCATCGGTGACGAAATGGAATGTGGTCCCGCCGTCCATCTCCACTGGCGGGCGGGGAAAGTGCGTCAGGACGAAGACCGGCGCATGATAGGGCGGGTTCGTTCCCCACCAGCCGTTCCAAGTTTCGTCGGGCCAAGGTCCGCGGATTGGACCGAACATGTTGCGGCCAAGGATGAACGCGCCGAAATTTTCCATTGAGCGGCGCGCGTAGTCTTCGTCGACTCCGTCAAGGCCGCCGTCTTCGCCGATCATTACGCGGAAGGCCTTCGTTCCGAACATCCATTTGTGAAGTTCCATGCCGCGTAGGCCCAACGGATGGTCGAGGCTCTGGTCAGGTCCGGCTCCGAAACCATCGATGGATATCGAAAACCCTCTCACGCAGACTTTGGACATCGTTTGGATTTCCCTACGGTTTTGCGCGATTTTATTATCGAACGGCTAGCCTTGGCGCGATGTTTTTTTGCCTGGGAATGGCAATTGGGATTGTTGGCAGTTGTCTTATTTGTAAGGTCGGAGACCGGAACTCCGTTCGGCAAAGATCGGTTTCGTCGTCATGAAACAGCGCATCAAAGTTCCTTCCCTTCGATCAGCGATCGTCATCGGCGCATTGGCTGCCAGTGTTGGGATGCTCGGCCTGACAGCGGCGAGCGTGGCGCAAGGTAATTCCGACGATCTCGAACTGGCTTTCAATGGTCATTGTCGCGAGTGCCATGCGTTCGATAAGGGCGACAATCGCTTGGGGCCGACGCTCTATGGCGTGGTCGGGCGTAAGGCCGGAATCGTTCCGGGGTTCGCGTATTCGGATTCACTGAAGGGTTCGAATATCGTCTGGGACGAGAAGACTCTCGATCAGTGGATCGCCGATCCCAACGCGGTTATTCCCGGCAACAATATGGGTTCGCTGTTCAGCGGACTTCCGGATGCAAAGGAGCGAGCGAAAATCATCGCCTTCCTGAAGCAAGATACGACGATGAAACAACCCGGCAAGAAATGAGCTTGCGCTAGCGGCGTGAGTGGCCGCGACGATAGTGATTGCGGTGCCGGTAGCAGCGTTTCGCACCGATCTTGCACGCGATCCTAGGTCCTTGCGTGTAGCCGATGACGCCGCCCGCGACGAGGCCCACCGGACCGAAAATCAGTCCTCCTGCGGCTCCGCCGAGAATTGCGTCTGTCGTGCGTTCGTGCGCGCTGACCGGAGCGGTTGCAAGCATGAGGCCTGCTGTTACGGCGATCAATCCTGCAAAAGCTTTCATCGGCGGTCTCCCCTCGTTGTTTCGCACACTGCGTCGCTCAGCAAAAACGTAAAGGAAATCGGGCTGATTCGCACAGTTCGGGTGAGCGTCCAGAGTGGGCGTGACGAATTTGTGTTGTACTCATTTATCGGAAAATGCGTGCCGCGAACGATGTCAGTTCATTCGCGGCACGCATCGGTAGGACGTGCGCTGGCTAAATGGGCTGACCAACGTCGATGCGATTGCCGTCCGGGTCCGCGAAAACAAAAGCGCGCAGACCGTAATCTTTGTTCTGCAACTTTTTGATGACGCGCATTCCGTGTTTTTGACAAAGCGCGTGCAGGGCGTCGACATCGTGCACCATCAGATGCGCGACATTGAACGCGGCAGGCTTGTGATTGGGCTGAAGCGTGAGATGCACTTCGGCCTGATCGCGTTTCAAAATCACGAAGCCAACTGGATTGCCGTTTTCAAATGTCGATTTGAATCCGAGAACGCCTATGTAGAAATCGCGTGCGCGTTGAATGTCCGTAACGGGCAGCATGGCGGCAATTCGGCCGAACCGAATGCCATGATCGGCGGTGTCTTGCATCGTAAGACCTTGGGTGGAAAAGCGCCGAGACGTAACGGGCGGTGCCGGCCGGCTCTTTGCTTGTCTTGTTGAGTTCGATGAGACGGTGCCCACGGGAGCGTCTAATTTAGCGGGACGTCGCGATCTGGGAAATAGGCTTTCGTAGGCGATCTTATGCTTCCGTCGTGTTCAGAAGCGGTTGCGGAACGGCCTATTCGATGCGTGTTGTTCGGTTTAAGTAAGCAACGGGACAGTGGGATAGACGCGAATGGATTTTCTCGTCGTTATCGCGGCGCTGGTATTTCTGATGACCGCGGCCTATCGCGGTTACAGCGTCATCCTATTCGCACCGATTGCAGCGCTTGGGGCGGTTCTGCTTACTGAGCCCGCAGCGGTAGCGCCTGCATTCAGCGGCCTCTTCATGGAGAAGATGGCTGGCTTCGTGAAGCTGTATTTTCCCGTGTTTCTGCTTGGTGCGATTTTCGGCAAGGTCATCGAGCTTGCAGGATTCGCGCGCGCGATCGTCGCGAGTACGGTGACGCTTCTTGGACGCGAACGGGCGATACTGGCCATCGTGCTCGTCGCGGCGCTGCTGACGTATGGCGGCGTGTCACTGTTTGTCGTGGTGTTCGCGGTCTATCCGTTCGCGGCGGAGTTGTTCCGGCAGAGCAATATTCCGAAGCGATTGATCCCGGCGACCATCGCGCTCGGCGCTTTCACATTCACGATGGATTCCCTGCCGGGAACACCGCAGATCCAAAACATCATCCCGACGACGTTCTTCAAAACAACGGCGTGGGCGGCGCCCGTGCTTGGCGTGATCGGGTCGCTTTTCATTCTTGTTTCGGGTCTTGCCTTTCTCGAGTGGCGGCGTCGATCCGCTTTTGCCGCCGGCGAAGGGTATGGCGAAAATCATCTGAATGAACCGGAAACTGCTGCGGTTGCTGGTGGTGTCCATCCGGGCATTGCGATCCTTTCGCTGATCATTGTCGGCGTGGCAAGCAAGGTCCTGACCCTCGCGATACCGGCGTTTTATGGCGCAAAATTCGAGACTGTTCTGACGCCTGGCGGGAAGCCGGTGACGGCGGACGTCGAAGCATTGACAGCACTCTGGGCCGTCGAAGGCGCGCTTGTTCTTGGCATCCTGACGGTTCTTCTTTTCGCGTGGCGAGCCGTTTCGGCGAACTTCGCTGAGGGTTCGAAGACCGCTGTCGGTGGAGCGTTGCTGGCGGCGATGAACACGGCGTCGGAGTATGGATTTGGCGCGGTGATCGCGGCTTTGCCGGGATTTGCGACGATCGCTCACGCGCTAAGGGCGATCCCAAATCCGCTCGTCAACGAAGCGATTACGGTGACGACTCTCGCTGGCATCACCGGTTCGGCATCAGGCGGGCTGAGCATTGCGCTCGGGGCGATGTCCGAACAATTCGTGGCGTCGGCTGACGCTGCCGGAATTCCCATGGAGGTGCTGCATCGGGTTGCCGCGATGGCATCGGGCGGGATGGATACGCTGCCGCACAACGGCGCGGTCATCACGCTGCTTGCGGTGACGGGACTAACGCATCGCCAGTCTTACAAGGATATTTTCGCGATCACCTGCATAAAGACGCTCGCGGTGTTTGTCGTCATAGGCGTCTATTATGCGACGGGTTGGATCTGAGCATTGCGAGCTGCGACGTGTGCTGTGCGCCAGCTTGAGCGCTTACTTGTTTGCCGTCATCACCGGCGCGCGACGCATCAACTCGTCAATGTGGCTGCGTTCTTTCTGGAAGTTTGCGAGGTCTTTGCCTTCGAGCTTGCGTTCGCGAGGCACTTGAATCGACATCGGGTCCACGAAGCGGCTGTTGACGAGCACTTCGAAGTGCACGTGCGGGCCTGACGACAGGCCGGTCGAGCCGACGTATCCGATGATGTCGCCTTGGCGGACCTTCATGCCGGGTGAAACTTTGGCGAAGCGGCTCATATGGCCGTACGCGGTCTGATAGCCGTTCGCATGGCGGACGCGAATGTAATTTCCGTAATAGCCCTTGTGGCCAACTTCTTCGATCGTGCCGTTACCGGCGGCGAAAATCGGTGTGCCTGTTGGGCAGGCCCAGTCAACGCCCGTGTGCATTTTGCGCGAGTTCAACAGCGGGTGATAGCGCACGCCGAAGCCTGACGTGAGGCGCACGTCGTTGCCGCGCACCGGTTTGCGGACAAGGAATTTTTTCGAGTTGTTTCCTTCGTCGTCATAGTAGTCGACGACGCCGTCAGCGGAGCGGAAGCGATAGAAGCGATATGTCGTGCCGCCGGTATTCATGGCCGTGAAGAGCAGTTCGCCCGGTGGACCGTCGGTCGATTGTTCGTTCTTCATGTCGAAGAACATTTCAAGCGTATCGCCCGGGCGCACGCGGCGGCGGAAGTCGCTATCGAAGGCGTTGATGCGAAGAACCTGCGTGATCGTTTCCGGTGACAGGCTTTGCGTTAAACCCGCAAGATACACGCTGGCATAAAGGCTGGCGTTCTGCGGATCGTCTCCATCGTTGTCGGCCACGAGCTGAAGCTGGTGTTCGAACGGCGGCTGCGATGATGCAACGAATTCGCCTGCAGCGCTGCGGCTGACGGTGACGAGATGGTCATGACCGTCAGAGAAGATCGAGTAGCGCGCGGGCTCTTTCTTGTTCGGATCTGCGAGCGACGGCACCAGCGTGATGCGCACTTCCTGGCCCGGCACGAGCGCGCTTTCGGGGAAGATGTTGCGGCCCGAGTCGATCATGTTGCGCACATCCCAATCGGGTGCGCCGGCCTTCGCGAGAATTTTTGCGAGCGTATCTTGCGCGCCGACTTTGACGACGATGACTTCGCCATCTTCGAGATCATCGGGTTCGTCGGGTGCGTCCGCCGACTTGAAAATGTCGGTCGTGTTGATGCTGTCGGCCGTTGCGGACGTTGGATGCCAGGCGGCCGTTCCTTCAACCGGCGAAGCGGGCGTGTTGCCATCAGTGGCTTCAGCCGTTTCCTGCGGACGCGGAGGCTCGGCGCTCTTTTCGACGATGTCTTGAA